>CAYTYP010000038.1:0-49011 GCA_964441405.1 uncultured Acidobacteriota bacterium
CAATGCTTTTAAGCAGCTCATTTGCTATATGAGCGCTTTCAATGCGCATAACGCTTTCCTCGGCATTGCCGTAACTTAAATAATTTATGCTCCCATACCAGACAATTTTCTGATCCATAATTGCAAATTTTTGATGGATATTGGGTTTTACGACAACACGTATTTCATTTTTCTTAAGCAAATCGAGAGTTTCCAGCAGGGCGTTTTGATCGGACGCTTTGAATTCCTCCAGAGGGCGAGTAACGACAATTACACGGACATTATGGGCTGCCGCCATTTTCAATCGTTGTATCATCTGCATCGCACGCCGTTTTCTTACAAACGGACTTACAATCAGGATCTCTTTTCCTGCAGCGACGATATCATTGTTGAACACAGGTAAAAAGCTGTCTCGGTTATAAATAATGTCCGGAGATGCAGATAAGATATCTTCGCTTTTGGCTTTGTACCCCATCGAGGCATACCCGTTGAGCCGTCTCTGATACATTCTCTCCAGCATGTTCACCTGGACATCCACATAATCATAGATGCGGACTTCCTTTTTATTTTCATACAAGCGATGGAGACGTCCGGCATATTGCTGCAGCGTTCCCTTCCACGATATGGGCATGGTTAAAAAAAGCGTATCGAGTCGCGGTTCGTCAAATCCTTCACCGATGAAATGGCCTGTGGCCACCAGTATCAGGCTCCTGTCGGCCGGAGTGTCGGCAATACGCTGAAAAACCTCCCTGGTTGCCTTGGCCCCCATCCCTCCCGTCAGTGCAAAGACATCGGAATCGGGCGCCATACCCCGGAGCCTTTGAGCAAGCTTCTCAACATGGGAAGTACGCAACGATAGAACAATGCAGTTTCTGCCGCATTTGTAATTGACAAGGATATCGTCAATGATCTGTTGATTCCTGGTTTCGCTGTTGATAATTTCAACGTATAAATCCTGAATGGAGGATTCCTTTTCTTCAATTCCGAGCGGAATCCGCAACGATGTAAAGCGTGGAACAATGAAATGATCAAAAGGCCTAAGTTCAGCTTGTTTCTTGGGATTGTCCCGATATCGAATAGGCCCGCAATGCATGAATAAAATCGGATGATGTCCGTCCTTCCGCGTTGGCGTAGCTGTCAGGCCGTAGATGTATTTCGCCGGGGCGGTTTTCAGAATACTTTCATAGGTGAAGGCGGATGCATGATGGCATTCATCGGCGATAATCATTCCGTAATCCTTGATGCATTCCTTGACTTCACCCTTTCTGCTTAAGGACTGCATGACTGCGATATCCACTATGCCGCCCAACGTGTTTTTACCGGCGCCGAGTTGGCCGACTATGCTGTTCTTCTTTTTGTTTCCACCTTTCTTAGCGTTTGTATTGACAGGGTCCGGCAAGGCTTCATTTATAATAAGGAATTCGGAAATCTTTTTCTTCCATTGTAAAAGCAAACTGACCTTATCAACCAGAATAAGCGTGGGGACCTTTCTTTCGGCAATCAGTTTGAGGGCTACAATTGTTTTGCCGAAGGCGGTTGTCCCCGACAATATGCCGGTTTCCTGTTTTAGCAAGCATTCGAGGGCTAAAGACTGCTCATCTCTCAACTGCCCCTTGAAATCGACATCGATGCGTTTGCCGCGCCTGGTTTTATCTATATATTCATAATGGATTCCAATACTTTCAAGTTCATTGGATAGATCCTCTCTGCATTCTCTCGGCAAACACAAATATTCCTTTGTTTCATCGGCGCATGAAATGACCGTTGGATGCCCGTAAGTCGGCAACCGCATAGACTGTTGCCTGAAGAACATCGGATTTTTAAAAGCTGCCAGACGCTTTATGCGGTTAAGAGCCCTCTGGGAGATGCCGTTTTTGGGAATAAAGAGCATGTTTGCCCGAACTATCTCAATGCGCTCAGGGAAGTCACTTTTCCGGAGGCTGACCGGGTGAGTTTCCCAGGGTTTTACTGATTCCTCTTCTTGGTCGATTTTCAATTCCCCCAGTTCATGACCTGCGCAAAGCTTCGATATAAGATGCTCGATGTTTTCCTCGGAAAGCTTCCGGATGGTCGACAGGAAAGCCCATTGATCAGGATAAGACTGGAAGTTTTCATCCACAAATTCGCTGTTGTTGTTCTCCCTGGCTGCTTTTTGCAGCGGCATAGCAATCAAATTTCCAAGTCCGCCTTTGGGAAGAGTGTCCTGGCTGGGAAAAAAGCGGTCGTAGGATTTGAATTGAATCTCATGTCTTCTGTCCATGGAATAAGTCAACAGGGCGGCGCCGAGCTTTCGCGCTAGAGCGGCGGATATTGGGTTCTCGAAGAAAAACCAGACATGCCCGCCGTTACCGGATCGCGATCGCTCAACAGCAAATGGAATTGCAAATTCGCCGCAAACCGCTCTCAACGCATTGATATCTTTTTGCCAGCCCGCTTCATCGAAATCGATCGCCAGGAAACGGCATGTTTCATCCGGAAGCATGGGATAGACACCGACGACGATGGCGCCCCTTAGATGGTTCTCGATGACAGCTTCATTAAGAGCGGCATAAGATTTATGAGCGCATCCGGAACAGGATATTTTCGGTTTGCCGCATAGGCCGGCCATCCATTCGTTAAGGCATACCGGAGAATATCCGGAGATAGCTTTCTTTTTGTTCTCCCACCGTTTTGCGTATACATCATCCCGACCTTTGAAAAGAGTCAGGAACAATCTGATTTTTTCAGACGAATCCGATGTATGGACAATGACTGAATCGGGAGGCTTGTCGGTTCCTTCAGTAGCGGCAAGGTTGCATTTTTCCGGCTTTGACTCCGGTATAAAACTCGAAGAATCCTCGGTGTCTCTAAGTCCAAGCTGTTCTTTAAGCCGCCTGTTTTCATCTTTTAAGCGATCATATTTATTCAGCAGACGATTGTACTCATCAAGCAGCTGTCCTTGGCCCCCAAATTTCTTCGGTAAATTTTTCATGACACTCGTAGTAGCACGTTTTTCACGGGAATAAATGCACATAATATATGCCGGCTTGAGGCATCCCAGTCCCAAAAACCGCTACTTCGCGACATAGGCTGCGGCGGAAGCGCGGCCCCGCGGCTCACGCACGAACAGCGTCAGGAACAGCGCTATTAGGAAGAACAGCGAGCAGAGCAGAATTGCGGAAGTCAGTCCCAGTCGTATCTGCAGCACGCCGAGCGACAGCAGGCCGAAAATAGAGGCCAGTTTTCCGAACAATTCCCAGAATCCGAAGAACTCGGCTGCTTTCGATCCCGGGCTGAACACCGCTACCAGCGTGCGGCTGGCGGACTGTGTTGCGCCTAGGCAGAGGCCCGCCATGGCGCCCATAAACAGGAAGGTGTGCTCCGCCTGCCACCCAGGGTCAAGCGCGCCTTTCAGCCAGCCGGTGATGCCGGGCGTGCCCCAGATGCCCAGGATCGCGACGATCCAGACGCCCAGTGTCAGGTTGAACGTGCGCAGGTTGCCCCAGCGCTTCTGCAGAAAGCCGAAGCTGACGGCTCCAACGCTCGCGGTGAGGTTCGTAATTACAAACATCAGTACCTGGCTCCGTGGAGTCCAGTGAATCACCTGGTCGCCGTAAATGAATGCGAAGGCGATCACAATCGAAAGACCGGCCATCGCAAAGAAGAACACGACGAAGAACAGGAGCAGGTCGCGAAACTCTCCGAGCGCGCGGCCCGTTTCGAGCAGCCGCCGGAAACCCATGCCGAGCAGTGTTTTTCCCGGGGGGAGCGCTTTCGGAACGCCTCGCTCGCGCAGGAACATGAACGTGGGGATGGCCGCTACCAGGAAGAAGCCCGCCGTGATGGGTCCCACCAACCGTACGCGATCAAAGTTCTCTAGGGTTTGCTCGCCTGCCACGCTGAGAACGAGGGCCGTGCATGCGAGCCCGCCCAAGTACCCGAGTCCCCAGGCAAATCCTGAGATTTTCCCGAGTTCTTCGGTCGGGCCGAGGACCGGCAAGAAACTCGAAGCGAACGATTCACCCACCGAGTAGCCGTAGTTGGACACGACGATCAGCGCCACCGCAAGCCACACGTGCCCCGGGCTGACGAAGTAGAGGGCCGCCGTCGTCGTCACCGTCAGGACGTAGCTGCCGAAGAGGAATCGTTTCTTCGCCGCGTGGAAGTCTATGATCGCGCCCAGTACAGGGGCGGTCAGGACGACCAGTCCGGAACTCACAGACAACGCCACGCTCCATAGCAGGTTGCCCAGGCGGTAGTCGGGCGCATCTCCGACGATCAGGCGGGGGAAAACCACACTAAAGACGACAGTGACAATCACCGTGGTATAGCTGGAGTTGGCGAAATCAAACATGGCCCAGCCGAAAATTTCGCGCCTGGGCGCATGGGGCGTCGTGGTCACAGTCTCCCTCTCATCGGTGAGGCTCTATCGATTCTTTATCCAGGACTTCTTTGTTTTTCTGAAAGATCAATCCGCAACATTTTTACGAAATAACTCAAGGAAAGCAATACCCCTAAGAGATAAGGATGTCGCCATGGTTTGCTTCCCATGATCCGTAACTCTCCAAAATCCTTATGCCTGATAATTTCCTTCACTATACAATGCGACAAAAGCAGCTCCGGATCATGGATTTTTTATTGTTGGCATGCAATTTCCACGGCTAAAAGTCGCTCTATATATTAGGAGGAACAGATTGGTTTCAGGTAAAGGCATGCCGGCGATAAAGCGGGAGTATATTTTGTATATAGCGCGGGCGTTGAACCTGTAATAGAGTTGGCGCCATACATAATATTGGCGCAGCGCCGGGTCTCAATCGAATAGGAGCGTTGAGTGATAGCGTTTATCAAGTCCTATGTAAAATCCATGCGGTTATATTACTCGTTTGTAACCGGCATGGCCGGCTGGCTTGGCGTCGCCTACTATGAATATCTTGCCTCCAGTCCCTCCGAGCGAACGATTGAAATCGCGCCGTCTCCGGAAAGAAAATTGATCATCCTCGCCCTTCTTTTCCTGAGCTGGGGCATCAATCAGATAATCAATGATTTCCTCGGATTGAAGGAAGATCGCGTCAACGCACCGCACCGGCCTATGGTTACCGGAGAACTGAATCCCCGCGGCGCGTTCCTCCTCTCGCTCGCGCTTATTCTTGTCTCTGCCGCAGTCACCTGGTTCTTTCTCGAACCTGTTGCGGTGGTTTTTCTTTTCGCCGGCGTGATGCTCAACGTCGTTTATGAATACGCCAAGGGCTTCGGCATTCTAGGCAATATCGTATTCGGCCTCATGATCACTATGGCGCCGCTTTTTGGCGCTTACGCATCGGGCCCGACATCCTCATCGGCGTTGGTGCCCGCCCGGTTGTCCGTGCTGATTCTCGTATGGGTCACCAACGCGCTCATGACGTATTACACCTATTTCAAGGATTACACAGGAGACAAAGCCGCGGGAAAGCGCACACTCGTCGTTTTATTAGGGCTCAGGAAATCGCGCTGGCTTTCCATCGGGTCTGCGTTCCTGCCGACGCTGGTTTTCGTAGCGCTCAGAATATCAGGATTTCACCGCACGCAGATGAATACGACCTTTATTATGCTCGGAGCGCTCACCGTTTTTCTGCAGATATGGACCGGCGTTCTTTATTACAGATTTCCGACCGGACCCGGGGCGTATGCTTCACTGGTAACCAATTTCAGAGCTTGCACCTGCGCCCAGGCGGCGCTTATCGGCATATTCAATCCGGACCTGGCTGTTTGGCTTTTTATTTTTTCTTATATTTTTGTCGGCTTTCTTTTTGATTTTCACCGCGATCATCAGCAGTGATAGGGAGAAATCGTCATGCAGCTTTTCGAGCCGGCGCGGATTGGATCGTTGACGCTTCCCAATCGGATCATCCGTTCGGCGACCTTTGAGGGCATGTGCGACGCCCAGGGTTCGCCTTCGGAACTCTACCTCCGCCATTACGCTGTTCTTGCTGCACAGAATATCGGCGCAATAATAACCGGATTCGCTTTTGTAAGCCGTGACGGCAAGGCCATGCAACCGGGCCAGGCGGGAATCGACAGCGACGATAAGATTCAGCGATTGGCTCCTGTGACCGAAATCGTTCACCGGCAGGGAGGCCGCATTTTCCTTCAGATCGCCCACGCCGGCAGGCAGACGCTCCCAGCCGCGACCGGCGGAGCGGTTTACGGTCCCGGTATGAAAAAGTCCCGATACTTCAATGTCAACCCTTTGCGGCTCACACTGGATCATGCGGAACGCATCATCCATGATTTTGCCGCCGCGGCTCTCAGAAGCAGGGACGCCGGATTTGACGGCGTTCAGCTGCATGCGGCGCATGGGTACCTCATTCATCAGTTTCTCAATCCTGCGGTCAACGACCGCGACGATCTCCTCGGCATCGATCCGCGCACGGGCGTCGGAACGGAGTTTCTCCGCCGAATCATCGAGCGCATCCGGGCAAAGTGCGGCCGGGCTTTTCCGCTGATCGTTAAAATAAGCGGGGGCGATGAGTATCGCCACGGCATGAGGCAGGAGGAGTTTATTAATGTGATCCGCTTTCTGGACGCTCAGGATATCGACGCCATCGAAATCAGCTGGGGAACCATGGATCAAGCGCTGAATATCTTCAGGGGAACCGGCATCCCCATCGACGCCATCCTGGACTACACTCCACGGTATCGCACGAAAAGCCCGCTGATGCGCGTCCTCTGGAAAACGCTCCTCCTTCCGATCATGAGGAGGTCGATTGCGCCGTTCACTGCAGCCTACAACCTTCCTTCTGCAGTAGCAGCACGCAACCATACCAAGATCCCGCTTATATGCGTCGGAGGAATCAGATCCGGACAGGATGCGGCGGACGCAGTCGAAAACAAACAGATCGATTTTATCGGTGTGTGCCGGCCTTTTATTCGCGAACCGTCGCTGGTTTTGAAATGGCAGGGAAATATTGCCGCCCGCTCTGCCTGCATCCATTGCAACCGGTGTGCGATTATGTGTGATTCCGGACGACCTACCCATTGTTATGCGTCCGGCGTTTGACCTTTATAAAGGAGGCTTGTATGCCCAATGAACTTGAGCGGAAAATAATCGACCTGATACAAGCAAATATCGAAAATAAAAATACCGTTACTTTGGACGGCGACCTGCGCCGGGATCTCGGCGTGGATTCCTTCGGCGCCATCATGATCATCAACGATCTTGAAGATGCGTTCGGCATTGAAATTAAAGAAGCGGATTTTAATGGATTGGAGAAGGTTGCGGACATTGTGCAGATGCTGGTCGCCCAATACCTGCCGCCAATGGAAAAACTATGAAACCCTCAAAAGCGTTCGAATCGCTGTCCATGGATTTGTCTCTTGCCGATCGCATGGGATTTAATCCCTATTACCTGAAAATGGTGCGGGGCGGCCAAGGCGAGCTGAAGGTCGACAAGAAAGAGCTTTTCGACCTTGCATCCAACGACTATCTCGGGTTAGCGACAGACCCGCGGATAAAAACCGCCATGACGGATGCGGTGAACCGCTTCGGATCGTCATTCTGCGGCACTCCCATCGCCGCCGGCTATGCTGCGATTCTGGCTGAGCTGGAATCGGCGATCGCCGATATGGTCGGCCTTGAGTCGGCGGTTATCTTCCCCTCCGGTTATCAGGCAAACAGCTCGTTGTTCTGCTCTATCGCGGACGCAAGCGATGTTATTGCCGTCGATCATTACGCTCACGCATCCTTGGTCCAGGGGATAAAAGCAAGCGGCGCCGGGATCAAGCCGTTTCTGCACAATGACATCCGTCACCTCGAGAAGCAGCTTGCCGCCGCTCGGTCGTACCGAAGAATATTTGTAGTGACCGAGTCCGTCTTTTCCACTGAAGGCAGCGTCGCGCCTTTCGATGATATCTGCGAGCTGTGCAAACGCTATAAGGCTATCCCCGTCATCGATGACTCCCACGGCATCGGCGTCATCGGCAAAAACGGCCGCGGCATTCTGGAATATAAATATATCCGCGGATACGAAGGCATTTATACCGCCTCGCTGGGCAAAGCGCTTGCCAATACCGGCGGAGTCATTGCCGGAAGATCCGAGTTCATCAATTATCTCCGCTATAATTGCAACGGTCTTATTTACTCAACCGCGCTTGTGCCGGCAAGCGCCGGAGGCTTGCTTGCATCCATCGCCATTATCATTAATGAGTTCCCTCGGCTTGGGAAATTAATGTGGGACAACCATTCTGCGTTGGCGTCAAAATTAAAAGAAGCCGGTTTTATTCTCAAGGGAGGCGAAGCTCCGATCGTTTCCATCGCCTGTGGGGCGCCGGAACGCGCGGTAGCCTTGGCTAAGGATCTATTCAATCGGGGCATCCTGTCTACGCCGTTCCTTCCGCCATCGGTGCCGCCGGAGCAAAGCGTGCTCAGGCTTATTATCGGCGCAAAAGTCAATGAAGCCGTTGCGATGGAAATCGCCGGCCGCATTGCCGCGCCGGCTGGAAGCGGCTCTCCATGAAATATTTTTTTATCATCAATGCCCGATCGCGCAATGGGCAAGGCGAGAAAAAGCATAAAGGCCTTTTTCTGCTGTTGCAGCAAGCCGGATTGTCCTTCGACTATGCCTTCACCCAATCGCTCGATCACGCCTGTTCGCTTTCTCAGAAGGCCAATAAGGAGCCTTATGACGTCGTGGTCGCCGTGGGAGGCGACGGAACAATCAACCGGGTTCTAAACGGATTTTTCAACGAAGAGGGGCGGCGCATTTCAGGCGCCCGCATGGGAGTGATTCACACAGGGACCAGCCCTGATTTTTGCAAGAGCTACGGCATTCCGCAATCCCTTGAGCGCGCTGTGACTGTTATTGCGGCAGGGAAAACGTCGCTCGTCCGTGTCGGCAGGATCACATTGGCGGCAGCGCCCGTTGATCCGGGGGGGACGGCGGTTTTGCAGTCGCGCTTCTTCGGCTGCTGCGCGAATATCGGGCTGGGCGCCGCGGTTGCCCGCACTGCCAACGGCGGCATAAGAAAATTCGCCGGCGACCGTTTAGGAACGTTCCTGTCCCTCATCAAAACTCTTTTCTTATATCGGCCTTTCACCGTTTCGCTGTCTATAGACGGAAGGCTGCGAACCTATACCCGAGTGTACAATATCGCCGCAGGCAGAACACGCTTCATCGCCTCAGGAATTCAGGTGCGCCATACGCTGGGCGCATCCGATCCAAGACTTTACATGGTTACGGTCCGCGATCTTTCCCCTTTCAATATCCTTTCCGTTCTCAGCCTGCTTTACGGAGACAAGCCTATTCCAGCCGATCGTTCCTTTATTTCACTGGAATACGGCAGCCGGATTGAATTTTCCGGCAAAATTCCTGTTGAAGTGGAATTTGACGGCGATCCTGCAGGATACTGTCCCTGCGCTCTTTCCACTGCGGTTGATCCCCTCGAACTGATTACAGGAGAATCGGATGCCTTCTGAAAAAGAGATCATCGAGATCATGGATAGGATGCTGCCGCAGGGACGCCTGAATCGCTGCAACGAATCCGACTGCGAAATCATCAATCTCGGCGGAAAAACGTATCTCTATACCACCGACGAATTTTCCGCCGAAGACCGGTTTTACGAAAGTGACCCGCGCCTGCTTGGATGGAACGTCGCCGCGGGCGCGATAAGCGACATCTATGCCTGCGGCGGATCGCCTGTATATTACGCTCATTCCTTAACCGTCCCCAAAACCTGGGATAAGGCGTATGTCGAAGGCTTTGCGGGAGGCGTCGCCGAGGCTCTCGGGAAATCGCAAGCTCTTTTCATCGGCGGCGACTGCGGCCAGGCGCAGACGTGGCGTTGCTGCGCATCGGTGATCGGTTTATGCAAGGGTGCGCCGCTGACGCGCGTGGGCGCGCGGCCGGGCGACGGTATTTATCTGAGCGGCCGGATCGGGGCCGGCAATATGCAAGCAGCGCTCAACCTGATGCCCTTGGGCCAATTCAGTATTTCGCGATTGTCCGGGCTGCGGTTCCCTCTCCGGGACAAGGAGTCGGGCTTGATACAACGTTACGCATCTTCCTGCATCGATACCAGCGACGGCGTGTGGAAAGCGATGGCCTGCCTGGCGGACATCAATGCCTGCGGCTATGCCCTGGAATATCTTCCCTATCATCGCGCCGGCGTCCTTCTTGCCAAGGCTGTTTCTCTGCCGCCGATCATGCTTTTCCTGGGAGAATGCGGCGAATATGAGCTGCTATGCACGGTGCCGGCGGACAGCGAGCGGGAATTCTGCAGGGAAGCCAAAGCGAACGGGATGCGTTTTTATCGTCTCGGAGTTGTCACCGATAACCGCCGAACTGCGGTTGACGGCAGGGACAGGATCGATCTTGGTTCCTTGAAACTCGAAGCGCGCAGTTTCGATAACCCGCGCCGGTATCTCAAAGCATTGACCGATTGGATATTGCAGCAGAAGGCGCGGAACTCTTCGGAGGACGTCGATCATGGCGCATAGAGTCGTCATCACTGGAATAGGCCCGGTTGCCGCCATCGGCGCCGGCGCGGCGTCATTCTGGCGCTCCCTGAGAAACATGAAGTTTTCCGCTTCTCCCATCCCGGCGGAATTCGAGCGCCGCTATACATTTCGTTCGCGCTGGTATGCGCCTTTGCCTGAGATATCACTCGCCGATTACGGCATGCGGTTTCCATTTGAGAGCGCCATGCAGCAGGAAGACCGAATGGCGATCGCGGGTGCAAAACTGGCTTTGGAGGATGCGGGTTTCCCGCTGGAAAGTTTTGAACGCGGGATGTGCGCCCACAACCTGGGCCGCTGCAGCATCCTTATAGGAACCGGTCTTGGAGGGCTCGAAACCGCATTTGAATCTTACAGTGCGCATCGTTTCGACAAGGAGCAACTTCGGG
The DNA here is from genome assembly GCA_964441405.1 of uncultured Acidobacteriota bacterium. Lineage (GTDB taxonomy): Bacteria > Acidobacteriota > UBA6911 > UBA6911 > UBA6911 > UBA6911. The sequence continues at coordinate 10,838 of CAYTYP010000038.1, forward strand.
ACGCCGCCTTTCCCGCCGGTTCCAAATTCAACCGGATGGTCATTCCCGCTACCATGCCTAATTCGCCCGCAGCCTGGCTGTCCATTTGTTATGGAATACACGGCCAGAGTGCGACCCTCAATGCCTCGTGCGCTTCCGGAACCATGGCCATCGGCGAAGCATTCCGCCGCATCCGCGATGGCTATGACGATAGCGTGCTTTGTGGCGGAGTGGAGTGCCTGCGGGATCCTTCCGGCGCAATCATGCGCGGTTTTGACCTGCTGGGTGCGTTGACAAAAAGCATCGACGGCATGCCGAGGCCGTTTTCTACAAGGAGAAGCGGCTTCCTGTTTTCCGAAGGAGGCGCGTGCATCCTGATTCTTGAATCGTACTCTCATGCGCAGTCCCGCGATGCCCGTATATACGCGGAGTTGCTCGATTACCAATCCTGTAGCGACGCCGCCAACATCGTCCAGATCGAAAAAAGCGGACAGCAGATAACCGGCATGCTGGGCTCCATTTCCGACGGTCACTCTATCGACTACCTGAACGCTCATGGAACCGGAACCGAAATGAACGACGAAGTCGAGGCGCTTGCGATCCAGCGGGTTTTCGGCGATGCCGGGCGGCAGCCTCTCATAAGCTCGACCAAGGGTATCGTCGGCCATACACTGGGCGCCGGCGGAGCGATTTCGGCGGCAGCCACGGCTCTTTCCATCGCACACGACGCCGTGCACGGCAACCTCACCGACAATCCGATTGAAAACCTCAACCTGCCGCTGTCGTCCGTGACAACCCCCGTGCGACGCGCGCTGACGGTCTCGTACGGATTTGGCGGTCACAACGCGGCGCTGCTGCTGGGAAAAGTGGACGGACATGGATAGGATATTGCTCACCGGCGCTACCGGGTTCATCGGCAGTCACGTCGCAGAGGCGCTGTGCGAGCAAGGATTCTCCTGTGTCGCGTTCGTCCGCTATCCCTCGCGATTATCCGAGCGGCTTGTCCGTAGCTGCGAAGTCCGCACCGGGGACATCCGGGACGCCGCGGCCATCGCCGATGCGATGCGCGGCTGTTCGTCGGTCGTTCATATCGCCGGTCTGGCCGCTGATTGGGGGAGCGATGAGGATTTCCATGCGATGAATGTCCAGGGAACGCTTAACGTTCTCGATGCGTGCCGACAGAACCGGGTTGCCCATGCCATCATCACCGGCTCGATATCCTCCTATGGCGAAGAAAATTGTTCTACGATAAAAGATGAATACTATCCTTATAATTCCCATTATCCCTATTTTCTCGATGGATGGATTCCCTGCGGCATGAACCGGTATCGCGATTCAAAAGCTGAGGCGACGATGCAAGCATCGTTGTTTGCGGCCGAACACGGCGTCCACTGCACGATTCTGGAACCCGCATGGGTATACGGAGAACGGGAGTTCCATACAGGCTTTTTCAATTATGTCCAGGCAGTGAAACAGGGTCGCCGATACATGCCCGGCTCCAAAGCCAATTTGTTTCATGTCATCTATGTCCGCGATCTTGCCCATGCCTATGTGCTGGCGGTAAGGAAAAAATTGCCGGGGGTCGAGCGGATACTGTTGGGCAATCCCGGCCCGGATCCGATGCATAAGATATTCCAGCTGTTCTGTACTGAGGCCGGGCTTGAACCGCCGCGCCTGCTTCCCAAATGGATGGTATATCCGCCTGCGCTGCTGCTTGAGTGCATCGCAACCATCCTTCGGAATCGAACGTCCCCTGCGATTACGAGAGGAAGGGTCAATATGTTTTACGATTCCATCGGGTATTCAACTGAAAAGGCCTCAAGGCTTCTCGGCTTCACCTGCAAGCACACGCTTGAAGAAGGGATCCATAACACCGTCACATGGTATCGCGATAACGGTTATTTATAGGAAAGAGGAACTATGGTCCGAGTCCAAACCGTCGCCGGCATTGAGCGCTTTCTTTTTCTGCAGCGCCTTAAGATCGTGATATTTTTCCATTTCCTTCCGGCTTGGTATTCAGGACGCATGAATGCCGGCGTTTTTTTCACGTTCATGAAGCGGCTGTTGTTTTTTCTCACAAGACTCCGTCATAACAAATTCGTACGCATCGGCAAGAAGACGCGCATCGACCTCTATGTGCCGGGATTCCCCGGCCCGGCTTTCTATACCGCCTGCGAAAAGTTTTCGTTTATGCGCTCAAAGCTGCCCTGCACTACAGCGCTGATTTCGGTTACCTCCGCCTGCCGCTATGATTGTCCCCACTGCTATCAGCGTTTCGACAAAGGCAAGGACATGCCCATCGAAACGCTGGTCCATGCAGTGCATCAGCTTCAGGATAGGGGCGTCGCCTTTTTCAATATTGAAGGAGGCGATCCGTTCCTTGTGTATGAGCGGCTCAAGCGGGTTTGCGCGGCGATCGACAGGCGCTCGGAAATATGGATCAATTCCACCGGGGACGGCATAACGCCTGAAAAGCTGAAGGAGCTGAAGGACCTGAATCTGACTGCGATCATGTTTTCGCTCCATACGGCGGAACCTGCCGTATTGAACCGATTCATGAACTCCGGCTCCGCCTGGGATACGATGATGAAAGGGATAGATAGTTGCAACCGCGCCGATATCCCGGTGGCCTTCAACACCTGCATTTCAAAAGAGGATTTATTGAACGGCGAATTTGAAAAAATCATGGATAAGGCGAAAGAGCTGAACGGCTGCCTGGTGCAACTCATTAAGCCGAAACCCGCCGGCGGGCTCATGGATAAAGGCGTGGAAACCGCTGCTCCTGCGGAAGCGGCCGCCATGCAGCAGAAGATCCATGATTACAACCATGGCAAAGATTGCCGTTTCTATCCTCCCGTCTCGGCGCAGATTATCGAAGAATCCCCGGAAGTATTCGGCTGCACGGCAGGAGGGACCGACCGATTCTACATCAATGCGAAAGGCGATATGCAGCCGTGCGAATTCCTCAACCTGTCGTTTGGGAATATCGTGCAGGAAGATTTTTCCACCGTCTATAATCGGATGCGCGCCTGTTTTGAAAAGCCGGGACAGACGTGGCTATGCGAAGCCTATGCTCCTGCGATCAGAGAACTTGCGGGGGAAGGGGCCCTGCTGCCGCTGGACCCGGAAAAATCAAAAAAAATCTACCAAACGTGGGACCGGGGGAAGCCGACAGAATTATATAAGGTGGTGGAAAAATAGAGATTCATAATCCTATCAGGAGAATTCAAATATGGCATCGACTTTCCAGGCCGGTTCCATGCATTCGCGCCCACCCGCGGTCGATCGCGAGCGACGAATTCGCAACCTGGATCAGGCGGACGCCCTCGACGCACTGGTCGTCGGCGGAGGCAGTTCAGGCGCGGCGGTGTATCACGAGCTGTGTCGCCGGGGCTTCCGCACTGCGCTGTTGGACCGGCGCGACTTCGCTGGCGGCACAAGCCAGGCTTCCGGCATGCTCGTCTGGGGCGGCCTGCTCTATCTGAAAAACCTCGACTTGCTCACCGTACACAAATTCTGCAAAGCTCGCGATCAATTGATTGCCGAGCGCTCCGACCTTGTCCGCAGTCACCGGCTGCGTTATCTGCCGTCGCTTAATGGCGGCCGCAGCAGTCTGTTGGTTCGTTTAGGTCTTTACTGCTACTGGATGATGGGAGGTGAAGACAGACTACTGCCCAGGCAGGAGTCCAACTATCCGGAACGAACGCTGGTGCGGGAACGACGATTCAAAGATTCGTTGACTTATGAGGAAGGTATGCTGCGCGAATCGGATTCGCGGTTTGTTCTGGGCTGGATTCAGAGCTTTGAGAGCGAGGACTGCCTGCCGGTCAACTACTGCGAGGTCACCGGCGGGGCTTTCGATCATGCGGATCACTTGTGGCGCATCGAGCTAAAGGATGCTGCCACAGGTCGCGAGTTGCATTGCCGCGCCAGGACAGTCGTGAACTGCGCCGGCGTTTGGACAGACAAGGTGAACGGACTTCTCGGCATCGAGTCGCCCTACCGCCACGTGTGCAGTAAGGGCGTATTTATTAGTTTTCCGCGCGAACCGGATCATGAAACGTCGCTGATTGTCGAGATGGGCTCTAACAATGATATCCAGGTTTACATGCCGTGGGGTCCCATCGCCATGTGGGGACCGACCGAGACCGCGGTGGATGATATTGAAAGCGGCTTCCGTGTCAATGTGGACGACATCCGCTTCCTGCTCGACCAGGCCAATCGCAACCTGAAGCGGCGATACGGGCCGGAAGACATTGTATCGATCCGTTGCGGCATCCGGCCTCTGGCCGTCAAGAAGGGATACTCGAAGAGCGCATATCCGCTCGAGCTCTCGCGACGCAATATAATCGCCGTCGACAGGGACCACCGAGCTTTGGCTGTGTACGGCGGTAAACTTACAGCGTGTTTGCTCCTCGCCAATACGGTGGCAGAACACATTCAGAAATTCGCAACGCCCTCACGGTTGCCGGACAAGCCCCGGTCCGCAGTTTCGCTACCCGTGCAGACCGGGATCGTCGACAGGCCGCGGATCTCTCCGGGCTGGTCGTGCGACTACGAGTTCTGCCTTACCCTGGAGGATTATCTGCGCCGGCGCACGAACATCTCTCAATGGCGGCCGCGCAGAGGGCTGGGCCCAAACAATGAATCCATGAGCGAGTTGCGCGCCATTGCCCGCGAGTTCACAGATTCAGACCGAGCCGCGGATCAGATGCTGGCTGATTACATCAGCCAAGTCCAAGTCGATCACGATCAACTGCTCAAAGCAGTCTAACAAGGAGGAACTCAATGAATAGTCCGGCACGAACTGCAGTTGCACGGGAATCCGCAAAAAGTTGGCCGGTTTTCGACCGGGAGGCCGAAGAGGCTGTGCTCTGTATATTGCGTGACGGCAATGTGAGCACCCACGGCGTGATTCGCGAATTGGAACGCGACTTTGCTGATTTTACCGGCCGCAGGCGCGCACTGGCTCACAACAATGGAACGTCCGCGTTGCTCGCGGCCTTCCACGCGTTGAATCTTCAGCCGGGCGACGAGGTGCTGGTTCCCTCTGCGACATTCTGGGCGTCGGTGTTGCCCATGGTCTGGTGCGGTCTTGTTCCTATATTCTGCGAGAGTGAGTTGGACACCCTGGGTATTGATCCCAACGACATGCGCCACAGGATCACACCACGGACCAAGGCCGTGGTGATTGTCCATCTGTTTGGCCTGCCCTGTAGAGTCCGTGAGATTCAACAGGTTTGCGACGAATTCGGCCTCAAGATCATCGAAGACGCCTCGCACGCGCACGGCGCATCCGTGGACGGCAAGCCCTGCGGCAGTTTTGGCGATATCTCCATCTTCAGCATGCAAGGCGACAAGCTCGTTCCTGCCGGCGAGGGCGGTGTGATGCTGACCGACAGGGAGGAGTATTATGAACGAGCCGTATGTCTCGGCGACATCACACGCATCATTGAGTTGGAAACGCCGGCTCGCAGGTTTGCGGCCACCAGCATGGGCGTCAAGACGCGCATGGCTCCCCTGTCCGCCGCACTCGGCCGCGTTATGCTGCGGCGTTTGCCGCAGACGAATGCGATACGCAATCGCAATCACCGGGCGTTGTCGGACGCGCTTGAGATGCTCGGCTTCGACTGTTTCCTGCCGCCGGATGGCGTTAATCGCGTCTATTTTGAATTTCTGATCCGTCATCGCGATCCTAATTTCGATACGGTTCGACTGCTCAAGCGGCTGCAAGATGAGGGCCTCCATGTTACGGCGCCGCGATATCCGTTGCTTCACCGGCAGCCGTTTTTTACCGAGGGCAAGATTGCCGAGATCGGCCGCTACCCAAGCAACGTAAGGTTGCCGGAATACGCCAACAATGAACTTCCGCGAACGGAGTGTGAAAACGCGCGTCTGATCAAAATCCCTAACTTCTGTTGGGAGGATGACAGGGAAAGGATTGATCGCTACGCCGCAATCTTTGCCCAAACCATGAATAATCCGGGAATTTAGAGATCCTGTAGTCAAGATGCTTTAGCTCGCCGCTCTCACGGGATGTCATAGCAAATCTGGAAGCCTTGACAATGCCGATATTCGCGTATCCCCGGGAATGCGAATATCGGCTTTTTTGAACGCCCGCATTCTAATAAATCCCAAGCATTAATCGGGAAGACCCGGCGAACATCTGTGGTATCATAAAAAACATTCAACAAGGTATTGATAAGATAAAATCCCTCGTTCAAGGAGTACGCAATTGACGGCGCCTTCTGCAAGTGAAGTCTCCCAACTCCTCATAAGCTGGGGCCAGGGGGACGAAAGCGCCTTGGATAAGCTGCTTCCTCTTGTTTACGATGAGCTGCGCAAAATAGCTCATTATCAGATGGCCCGGGAAAAACCGGGACATACCTTGCAAACTACGGCGCTGATAAATGAGGTGTATCTTCGTCTTATTGGAGCGGTAGGAGTGTCCTGGCAGGATCGGGCGCATTTTCTGGCTCTCTCCGCCACACTGATGCGTCGTGTGCTCGTGGATCATGCGCGTGGACGCGGACGCGTCAAACGGGGAGGAGCAATGACAAAGATATCGCTGGATGATTCTCTCGCCGTCCCCGTCGGCCAGGATGCCGATATCATCGCGCTGGATGATGCGCTCAGCTCTCTGGCAGCGGTCGATGCCCGGAAAGCCAAGACAGTTGAGCTCCGCTTTTTCGGGGGGTATAGCGTTGAGGAAACCGCTAAAATATTGAATGTTTCCGTAAGTACAGTCATGAATGATTGGAAATTTGCAAAAGTATGGCTGCTGCGCTCATTGCAAAAGGCTTCCCATGCCGATGAATCCTGAACGCTTGCGCCAGGTAGAGACTCTCTACATGAAAGCAACAGCTCTCGGTCCAGGAGAGCGTGAGGCTTTTCTCCTTCAGGCATGCGCCGGGGATGACGCTTTACGAAAAGAGATCGACTCCCTTCTCATGCATGAAAAATCCGCTGAATCCTTTATGGAAGTGGATGCCTTCCGGCAGCAAATGGAATCGTTGGCCGAGGACTGGAAGGAAATATCCACAACCTTGACAGGGCGCACCCTGGGGCGATACCAGGTTCAGGAAAAGATTGGCGCAGGAGGAATGGGCGTTGTCTATCGCGCGCAGGACACACGCCTCGGGCGCACGGTTGCGCTTAAAGTGCTGCTTCCGGGATTGATTGCGGATCCGGAACGCAGAAGCCGCTTTGTGCGTGAAGCCAAGGCGGCGTCGGCGCTCAATCACCCGAATATCATCACCATCCATGATATTGATCAGGCGGATGGCATTGATTTCATCGCCATGGAATTCATTGCGGGGCGAACGCTTCAGGACATCATTGCCTGCAGAGAGCTGACAACCTCGGATGCTTTGCAATATGCGTTGCAGATCGTGCAGGCGCTTATGGCCGCCCACTCCGCAGGAATCATTCACAGGGACATCAAACCGGCAAACATTATGATCACCCAAGCTCCAGATGGAGCGTCCCTGGCAAAGGTGCTGGATTTCGGTCTCGCCAAATTAGCTGAAATCGCCCATCCGGATCAAACTCTTTCAGAGGATGTGACGAAAGGCGTCATTATCGGCACTGCCGCCTATATGTCCCCCGAGCAGGCTGAAGGGAAATCGATTGACGCCCGGTCCGATATTTTTTCATTCGGCAGCGCTTTGTATGAAATGCTCTCGTGTCGCCGGGCCTTTCGAGGAGAAACGAATCTGGCGACCCTCATGGCTGTTGTACGGGAAAATCCCGAGCCTTTGTCGAGCCTCCCCTTAAAACTGCAAAACGTTGTAGCGCAATGTCTCCAGAAGGATCCCAATCTAAGAATTCAAAGCGCCGTCGAGCTTAAAGTCGCATTGGAAGCTTGCATGAATTTGTCCATAAACTCCTCCTCGTCCACAAAGACAATTGCCGTTCTCCCCTTTAAGAACTTCAGCGGCGACAAGGATAACGAGTACTTCAGCGATGGTCTGACCGAGGAAATGATCAGCGCCCTGACCCGACTGCCTGGACTGCGCGTTACCGCCCGCTCTTCCGCTTTCGCCCTGCGCGGCACAAATCTGGATGCGCGTGAGATCGGCGCCCGGCTTAACGTCGAACACATCCTCGAGGGGAGTGTGCGCCGCTCCGGGAATCGTGTGCGTGTTACGGCCCAAGTAGTCAATGTAGCCGATGGGTACCAGCTTTGGGCGGAACGCTATGATCGTGAGATGATCGACATTCTTGATATCCAGGACGATATTTCACAGGCCATTGTGGAAACTCTCCGGGTGCACCTTGTCCAAGATCTTTCCCCTATCCAACGCCATACGAAAGATCCTGAGGCGTATTCCATGTATTTGCGTGGACGCTATCACCAGGAGAAAAAGACACCGGAGGGCTACTCCAAGGCGCGGCAATGTTTTGAGCAGGCCCTTGAAGTCGACCCCCACTATGCGATGGCATTTCTTGGTTTGGCTGAGTCTCATTGGCAGAGCGCCTATTATGGTTTCCAGTATCCCAAAGAAGGGCTTGCCGGAGCCAAGCAGGCCACCATCCGTGCGCTGGAATTCAACGATTCCCTTCCCGAAGCCCAGGCGTTGCTGGGTTCGTTACGGGGTATCGCAGACTGTGATTGGCAGGCGGCTGGATTGTCTTTTCGGCGGGCTTTGGAATCCGACGCAAACTCTCCTTATGTGCTTTTTCGATATGCCAATTTCTATCTTTGGCCTCAAGGGCGGATAGAAGAAGCTACGGCCGTGATCGAACGCACGTTGTTGGTCGATCCCTTGTGGGTTTTAGCCAACTGGGCGCTTGCCTATTACCTCTATGCAAGAAGGCAATACGATCCGGCTATCCGTCGTCTTCATGCTGTGATTGAAATGGAACCCTCCTTTTATCTTGCCTACAGCGTTCTGGGATTGGCCCAGGTACAGCAGGGCAGGCTTGAGGAGGCCGTCCGCACATTTGAAAAAGCCTGTGAACTCTGTCCCGGCAATGATTTTACGTTGGGAATGCTTGCCTATGGTCTGGGGAAATCGGGCAAGCCGGAAGAAACCCATAAGCTCATCGAACAGATTACGGCAACCGGGAAGAATACGTTCGTGCCGGCAAAGTCCTTAATGTTTGCCTATGCCGGGCTGAATGACGCTCCTAATACATTGGCCTGGGCGGAACAGTCTCTCAGCGATCGCGATCCTATGACCGTTATGCTTTTGATTCAGGAACCTGTACTTGATTTCATACGCCCCGACCCACGGTTCCAAGCCCTCTTCAGGATGATAAACCTCCGGCAACGCATCTGAAAAGACAGGGGGCAGCTCCGCCACCAGCCGTGCTGGTAAGTAAAATCAGAAATCCGCGCCATATTCGTGAGCCCATAGTCCTGGTTTTTCGCACGTTGTCCAGAAGTCTCCTGAAATCAAACTGTTATGCCCGAACCATGGTAAAGGGGGGCATTCTCCTAAATTAAACTATTGTATTAAACAATAAATACTAATATTGTTCATTACGATGAAATCATTAAACACCATTATTGAGGCCCATAAGCGAGAGCGGGATTTGGCGCTTTGTAGAACTCTTGTCCCCCGTCAAACGAGCGCAACTCTTTCCAAAGCGCTTTCCTCCAGCCTTGTGAAGGTCATCACAGGACCACGCCGAGCTGGAAAATCGACGTTGGCTTTTCAAACGTTGGCTGATAAAAAATTTGCCTATCTGAATTTTGAAGATGATGCGCTCAAGGATGATATCACCAGCGATGAATTGATTGAAGCCATGGACCATGTCTATGGAAAAGTTGAGTGCGTCTTTTTTGATGAAATTCAAAACTACCCTCAGTGGGAGAGCTTCATCAATAAACTTCACCGCCGGGATCACAATCTGGTTATCACCGGTTCAAACTCCAGGCTGCTGAGTCGAGAACTGGGATCAGCTTTGACAGGCCGCCATCTTTCTTTCGAGCTTTTGCCGTTTAGTTATCAGGAATTTTTATCGGGGCTCCAAAAGAAAAACACTGACGACATGGAAAGCTTTCGCCGGTACTTAACGTGGGGCGGTTTCCCGGAGGTTGCCCTCGGTGGCGCCGAGCCCCATGGATACCTGCGCACCCTTTTCGATTCGGTCGTTCTGCGTGATATCGTAACGCGGCACCGTATTCGATCATCAACTGCTATTTATGATTTGCTGAATCTTCTCATCAATAACGCCACAAGCCGGTTTTCGGCTCGAAGCTTGGAACGTTCGCTTGGATCCCTTTCTATCGCCACCGTGCAGAAATTTATTGCTTTTTTCCGCGAAGCTTATCTGGTTCACGATCTTCAACCATACCTTTTTAAGACAAGAGTTCGATTTAAGGCTGATCGTAAAATCTACGCTTACGATAACGGATTGATTTCAGCCATGTCCCAACCCACAACTTCGAACGACTCGCGCTTACTCGAAAACCTGGTCTTCGTTGAACTCGTACGGCGCGGATATAAACCCAATCTTGATTTGTTTTATTACCAAACACGCTTCGGGACCGAAGTGGATTTCCTGGTGCGGGATGGGTCAAAGAATCTTGAGCTCATTCAAGTGACGCAAAACCTTTCCGCGTTAAAAACCCGGGAGAGAGAATTGCGCGCTCTTTATCAGGCTTCTGAAGAACTTAATGTTTCCAAGCTCACCATCATCACTTTGAACACCGAAGAAACGATTAAAGAGGGCCCAGTTATAATTCAGGTGGCGCCGTGCCGGAAGTGGTTAACGGATTATAATTACGACTCACCACCACTATCTGCCGGCAGCTAAAAGAAAAAACCTATGCCTGCGACTTCTTCATTCTGGAAGGCAGACGAAAAAGAAAAATGGTAGTGTGACGTAGCCGGCGGCAACGCATCTGAAAAGATTATTTACTGTGTTATCAATTCAATCAATCGAGGGTAAACAACATCCTTGGCCTGATCCATTTGCGCAGGATCGATCAGGTTATGTTGCAGTCCCAAGGATATGGGGAATTCATAGGTATGGATATTCGCGCCATGGTGATTTGCTCACCAAGACCATCGGCAATATCCACCATTTGATCGGCATAAACTGCCAGTTCTTCGGCTCTCAATTGTCCCTGCTCTCCGGTCATTCGATCTGCGAGTCCATGATGGGGAAGCGATGCGATGAGAACGTTGCAGCCCAGATCGTAAAAGCGTTGGCCTAATTCCTTGAATTGCGCGGGGCAACTGGTATAACCGTGAACGAAGATGATGACCTTCTCTGTTTTTTGACCATGGGTTATGGAACAAATCGCCTTGTCAGGACAACATCCATGTTGAACGATCTTGGTGGGTTATCCTGCACGACCGTCAATATAATAGTCAATATTATGCAACGTAATCCACAATTCAACGTGCAATCATGGAAAAGGGGGACTTTCTATTAAAGGCAGACTTGATCCATCGCCGGAATGCCTGATCTGGAACTGAGCAATATTGCTCATAGGAATGAGCAATTGGTTACGGACGCACGGCGCAAACGCTGATAGCCTTCCAATTATTAAAGGTCTGCTGACTAAGGGGAACAGCCGGCCGGCAGGATTCGTCCAAGGAGGGGCTATGGTGTTAATTGCAATTGGAACGTATCTTCTTCTTTTGGGTTTAGCGTATTTGTTTATAAGAGGAGCAACTATTAACAGAATGATGTCGCGTCCAGTCGGAAATTCAAAAAAACATAAGGCTTTTTAACGGAATCGGCAGGCAGATCCGATTCCCCATCGGATCTGCCTGCCGTCCATTCTTTCCCGGCTTATGCCTTCTGAAGCCTATCTATACCAGGGTGATTAATTTGTCCGGTCCGGCCGGGTTCTCCGGGTATGTCTTTGTGAACAGCGGAACGGAAATTGGTCCGGCATAGGACTTTCCGGGCTTGTAGTCTGTTTGCGACAAAACCCGATATTCAAGCCTTTTTATTTTCCAGCTGCCGTTCTCCATATCCTTCGCATATGAAATTTCATAGGTTCCGCCTTCGCACCATTTCAAGATTCCTTCGCCGTGCAGGCGCGCCATCCGCACCAATTGCGAATCGGGCATCGGAGCGCCAACCTGAATGGAATAAGGGAAATGAGCTTTTGCGGACAAGCGATCCTCCGCCACATTAATGGTTTCCGGCGCAGCTTCGAAACCCGGAGCTGGCCCGATTTTCTTTCCAGTCAATCCCGCGCTGAAGCAATCGCCATAAAGCCGGGAAATGCCGCTCTTGCCTTTGAAAACGCCGCCGTTGAACGCAACGGCCGCATCTTCTGCAAACAAGGCGACGACCTCTGCGTATCTGGCGTTATCCAGCAAGGTTTCATAGGTCCGGTGCAGTGTTCGAATCGCTTTCTCATCTTCGAGGATTCCGAGTCGCCTGGCCAGACGATCCGCTTCGGTATCTTTGCTGTCACCGCTTTTCGCCATGCCTGGGATAGCGGCTGCCGCCGCTGCGGACAAGGCTGCGCCCGCTTTCCATAAAAAGGAACGCCGCCCGGCATTCGGCTTTGATAGAGATTTTAGTTCATCCATCTTATGCTCCTTTCCTATGCACCTTGGGCCCGAAGTATTTCCTGATATCAAACTCCCCGATATGGCGGCCGATGGCGCCTGTCAGGCCGAGGCTCACTCCCTGCGCTCCGCCGGAGAAGCCGAAGCCGCAGTCATGCGAAATCTTCGTGTTGATCAGTTCGATCATTTCGGCGCCGTTGCAGGCCTCTTCATTTTGACAGAATATGTAGGCTCCATCCCGCAGTTTAACAAAAAGACAGGGAGAGCCCCAGTGAGCGCCCATGGTCTGGTTGTCGGTAAATATAGTCCAGGACATGGAATGAGGAGAAATGTAAGTATGCATGGAAGTCATCGAGTCGCTATACGACCATGAAAAAGCATGACCGACAAGTTCATCGGTAAATTCATGGCGCATATATTGAGGAGCTTCAAAGCCTTCTCCTTCCGCCACTCCGAAGAGCGCGCGATAGGTTGTTTCATTTCCATAATACTTGGTTCCCATATGGGAGTAGATGCAGGTGGTAAGCCCGTTGAGAAGATCCACGGCAATCGCCACGCAAGCGCGGGGTTTGCTGTCGGTAAGCAGGTGGGCGAACCATACCAGGTTGTCATCCGCTTCATAGGCGCGATAGGGTTCCTCGTGCCATTGGGTTTCTTTCTCTTCCTTATATTTGAGCTTAAATTTCTCCGTGAACTTGTATTGCCAAACAGGTCCGCCATTATCGTATCGGACCGTGAATTCCTCGCCGACCAGCATATCGGTGAAGGGCATGTTATTGCCGGCCATCACTTGAGGCGCTGTATCGCCGCCGCCGAACGCTTTAGTGCTTTTCAAAGCCGCCTGATGCACCTCTTCGTCGGTCATGTATTTAAAATCTCTTACGGGGCGATAGGCCATTCGCTGACCTTTCCCGGGAGCTTGCGGATCGGTTTTTGCCTGGACAACCATACCCGTCTTCCCATGATTATCAAACGGCTCCAGGTACGCCAGCTGGCCTACAACCTTGCCGGTTCCCCGGTACATGTAGTATTCCAGTTCGTCTTTTTCATTGAAGCCCAACCGGACGCCCGCCTGGGTCTCGGTATAGAGGTCCGTGACAAACAACGTAAAGATGCCGGAGAACTCACATTCGGTCCTGTCATAGATAAACGTTGTGTCGTTGACCAGGATGTAATCGGAAGGCGCGGAGTAGCCGAGATCGTCCGCGTGCCGTGTCAATTCAACGAAGGTGGAAGAGACAATCGAAGTATACAATTCCAAGGTTTCAATGCCGGTGTCCTGCTTCCAATATAAGCCTTTGCCTTCCAGCCTGTTGGTAAGTCCATGTCGTTGTTTGGGAGGCTTCTGTCCTGCGACTTCCACATAGCCGAAATAAATCTGGCGCTGTACTTCCCGGGGATCTAAAGCGACTTCTTTTCTTCCCAGGGTTACTTCTTTTTTGTCGCTGCAGAGCCAAATTTCAAATACCGTGGCAAGATTCGTCTCGAGATCCACGAATACGTTGAAGCCCCGCGGCGTTCCGGGAATCATATGAGAGAAAAAGACCATCTTCTTCAGGGTAAGAGCGCCGTAGCCGGCTTTGGTTTTAGCCTTGCCATTTTCGGAAAACGTCAGCTGCTTTTTGCTCGCAAAGCTATAATTCAAAACAGGACCATTGTCCGTCACAATCTTTAAAGACTTGCCTGTAAAAGCATCCGATAATGCGGATACGCATGTCGGTCCCGCGTCGGTAGCCTTGAGTTTTTGAGCAATCTGTTGCGTGGTTAGTTTCGTGTATTTAAATCGGTGCATCGGTTCATTCATTTGCCCGCCTCCTCTGATTTGCCCCGGATTTATGTAAAAGTTGTTTATTTAAATCATGCTAACATAGCCGATTCTTCCAATTCACGGCAATAGTTCATTTTAAATTTTTCTGAAAGCACATCGTGATAGGTTCAATTACCTACGTGATTCCACCATCGCAGTACGCGGAGCGCTCGCAATGTGTTCCAGCGGCTGGGGCCGCCGGTTTTTTCCATATCGAAAAATACACGCGCCGGGTGTTTGTGTTGGACGGGCCAGCTGCCGTCCCGGAGTCGTCGTGAGATCAGGATGTCGATGCTTTCCTGGAGACGCGGGTCGCGTTGGGCTCCGGCGCGGCTAAAATAATCCAAGGCGCGCAGCATATCGTAACGCCAGCGCGGCGGGTAAGAGAGAAGCGTCCATCGTTTATCTATAATTTCTCCGGTGCGATGCGAACGGAACAGCCTGTGATTCAACAGCATCTCCCGAGCTTCCGTTTCAGCGGCCAAGATGGTCTTCGTCCGGACATAGACGCCCCGTTCCACGGTTGCGCGCAATCCTTCCAATACATTGATGGTTGTATGAAACGAGGAGTGGCGCGGCGCCGGTTTGCGTTTAATACGGCAATTCCAGCCGTGGTCCTGAATGCGGTTTTCAAGCAGTGATTTCACCATGACATTCACACGCTCGCCGGCGAGGCCGAAATAGGACGCCAGTTGAACCATCATGCCGCTGACGCACTGGTCATAGTCGTTGGTTCGATGGTAAAGGTCGTCGTCGGTTGCGACGCCATACAGGCCATCCAGAGTCAACTGCGCTCCGTGTCGAGCCTGCTCGCATTCCGGCGGCAACCCGATACTGATTAATGTGAGGAGGGTGTAGGTGCTGGAAATCCATTTGGGAGAATACAAGCCGCCGCCCCATACGCCGTTTGCGTCTTGTTTCGCCAAAAACTGCGCTCCCCATCCTTCAACCTGAGTGCGTTGGCGCTCGGCCTGCCACTCCGCTTCCGGCCTATCGAGCAGGTCGCGCATCACTTGCCAGCGGATCGCGGGGTCGCCTTCCATCAACCAATGAATGATAGCGCTCATCCGCTTCATTATATAGAAAGCCGGAAATTATGATGCTCAATAAAGCTGAAAACAGATAAAATCCTAGCGCATTGTTGAAGTTTTCTCATAGAATGCATTTTTCATTATTCCATTTAAAGGAGCCGGTTATGAAAATAGTGCGATTTTCGTTGCTCATTGCTGCATTGCTTCTTTGCGCATCAGCATTCGCACAAATCAAGAAATGTGAAGATCTGAAAACCGAGATTGAAGGAAAACTCAATGCCAAGGGCGTTGTGGGTTACTCTCTCGAAATAGTTTCCGCCGATCAGATTAAGGACCAGTCAGTTGTTGGTTCCTGTGATGGCGGAACAAACAAAATAACCTATACAAAAGGCGCAGCAGCTACTTCAGCTGCTATAACTGAAGAACCTAAAACAGCCGCCGCGCAGCCCTCGGCGACAAAAAAATGCGATCGGGCATGTTTGGTCGCCCTGATGGATAACTACCTTGCGGCCTTAGTCAAGCATGATCCTGCCGGAGCGCCGCTCGCAAACGATGTGAAACTTGTGGAAAATCTCAATGTCACTCCCATAGGCAAAGGCCTCTGGGAAAACGCCACCGGCGGACCGACGGAATTTAAAATTTATATAGCCGATCCGGTCGCAGGACAAATCGGATTCATGGGAGTTATCCAGGAAAAGAACAAGCCGGTTCTGCTGGGCGCCCGCTTAAAACTGGTCAAAGGCAATATCACTGAAATCGATCATATGGTGTCGCCTCTGAATGGCCCCGTCCCTGCCGGTCTCCTAAAGCCACGGCCGGGCCTGATTACAAAATTGGAAAAATCCGAACGGGTCTCGCGGGAGAAGATGTGGAAAGCTGCGAACGCCTACTACGATGCTATCGAGTTCAGCGACGGCGCCATCGCCCCTTTTGCGGATGAGTGCCAACGGCGTGAAAACGGTGTAACTTCAGCCAATAATCAGGACCCGCCTCCTCCGGGCGGAGCCCAGGGAGCCACGGCCGGCATGGCGGCTTTTGGAAAGATGAAATGCGGTCCGCAGCTCAGCACCGGTATTATGGGCTACATCACCAAGATGAATCAGCGGCGTTTGTTTGCCATAGATGAGGAACTGGGATTGGTCATGGCCTATTCCATAATGCATCATGACGGCGAACCGAATCCCCTGAAAATCAAAGGCGTTCCCGGAACCACCGAAAGCCCCAATACCTGGGGCAAATTCACTGTTCCGGCGGCTCATATCTACAAGATCAAAAACGGCAAGATTTATGAGATTGAAGCGATGGCGATCGTCGGAGTTCCTTACCAGGCCTCCAATGGCTGGAATTGCAATCGAGCCTGCTTGGTCGACTTGATGGACAAGTATCTTGCGGCTCTGCCGAAGCACGATCCCTCGGGCCTGCCGCTGGCTAAAAACGTGAAACTGGTCGAGAATACGATAAAAACTCCGATCGGCAAGGGCCTCTGGCAAACCGCTACCGGAGGACCGACCAATTTCAAAATTTATTCCGCTGATCCCGACACCGAACAAATCGGATTCATCGGGGTCCTGGAAGAGAATAAAAAGCCAACTATCGCCAGTGTCCGGTTGAAGGTCGAGAATGGTCAAATAATTGAGATCGATCATCTCGTAGTCCACAATGAAAAAGGCGAGCCCTTGAATTCCAATATGTCTAAAGTGCGGCCGGCTTTGCTGGAACGGCTGCCTAAACTGGAACGGGTTCACCGGGACCGGATGAAGAAGATTGCAAATTCGTATTATGAGGCCATTGTTCAGGACAACGGGAAAGTCGCTCCTTTTGCCGATGAGTGCGAGCGCAGGGAAAATGGCGGGATCTCCGCTAACGATCAGACCCAGACTCCTGAAGAAGCTGCCAAGGATGATTTTTCGACGTTCCGAAAAATGACCTGCAGCGACCAGCTCAGCACCGGCGTCATGAGTTACATTACGGACATCAATCGCCGGCGCGTGTTTGCAGTAGACGAGGAACTGGGGTTGGTTTTCGCCTACTCTATGTTCGTCCATGACGGGAAACCCTTAGTGATGAAAATAAAAGGCGTGCCGGGCGTCACCGAGAGGAAGAATGCCTATGGGCCGTTTGATCTTCCGGCCGCCCATATCTTCAAGATCCGAAACGGCAAGATTTATGACATCGAAGCCATCGGATACCTGGACAAACACGGCATCAAAAACGGCTGGGAATAAGCCGTAAAAACAGAAACGGAATGAGCGCCGGAAGTGCGGAAATGCGCCGCGCCTTCGGCGCTCTTTGCAATAGCCTTCACTTTTTCCAATTCCGAAGCCAGGTCGGAACTCCAAATTTACCCTTGGTTCATGCCCATTTATTTGTATTACGGATCCAATCTATATCCGGGTATTCTGTGGTCAAAAAGAAATTCAGGAGGCTTGTGCAATGGAGACGTATGTTCACGGTTATTCAACAATTGAAGCAGGCAGGTTGGCGGACCAGGCAAATACGCTTGCAGATCTTCTGCATTCGGATATCAGGTTTTCACCGGGCAGCCGTGTGCTCGAGGCGGGCTGTGGAATTGGCGCCCAAACGGTTCATTTAGCGAAGAACAACCCGGAGGTGCAATTCATTTCATTCGATTCTTCTCATACGTCCATTGAAATAGCACAGAAAAAAGTACAGGACGAAGGTTTGCGAAATGTTACGCTGGAGGCGGCGGACATTTACAATCTCCCTTACCCGGACGGTTTTTTTGATGGCGTATTTGTCTGCTTCCTTCTGGAGCATTTGCATGATCCGGTGCGCGCTTTGCTTGGACTCAAGAGGGTATTGAAAGACGACGGAGGCATTGTCGTTATAGAAGGCGATCACGGTTCTTACTATTGTTATCCCAGAAGCGCCGCCGCCGATCATGTGGTTCAATGCCTGATTGATGCGCAAGCGCTTAAAAAAGGCGATTCCCTGATTGGGCGGCGACTCTATCCGTTGCTTGTAGCCGCCGGATATAAAGCAGCGAGAGTATTTCCCCGCATGGTGTATGTGGACGCGAGCAAGCCTGAACTCGTAGAAGGATTTACCAAAAAAACTTTTATTGCAATGATCGAAGGTGTAAAAGAAGAGGCGTTTTCTCTTAAACTTACAAATGAAGAGATATGGAACCAAGGAGTTGCAGACCTGTATAGAACCACGCACGATGATGGGACGTTCTGCTATACTTTTTTTCAAGCGTCTGCGCTAAAGCAGGAATGAATTAAATATGAATCAAACGTTCAATCCGGTTCACTACGCGGTCTTGCCTGAGCGATAGCCGCGCCGGCTTCGAACCATCCTACACAAGCATTGCGTCCTTTGTGGCCGCGAAAGAAGTTCAATAGTCCTTTGCATTGGGCATAGAATTTAAAAAAGAGCAGAATTAAGAAACGCTGATGCAAGCCGATGGGGCGATCGCTGCAGATAATTTTGTCATCAAGCATGCCGCGGTCGATCAGTCTTACCGCTCCCAATGCATGAACTTTTTTCCTCAGGCCTCTCTGGAGCCGCGGTCCAAGAACGACGGCGTCCAAAGAATCGCCATCCTGCCCAATATAGGCTTCGACGGCTCCATAATTAAAAGGGCAAGGGAAGGGCGATATAAAATCCAGCAATCCCGAGGCTCCTCGTTTCAAAAAACATCCTCGAGGCACCTCGATGACGACTTCCAGTTCGGGAGTTTCTTGAGTGGCAATATCGGGCATGTTACTCATGCGAAACGCTTGTGCGCCTCGCGATTCCTTTCCGCGAACAACATACATTATATAGTGCGATTGTCTGAACTAATTCGCTCAACGGTTGAGAAAGCATTCGCGTTTTTTCATGCGCTCGGATATAAAAGGAACAAGGTAAACGCTGCTCGCGCCGCAACAGTAATAACTGAAGGAAGGATCGGAGAAAAGGCGTTGCTGAAGGATATTTCGGAACTCAAGAAAGCGGAAAAAGCTCTCAGGGAATCAACGGAATACCTCGATCGTATCATCAACTGCCTGGACGATCCTGTTTTCGTCAAGGATCACAAAAATAATTTCGTTCTTGTGAACGAAGCTTTTTCCAAATTTACCGGAAAATCCCCCGAGGAATTGATCGGGAAAACTATGGCTCAATACCTGCCCGATGCATGGGCGTCATCGATGCATGATCAGGATCGGATTATGCTCGAAGCGGCAAATGGCAGTGAAGCTCTGAAAGTTGCGCAACAATATTCTGCAACGATAGACCTGGTTTTAACCGATGTCGTCATGCCTGAGATGGACGGGAGCACGCTTGTTTCTCAACTGAAGGAGACCCGGCCGGATGTTAAAGTATTGTATTTTTCAGGCTATGCCGATGGGGCTATTGTCCAAAATGGCGTGCTGGACCCTAATGTGGTTTTTCTCCAAAAGCCATTCTCCGCAAGCGGTCTTGTCCGGAAGGTGCGTGAAGTAATAGACGGTCCACCCCCAGGGAACGCCGGCGTTCTTGCCCGGGAGGAAGTGTGACGGATTCCAAATCAATTCAGTCCCTCGATTGGCTGCGGGAAATGCAAGCTCTCGCTCAAACCGAATGCCATTATGCCCAGGATGATTTTCAGCGGGCGCGCTGTCACAGGTTAATGGATATTGTGGCCGAGATTGTCAGCCAGGCGTCCGGCATAGATCTTCCGCCGTTAGCCCAATCATTTAAAGACCAGATAGGTTATGCCACTCCCAAAGTCGATGTTCGCGCTGCGATATTCAGAGATCATAAACTGCTCCTGGTTCGGGAACGGATCGATGGAGGTTGGACAATGCCCGGCGGTTGGGCCGACGTGGGAGACACACCTTCAAAAGCAGCGGAACGAGAAGCATGGGAAGAAGCCGGTTTTCATGTCCACGCGCGAAAAGTCGTTGGAGTCTACGATGCCAATCGTGTGAACCCGATCGAGTTTTTTCATGCCTTCAAAATTATTTTTCTTTGCGATATCCTGGACGGTGAAGCTCGCACAAGTATAGAAACCTCGGAAGTCGATTTTTTTGGTCAGGATGAAATGCCGGCCAACTTCTCCGGTGAACGTACAACCGCCCGTCATGTCCGGGACGCCTTCAATGCATGGAGATATCCCGATTGCGCTTCCGTCTTTGATTGATGGGCCAGGAGAAAGACAATGACTGCAGCTGAAACGATAACAACCGAATTGCATGCGTTATCCGATCCTGAAAAGGCCAAAATCCTGGTGCGTTTTTTTAAAACCGGCCGGGGAGAATATGGCGAAGGCGACCGATTCCTTGGGGTGATCGTTCCCAATATCCGGAAGGTTGCCAAGGCGCATTTAAACGCATCCCGACGAGATATATCGAAATTGCTTTCGTCGGTTTATCATGAAGAGCGTCTTGCAGCCCTGCTCCTTCTTGTCGAGCAGTACCGCCGCGGCGATAAGACAATCCAAAAAAATATTTTCGAGCTTTATCTTGCCAACGCTTCACGAATCAACAACTGGGATCTGGTGGATCTCACGGCGCCGCATATAGTGGGAGGCTACCTTGCATCCGGGGATCGATCGATTTTGAAGAAACTGGCCGTCTCTAAAAACCTCTGGGAGCGCCGGATAGCGATTCTCGCGACTTACTATTTTATCCGGCAGGGTGAGAGTGAAGAAACGCTGGGCATTTCCGAATTATTATTGCAGGATTCGCACGACCTGATTCACAAAGCAGTCGGGTGGATGCTCCGTGAGGTGGGGAAGCGATGCTCGCTTGCGCAGGAATGCAAATTCCTTGATAAATATGCGTCCCGAATGCCTCGTACCATGCTTCGTTATGCGATCGAACGTTTTCCTCCCGACCTGAAGTCGCACTACATGAAAAGCAGTCGTCCATCGTCATTATTATAGGGAACGGGCAGGATTACACCGCAGGCGTCGCTATGAAATCGAAAAATACAATGACTCTCGACCGCGCGTTATCCCGCTTCGGTCTGACATCCCGCAGTGATGCATGCAATGAGATCCTTTCCGGACTCGTGAAGCTCAATGGGCGTGTTGTGCGCGATCCCTCCATTTGGGTGAATCCTAAAGAAGACGCTATTCACGTCAATGGGAATCGACTGAAGCAATCCAGGAGAAGATACCTGCTTTTTTACAAACCTAAAGGAGTGATTACAAGCCACGGCGATCCTGAAGGGAGAAAGACCATTTACGACTGCCTTGGCAAGGGCTTCCCGTGGATTTCCCCTGTTGGCCGTTTGGATAAAGATACCTCCGGTCTTATTTTACTGACGAATGACACTGATTTCGCAAATTATGTCTTGTCTCCCGCTTCTCAAGTCCCCAAGACCTATATTGTTAAAGCCAATACTCTGATTGACGAAGCTCAACTGGCTGCAATGGCGGGGGGGATTCAATTGAAGCGGGGCGACTGGGCCCGGCCGCAGAGCGTCCGCCGTATTGAAGACCGCGGAAAGTATAGCTGGTTGGAAATTGTGCTTACGGAAGGCAAAAACCGTGAAATAAGGCGGCTTATGGAAGCGGCAGGATTAAAAACACTTAAATTGGTTCGCACGCGCCTTGGCCCGTGTACGCTCGAGGGATTGCAGCCCGGCAAATGGCGAGAATTGGCGCGATCCGAAATAGCCCTGTTTTATTCGAAGAAATCCTAATCCGGACAAAATCCCGCAACGGCTATGTCTATGGTTTTAATTGTTAACGGAGACCTGGTTGAATACCAACACCATGCGAGACGATACTGCTTGCCCATTTTTGTTTGCCGGGCGGCACTGGGCATTCGCGATCATTTGATTGAAGTTGCTCAATAGCTGGCTGTCTTGAGGATATTCGAGCACCCCCTGAATCTTCGCAGCGCCGCTGCGGTCTATGTACGCTACCACGGATAAGTTGTCGTCCTTATCCGTGGGTGAAACGCTTTGCCCGAAATTCACGAAATAAATGTCATTAATCGCAGCCTCGCTTTTACCGTAATTGGGAGCATCCTGCATCCCTAATTTTATCATAACATTTAATCCGAGTTGTTGGCGGTATGCAGGCGAAAGATACATCGGATTCGCTGCATTCACATTATAAGGAGTGATGACGCTGGTGATCAGCAGGACGCAAAGAGAAGTCATGACTGTGCCTAATGCTTTCGTCAGGTACCAGGTGCTTTCTGTGGTGCGAATTATGGACCAGCGCCGCTCCAGTACGTTCCGCAATTGACAGCGCCAGGATTCTTGACGTCCTGCCGCTAATCGATGTTGGATCAAGCTGCGCAAATACGCCGGCGCTTTAATTTTCGGGATCGCCTGTAGTTTTTGTTTAATAAAAAAGAGACTTTCATATTCCTTCCGGCAGTTTTCACAACTATTCAGATGTTGAGCAATCTGAGCGGCCGCGCCGGCATCCAGGACGTCATCCATATATTCCGATAGTTGCTTTGATACTTTTCGGCATATCATAAACACCTCCGGATTCAGCTAGACGATCTCTTATAGCTGCGCTTAAGCGTTTCTCTCCCTCGTGCAATACGAGATTTCACGGTGCCAAGTGAGATTTTCATCGATTCTGCGATTTCCTCGTAAGATAAACCTTGGATGTCCCTCAAAACCAATGGGATTCTCTGTTCTATCGGTACATTGAGCAACAAGCGCTGAAGCTCCATATGCTCTTCCTGTTTTAAAAGCGCTTCCTCAGGAGATTGGAATCCGGAATTTGTATTCGTGCAAAAGTCACTTTCAGATCCCTTTTCTAAATGTTCCTCTAAAGAAATCGTCCCTCGTCTTCTGATCCGGTTCCACCATCGGGATCGATTGGAAGCCCGATGAACTGTAATACAATAAATCCAAGTCTTTAGAGATGATTCCCCTCTAAAAGAACCTAATTTCTGGTAAATCGTCACAAAAACTTCTTGGGATAGGTCTAAAGCTTCCTCCCGGTCGCCCAAGATCTGAAATGCCAAGCCGAAAACCATCGATTTATAACGATCGAACAACTCATCGAAACTTATATCCACTTTGGAATCGACTTTTTCCAGAGTTGATTCCTGCGTTACCGCACTGTCATCTTTTGGCAACGCCAGTTCGTCTGGGTACATAAGTCCCACCACGGGTTACGCCGGCAACGATCCTGTTATTATCCGCAACACGTGTTCATTATTATCAGACATCCTGGAAGCGAAAAAAGTTCCACTTTCTTACAAAAACCGGTAAACCCGAGTGTATTTCAGACGTTGGAGTGGCAACTTCCATCACTTCATCCAGCTGTACAGGAGTCAGGGATTGAACTTTCTCAAGATATCCTGAGATTCGAAACAATATTTCCATTTTGGCGTTCTGGTCTGGAGCGGAAGATAGGAGAGAAGAGAGTTGCAGGTGCAACCGAATGGTATCGGTCCCGGGAGGCGATTTCTCTATAAGTGTTTGCTCCACAACAAAATAAACCAAAGATGGGGCGTATAATTCAGCCAATCCATAGACGGCTAAAGCAAGGGAAAAAAGCATCAGAATAACTATGAACCGCTTTTTAATCGGCATAATTATAATTATATCAGGGATGTTTGCCGGCGCCCCCTCGATTTTTTTATTCAACGGTTGCTGCCGGCAGTCCCTTTTTTAATTTATCCCTGATATAATCGAAAATTGTTCTGGAGTGCGCATCAGATGGATTGCCCTAAATGTCACAATAGTGAGATCAGCCCTTCCCTCATTTGCCTTGTCTGCGGGTACCATCTCGACGAAGAGCTTAAAACCGGGGAAGAAATAAAAGAAGAACCCCCAATAGAGGAAGCGGCCGAAAACCGTTCCTCTCCTGCGGAAAGAGAGATTCCCCAGTGGAGACAGGAGCTTTCGGAGCGTCTCAGGGCGGTCAAGCAGAAGAAAGAAGCAAATAAAAAAGACGCTCCGCGTCCTATAGAGCCTGTTATTGCCGTCGAAACGCGTCAGCGCCCGCGCGTCCCTGTTCCTCAAACAAAGCAATTTCCTGAACCCTCAACGCTTCGGACGCCCGTTCCGCAACAAAAAATGCTGGAGCCTTTACCTCGGGAGATTCGCGCCGCCAAAGATCCCAGGGAAGTTGAAAAGCTTATCGATAAAGCCGTTTCCCGGAAATCAATCCGATCTGTGAAAGAGCGGATTTCCTCACTCGCAACGCCTGTTTCTGTTCAGCAACAGCCTGATTTCTATGAAGATAAATTGATTCTCCTGTCCCGGACGCTTTCAGGTTTGATTGATTTGATGCTGGTCGTGTTGTTTGCCGTAATTTTCATTATCGCATCGGATTATTATTCCGGCATCGTTATCCTGGATTACATTAGTTTTGCGATCTATATAGGGTTGTTTTTACTGATTTATTTTGCTTACTCGATCTTCTTCCTGGCTGCATCCACTCAGACAATAGGAATGATGATCACGGACCTTCGGGTTGTTGGAAACGATAGGAAACGTCCCCGTCTTCACCAAATAATCGGCCGCTGCGTCGCGTTTCTATTCTCTCTTTTTGGATTGGGGATAGGCCTCGCTTGGAGTTTGTTCAATGATGAAAGCTTGTGCTTTCATGATCGGGTTTCACGTACTCGCGTAATCCGAATTTGATCCGCTACCGACCGTTTTCAGCCTGAGAATCCAATTTCTTTTTGCGCCGTTCTATCGGACTCATGAGCTGCAGAACGGTGACTTCAACAGAAGACCGAATTCCTTCCACCACCGCTATCCCATTTTCCGAAATGTAATATTGGCTGCGGTCTTTTTCGTGGTCATAGCCAATGGTGGCGCCTGCGGGCACCTGCGCATTTTTGTCCAGGATGGCTCTGCGCACTTTCGCATGGGGCCCGATATCGCAGTTATCAAATAGGATCGAATTTTCCACCACTGCGCCGGAGTGGACGCGCACAGCCCTTCCCAGGACGGAATTTCTGACCAATCCGCCGGATAGAATGCATCCGCTCGAAATAATGGAATCCAGCGCCTGCCCGCGCCGGCCGTCTTGGTCAAATACGAACTTTGCCGGTGGATCCAGTTCGCGCGTCGATCCCAGCGGCCATTGCCTGTTATAGAGGTTTAAATCCGGGGTTACCGCGCGCAGATCCATATTCGCTTCATAAAAAGCGTCAATGGTTCCGACATCTCTCCAATAAGGAAGTACGTTGGGAGGATCGTCCGGAATGCGGTTTTCCATAAAATTGTAGGCAAAAACATTGGCGCGTTTCACCAGGCTGGGCAGAATGTCCTTCCCGAAATCATGGCTGCTATGATCATTGGCTGCATCGGATAGGAGTTCCTGCTTAAGAACATCGGAGCTGAATATATAGTTGCCCATCGAAGCATAGACCTGCTCCGGATTGCCTGGAATGGTTGGGGCTTTAGGATCCTTTTCATGAAACCGGACAATCTTTCCTTCCGGCGTCACTTCGACAACGCCGAATTCCGATGCGAAGCTTTTAGGCATCGGCACTGCCGCGACGGTTACATCCGCCTCTTTGGCATTGTGAAACTCGACCATTTCCCGAATGTCCATACGGTAGACATGATCGGCGCTGAACACTAAAACCAGGTCCGGCTCCGTCTGATTGATAAGATCCATATTCTGGAAAATGGCGTCGGCCGTTCCCTGATACCACGTCTCATCGGAGGAGCGCATCTGCGCCGGCACTGGGATGATGAATTGATAAGGCAGTAGACTGCCAAATTGCCAGGTGTCGCGCAGATGCTGAAGCAGCGACTGGCTTCTGAACTGAGTTAGAACATATGTGGAATAGACTCCGGAGTTTACCAAATTGCTGAGAACAAAATCGACAATCCGATATTTGCCTCCGAACGGCACAGCCGGTTTCGCCCTGTCTTTGGTGAGCGGATAAAGGCGCTTTCCCCTTCCGCCGGCGAGCACCATTGCCAATACACGGCGGTTCATTCTTTTGTGCTCTTTGGATTTAGCTATCAGGACAGTCTCGCTGCGCTCATTGACTGGTTTCGTCGCTGCCGGTTGGTTGGTGGTCATCTTCTTTCGCCCTTCCAACAAAAGAAATCCGATGCGTGTTTTATAAGCAAAATCAAAATTCTATTAAAATATTGGGTGTAAAGCTACTATTTCTAAATTTCTATCGCCCCGATGTCCATGGTTCAGCTGTTTTACACAAGCCTGGAATTGAGCTGAAACGGCATCAGGCGAGATGTGGGCGATTCCAGCCCTAAGGCAATTCGTGTTTATCGAACGTAATGCGGCGCATCCAAAGGAATTTCCAGGGCCAGTTCGATCATTCCGCAGCGCCGGCCATCCTGCAACCAGGGCGTTTGATAGATCAGTTTACGCTCGGTCATTTTTGCTCCCCGTTAAAAAGCCTCAAGCCGTCTGCCGCCGGGAGGCCGATAATAAAACGGATGCCGGCGCCGTCGCGCTGCAGTGAATGGAATTCTCCATCCATAATCAGCGAGAGTCCGGTTGGGCTTTCGCTGTACTTGCGCGCTTTGGGATAGGTTTGGAGGAGCCAGTCCTTCATGGCCAAAAAGAAGATTTCTGCTTCATTCATGTTGTCCCAGATAGTATTTACATAAACGGCGTTTTTGTCGCCGCTGTTTTCCAGCAATACGGCCTGATCGCCACCCCAACCCAGGACGGATCTTTTGGACCGCTGATCGGTAAATTTCAAATTCAGGAGAAGGCCCAGCGAAAATTCGCCCAGGACATTTTTGTAGGTGGCTTTCCACCCATTTCCCAGTTTGGCTGCGAGGTCGTCCTCTTTTACCGGCTTCGGATTTTCACGAGCGAAATACTTTTCGGGGTGCATGATCTGCTCGGAAGAAGTCGGCATGTCTGAATAAATTTTATTGATCGATTGCCAGGATGGGTCCTTGGCCCAGACTTTCTGTAAAAATGTTATGCCATAGCTATAAGGAAAAATCAGATTTTCCTGCAGGTATTGCGGGACGCTGTTAACGTCGGAGGACCCGGATTGCATGTTTTTCATCATAGCCGACATATCTATAGTTGACATGTCGGGCAGAGCGCCGATATTTCTTTTGGATAAATATTCAAGCATAACCGCTATGGCATCGCCTTCCAGGACTGCCTGGTGGGCTAAGGTACGATCGTCGTCGTCCGTCGCACGGTCTTCCGTCATGAGTTTATTCATATTGAAATATTGATCTTGCAAGGCATGTGTAAATTCGTGAACCATGGCCGGTTTTTGCAGTTCGACCGGCGTCCATGAGGCTATTACAAACAACTTTTTCTCGGGATCATAAAATCCTGCCACCTGGTCCTTGTACAGCTTCAAGGTGACATCCAGCAAGTCCGTTTTGGCGGGAATGAATCCCAGTATTTGCAACATTTTTTCTTGCCGCCGAATCTCGCTCGGGCTGTACTCCTGTTTTATTTTTTGATTCAGATAATCCGAGATTTCTTCCCGGGTTTTGACTTCTCTGGTGATTGGCTCTTTCGATTCCAGGCCTCGGATCCGGACTGCATGCTGGAGCATTTCAACCGCTGTCTTCAGCAATTCGGAAGGATTCGCTTCCTGGCTGAGCGCGAGGGCTCCTCCGTTGAATCCTGCCGCCAGAACCAGCAACAAAAACCATATGCCTTGCTTCATATATTCTCCCTTGCTATCGCATTACTATACACGACAGCATCCGCCATAAGATCCGAAGAGTTTTATTTTTCCCTGTAACTGCCCTGTGACTACCAGTCACAGATTGTTCAATCCAGCATTGCTGGTGGCGGAGCTCACCCGTGATTTGATAGAAATGAAAAAGCAACCTATTCGAGCGCAGAAGGCCGCGTAGCGGACGGGAATGAATATAGCCGGGCCTTTTTCGAAGTCGGAGCCGCTCATTTTAATGCCATAAAATTATCGATTTCACCGCAAAATAAAGTATCTTAGTGCCGTGAGAATTCCCATAAATAAGGCGGACGCGTAAGGATTCCATTAATGGATTCCCGAGGGAGTTCGTAAATTGCGAAAGGATAATTTCGATGAAGCGCTTTTTCCTCTATTTTTGTTTTATGTTAATGCTGCCTTTCTGGGCGGCTTCCAGTGAAGAGAAGAGTGACTTTGGTGGAAAATCCAAGCCGTCCATTAAGGGAGTATGGAGCATTGTAGAAATGGATATCGGCGGCGGTGACAAAAAGGAAACCTCGGAGCCCAAAGGGTTCATGATTTATATCATGGACAAATACTACAGCTCGATCCGCGATTTATCGCAGAAGGAAGGTTCCGCTTCAAGTGGAGGAGCCTACGGGACTACGAAGAGTTTTATGGCGGATGCCGGGACCTATGAATACAACGGTTCCACCCTGGTAGTCCATCATATATTGTCCGGGATAGGTGAAGGAGCCACCATGACTTTCGGTTGCGAGATGGAAGGCAAAGATATTCTCATTCTGTCTCCGCAATATGACAAGCTGGTTATGCCTGGAATGAGCGCGGCGCCTTCCGCGAAGGGGAAAGTGTCCGGCGGCGGCATGGCTGTGCGCTATAAGTTTAAAAGACTGGAGTAGGGTGATCAGCGACACATACATGGACCGGGTCTTATCCCTCGGATGCTGCTAATCCTTCGGCCTCTATTGGAGGCCATCTGATTACAACTGACGAGCAGGTGAGGAGACTGATGAAATTGTCGCGAGAAAATAATCTACTTCTCTCAATTAGGCTTCCTTCCCAATTTCCGGCATAACTACAATCGCCAGTGAAGTCTTAAGAAATCAGGAAATGGTGGGAACTTCAGGCTTTCATAATTACTACTCATGCAGAAAGGCCTTGCCGACAGTCTGGCCGGCCGGTTTTTACTGCATCGCTGCCATCATTGGGGATACGCGGAAATGCGGGCCGCCTTCGGTGAAACAATCGCATCGTTCGGTTCAGAGGTCGCCAGTTCGCGGACCGACAAGGGCATTACGTTAACTTGGAATAAAAAGCCTTAATTTCAAAAGTCATTTTACAGCAGAATGGTTGCGCTCTGTAGGAGGTCACCGCTAGGGTGAGGCGACGGGTGCGCCTGCGGCAACGTCAACCGTCTTAGTAACAGTTGTTAATTCCTTGCCCGTTAAGTCGTAATATTTAAGGGTTGCATGGCTGCCGTTGATGGTCAGCAGCAGGCCTTTACCCAAAACCTTTGCGCCGCCTGGAGTTGAGCCTGTCGATCTTGCGGACGCAGTGTATTCGGCATCGCTCATGCAGCCGGCCGAGGCATAGGTGAAGTTGATCGACTTATCGGTCGTGGCGTCGGCTGCGCCGACCTTAATCGTATCACCGGCGGTAAAAATCTTGTCATAGTTGGTGTCGGCATTGGAATGATTGTGCCCCCACAGGAAAATGATGTTGGGGAACATGTTCAGCATATCAATGAGTTCTGCTGCCTTCGTCGTAACTTTTGAGGTATAGGTATGTATCGGGAAATGGGCCATCAGGATAATGGGGATGTTTTTCGGCGCTGTTTCCATATAGGCCTTCAGCGTTGCGATTTCTGCAAGTGCATACATCTGAGCCGCACCATAGCTCTCCGTCGTACCGATTGGGCCGAAAGCATAAATGATGTAGTCATCGGTTTTTACGACTTCACCGTTCTTCGTGTACTTCTGCGCGGTCGCGTTGTCGCTGTTCTTGGCATAATCGCCGCCGCCGACCGTGTACCATTCGTGGTTGCCAAAGGCGTAGATGGTTTTATTCTTAATAAAACCGGAGGTCGCGTAACCGTCTACGATATCCATGAGCGCTTGTACATGATCCCAGTACGCAAGAGTTGGAGATGCGGCATAAGCGCTGCCCAGGTCACCGCAAATACCAAAATAATCGACGCTGGGGACCACAGTTTTCAGATTGTCCAGCCATCCGGTGATCGGACTTTCTGCCGCTCTGTCTTTGTTAAAGTGGACATCGGAGGTGAATGCCAGATTTTTTGTGTTTGCTGCGCTGGTTGTAATCGAAAACCCTGCAAACAGGGATACGAGCAGCACCAGGACCAGGGAAAGCTTCTTCTTTAGCGCTGTTTTCATTGTGTTCCTCCCTCAAATAATGAGGACAGGAAAAATAAGCGGCCTTTCCCCTGACCCTCTTGCTGTCGCCTTGCTCCCGATTCTTCAGATAACGAGTATTGAACTATTCTTGATTTTCAGGCCGCAATTTTACTACCGGATTCGGCAGATTGACCCAAGAATGTTTGGATATTTGCAGAGATTCACATTTTTCAACCGGCACATCAAGTAAGCTATAATACCCTGTAAAAATGAATGACCACGCTGTTGGCTTTGCGCATACCGGTGGATATAAGGACAGCTTTGTTGAGCCACTCGTATTTACTGCCTGCTGCAACCTCCATCTTTGCTGAGGTGCGCATGTAATACTCTGAGGGATTCACATCTTCGCCTTTTGCCAGGCGTGCGAGCACCTCTTTAGGTGCAGTCCTGATGCCCGTGTTTTCTACAAAGATGATCACGCCATCATCGGTCTTCAGGCTGTATTTGGCAACAAGGTCGGCAGTGCCGTCTTCGCGCAATGTCTGCCAGTCTGCGCCGCCGGTCAACACCTCTCCTTTTATTTTTGGTCCGACGACTGTACCGCCTGTAATATTTATTATCCTGCGGATGCCGTATTTGGTTTTGCCAAGCTCCTGTGGAGGCGCAAGTGTTGCCGTTACTTCAAACAAAAATTCCAGTTCAGGTTTGGGCAGCAGATCACCGGCGGGGATATTTCTTGCGGTCAAAACGAATACTGAAAGGGTTAAAAGCATAAGGAAAATTTTTTTCATGGTGTCGCCTCCAATGATAAAGAGTTGCCCCCCTTCGCTGTAGTTAGAGCCGGTGTGACCAAAATTCATCCATAACAAAACGATACCCTTTTCTTTATCCACTGCTGCCACACTCGCTATGAGGGGATAGGAAAAACAAGCGAGGGATCTCGGGCGTCCCTGCCTTCCGCAAGTCTCCGATCGCTTCTGATAATTCATTACGTTAACAGGGAATAAAAAGCCTTAATTTCAAAAGTCATTTTACAGCAGTTGGGCTATAAAATATTGAAAATTTGCAGACGTTTCCTCTTTCAGGCCGAATACGATTATTGTAGGATCGGAATGTCCCTTAGTAAGGGCAACGATCGGCCAGTAAGGCAGAGGAGGCGAACGCGCCACCGCAGAAAAGCCATAGGCTTAGCAGAAGATTAGGATATTGGAGGATATTGCCGCACGATTTCACGCCGCTGTGTTGAAAGCAAGAGGCATCCAAGCGGGAGGGGGTTCGCATGAGACCTATTCAGACAGATCTGGACATTTATCAAAGATTCATTTTTGAACGGCCGCCGATAGGCGTCAAATACCAATTCTTCAAGCCGGAGGGCATTGCTCCGCTATCTTCTGAGAAATCCCTATCCTTATGTGAAATGCTGGCAGAGGCTCAGAAATCCCGAACTCCGTTCTATTTCGACAAGGAATATGCGGAGACGTGTGTGGGCAAAATCCTGCTCGGGATGCAGACGATGGAACCCTTTGCTGAAAGCGGGCAAATTGGTGAGAAGCTGGAGATATTCCAGGAGGCTCGCGCAAATTACGCTTTTTATCAGCATGTTCCGAAATTTCAGAAGGATGTGATCCGCTATGTGGTTTTTTCGCCGATTGATCAGCTGACGTTTGAGCCGGACCTGCTGATTTTCAGCGCCGACCAAAGCCAGGCGGAAATACTGATGCGCTCCATGACCTATTCATCCGGAGAGCTCTACTGTTCAAGGACAACGCCCGTTATGGGATGCGCATGGGTATTCATTTATCCCTTTCAGAGCGGGAATGTTAATTTCCTAATTCCGGAGTTTGTTCATGGCATGAAGGGCAGGGAGTTGTTCCCAAAGAATTCCGTTCTTATTTCGATCCCATATCCATGGATCCCATGCATGACGGCGAATCTCAAAGAAATGACCTGGCATCTTCCGTCGCATGAAAGCCGGACGCAATATCTTGAAGAGTTTGGAACAATACTGAAGGAGCTGTCACAAAAGGCGCATAAGTCCTGATCGCGAATATACCCGATTCCCAAACTATGCATGCCGGGACAACTCCAGATAGGCAAGAGCTTCGTGGTAGAGATGCTCCGCCCTCTCCCGAAGCGGTGCGCAGTTTTCAGGAGGGTCATCGTTCCTTTTCGGCCTTCCACTAAAGCAGGAGTGAAGCATGGAAAAACTGCGGATCTTCTTTATAATTTCTTCTCCTTCTTCTTCATGCTTTCCATTGGGTTCAAGTTTAATTTGAGGCGCTCGATAATCGTGGCGAGCCGTTTTTGTTTGCCTTCATCAGTTTTGGCGCCTAGAAAATAGGAGGCGGCATATGCTTTGCGCATGGAATGCGCCATCTTCACGAAATTCGCATAAGCGATTTCATGAGGTTTCAGCCTTTCCTCAAACGACTGAAACTGCTCGTCTGTAAGCGGGTTTGGTTTAGTAGGAGTCCAGTGGCCGTTTTGTTGAGCGATTTTGATCTTCATCCGGCCGAAATCAGTCAACAAACCCAGCGGCTCAAGCTTCTTGATTGCTTAAGAATGAAAGATATGGCTTTCAATTATTAAGGCAAATGCCCCAGCCAACGATTGGCGCTCACTACCAGCACCGGTCCCGTCTGGCGGCACACATTTTCGGTTAAGACCAGCTGAAGGCCGGGAACTTGAAGGCGGTTGCAGAAATAATCCAGCGTGTCGGCCGGCCGAACCTCCGAGAGCTTGACCTCCACTAGAAACCAGGGTTTCCCGTCACAAGACACAAGGAAATCCACTTCTCGTCTATCTCGATCCCTTATGAAGTGGAGAGCCAGATCAGCCAAGCCCAGATCCGTCCACACCTGAACCGCTTTCCACAAATGTCCCGCCACCAGATTTTCAAACCGGCTTCCCGCATCCTTTACTTGAGACCAATCGTAAAAAAAGTATTTCGGTTGCTTGTGAAGAGAGCGAATGATGTTGGGAGTGAAAGGTTTTATTTGGAAAAGAAAGAACAGACGCTCAAAAATCGCCATCCAGTTTTTAATAGTAATAGGACTTACGCGGATATCTTCGGCTA
The DNA here is from genome assembly GCA_964441405.1 of uncultured Acidobacteriota bacterium. GTDB lineage: Bacteria > Acidobacteriota > UBA6911 > UBA6911 > UBA6911 > UBA6911. The sequence continues at coordinate 44,133 of CAYTYP010000038.1, forward strand.
AAGAATAAAAGCTGAACAAGGATCCGATTCGGTCCGGCAAAAGAAGCATCAGCTGCTCCACCAGTCCGAGCAACTCCACATGGCTCATTTCTCTTAAGTCTTCGCGAATTAATAGCTGACGGCGTGTGTTCGACCAGCGGCGATGTTCGGTCTCCGACTGGGAACTAAATGGTTCCGGAAATCCGCCGAATCGAAGCAGCTCGTTTATGCCCAAGATCGGATCATGAGGAGTTTGAATCTCTTTCAAAAGGTCTGGGAACACCGAGTGCGCCAATTCTCCCAAAGTCAAGGGATGCAGGTGGTGCAAATAATACCGGCCGAATAGGCTGTCTCCCGATTTCTGAAAGACATCCAATCGGCCGCTGCCTGTCAAAAGGAGATGGAGCTTATCATGGTACTTGTCAAAAACCCCCTTGAGATGGTTTTTCCAGCGGGGGAATTTATGGAACTCGTCCAGGCAAACCCAAGCACGGGACAGATAGTGTTTTTCCAGGATCAAGCGCCGATCTTCATCATCATCATAAAGAAGATATGCGCCTTTCTTGGCTTCAATGATAGCTTTAGCCAACGTTGTTTTTCCCACCTGGCGGGGGCCCGACAGAAAGACGAACTTCTTCTGGAGATCCCGTTCAATCAGGGCACGAATATTTCTCGCAAAGTCGCTCATAAAGAGATATTAACATATGGCATGCCAAATATATATACAGGTATATTTTTGGATTTACACTCCGGGTTGTTCATCATCGGATACACACATTGTCTGTAGCAAGGCAGATAGCATGCGTCCGCACGCTCCGAATCCTTATCAAATGAAGGTGATTGTAAATCTGCCGCCGCCTGCAAGATTTTCGGCTTTGATGGGGCTAGGAAAAACAAGCGAGGGAATCTCGGATGTCCCTGCCTTCCGCAAGTCTCCGATCGCTTCTGATAAGGGCATTACGTTAACTTGGAATAAAAAGCCTTAATTTCAAAAGTCATTTTACAGCCGTTGGGCTATAAAATATTGGAAATTTGCACACGTTTCCTCTTTCAGCCCGAATGCGATTGTTGAAGGATAGGAATGTCCCTTAGTAAGGCCAACGATCGACCAGTAAGGCAGTAATCCGGATTGATCCAAGCATTCTTTACATATTATCGCCGGAAATCAGGAGATGTTTGGATAGATTCAAGCCCGGCGCTTATTTCACGAGCTACTTCTGCAACTGCGGAAGATCCTTCATTCATGACATCCATGAGCGTAAACAAATCAAGGTCGTGTGTCTCACGATGTCCAAGATGGAAACCGGCCAAGGCTGCTCCACCGGTCAAAAAAAAGCGCTTCTCTTTTGAAAAGAATGCCTGCAAAAACCTTTGTTGAAGCGGTCCAAGCTTACTATGCAAAGTACCCCTCGCTTTGCCAGCGCTTAAAAAGAAATTCCCAGAAAGGCCTGCGTCGTCCCAGGTGTGGGGATAATTCAGGCCACAATTGCCGGATTTCTTCCGGTGAGGTGAATTTCCAGACATCTGTATCTCGCGCCTCACGCATGATCTTACCCAACAACCGGATCCGTTCCGGATGTGATGCGCTGCGCAGCCGCTCTTTTAGCTGCCCGACACTCATCGGCTCATCCCAGAGAAAATAGGGAATTGCCATTGGATCTTCAATCTCGATTGAAAGCTTCACGTTTTTCAAGGTGTTTTTCTCAACTGATCCTGAATCTTAACATAAATTTACAAGATTCGTTTCAGCTTATAGGAAGGGCAAGCGGCAACTGTTCAAATCCTCTTCCTGTCAAGCCGGCTCCAGCTTCAGAATGCCATCGTACGAGAACGATTCGCTCGGAAAAGAGATGTGTGTCGCCGAAAGCAGCTGGTGCCTGCCGTCATATTCATAGGTATGGGCGCCGCTTTTAAACATATCCAATGGCGAACTTGTGGAAAGCGCTAAAAATATTATTGAAAAATATGTGTTTCCAGGTTTTCTTAACAGGGGTTTTCCAATTTACTATGGAATTTTCCTAAATGCAGAAACTGGCCTCAAAATATTCGCGCAAGGCCATAAATTGCCCTCGCTTTTTAGCTTATGTCCAGCTATTGCAACATTAATCGTGGTGCGGCCCCCATATCTCTCTATCTTCCACGCCAGTCCCCATTCGCCATATCTTCGTTTCGTTTCCGACTTTTTCTCGTATAAAATATTTTTTATACGATTTCCAAATTGAATTTCCGGAGTTTTTTTCAGTATACCTATCACTTCTTGAACGAAGACCGACGATCGGATGATGGAGTTGCGGGCAACAAAAGGCAAAAACGCGCTTAAACGACCTATAAGCTTATGGTTAAGCTTACGGCCGTTTAGACTTACGAAGCTTGATTCATAATTAAGGAGAAGAACCAATGCGGAAGCTTTTGATTTTATTTTCTTTGATTGGGAGTTCACCGGCCATGGCTCAAGAAAATCCGAGAATTCAGATTTTCGGAGGGTATTCCTATTTGAACGCTCCTCAGGAATTTTCAGCTTTACTTATGGAGGCAAGGCTGTGGATCTGAAAGGAAAGGTTGCAATCGTTACGGGGGGAGGCACAGGCATAGGAGAAGCAGTTGCGCGACGCTTCGTCGCTTGCGGGGCGCGGGTGTGTATTGCCGGTCGCCGCCGGGAGATGCTCGATAGGGTGGCGCAATCGCTGCCTGAGGGTTCGGTTAAGACTTGCTCCGCTGATGTGTCCGATGAAAAGGATGTCGAACGGATACTGAAGACGGCCCTTTCCTTTGAAGGAGATCTCCAAGTGCTTGTCAACAACGCGGCCATTGATCAAGATCCTCCCGCGGGCGTCGTGGACATGGATGTTGCAAAATGGAGAAGGATGCTCGAAGTCAATCTCACCGGCCCGTTCCTCATGATGAAGGCCTGCATCCCCCGTATGATAAAGGCAGGGGGCGGCTCTGTGGTGAATATCTCCTCTCTGGCGGGCTTGAGGTGCAACTCCGAGATGCCCGGTTTTTGCGCAACCAAAGGAGGGCTCATCAACCTGACGCAGCAGGCTGCGCTGGACTACGGCCGCTACAACGTGCGATGCAACGTTGTATGCCCGGGCGCCACGAAAACGGACATGTTTACAGAAAACATGGAGGCGTTTGCAAAAATGGTCGGAACCAACGTTGAAGACATCTTCGCCCGCTTTATGAAGGACGTTCCCCTTAGCCGTGTCGCGCAGCCTGACGAGATGGCGGGCATCTGCGCGTTTCTTGCGAGCGACGACTCGTCCTTTCTTTCCGGAGCGACTATCCCGGTTGACGGGGGCGCGGCAATCGTTGATGTGTCGGGCGCCGTGATCAGCAGCATTGTGCGGAGTTTGAAGAAACCAGCCGGAGGCGCCCATGAGTGAAATTCCAATGGTAACGGATGTCTTCGTTGTGGGTTCGGGAGTATCAGGTCTCGCCGCAGCGCTTGAGGCGGCGCAAGGGGGTGCGAGGGCAGCTGTTTTCGAAAAGCAACCATCGATCGGGGGGACCTCGAACTTCTTCGAAGGCATCTTCACCGTCGGAAGCGCTATGCAAAAGGAGAAGTACATCGCCTGCTCCCCTGACCAGGCTTTCAGGAATTTCATGGAATACAATCACTGGCGGGTGAATGCACGTCTGGTCCGGTCGCTCATCAACAGATCTGCCGATACCATCGACTGGCTCAAAGCCCGTGGCGTAAAGCGGCAAAACAAGCGAGGGAATCCAGGTTGTCCCTGCCTTCCGCATGTCTCCGATCCGCTTCTGATAACATTACGTTAACTTGGAATAAAAAGCCTTAATTTCAAAAGTCATTTTACAGCTGTTGAGCTATAAAATATTGGAAATTTGCACACGTTTCCTCTTTCAACCCGAATGCGATTGTTGAAGGATAGGAATGTCCCTTTGCACTGACGGCTTCGATCTCACGGATGGGATGTGAAGGCAACTGCGGTAATTTCATTTCTGCCCGGCTCGTAATGCCAGAACACCCTGTAGGCCGCAGGCGTGTTCTGCTGGGCGTACGCCTCAAAGACCTTTTCTCCGTTTGGCCCCTTGAGTGAAGTAAACTCGTGCGTCTGAAGGCCGGGATGTCTTGGGTTGGACAAAAAATTGAGCGTCTTGTCGATCGCCTTGACCCTTGTAGTCATGGATTTCTGCTGACGCAAGGAAGCCAACTCTTCGTCGAAAGTTCCGGTTGTTAAGACCTTGAACATGCCTATTTCTCTTTGGAAATGTACGTCTTGACTCTTCCCTCGGCGGAGTCCTTGAGCCCCTTCATCACGGAATCCAGAGCTTTGGGGTTCTTGTAAAGCCACGCCTCCCTCTCGGGGACAGCGCGCATGGGTTCGAGGATGATCCTTCCGTCTTCCACTCTCGCGTCAAACAGCGTAACATCCTTATCGGGAAGAATCTTTCCCAAGGGAATCCTCTTGCGGGAATCTATTGTCAGCAACATAGTCGGCGCTCCTTTCGTATTTATATGAAAGCATAGCACGTCGCAGCATCCGTAACAAGTGGGTAATGCACCTAATTGCCGGTTTTTCTAACCCTCCCCGACAGCAACCCGAACAAGCCGCAATTTCGTAGGCGCCCCCGGAACTCGGACCGCCCGAAGACCGTTTCCTTAACACCTTTCCGGAAAAACGGGACGGAGTCCTGCCCGCCGACCGAAGGGAGGCTGGCTGCAGGATGCGCCTTGATGACCGCGGAATCCTTGTCCGCCGACGCGAGCTGGCCGGGCTGTAAGCGGTTTCGCCCAATAGGATCTTTAAGAAGCCGCGCAAATACGTTCGCCTTATAAAACGGCATCTCTTGTTGCGCGGCTTCTCAAAGATCTCTCTGCATTACGTTAACTTGGAATAAAAAGCCTTAATTTCTAAAGTCATTTTACAGCAGT
>CAYTYP010000039.1:0-44063 GCA_964441405.1 uncultured Acidobacteriota bacterium
TTCGGACCCCGCACCGAACTCGACTGCTTACTCTTATATGTTTATCAGGGACGGGGTGAATTTAGCGCGGCACTTTAGTGCCGGGAATAGATAGGCAACAATCAAAGAGTCCCGTAGGGACGATTGAAAGAAATAATTTCAGCCGTCCCTAACGGGACTCATCTATTTTTCCTTCGCCAAACCCGGCGCTGAAGCGCCGGGCTAAATTCAAAGCGTCCCTATCGGGACGCACAATTAAAATTATGAGGCATTAATTGTGTTCCTTTTATTGACTCGCACTTCCGATTGCACCCGAATCCGTGGCGTCTTTTGTTTTTAGGATTTTACGGCATATTGGAATACTTCAATTCCTCGACAGCTTCCCAGACGGCGCGTTCTTCCTCGTAGGCGGCTCTTTCAACCCGGCAATTTTTGTCGAAAATCATCGAGGCTCTATGGTCGCTATATTTCGGCCACTCGCCCAGGCTGGGGCAACTCGGATTCCCGTTTCGTGCAAAACTGATCCAGGCGTCCTGCATTTTTGCAGACAGGATATCAGCTTCCGGCCCGCTTCCGCCAAAAGCAGCGTCATAATTGCCGAATACAAAACCAATTTCGAGCGCATGGCAAGCCCCTAAAGCGCCACGAAGAGCAAGGGATTTCCAGCAGAACAGGTAATTATATCCGCCCGGCGTGAATTTGCATTGAGCTTCAGCGATCCGGATAGCCGTTTTTCTGAACATGACGTCTGTGCTGATCGCGGAGTATAACTCGAAGAGAGTAACCGGATCCCCCCGCCTTTCTCGATTGGTCCGATACACATCGATCAACTTATCAACATCCTTTTCCACAACATACTTTGAAATAGCCCGATGCAGGCCTTCTCCGTCGATTTTATAAACCTTGGGATTCATCATCGAAAAAAGCTTGTCTTCTTCCAGATTGGATCCAATCATGGTTGGAACCTGGGATCCCAAGCCTGCCTCCATGGATTCCAAAGGCATCTTGGGCATGATGACTCCATCCACTGTCGGGACAAACGGAGCCGCGCCCTGTTCTGTTCTGATTGCAGTCTGTACTTGAGCATGCAACATAGTCTTGACAGGAAGAGATCTCAACGCAGAGATGTCATCCGCCTTTAATCCTAAAACATCCAGAAATACCTCGGTTTTATCTATGGACGCATCCAGCGGCCGGGCCATTTCCCCTACAGGGCTTTCCAGAATCGCTTTTTGGAAAAGACCGCGAGCTCCCGGGATGTTAAGCAGGCAGCCTATGCTCATGGCCCCAGCCGATTCGCCAAAAATTGTGATATTGTCCGGATCTCCGCCGAATTCTGCGATATTGTCTTTTACCCATTTCAAAGCGGCAATCTGATCCAGAAGGCCTTCATTGCCGGTTGCGGGAATCTTTCCTTTGGTCAATTCATTAAGATTTAAAAAACCAAGAGCGCCCAACCGATAATTCAATGTAACCAGCACGATATTCCCGTTCGAAACAATCGTGCCTCCTCTAAACATCTGCTCAGATCCTGACCCCATTGAAAAAGCGCCGCCATGAATCCAGACCATTGCCGGCCGCCGCGCTTTATCCAACCCTGGAGAATAGACATTCAAGTAAAGACAATCCTCACTTTGTGGTTCAGCTTCTTTAGCCGAACCAGGCAATAACATTGCATTTTGTGGAGCTATCGAACCATAGGTAAAGGCGGGCTTGATTCTCTTCCAGGGCTCAACCGGTTGAGGCGGAAGCCATCTAAAATTACCGGTTGGGGGAGCTGCATAGGGTATGCCTTTAAATACGTTGAGATTATTTTCGAGAAGGCCTTCGAGTCCGCCTGATTTTGTTTCAACTACAATACGAGCGCACATCGGTATTCCTCTAGATTGAAGTGGATCGGTCAGAGAACTTGAAGACTTGGAGCAAGCTGCTCCAAGTCTCCAAGTCTTGAATTATTATGGTTTGACTCGCAGCAGAACTTTCTGCAGATCCTGGTCGCGGGACGAATTGCCGACCATGACTTCGAATTCGCCCGGCTCCACCACGTATTTCATATTGATGTCATAAAATGCGAGGCTCTCGAAGTTTATCGGCAAAGATACCGTTGCCGTTTGGCCGGGCTCCAGCGTGATGCGCTCGAATCCCTTCAACTCCTTCACGGGCCGCGTCACGGAGCTTGCCTTGTCCCGTATATACATCTGAACGACTTCATCACCGGCGACCGGGCCGACGTTTTTAACATCCACCAAAACGGAGGTTGATTCTTTTTTCTTCATCGTCGATTTGGCCAGTCGCGGCGTTCCGAATTCAAATTGTGTATAGCTCAGGCCATAACCGAATGCATAGAGCGGGCTTATGTCATCAAATAGATATCCCCGGCGGGCAGCTGGCTTGTAATTGTAATAAGCGGGAATATGCCCCACCGAACGCGGGATCGTGATAGGGAGCTTGCCGCCTGGATTAATATCGCCGAAAAGCGCTTCCGCTACAGCCTGGCCCGTTTCCTGGCCGAGGTACCAACACTCAAAAATAGCCTGCGCCTTCGCAGACAAATTCCTGAACGAGATAGGCCGCCCATTGAACAGAAATGCAATGATGGGTTTCCCTGTGGCGGCGATGGCGTCTACCAGTTCGTCTTGTCGGCCGACCAGGTCCAACGACGCCCGGTCTCCCAGGTGAGCCAGTCCCCATCCTTCGCGCGATGTTTGTTCATTGCCGCCAAGGGCCAGGACGACTACATCCGCCTGCTTGGCGACTTTAACGGCTTCCGCAATGCTCCGGCGGTCTTCTTCCGGATCGCTGGGAACGACTTCATCCTGTTGCCATGAACCGCCAATGGTGATCTTGCAGCCTTCATGATACAGGACATTGATGGAACCTGCGCGATTGCGAATCCCTTCCAGAAGAGTGGAAACATGTTTAGGCCGGCCGCTGTACCCGCCCAGCATCTGCCGATCCGCATTGGGCCCAATGACGGCGATCGTCCGGATCTTGCTCATATTCAGCGGTGCAATCCCTCCGTCATTTTTCAGCAAAGTAATTGTTTCCCGGGCGGCTTGCAGCGCCAGTCTGCGATGCTCCTCGCACCCGACAACCTTTTCAGCCATATCCGGATCAACGTAGGGATCTTCAAATAATCCCAGCTTGAATTTCCATAGCAACATGGGTGCGATCAATTCATCCAGCAGAGATTCTTTGATAATTCCTTTTCGAACCAGTTCGACGATATGAAGGTAGCAATCCGGCTCAGGAAGCTCGATATTGACTCCGGCTTTAAGGGCCAGGGCCGCCGCTTGTTTGCCGTCTTCCGCCAGATGATTTCCGAAAAAGGCTGGTCGCTCGTGCAATTCCCTGACGGCGTAATAATCAGAAACTGTGTATCCCTTGAAACCCCACTCTTTTCTCAGGACATCGCGCAGCAGCCATTTATTGGCATGGCTTGGAACGCCATCAATCTCGTTATAGGACGGCATAACGCTGATGGCGCCGCCTTCCTGTATAGCCTTTTTAAAAGTATAGAGGAATGTTTCACGAAGCGTTCGCTCCGACACATTAACCGGAGCGCAATTGGTCCCCGACTCCGGTTGTCCATGCGCGGCAAAATGCTTGAGCGTGGCGATAACATGGGTTTTATCTTTGAAAGTTGCGTCTCCCTGAAAACCCTGAACGGCTGCGACTCCCATACGTGAAACCAGATAAGGATCTTCGCCGTAGGTTTCTTCGACGCGTCCCCACCGAGGTTCCCGGGCGACATCCACTACAGGCGTCAACGCCTGGTGCGCCCCACGAACGCGCGTCTCCTTGGCCGTCATCTCGAAAAGTTTTCGCGCCAGGTCGGGATCGAAGGTGGCGCCGAGGCCGATAGGCTGCGAAAAACTCGTTGCGTCCACGCCGGCATGACCGTGAAGACATTCCTCATGGATGACTACTGGAATCCCCAGGCGGCTGTGTTCGACAAAGAATTTTTGAATGGCGTTGGTCAGAACGGCCATTTCTCTGGCGTTCTTGCCGCCGCCGGCGTCGCTTACGCGCCCGACCTGACCCAGACCAAGGCGCTGCTTGAAAATTGCTTTTGCCTTTTGAGGATCAAAGTTCCCCTGCTCGTCCAGGAACGTTTTTTTCTGCTCCCACATACAGAGCATCTGGGCTGCTTTTTCCTTCAACGTCATGCGCGCAAGCAGATCCCTGGTGCGGCGCTCGGCGGGAAGACTTGGATTCAGATAAGCAGGTTTCGAAAGTGTTTTAGATTTTGCTTTCACTATAGTCTCCTTTATTGCGCCGCCGAAGCATATTGGTTTCGTCGCTCTGCCAGTTCGTCGGCTATCTGGATGGTTAGGCGTTTGTTGAGCTTATAGGAAACCAACAGCAGCGTGCAGATGCCGAACAGGATGCTGACGGCGAAGCTGCTGCAGACCCGGAAGCCATAAATGGCTTCCGGCAAGCCCGGCTGTTTGGAATTATAGGCGAACAATCCGCCCATGATCCACAGGAACGAAGAGGACCCAAGAGCCAAGCCGGCTTTCAAAGCAAAACCAATCGTCGCGAAAACTATCCCTGTGAAGCGCCGGCCGGTCTTCCATTCGGAGTAGTCGGCTACATCGGCAAATATGGCCCAAAGCAGGGGAATCGTCGGGGCATAGCATATGGAAATGACGATCGACATAATCATCATCCCGCCGGCGTCCGTCGGCTTGAGCAGGTAGAACATGGCAGTGGCAATGGTGGAAAGGCCAAAACCCGTGACCGCAACAGCCTTCTTGCCGAATCGCTTGGCCAGGCCGGCGGAGAGCAGGATCACAAGGATGGTCGTGGCGGTTCCAACCATGTTGTAGATGCTGTTAAACACGTCGGCCACGTTGGAATTCGCCAGGTTGAGCGGATCGCCGTGCACGATGTAGCCCAGCGTCTCCAATATGCCGCCGGACGCCGCGGTTCCCGAAGTCAAAGCCGGCGCGGTCAGGTTCAGCCGTTGCAGCCAGTTGTACATCGAGAGTTTGTCCGCGTAATAATGGAAATAGTTGTACCAGGCGGCCCCTCGGAAAGAAAGAATGCAAAAATGGCACAGCGTCATGAAGAACATCGCTATCCAGGGACTATTCTTGAGCAGGGCGGCAAAATCCAGTTTAACATTGGCTTTTTGCTGAGGAGGAGGTTGAATCCGCTCCCGAGTCGTGAAGAAGGTGATTAGAAACAGAACCAGGCACACACACGCCCATATAGTCATGGTCATCTGCCAGCCGTACTGCTGGTCGTGACCGACGGCGAACTTGGCGACCAGCGGCAAGGTAAATCCGCCCACGATGAATTGAGCTGCATTCACGGCGACAAAGCGATAGGAGTTGAGTTTGGCGCGCTCGTTGACGTCGCCTGTCATCACACCGCCCAGCGCCGAGTAGGGCATGTTGTTCATGGAGTAGATGGTCATGATTAGGATGTTTGTGATGGCCGCATACGCGATCATCGAATTCATATCCCATCCCTTGGGCGTGGTGTAGGCGAGGACCATGATGATACACCAAGGCAATGTGGTGAACAGAATCCAGGGACGGAACTTGCCCCAGCGCGTTTTCGTGCGGTCTGCGAGCACCCCGACAATGGGGTCGACAACGGCGTCCCATAGACGCGCTATCAGCAGGATGGCCGCCGCCGTTCCTGCCGCGAGGCCGAATACATCGGTATAGAAGTTCGTTTGAAAATTAATCATTGTCATGAAAACGAAGTTGGCGGCGGCATCGGCGCAACTGTAGCCGATCTTCTCTGAAATGGAGAGTCGTTGCAGTCCTTTTTCCATGCATTGCTCCTTTAAATCCGTATTGAGTAGGCGCATTGAGTAGGCGCATCCGGCGGGATGAACGCCAAAAACTCGCTAAAGCTTCTTGGTAAAAGCCTTATATGTACGTTTAACGGGTAGTTATAGTATCACGCGTTTAGCCTGTAAACATCATAAATACGTGATTTTCTTAAGGTCGAAAGGGGAAAAATATGCAAGCAGATCGAGTGCATGGCGCCGGCGTTCTGCGGTTTCATGATGAGGCTGTGCCAACGCCCGGACCCGGAGAAGCGCTCGTACGCGTTACAGCATTCGGAGTCTGCGGTTCGGATGGGCATCGGTGGAAAGAGGGTCCTATAGGCGGCGATCGGGTCGTCAACTAATGAGCCGGGCGCTGGACGCCGCCAGCGCCCGGCTGAATTCTCTTTGCTGACTAATGATCCATATTAGAATGCAGCCTGCAATTCCTTTTCCGTCATAAGCCCCACTCGTTCTATTCCAATGCTCCGGCACCGGTTGACAATACTTACGACTTTCCCATAAGCCAGCGCCTGATCCGCTTTTAGGAATATGGTTTTATTTGCCTCATTGGCCATGCGTTCATGAACGACCTGAAGCATCTCTTTTTCCGTGACAGGCTTTTTGTTGCAGAAAATACAACCTTCCCTATTCAAAGCCAAAGTCATCGGGCCTTCAGCGCCATCCAGAGGATTTTTGGCTTTGGGCAAATTAATCAGCACGTCTTTTTGGAGAAGCGGCGTGGTCAGCATAAGGATGATCAGTAGAACCAGCATAATGTCCGCCATAGGCGTGACATTGATCTCACAAGACAAATTGTTTGGAAAAGTCCGTCCGCTCATTGTCGACCTCCTTCCCGGATGGAGATGTCAAAGGTTTTCGGCGCTTCTATTGGGTTAGACTCTCTTCCGAACGAAAGGTTCCCAACAATAGAAATAGGGATGGGCCGGGCGGGTAAAACAACGATTTGTATGCAGATAAGGATCAAGGTTTTTTATCAGGATCAATGCCCATATTCCGTAAATGTTGTTTTTGATCTCCCGATAATTCTTTATCGCATTCCATTTGATATTTTTGGTACGCTTCTTTTAAATCTTTATGCATATTCAAAAACACAAATGCCTGCGCCGCTTGTTCCATCGCATCGTATTGTACGGAATTCTTATCAAACGAATTTGCAATGGATTCGAGAATTTTACAAACATCTTCCCATTGTTTCATATAGCTCCCCGTTCCGTTTGGATTAGCATCTGAGCAAGTATACTGCATCCAAGCGGGCTTGGGATCTATAAAAAGAATTGGGCGATAAAAGGGAAATATTTTCGTGTGCTTCGTGTATTTCGTGGTTGAAAATTGGATTATTAACAGAAACATCGGTAACAGAACGGTAACATGAAAGAACTATCATTCTGTCTGAGTGCATTGGCCATTAAGGCCAACTTAGAAAGGAAACTCGAGAATGAAGCCCTTCAGACAGATTGAATTGGTTTTATTTTTAGTTTTGGCCGTTAGCGCATTTCTTTACGGACAGGGCCCTTCGATCCTTCTTGAAAAAGCAATCTATACGGAAGAAACCTTGGGCAACCTGAATGATGCGATCGCTCTTTATCAGCAGGCAATCACATCTGCTGATGCAACCCGTGAGACATCCGCTATAGCGCTATTCCGGCTCGGCATGTGCCATCAAAAAAGCGGCGATGCCAAGCAAGCGAAAGCAGCCTTTGAAAAATTATCAAAGGCTTATCCCGAGCAGCAGGATCTGATTGCAAAAATCCCCGCGACATCTGTAAATATATTGGAGCTTAGGCCGGCGCCATGGGCGGATGGAGAAGTCTTACTGTTGTCGATTAAAGCTAAAAACGGCCGTCAGTCGGGAAAACTATTTTATAAATTCGAATCAGCGGCGGATTCAGGGAAAAAAGCCTGGAAGATGCAATCGATGCAGGTTGGGTCTGCCCTTCAATACACATCCGCTTTAATTGATGGGGCAAGCTTTATTCCGATCAGCAGCATTGTGAAAGAGGATCCAACATACAGGGAATACCAGACAAGTTACGGCGCACAGCAGATCGAGCGTGTCCAAAGAATAATTGGCGGAGCCTCCACAAATAAGGTATTTCCTTTGATCCGGACTACCTATGATGATCAGGAATTAATCCAAATCCTGCGCTGCCTTCCCTTGAAGGAGGGATTTCAACTTACTATTCCCGTATTCTCTTCCAATTCCAATGAAGCTTTGGCTGACGTTAAAATTGAAGTTACAGCGAAAGAAAGGATAACGACGCCCGCCGGAACATTTGACTGTTATAAAACGGTCTTGACACGGGGAAATCAGTCTCAATCTTCGACGTATTGGATCTCCGCGGACAGTCATTCTTACATCGTAAAGGCGACTGAAAATAGATTTTTTGCCGGAACGGAGCCGGCCCCGGTTGACATGGAATTGAATCTGATCGGCATAGCCGGGAAAGACCAGTCCGTACATTTCGAAAATAGCGCACTGGGAATCGCACTGGATACTCCCTCGGGATGGTTCATCGACGATTTTGAGTTGAATTCCGCAAAAGTTCTCAAAGTAATTGGACCGGAAATTGAAGCCAACGGCCAGCTCAATTTTACCAATCTGCCGAACTCTTGGCCGACAGGAGAATGGCTCCGTCAAGAGGCGGCCTCGTATATCGCTAAAATGCAGGATTGGTATCAGACATTCACCGTCCGTCCGGAAAACAGCGTCGTTTCAACGGTCTCAGGAACCGCAGCCATCCGATATACCGTAGATTTCATGTTTCGGGGAAGCAACCGGGTGCAATATATTTTTTATTTTGCAACCCCCGCCAGAAGATACATATTAAAATTTGAGACTGCGAAAGAAGAATTTGAAAGACTTAGGCCTGTTTTCGATTCGATTGCATCCAGCCTGAGGGCGCAATAAAGATAGCCAACCGCACCGGGCGCAACCTCCCGGTATTTTTAAGATATACATTCATACAAAATACACGGCCCTGCGGCCATATAAAGAAAGGAAAAGCAATATGGGCGTCGTCAAAGGAGTGGGAATATCAGTGCTTTTGATGTTAACAATTACCTTGGCTTTATCTGCACAGGATTCCTCAGTCCTCCTGGAAAAGGCAATCTACACGGAGGAAACTTTAGGCAACCCGAGCGAGGCAATCGATCTCTACAAACAAATTGTCAATGCCGGGAACTTGAGCCAGGCGACTAAAGCTCTTGCGTTATATCGGTTGGGAATGTGTTATCGGAAAAATGACAGCGAAGCGCAAGCTCTTGCCACTTTTTCAACTTTAGCTCGATTATACCCGGAGCAAAAAGACTTAATAGCCAAAAGCCAAATACTGGCTGTAAGACCGGAGCCATGGGTGGATGGAGAGGTCATGCGCCTTACACAAAAACCAATCGGAACAAAAGTCGCCTCGGGAAATGTAGGAACCTACCGGGCGGAACTCACACAGGAGGGCGGGAGATCGGTGTGGAATCTCCGCTACTATATGCCAGGCAACTACTACTCAGCCACGCGGGTTGACGCCGGAACTATGATCCCGATCGCTAATCGGGCCATTTCAAGAAGGACAGATCTGGAAGCCAGATATGGCCTTGACAAAATTGAAATCTTGAACCTTAAAGACAACTCCCAACCTCCGAAACAGATCTCATTGACTGGAACTGTTTATGACGCCTGGCAAATAGTTCCTCTCCTTCGCCGCCTGCCATTGATGGAAGGATTCCAGATTGTAATACCGCTGTTCGAAAGCTCTACAGGGTCCTTTGCCAAAGCAAAATTCGAAGTTGTTGATCGAGAAACAATCAACGCGCCGGCAGGCAGCTTTAATTGTTATAAGATCGTTATGACTTCGAATGACAATGCTCCGGCAGATCAAATATTTTGGATCTCCGCGGACAGCCATGCTTACCTGGTTAAAACACATATTAACGGAATCCATGAGTTTGAGCTCATGTCGATCGGGGTTCTCGATAAAAATCAACCGCTCCGGGTTGGAAATTCCCTAATTGAAATCAGTCTGCCGGCGCCCTCTCAATGGTTTCCTATACCTTATGGGTCTTCGGATTATCTTGCGCTTTCAGCGCCGGAGCTCAACTCGTCCTTGAATGTGAGCGTCTCCGAATATAATAAACTGGAAATAATGTCCATTGCACAAATGATAGATAAGAATATTTTTATTACTAACGCCGCCGGACTTGAAAAGGTTCGGCCTCAAACACGGGAAAGCGTTGCCATCGCCGGATTAACGGGCGAGCGCTATATTGCAGACGCCAGTGATTTCGAATCCGGTGAGTCTATCGTCGTATATAAATATTGCCTCTTCTCGTCAACGCGGCAATACCAATTTACATTTCAGACAACGAAGGACAATTTTGATAAAATGAAACCTGTGTTTGAATCCATACTATCCAGCTTGAGAATTCAATAGGAGCCAATGTTTCATCGAATGAGAGGGACATCCTATGCAGGTCATAGCCAGCGGTTATGGCCTGCTTTTGTATTGTTGATCGCGGCAGCCGTTTTACCTACTGTCGGCGTTTTCTGGTTTATGAATCAGGCGACGCAGAATGTACAGCTGGCCATGCGCCAGCGCCTTACTGAATTTTATCGCTCTCAATTAGAAACCGCCGTTGAACGAATTCAGACATACTGGCGCTACAGATCCGATCTTCTGACCAATACCGTGCAGCATAATCCCATCCCGGAAGCGTTTTCCTTAATTGTAAAGAAGGGACAAGCGGATTCAGTTCTCATTTATCAGAAAGGACGCCTGATATACCCTCAATCCGCAGCATTCTCCAAAATATCCGCGGAGCCGCAAACGACAATATGGCTGGAGGCGCGCAGCCTGGAATATAAAAAAAACGCCCCTAAAGCCGCAGCCGAAGCCTATGCAAAAATTGCCCGTCAATCCATCGGAGTACAGGAAACCGCATTGGCATTGATGGCGCAAGCTAGATGCCTGAACAAAGCCAAACTCCAGCCTGGAGCCATTGAAGTGCTGGTTCATGCTTTGGGCGCCGCTCGCTATCGGAATGCCGAAGATGCACAGGGCCGGTCGGTTTCATTTAACGCGCTTTTATTTGCGTTGCAGTTGATGAAAAAAACATCCCACCCGGCATTTCAAAAAACTGCCCCATTGCTTTTTGAGCGACTGAATGATTATAAGGATTCATCGATTTCTTCCTCCCAGAGACGCTTTTTGATTGAACAGTTGCATTCGCTATGGCCCGATTGCCCCCAATCTCCAACTTTTGCAGCGGAAGAATTGGCAGCCAAATTTGAAAGGACTGCTGGCGATCAGTTCAAACCTGGGCGGATGCAACCGACAAGGATTAAAAATATCTGGGCATACCAAACTCCAGACCAATCGTTGGTCGCTTTGTTCCGTCAAGAGCGTTTGATGGCCCTCATGGATTCAGCCATCGCAACTCAAAAACCTGTAAGTGGAATTCGATTGTCGGTGATCCCTCCGGGCGCAGTAGATTCATCTTACCGGAGCGAGAGCATTGGGAACGCATTTCTTTCATGGAAAGCTGCCATTTACCTGGATGGGGAGGATGCCTTTCAAACCGCTACAAAACAAAAGATAACCATCTATATCTTGACCGGCATTCTTATAACTGTCGGCATTTTAATGATATCACTTCTTTTGGCAGCCTACTTGCGACGCCAGATGCGTCTCACGCGATTAAAAAATGATCTGATCGCAACCGTCTCTCATGAGCTAAAAACGCCGATTGCTTCCATGCGCCTGCTGGTTGACACCTTGCGCGACGGCCATTATCAGGATGCGCAGCTGGTGCAGGAATACCTGCAGATGATCTCCAAGGAAAATGCACGGCTCAGCAGCCTGATCGAAGGATTTCTCACCTTTTCGCGCATGGAGCGCAACAAAACCAAATTCGAGCAGGATATTTTGCAGCCCGTAGATATTATACATGCCGCGATGGAAGCTGTCGGCGCCAGGTTGCACGTTCCCGATTGTCAGCTGGAACTGGATCTGGAGCCGGGAATGCCGTCAATCATTGGCGATCGTGATGCGTTAATCACAGTTTTTGTAAACCTGTTGGACAATGCACTCAAATATACTGGCGCCACCAAGGAGATCCGGATTCGTGCGTTTTCTTCCGACGGAAACGTCCGGATTGAGGTCCAGGATAATGGGATCGGATTCCCGCGAAGCGCAGCCAAGAAGATATTTGAGCGTTTTTATCAGGTAGATCAAATGCTATCTCGTCGGACCGGCGGCTGCGGCTTGGGGTTGAGCATTGTTCAGTTTATCGTTTCGGCTCATAAAGGCAGCCTTACTGCCAATAGCCAGCCAGGCAAAGGAAGCGCTTTTACGGTTCAGCTGCCTGCAGCATAAGTGAATGTCTATGTCCAATGAAGCGATTCTCATTATCGAAGATGATCCGGCAATGCTGAGGGGATTAAAGGACAACTTTGTTTTCAAAGGATATCAAGTCCGAACTGCCAGGGATGGAGAATCCGGACTGAATGAAGCGCTGAACTCGAAACCGGACCTGATCATCCTGGATATTATGTTGCCCGGAATAAATGGGTATGAGATCTGCAGGCTTGTCCGAGGTGAGGGGCTTGATACGCCGATTATTATGCTAACGGCTAAAGGTCAGGAATCGGATATTATCCTCGGACTGAATCTGGGCGCAGATGATTATGTGACCAAGCCGTTCAACATCCAAGAACTGCTGGCGCGCGTAAATGCATTCCTGCGCAGGAGACGGCAACAGGAGATTTGCCAATTCCAGTTTGGAGAATTTACATTGAACCTGGAATCACGGCAGTTGTTGCGCGGCGGGAAAGAGATAGAGCTAACGCCAAAAGAATTTGGCCTGCTCGCTCTATTTGTTAAACGAAACGGATGCGCTTTAACCCGCGACGAAATCCTCAAACATGTTTGGGGTTATGACATTCTCGTCACGGATCGCAGCGTCGATCGATGCATCAATACTTTGCGCAACAAGATTGAAAAAAATCCGCAATTGCCTGTTTTTATCAAAACGATAAGGGATGTCGGTTATCGGTTCGAATTATAGCGCCGATTAGCCTAATTTAAATTCCTAAGCGCCGCATCGGTAAGCTTGAAATATATAGAGCCGGTGGAGCCTTTAATTTCGAAGGGCTTATAAAAATCAACTTTCTTCTCCAGCTGAAATATCCCGGCGATCTTTTCGCCTTTGGTTATTGATTGGCCTAAAGAAATTTTGCTGTTGATAATTGCGCCGACAAATGGCTGCTCCTCCTGCACGGCGATCAGCTTATCTATTAATGCTTCTTTATTCGCCGTACCGGTAAAATAAAATGCCGTACCGGAAGGAGTTAATTTAGATTTAATGACGGCTAGGTTTTCTTTGCCATAAAGGAATTCAATCATCTGGTCGTCCAGGATGATGAAAGAAAGCTTAATTCCATTTATCTCGCCGCTACGGGTCAACTCTTTTTGAATCTGCTGCAGGCTCTCGGCAACAGCCAGCGTCGAGGTGAAAAAAATACATGCGAATGCGACTGCCAGAATCTTTCTCATTGAACTAAATCTCCAAAAATATTACAAAGCCCATATTATTGCAAACATATAGAATAATGCATGTTTCTAAAATAAACAATTGAAATATCTCGCGGCTTGATACCGATTCTCCAACGTCCTCGAATGCCCAAGAGTAAAATTCTTTCATTTTCGGCTTGTCTGAGGCTAAAATCCGCAGGCTATCGAGCAAACAAATTTAAGGACGCCATGCTTAAGTCGATCATACAATTTTTTCGATTGCCTTCCTCCTTCGAGAGCCCGATCGAAATTTTGGTTTTTTTAGCCTTGGCCGGTTCCATAGCGTCCGTTCTAATTTCAATCGCCGTTTCCCAAATATTATTTGCGCTGGCGCTGATCGGATCGATAGCGACCGCAAGGCGGCAGGATATAAAGTCCGTTTTAAAACTTCCATTCTTTCTCCCCCTTTGCGCATTCTTCCTCTGGACTATCCTCGCCTCCCTGGCAGCGCCTAACTCACTTGCCAATCTTGTACTGACTAAAAAATTCTTTCTTTACCTATTGTTGTTTCTGGTTCCTCTGATTTTTCATGGAGAAGGGAAAACAACGTGGACGTACCAGGCGGTCTTCGTTGTTTCAGCGTTGTCGGGAATGGCTGGAATGATTCAATACCTGATGAATCCCAATCGTGATTTATTGCACCGCATATCGGGATTCATGAGCCATTGGATGACATACTCCGGTCTTCTTATGCTGGTGCTTGTGCTTCTCATAAGCTATGCATTCGCTGTGTCCTGGCGCAACCATAAGTGGATCTTCGTTCTTGGTTGTTTGATTGCTGTCGCCATTATCTTCTCGGAAACCCGCACCGCTATCCTTGGAGCCATTGCGGGCGCGGGCGTCATTGTTTTGCTGCAACGGCCGCGAGCTATTCTTGGTTTGCTTGCCCTTACGATAACCTTCTATATCGTTTCACCGGCAAAGATAAAACAACGGGTGCAATCCAGCTGGACGACTCAGGATCCCCGGATCGAAATTTGGGAAACTTCCCTGCGGTTAATAAAAGAGAATCCATGGTTTGGCGTGGGGCTTAAGAATGTAAACAGCGAAGCGTTGCGATACAGGGGAAACCATTTATATCCCGATTGGGCTTATCAGCACATGCATAACAACTTTCTACAGATTGCGGCGGAAAGAGGAATTCCCGGGCTCCTGATATGGATCTGGCTTTTGACTCGCTTGGGCTGGGATGCACTTGCGGTTTATCGAAGTTCGAGGAGCGATCCCTTGGATTCCCAAGAAGCTTCGATCGCATCGTTGGCAGCTGTAGGCGCATGGACGGCTTTCATGATTGCAGGATTAGGCGAGTATAATTTTGGAGACTCGGAAATACTCATCCTATTTCTATTCATCATGAGCGCGCCCTATGCATTCTTCCCGAAATCGCTCACCCGCAGTGGAATGCAGATAACAACAGGGCTCAGGCGCTCCTCCCAAACCTAAAAAGCGCGTTTCACAAACTTATCTATTCATTACATTGATTAGGGCGTTGGAATCGCGTTTCGGCCGCCGTTATTTTGTCTTGACGTTTTCTACCGCTTTTTTCTTGGCCCAATAAACCCGCATTGCCTCGCTGATGGCTTTATTGGCGGATTTTCGAGGCTTTGGGCTTGCAGCTGCAGCTTTTTTACCGGACGCAGAGCCCGCTCTTCTCGCCGCCCAGTATTTCTTCATCCGTTCGCTTTGAGCTTTACGTTCCGTTGAAGATCGCCCTCGCCTTCTCCCCGCGACAGGCGCCACTGCTTTTGTGCGACCAGCGGTTTTAGATTCTCCCAACTCAAAGCGAATAGCTTGTATTTCTGAGTCGATGGCCGTTTTCTTCCGTTCAAGTTCTTCTAGTGCAAGTTCCAAAATTCGTTGATTCATAATTCCTTCCAATAGGAATCGCCTTGATTGGCAGCTTCAGATTATTCCGACAAACAAAAATTGGCAAGAAAAGAATTAAAGAATTAGTATTTAAACTATCCGGGGCGGGATATTGAACAACTATATATATATTGTGGACGCTATATTCACTCAAATACCTTCTTTCTTTGAACTGTGATCCCGTCCGAGAAAATAGTTGATCCATGAGGAGGTTTGCCATAAGTCCCAATTGCACGGCGGGACTATAAATTCTCCAATCTCATTTTCCTTGTGCTGCGCTTTCAGGCGTACATAAGCCCGAACCCAGATGCACATTTTTTCTTCGGGATAAACCTCGCACCAGCCGTGGAAGCTTCCGCCGCAGGGAGCGTTGCGCTGATCTTTCGGGCACTGGGACACAGGGCAAAGATATGCGGCGTCAAATAAAGCGCAATCGCCGCAATCCTTGCAGTTATAGAGTGAAGTTTTGCTGCAACGTTCGAAGCAATGAAAGATCGCATAAAGAAACCGCGAGGAGTCTATGAAACGCATGAGCCGTTGTATAGGTTTGAACAACAAACTCTTCGGTTTAAAAATCAGAGTATGGACAACACGTGATAATATATAAATCAGAGGCTGAGAGTATTTTTGTATTCTGGATGCCTGTTGCGTTGCATTCAATCCGGCCTTCGAATCCCGCTCAAAATAATAAAATCCGTTTTCTTGCGGATAATCGAATTCGTGCACTAAATCCATCCAGGAGCCGGCCAGTTCCCTTCCCTTCGATACAATGTATTCCAGGCTTTCGAAAGGCAAGCCCTGGCCGCTGACGTAAGCCCCTTGGCAACCCATTCCCTTGGCAATAGCATACATCTTCGCCGCTCTATCCAAACGGGCTTGTTTTCCTTTATCCTTGCTTTCATATTCTGCGGCGATCCGGTTCAGCAGTTTATCGGTCACCACGCAACCCGGGATATTGTTCGCGTGCATCGCCTTCGCCACCGGATAAGAAAGCACATAAATGCCGGCCAGCACTGGGATTGGATATCCATGGGTTTTCAGCCACAATTGGAATTCATGCAGCTTGCGCGCATCATAGCCCACCTGAGTGATGGCAAAATCCGCTCCCGCTGCGATTTTCTTCCGCATTTTGTAAAACTGCCCCATCACCTCCGCTTCCATCTGCTTGAATGGTGAAAAGGCCACCCCGGCGAAAAAGTTTGTAGCGGCCAACCGGACTGGTTTCCGCATAATTTCCCGCTCCATCCCGCGATTCATTTCCGCCACCAGCTTAAGACCATTGATGGAATCCAAATCAAAAACCGGCTTGGATCTCCCCGTGAAACCCAGAGCGGAAGGATAGTCTCCTGTCAATATCAATACATTATGAATATCCAACGCCGCTAATTGAAACAGAAGACTTTCCGCCTGATTCCTATTTTTGTCGCGAAAAGCAATGTGCACCAACGGCTCGATTCCCGACCGAAGAATTTCAGCGCATAGGACGTCGGTGGCGATCGCAGGATTTCCGCCGGGATTGTCGGTGATGCTGATCGCCGAAGCGATACGGCTATGGGCGGCTTTCCGCGCATTCTCCAGCACCATTTCCTGCCGCGCTTCAAAAGCCCCGGGCCCGGGAATCTGTTCCCAAACAAGACAAAATTCGTCGGCGCTCAAAATTGCATTTTTAAATCGGCTCTCTCTGGCTTTCAGTTTTTGGGCGATCGTTTCTTTTAATTTGGAAACAAAAGGCTCTGCCGGGAGGAAAGAGCCCGCCGCCCCCTCTGAAAATACATGGTTGCCGATGCTCCGGCTCATATTTTCATCGCTCAAGATCTTATAGGTATTTTCGCGATCGTTGATTTCGATGATCACCAGAGAAGCATGATGAGAAATCCAATTTTCACGCAACGCATGATAAAGTTTCGTAACTGCTTCCGGAGAATCCAGCCTTCCCAATAGGATTAGGTCCGGACGAATTTCCGTCAGTTTTTTAAGCCCTTCAGCCTCACTTGCAGCCCAATGAACGGCGACAGCGCCATCGATGGCGCTGCAGACCAATGCCGTCAATTCCGAAGAGCTCTGGCTGATGACTAAGACCTGCTTGGTTCGATGGGTACGATTCATAGCAGCAGCATATCCGCTATGATTTGCGAACGCAACCAAGAGCGTTTAGATCCTGCCGGAGTTTTATTCAACGTGGCAGAATCGTGTTTTTTCGACGATTCCATAGCATAAAGGCGACTGCCCAGAAAACCAGAATGATCACCAGGCACCACAGGAGTTGGTGGGATTTCCATGCGACTTCATTTTGAAACTGGAGGTAGCGCTGGCTGAATTGAGGATCGGAAAGCTGTTTGGCTATAAACGGGGAAAAATCCGAGTTGTTCAAGCCGCCGAATATTTGATGCGCTTTAGCCAACCGGTAAGACCGCATCGCAAAACCAACGAGCAGACACAAAAAACCGGACCAGAATAGCCACTTGATTCTTGATGGAAAGCGTTCCATGAGTTTCGCCGCCGCAAACCCGGCTAATGGAGCGATGGCCAACATGGGAAACGCCAAATTCTTTGTATAGGCAAAGTAATTGTGCGGTCCTGTAATCTGAAAGGCTATCCCTCCGATTAAAATCAACATAAAGGACGCCATGGGAAAAAGCCGCTTCTGCCATTCTTGATCCGAAAACGCTTTATTGCCGAAAAAAAACTTTTTTACGAACGGCAACGCCAACTCCAAGGAGCCGACAATTGCAAGGATCGCCTCCAACCTATATTTATCAAACACATGAATCACCAGATGCAGACCTGGAGCCGTTCGAAGGACCTCTATGTTAGCCTGATTATGTCCTAACGCCGGTTTGATTGCCGCTGTATAAAACCAGAGGCAATACCCGCCGAAAACGATGAGAAAGGAGAGAACGAAAACAATCAATAAAAACGCAATCTTGTTGAAATGTTTTCTCCGCACGCGGTCATACGTGAAATAGACGACCGAAACGATCGCAATTAAAGCGATCAAAGGAGTAAACACTATCGGGAAATAACGCGTCATCATGCTCAGCGCAAGGGCAATACCCGCCGCGACTGCATTCCCGGCCCGGCTAAAGTTTTGAACGGATCCTATTTGCTTCCCGGAAGGGAAAACAGCCCGCATCAGCCTCCAGATTCCAATCGAAAAAAAAGCTACGCTTGGCGCATCATAGGTTCCCAGCGTGCCGACATAGAGGACGCAACTCGACAGTCCAAAAATGAGACCGGCGAAAAATGGCATCCATTTTCGCGGCTCAGGACTTTCGATCCATTGATAAGCCAATAGGCGGGCTGTCTGATAAACGACCGCCACCGTCAGGGCATTGACCGCAATATTAAACAATCGCACTCCGACGATCCCCTCGATCCCGAAGCGCTCGAAAAAAGCGCCGGCAATCGCAGCGGCCAACGGGAAAATATAAATGCAGCCGGTTGTATACTGATAATAATGTTTAGCCGCCGCAAGCGTCGCCATCCATATTTCAACGCCGGCGCCGAGGTAATAGGCCTCATCCGTAATAAATAAATTTGCCGGCAAAAGAAGGAGCAGTCGAACGACTATGGCGACCATTAAGACGAGGGCAAGCAATACAGACGGGTGAGAGAGAGCGGATGCAACCTGGCCCCATAGGCGAGAGTTTTTTTTAAGACTCCATCCAACTTCGCTCGTCATGGATACGCGCTCTTGGTTGTTATTCTGTATTTGTGGCATGAAGGGCAATGGCGGCTATTTTTTTACTGACGCGAATTTCTTTTTAAGAATATTGTTTAGATGGCTTCTCTCAAAAGACCCGGATTTAAATGGAATTTTGTTGGACAACTTGCCGAAATCCAGCAAATTTTCCCCATCGGATCTGATTTTGTATTTAACTCCCGATTCCTGAAGCAGGGTAGGAGCAATATCGAGCATCGACGCGACCTTGTTGGTCTCGATATATTTTCTTTTGTCGGGCGTTAATATAAACAGCGGGACAAATTCGAAATTCCGGCCATCCAAGGTAAAGGAAGCTTGTCGGTAAGTCTCATTTTCAATATTGGGCGTATGATCTCCATAGAGGAGTATATAGGTATTACCCAGGGTCGACTGGATATTGGCAATGAGGCTCTTTAACGACTGGTCCACATAGGACATCGAGTTAAAGTAGTTTCTGGCGGTTTTATTTTCAATATCCTGGTAGGCGTTGTTTACAAAATAAATATTCGCCGCCGTAAATGGTTCATGGCTCGACATCGTTATGATATAAGAAATAAACGGCTCGTTGGCGTCTTGGAGATAGTCCCCGACATAGGAAACAACATTTTGGTCTGGAGCGCCCCACCCCGTATGTTTCAGTTTCATGGCTTTAATATCGAAAAACTTCTCAAATCCCATTTTATGAAATGCGACATTTCGGTTGAAAAATTCTCCATCGTTCCCATGGAATGCCCAGGTTTTATAAGAATTTTTTTTCAAAACCGAAATCATGGAATTTGGATAAGCATAATTCATGAGTTTTATAGCAGGAACATCCGGAAGTGGTTCGATGCTGTTAATCAGCGAGAATTCAGCGTCGGATGTGCATCCGCCTTCATGGTAGCTCATCATGTACGGGTAATAAATGGATTCGCGCGTCAATGAATGAAGATAGGGCATAACGTAGCTTTTGCCATGCTTCTGGTGGATGATGCGGGAATCCATCGATTCCACTTGGATCATCACAAAATTGGGCTTCTCGATCTTTCCCGCTTCATTGGAGATTTCTTCTCCATACCGGAAATTACCGATCAGTTCTTTTTCGCTTTTCTTCAGGAAAAGCCCCGTCAGGTTATTGACCACCGTTCCGTATCGGTCCACGATCCTTGATTCGCCAAGGAAATTGTTGCCGATCACGCTTTTCAAAGATTCGCCGTTTGCATAGCTGGTCACTTCCAGAGAAATAATAATCAATAGGGAGGTAACAATCGTAGCCGCCCTATACAAACGGAGCTTCTTTCCGGCCGAATAAATTCTGGAATAATATAGGGCAATAATCAGAAATAACGGCAAATCGATAAAAACAATGGATTGGGACAAACAGAAGGGGACGGCAAAGTGCTTGGCCGTTGCAAGGCTTTCTTTAAACAGCATATAGCTTTGCAACAGATTCAGGTAGTTATGAAAATACGAGTAATACGACAGGTTGACGGCAATATAAAACGCCTGAAATAAATAAATACCGATGAAGACAACTCTCGATTTTATTTTTAAAATGAGAGGAAATAATATCAACACCAACAGCAAGGACATATAAAATTTATAGATGAACATTCCCCTGGATTGATTCGATACAATGTAATAATTGAAAAGAGCAATTTTTACAGCGTTTAAAATCAAAAAGAACAGGACGGCGGAAGCCAACAAAAAATTCTTTTGATGCACAAACTGTTTTAAAATATCCGCCGGTTTCTGAAAATATGTTTTCATTGAATGCAACACCTTAAATCAGGAAAATAAACAAACTATTTTACTACAAAATCGCATCTGGAGAATAAAACTATTTCTTCGCTATATAGCCTTCCGCCTTGAGGAGCTCCGCCATGAGAACGCCTCCTCCGGCGGCTCCCCGAACGGTATTATGAGAAAGGCTCACAAATTTGTAATCGTACAAGCTGTCTTCGCGGAGACGGCCCGCCGTAATGCCCATCCCGTTTCCCGCGTCTCGATCCATCCGAGTCTGAGGCCTGTTTTCCTCATCGAAGTAAGTGATAAACTTTTCCGGCGCGCTTGGGAGCTTGAGTTCCTGAGGGCGACCCGAGAAGGAACGCCAGCGCCGGATAATTTCTTCTTTCGGCGGTTTTTTCTCAAAGGACAAAAAGACCGCTGCAAGATGCCCGTCGGTCACAGGCACGCGAATGCACTGGGTGGCAAGGACAGGGCTGGTCGCCTTCACAATGGCGCCCTCTACGATGGAGCCCCATATACGGAGCGGTTCCTGCTCGCTTTTTTCTTCCTCTCCTCCGATGTACGGAATAACGTTGTCGATCATCTCCGGCCAGTCCTGAAAAGTTTTCCCTGCGCCCGAAATAGCCTGGTAGGTGCATACAACAATCTTCAAGGGCTTAAACGCCATCAAGGGATGCACTACAGGAACATAGCTCTGAATCGAACAGTTGGGCTTGACCGCGATGAAGCCGGTCTTCGTTCCAAGACGCTTTCTCTGATGCTCGATAACAGCGATATGCCCCGGATTCACTTCCGGAATCAACATGGGGACGTCGGGAGTCCAACGATGCGCCGAATTGTTTGAAATCACGGGCGTTCCCGTTTTCGCATAAGCGTCCTCCAGCGCGCTTGTCTCATCCTTCTTCATATTCACCGCACAGAAGAGAAAATCGACATCTCCTGCCACATCCTCCACCTGAAACGCATCTTTGATGAGTATCTTTTTCACCGCCTCCGGCATCGGCGACAAAAGCTTCCACCGGTTTTGGGTCGATTCTTCATACGTCTTCCCTGCTGAAGCCGCACTGGCAGCGATGGAGACGATTTCAAACCATGGATGATTTTCCAGAAGCGAGACAAATCTCTGACCGACCATTCCAGTCCCGCCTACAACTCCAACTTTAAACTTGGTTGCCATTTCCGCTCCCTTTTTCCAAATACTCCAATCGTCAGAATCCAAATATTACCGCGAATCGGGCCAATTCATAGAATATTTCGAACAAAACTAATTCTTCTGATAATAAACCCGCTGAAATCCGATATAGCTTCTTTAAGGCAAGAATTGTTTCTGCGGAGATACCAGCGCCATGACTAAACAGACAATCGATCTCGAAAAAAAACCAGGTCGCAATACGTTGATGATCCTAGGGAGCGTACTGACGGCTCTATTGATCCTTGCTTTGATTGGATTGGCCCCAAGATTGTCGGCGTCGCAAGAATTTACCTATAGAGCGCAAGATCCGGTTCCGTTGATTGTCATTGCCAACGAAGGCTACGTACCCTTGTATGACGCCAAGGTTGTCTGCTTCATTACAGATACGATTTATGGAACCAACAATTCTATCGAATTCGCTATTGTGGGGAACGGATCTCCGACAAAAAAGATCCTGAAGCCGAATCATCACTATAAAGCGCCTTTCTCGCGCGGAAGCGTTTTGGTCAACATGGCGTCCTCAAACATTTCTCATACGGAAATCGGCGTGGCTATCTACTACCGCCCCTGGCCGTTCACGTTTTTGAATCGCAGAAAAGTCTTCAGATTTGTCGGCCATAACGACGGGAAAATACTCCAATGGTCCAGGCAGTCGCCATCCCAAATGGAAATGAAATTTGATAAAGCCGTCCAGTCAATGAATCTTAAATTTTAATAAAAGCCCCGAGTGCTTCTTAATTCCTGCAGGACTCAAGTCACGACGTACGGCGGAAACGATAGAACCGGCGCTGGCAATCCTGACAGCGGTAAGGCAGCAGAAATAGAAGAGTGAACGCCCAGTCCCATCTGCGCCGGTGCGAACGGTAGATTCGTTCGGAATTGCACTTGGGACAAAGTATCATCGTGGGAATCCGCCCTTCTGATCCCATGTCTTATATCAATTTTCTTGGAATCTTCAAAGACGATTTTACCTCAGGATTGGCCGGCCAAGTCCTTGCTTTCTGTAACTATATGGTTGGAGAATATTGATGAATTCTGTAAAATTGAATTCCATGTCAATTCCCTACAAGGCGTTGTATCCTATTAGTTCAGTTTCTCATGATGAGATGCATTAAAATGGTATTTGGTTTTAGGCCCGGGACGAAATAATTGAGGCATTTCGCTGCAGGCCTTTAGCGTTCGGACTTCTGAGATGGAAGAATCACCCCCCCAGAGTGCAATAATCACCAATATTCAGGGCTTCTCTATCCATGATGGGCCGGGGATTCGAACAGTCGTCTTCTTCAAGGGCTGTCCGCTGTCTTGCCCCTGGTGCGCAAATCCCGAATGCCTTTCGGAAAAGCCTCAGATGGGCTTTATCGAAACCCTCTGTACGGATTGCGGCCAATGCGCCGAAATCTGCGCAAACAACGCCATTCGTCGCGTAAAAGACGAGCACCGCATCGATTATTCCCGCTGCCTGGCCTGCGGCAATTGCAGGGATCATTGTTACTATGGCGCACTAATCCGATATGGCGAATCCATGACCGTCGCTGCGGTCTGGGATGCAATCCGGCGCGATAAGATGTTTTACGATAATTCCGGCGGCGGGGTCACAGTCTCGGGAGGAGAGCCATTGCTCTGGTCTAAATTCATCCGGGAATTGTTTGAGCTAAGCCATAGGGAACGGATAGACACCTGCATAGAAACATGCGGATTGGCAGGTCCGGAAGCGTTGCTCGATGTCATTCCTGTGACGGATCACTTTCTGTTTGATCTGAAGCATTTGGATTCGGATGTCCACAAAAGGCACATGGGCCAGCCCAACAGTTTAATCCTGAAAAATGCTGCGCTGGTCCTGGAACAGGGCGCCGACGTGATCTTCCGCCAGCCGCTCATACCGGGAATAAACGATTCGCTCATGAATATCGAGGCGACCGCAGGATTTCTGATTGGCCTCGGCAAAAACGCCAGAAAACTCCAGATCATGCCCTACCATCGAATGGGACAGAGCAAATACAAGGCGCTGAACATGCCGTGCATCATGGAGGGACTTGGCATGGCGGAGGATGAGCAGGCGGAAGCGGTTAAAAAGGCTTATATCGACCGTGGCCTGGACTGCACAATTTCACGGTAACATAAATATTGGGGTATAAAATGGTGGAAATAAACACGCAACTCCTCACCCGGATCGACGCTCTGAACCTCAGTGAACGCAATCGGCAATGGAAGCAGGCCATGAAAGCATCCGAATGGAAGCTATTCACCGATAGAGAAAAATGGACTGTGACTTCCTGGCATGAAACAGAGGGCGATGACATCCAGATACGCCGGGCCATGCTCTTTAAGAAAATCGTCGAGAATATCGAGATCCGCATTCACGACTATGACGGGATCGTGGGCCGCCTGACGCCCGGCGTCCTAGGATGCGCGACAGCATTCGATGTTTGTGGCGACTATATCCCCGATATCTGGAAGGACACCGACGAGCTCAATATTTCGATGAACGCAAACGTCGGCCTGGATCGCGAAAACATCGAGATCCTGCGCAACAGCGCTCGAGAATTTCGCGGCAAGACAGCGCCGGAAATGACCTATAAGGCGTGGGAAGCGGTTGTCGGTTCATGGATCAAGGATGCCGAAGCGGCAAAGATTAAGGATCCCACTTTGGACAGCGGGATATTCGGACAAACCACCTCGGTGCTGATGTGGAAGAAAATCCTCGGCAAGGGTCTTAAAAGTTTCATCCTTGAAGCCCAGGATCATATAAATGCGTTTATCGCAAACCGTGAAACCAATATCGACAAGCTCTACTTTTGGAAGTCCGTCATCATTGTTTGTGAAGCGGCGATCCATCATTCGCGCAGATACGCCGCCCTCGCGCGCGAGATGGCTGACACTGAAATGCGTCCGGAGCGGAAAGCCGAGTTGCTGCAAATCGCGAACGTTTGCGAATATGCGCCCGAAAATCCGGCCCGAACTTTTCAGGAAGCCCTTCAGTCTATGGCCATTGTCGGTGTATGCAAGAACTATGAGCACCCGATGCACAACAATCCGCAGTGGGGACGCGGCGACCAGTATCTGTATCCCTACTTTATCCGGGATATCGAGAACGGCGTCCTCACCTTGGAAAAAGCCGCGGATCTGCTCGCAGAACTCATCGGCCGTTGGGGCACTCAGACCTTTGTTTCAAACGAAAGCACCAAGGAATCTCATCAGATCAATTTCGGAATCAATAACATTATGATCGGAGGAGTGGATAAGTCCGGAGCCGACTGTTCCAACGAATTAAGCTATCTTTTCCTGCATGTCATCGGGCTCCTGCAACTGTCGTCTCCAACCCTGGGATTGCGCTGGAACAAATCCACACCCCATTGGCTGATGAACAAAGCCATCCGCACCAATATGGCTACCAAGGGAGGCATCCCTCTTTTTGAGAATGACGATGTCGTGATTCCGCATTTCCTGGAAGACGGAATTCCTATGGATGAAGCCGCAGAATGGTGCGGTTTGGGTTGCGTGTATCCCTGCCTCCCTTCGAGAGCCGAGCATTACGGCGCCGAAGGCGTGGCTGCCTGCAATATGGCCGCCATGCTTCACCTGGTCTTGCATAACGGCGTGGATGTGAACGGCAAGCGCACAGGACTGGAAACAGGCGATCCAAGAACATTCAACAACTTTGACGAGCTGTACGACGCTTTGATGAAGCAACACCGGTTCATTACGCACCGAACCTTCTGGCTGGCCGCCATTGCCAGAAAAGAACAGTCTAAACATGTAAGACTGCCGTTTTTATCCGCAATGGGCATTCAGAGATGTATGGACTTGGGACAGGATTTGCTGGTTCCAGATCCTGACTCCTGCATGTTCGGCATTTCCGACAGAGCCATTATCGATGTCGCCGACTCTCTTGTCGCTGTAAAAAAGCTGGTATTCCACGAAAAGAAGCTGACGATGGATGAGCTTCTCAAGGCGTTGGACGGCAACTTTGACGGCAAACGCGGCGAAGAAATCCGGCAGATGTGCCTGGCGCAACCGAAATTCGGCAATGACAAGGATGAGGTGGATCTGTTGGTAAAAAAAATCAGCGAAGATTCCCATCAAATCATCCGCAGCTACGACAACTCTCCCTTTCGCAATTACATGATCGCGCGCGAGGGTCTTGCCTGGCACTATTTCGGCGGACTCGGGGTGGGCGCCTTGCCTAACGGAAGGAAAGCTTTCGAACCGCTGAACGACGGAGCGCTGTCTCCGATGAGAGGGACGGACAAGAACGGGCCGACCGCCGTGCTTCGCTCCGTGATCAAGGCGGGATTCCATGAGTCCCACGCCTCAGTCCTTAATCAAAAATTTTCCTCCGCAATTCTTCGGAGCAATGAAAGCATCGACAAGCTTGTCGCCTACACCAATGCATTCATGCTGAACGGCGGGTCTCATATTCAATACAACATGGTGGATACGAAGGAATTGAGGGATGCCAAGATTCATCCCGAAAACCATCGGGATTTGATTGTTCGTATCGGTGGATTCAGCGCTTATTTCACGCAGCTTTCCCCCGGCATTCAGGACGATGTCATCAATAGGAACGAACATAGCCTGTAATTTGATTCTTAAGAGGCGACTCGAGTCATTTCTCTCGCGGCTTTAGCGCAGAGCGCAGCTTATCGGCAAGCGTTCCGAAGCCCTCGGAGGGAGGAGCCTCGCGTTCCGACCACTCGCGCACTTCCTCGGCTTCGCGCGCTTCCATGACTGCTTTTACGCTCAGCCGGATACGTCGTCCGGACGGATCGACTTCCAGCACGAGGACATCGACGTCCGACCCAACGGGAAAGGCTCGCTGGACATCGCTTCCCTTCGCGACGCCGGTTTCGCTTAGCGGAATGAGCCCGGTGCGCCCGGGGGCCAGGAAGACGAACACGCCGAATTTCTCATAGCGCTCGACTTTCCCTGTCAGGCGCGCCCCCGGAACGATGCCGGGCCGGGTTTTCGCAGTCCCGTCAGCCGGCGTCAATCCTTCCTGAACGAGCGCCACCCCGATCCGTTTCTGATCGAGGTCGACGGATAGAATCTCGAATGTTCCCGTCATCCCTGGAGCGATAGGACCCAACCTGCCTTCGGATCGTCCGGTCGGGGTGAACGTGGAAACATGGGCCAGCGCTTCGACGCCCGGTTCGAGTTCCACAAATGCGCCGAACTCCGCGACGCGCGTGACCCGGCCAGGCTGCAACTGTCCTACTTTATACACGTCGCTCACCCTAGACCACGGGTCGGCAGAGAGCTGCTTTAATCCAAGCGAGATTTTCTGCGCATCCTCGTCCACGCGCAGAACCTTGACCGTGATTTCCTCGCCCGCTTTGACAATCTCCGAAGGGGCCGACACGCGAGACCACGACATCTCGGACACGTGGAGCAAGCCCTGGACGCCTGCGCCGAGATCGACGAATGCGCCGAAATCGCGGATGGAAGCGACACGGCCGGTCAGGACAGCTCCAACGACGATCTTGCTGCGAACCTCGGCTGCGTTCGCCCGCTGCTCGTCCTCAAGGAGTGCGCGCCGGGAGACGACGATGTTCGAGCCGCCTTCCTTGTACTCGATGATCCGGAATTGGTAGACATGCCCTGCGTGCGCGGACGCATCCGCACCGCGGGCGTCGATCTGGGAAATCGGGCAGAATGCGCGCTGGCGGCCAAGACGCACCTCGTAGCCTCCCTTTACCTCTCGATCAACCTTCCCTTCCACTGGAAGGCCGCTGTGAAAGGCGTCTTCAAGCTGTCGATCGCTCGCAGCGGCGCCCAACAGCCTTCGGGAGAGCGTCAGCCCGCCGGATGTCGACACCACCATAGCTTGAATGCGATCGCCTAACGCGACCTCGATCTCGCCGTCGGGGTTCCTCAGTTCATCGATCGCAATTACCGCCTCGCCTTTGCCTCCAACGTCGACTAATGCAACCTCCGGGCCGATGGCGACGATACTGCCCTCAACGAGTTCGCCCTTATCGAGTCTCTTGGCTTGAAGCGAAGCCTCGAACATGGCGGCAAAGTCTTCTTCCTCGGGATCACTCACAGCACGCTCCTTGTCTTGATGGGTCTTCGACCGCCGGCGCTCCTTCACTGGCGCATGCCCGGACGGACAATTTTTTATTGTACCAACAGGATCAAATCATAAGAAGAAGGAACTATTCCGCAAAGTAAAAATTATCAGCCGCGTTACAAACGGGCAAAACAAATGAGCCTGCAAATTCATTAAGCAGGTTGCCTGACAACCCTTCAGGATTTAGTATTTAAACATATTAAGGATTAGGATAATGACGATGGATAGGACTCTTAGTGATGTAATTATCAGATATCTGGAACAGTTCGGCGTGGAATATGTCTTTAGCGTGCCGGGCAGTCCTTTAGGGCCTCTGTATGATTCTCTTGAGCGTAGCAGAAAAAGAGGCGGTCCCCGAACCATACTCACCCGGCATGAAGCCGGCGCAGCGTTTATGGCTGACGGCTATGCGCGTGAGACCGGTAGAATTGGCGTCTGCTTTGCAACCACCGGCCCTGGGGCGACCAACTTGATTACCGGCGTCGCCTGCGCCTATGCCGATAATGTACCTCTGCTCGTGATCACACCGCAGACCCCGTTGCCGACCTTCGGCCTGGGACCTTTTCAGGAATCCTCTACGGACGCCATCGACATCGTGGGGATGCTGGAGCACTGCACCCGCTATAACTCCCTAGTGACCCATCCGGACCAATTGGAAAAGAAGCTGGCCGCCGCCTTGACGGTCGCCCTGCAAACGCCTAAAGGCCCTGCACACCTGAGCGTGCCGGTCGATATCTTGCGCGCTTTCGGAGGAGGCGGCGAGAAAATCACCTTCCCCAATCTATACCGCCTGGCAACCGAACCTGCCTCCGTGGCAGACAGCGCTGCGCTGGAAAGGCTCTGCCGGGATTTGCACGGGGTCTTAAGCCGGAACCGGCGGGTCGCTCTGCTGATCGGTCATGATTGCGCCGACGCAACGGATGAGATCACTAAATTTGCCGAGCTTATCCATGCGCCCATAGTGACAACCCCTCGCGGCAAGACATGTATTAATCCCTATCATCCCTTAGCCCGGGGAGTATTCGGCTTTGCAGGGCATGATACAGCCCGCAGGGCGCTGGCCGATGAATCCGTTGGACTCATATTGGCGGCAGGAACAGATCTGGGGGAATGGTCCACCAGCGGATGGGATCCTGCCCTGTTGAATGACAGGCTTGTCCATATTCATAGCACATTATCCTATTTTTCCAGGTCGCCCATGGCGCGCATGCACGTTTACGGGACCATCAATACGATATTTGATCAACTGGCCGAACGCATGGAGCCAATCATGCGGGAGGGCAAACGGGCGACCGGCGGCGTGAGAGACCTGGGCCCGGCAGCGGAATCCCATCCTGAACAGCAGGAAGATTCCCGGTATGTGCCCCAGTGCATTGAGGTTCAGGATCCGGGGAGCTGCCAACAGGAAAACTCCTCTCTACCTCTCAAACCCCAGCGCGTGATCCGGGAAATCGCACAACGGTTCCCCCCTGAAACGCGTTTTCTCATCGACAGCGGCAACAGCGTGCCCTGGTCCATCCACTACTTTTTCAACCGCCATCCCGAAAACTATCATTTATCGGTTGGGTTCGCCTCGATGGGCTGGGCGATCGGCGCGGCGGTCGGGATGGCCTTGGGCGCAAGAAATACACCCGTAATTTGTCTTACCGGCGACGGCTGTTTTTTGATGAACGGGCAAGAGATCACCGTAGCGGTGGAAGAGAATCTGCCGGTAATTTTCATAGTATTGAACGATCACGCTTACGGGATGATTGAACACTCACTTCGATTGACAAGCAAGGAACCGGTCGCTCTTGCTGTGCCGCCCGTTGATTTCTGCCGGATGGCAAAATCGGCAGGGGCCGACGCCTACGCAATTCGGCGTCCTGAGGATTTCGAAAAGCTCGACTATCAGGCCATGTGCAGCAGAAAAGGCCCCACGCTGCTGGAAATCTTTATTGATCCCGAGGAAGCGCCACCTCTGAGGATGGCTTAAAGCAAGGTATAAATCCAGCCTGACATTTTTTTAATCGTCGTCATCAACCCGGTGCGTCGCCCATTCCGGATAGAGCGCTTCCGGGCCTTTCATGGCATGCCAGAGAATACGGTTAAGCGATCCTTCTTCGATGGCGTCGGGGACTGCTAACGCCAACCGCTCACTTTCTTGGGCAAGTTGCTTCAGTAGAGCGTTGGAGATCTTCTCAAGCTCCGGATTGACGGCGTCCAGAGAAACCTGATTCGGGGTACTGACAAACGGAGTTAAGTCCGGTTTGTCGGCGAAAACATCGAACATAGGAACGGCAGACGCCGTCAACTGGTTCATCGGAGACAGGCCCAGAATAAGTTCAATGGTCCTGAGAAGGCTGCAATGATTGTAGTGCGTAGAAATTACCTGGCGGCGTTTGGTCCACGCACTGACGACAAAGCCAACTGTTCGGTAGCCGCTGACGTGGTCCCACCCGGACTGCGGATCATCTTCGATGCATAGAACCACTGTGTCGGACCAGAACTTACTGTGGCTGAGCGCATCGACGACGCGTCCGAGCGCAAGGTCGTTGTCGGCAATCTGGGCGCCGGGGGTGGGCTTATTCCCTCGAGTGCCGCCGGTATGGTTGTTCGGAAGAAACAGGTAAACCATGTCCGGCATCCCGCCTTCAGATTCCCAGCGCCGCAGTTTCTCGATAAATTTGTCCGCGCGGAATTGATCAGGGACGTTGAGGTCCCATCCTAGGGTATCGGTATCCGAATACTGGGCCAGGGCAGGAATGGCGCAATGGGATTTATAGCTGATAAGTCCGGTCTTGTCGCGCAGGTCGGCAAAAATGTCCTGGAATGAGGGATTGTCCTTCCTTGCAGAATCAATCCACTTGACATCGGACATCATCCACTCGCCGAGATTACGAAATGTCTTGCCTCCCTTGACAACATGGTCCCATATAAAGCCGCTGGCGGCCCAGTTAAGCGCATCCGCTCCGTCTTCCGACTTTCCCCCCGCGTAGCTGCGCGGAAAGCCGGAAGCGACCTGGCGTTCAACATAATCGTTGGCTATTCCGGAATCGGTCCACTGATGGCCGTCAGCGCTTTGCACGGAATTACAATAGAGGTTGTCGAGCAGAACGAATTCACGAGCAATCTTGTGCTGATTGGGAGTGTATTTCTCACCAAAAGTACAAAGGTCCGGACTCCCGTTTCCTTCTTTCATATCGCCAAGCACCTGATCATAGGTGCGGTTTTCCTTTATTACATAAATGACGTGCTTGAAAACACTTGGTTCGCCGGCGCGCTCAGGAATCGGCCTTGCCGCAACGCCAGACCTGGGGGAGAGCATGGCTGCAGCGATGCGGGCGTTGCGCATGCCGGCGAGAGCAACGCGGGTATGCGCCGCAAGTGTGGAATCATCAGGCGCGGGTATAATGCTGATAGTTCCCCAGTGGCTGTGACTGTTAAGCCGTGTAGGTTCGCCCTCCTTCCGGTTAAGCGCCGATCCGATGCCGCGGAGGTTGGAAACAATGAGGGAGCGGTGTGCGGCGTCAAAAGCGACGCCTGTTGGAAACCATGCCACAGGAATCAGACCGGCGACATGGGACGCCCGTTTTTTGGGATCAAACCGGATCACCGCGACTGCGTTCTGAGTGCCGTTGGCGACATAGAGCTTTTTGCCGTTGGCATCAAACAGGAGCGCGTTGGGCTGAGCGCCGAACAGATCAGCAGGAGAAATGCGCGCCGATATTTTTTCCAAAATCGCGCCGGTTGCCGATTTTATAACCGTGATAATATCGCCCCCGGAACTGGCAGCGACAATGGTTTCACCGTCCGGCGAGAGCGCCAGCGCCCCGCAATGCGGCGCGGTCTCGATCTCGGCGATGACTTTATCTTTCGCCAGATTAATAACAACCACCGATCCGCCGGAAACAATCGAACGTTCATCCACTTTTGCGTTGACGCCGCCGCCTACAGGAGCCTTGACGTCGGAGTCCTTTGGGCGCGGTCCGGCCAGGCAGGATACAAAAGCCCGGTCGCCGGCAATAATGACATTTACCGGCGCAATGCCGGTATCCCAGCGACGCAGAGGTTTGCCGGTAAGGGCGTCAATCTCATGCAGTCTGTTTCCGATATTGCCGCAAACATACAGCTTTTTACCGTTGCGCGAAATTGCAATGCCGGCAGCCATTTCCTTCCGACGGTCAGCAACATTAGCCGCCGGCAATTCAAATACCCCGACAGCTGTCAACTTCCCATCTGCCGCCACTTGAAAACAGCGAATGGACCCACTGGCGCTTGAAACAAAGAGCCGTGCGCCATCAGGAGAGAATGCCAGTCCGGAAAAAGACATTTTCGCGCCTTTGTCAGGACTGAGTTCGGCGCTTCCGGAAGATTTGGCTTTGTCGGAGCCTTTCTTCTCCATCGGCATCACGGCGGAACCGAGCTCTTTACCGGTAACAGGGTCGAGGATCAGAACGTCCTTGGTTCCTCCGGCGACGGCGACAAGTTTTCCATTAGGGCTCAGGGTAACAGTCTGCGGTCGCCAGCCGGGCAAGTCTATCTGCCGGCCTGCAGGCTTAATGATCTGCCCTGTCGGCAGGAGCCATGTATTGTCGCCGATTTTCCCGGTCTGCATCTCCGCGGGCGGCAGATCGTCTTGATCAACGCCCTGGGGATCAGAGAACGCCACTCCGAAAACCATCATCAACATGACGGCGGCGAACGCAGCAGCATAGGCAAGTTTCAGCGATTGTTTTTGCGACATAACCCAGAGTCTTAACTTTCTTGTTTGTTTTGACAGCGGGATAAAAACATAAGTCCAATCAGGCTGCAATTCCCAGCTCCGGCTCGCCGGGACTGCCGCGCTACTGAGACGAAAGCTTGCCGATATTTAAAATCACGCCGGATGAAAGCCGGAAAGTATTAGCCATGGATAAATTCACCCAGGGCGTTTTGGGAAAAAATCAATTTATTTTACATCAACCGGCTTGCATCTTAACAAGACCTTGAAATTATAATTCTCGCATCAACAGCCACACAACCATCCGGATAGGGGAGGGTCGGGTTCAGGTCCACCTCTTCGACTTGAGGTTGCTCTTCAAGCAGGCGACCGATAGAAACCAATACCGCCGCCAGGGAATCGAGATTCAAAGCGGCCCTTCCACGGGTTCCCTTTATCAGGGCAGGCGGAAGCGTCCGGCAAATCAATGCCTTGGCATCTTCAATGCCGAGAGGAGCCAGCCGAAAACCTACAAGCTTCAAGGCTTCGACGTAAATTCCTCCGAGGCCGAACATGACGACCGGACCAAATAATCTATCCCGGATAGCGCCCAGCACAAGTTCGGTGGTTGAAGGCATCATTTTTTGAATAAGAACTCTGGGCTGCTGAATATGAGGGAAGGCTGATCGGATGTTCCGGGTGAGCTTTTGATACCCTTGCTTGAACATCTCATCTGAAGTAATTCCAAGAACTACGCCGCCGACATCCGATTTGTGAATTATTTCAGAGGACACCACCTTCAGCACGAGAGGATATCCGACCTGAGGAACTGCTGCGATTCCCTCTTCAAGGGTATCGACGACACGGTAGGGGGATGTGGGTATTTCATAGTTCCTGCAGACTTCATAGGCCTCGGATTCGAGCAGGCCGGCCTGCCCCTTTTTGGCTGCGGACGCAATAATCTCTTCCGTTGCCGAGCAGGCGTTTTGGCTGCTGGATTTTTGTTTGGGGGTGGGAACCGCGGCCGAGCGGCGGAAAGCCGCATAACTCGCCATATTTCCTGCGACTCTTGCCAGAGCGTCCGGATATTCCATGGTAGGGAGTCCCGCGTCCTCGAGTCCTTGCCTGGCTTCCAATGCGAAA
The DNA here is from genome assembly GCA_964441405.1 of uncultured Acidobacteriota bacterium. GTDB lineage: Bacteria > Acidobacteriota > UBA6911 > UBA6911 > UBA6911 > UBA6911. The sequence continues at coordinate 33,737 of CAYTYP010000039.1, forward strand.
TTGCCGAAAGTCACTGCATTCAGGAACGGTTTTTTCTTGCCTGTTTGAGACTGATAGGCCTTGGAAATTCCTTCCACAAGCAGCTTCTGATTTAAGAATGCACTTGGCGCCAGAATCTGCAAAACCATGTCGACGTTCGGCTCTTTGAAAAGATATTCCAGCACCTGACTGTGGAGCTTTTCGGTGTGAGCGGCGGTTAAATCGACGTAACCGTCAGGATGACCGACATTGGCCATTGGAGCGCAGATGCTTTTAATGCCATTTTGGGTTTCAGGAGAAAACTTGGCCATTTGCAGGGTTGATGTAGCGGATATTTCATCGATGCAAAGCGTTCCAGGACCGCCCATATGGGTGAGCACGCAAACGCTGTTGCCTTCAGGAATCGGTTGTTTTTCGAAGGTCCGCAACATGTCATAGAATTCCGAAACATTCCTGGCGCGCAAAAGGCCAGCCTGACGGAACGCCCCATCATAGATCGCATCCGAACCGGCGATGGCTCCGGTATGAGACAACGCTGCAGCGGTGCCCATATCGCTTTTGCCGGCTTTGAGAACCACAATCGGCTTTATGGCGGAAACTTCCCGGGCAATTTTGAAAAACTCCCGCGGGTTGGGCAGGCCTTCCATGTAGATTCCGATAACCTTCGTGGAATCATCGTCCTTCAAGAAAAGCAATAATTCAGCCATGTCGACATCGGCCATGTTGCCGATTGAAGCAAATTTGCTCAATCCGACCAGATGCAACCCTCCCGCCCAAAACAAAAACGAGGTCGCCAAGGCGCCGCTCTGCGTCACAATGCTCAATCCCCCTTTAGGGTAAGATGGGATATCGAAGCTGGTGTTAAATCCGCTATAAGCATCGATCATTCCAACGCAATTCGGTCCGATGAGTCTTATCGAGGCCGATCCGAGGATCTGGACCAGCTCTTTCTCACGCTGCTTCCCCTCGCTAGTGCCGAGTTCTCCAAAACCCGCCGACATGCATACAGCGGCCAACACGTCATTGTACCGGCTTTTCCTTTGCACAAGTTCTTTTGCGACTTGCATCGTGAGCTCTGCAGATACCAGCAAAACGCAAGCTTCCACAGGTTCAGTGATGTCCAGAATACTCTTGTAACAGCGAAACCCGAGGATGGAATCCTCGCGCAGATTGATCGGGAAGACCTTTCCCTGATAGCCCATGGACACAAGGTTTTTAAGCGCCGTATAGCCGGGCTTTTTGGGATCAGAGGACGCTCCGACAATGGCCACACTCTTCGGTTTAAAGAATGCGTCTAATGCAGAAATTTTCCCAATATGTTTCTCCTGTGTCTGTCGGTCTGTCATGAAGTCCTTTCAATCTCTCGAGCATTTCCTTAAGGTAATAAATACTTTGTTCCATCCCTTGGAATCGAGTTTTACGTTATCAACATGTTCATTTGGGTGCAAGTATTTTTGTCCTATGGTTTTTTCTACAAAAATATAGTTCTCAGGCAGGGCATTTCGCACGGTGATTTTGTTCAGGCCTCCAAGTCTAATAGATTGAATAATTTTTGCTCGGTTATGTATTGGTCATTTGTGATTTGTGATTGGCTGTTTGTCATTTTTTGGATCAAATTGAGGAGAATGCAGTTTGAATGGGTGCGGAGAATACTATGCTGGAAGCTCAGATGGCCCCAACCGTCTTGCTTGAGAACCTGATCTAGGAAAATCGCGAGCTTACCTGCATCTTCGGAGCGTCGATCAGAACTGCTCAAGCCAAAGCCTCCCGAATCAATAAATAACAAATAACCAGAAGAAAAAGAATTGATTATTGGTGATTGTTTATTGACGATTTTTTAAATAACAGATCACCAATCGCCAATAACCAATGACAAGCGCCTCGAATACTCGTTGTGGAGACCAAACTTCGGGAAATTAGAACAAATTTACCGTGGGGCATTTCGCCCTTGACTATGATTCTCAGTCTCTCCTATTCTATCCTTCGAAATCTGATTTCTTACACCGCATCCACAGTATTGTCCGGCAGGTGTTTGAGATTCCGAAGAAGTAAACAATGGTGCAAGTGTAATGGAAGAAGACATTATTTGTTTTTACAGAAAACGTTTAGCCCATTTCAAAGCCTCAAAAAGCTTTGCATTCCTATCTAGATTGCCTAAAAGTCCTCAAATCAAGATCTTAATTTAATAAAAATAGAGTCGCGAAAAATGCATACGAAAGGAGCTGGAAATGTTTAAAAATGTATATGTCCCATACAAAGGATACTGGAGCTCGCCTTTTTGCAAATGGCAGGGAGCGCTGCAAAATCAGCATGCCGTAGAACTGGCGGCTGCGACGGCGAAAAGGTTCTTTGAATTACGCGGAATCACGCCGGATATCTTCGATGGTATCGTCTTTGGCTCGACGATTCCCCAAAAGATGTGGTTTTATGATGCGCCCTGGTTTGCAACGCTGATGGGCAATCCGAATATCAGCGGCCCCCGAGTCGCCCAGGCATGCGCCACCTCCACGGTTTCCATCAATTATGCGGCAACTTCCGTCGAAGTGGGAAACAACGCCAATGTACTGGTGGCTACCGGCGACCGCTCATCGAATTGCCCGAACATCCTCTGGCCGAATCCTACAGGTCTCGGCGGAAAGCCCGACTACGAGAGCTGGATGCTTGACGGCTTCAACTATGAACCTACCGGCGGGACCGGCCCCTTGGGCACTGCCAACAATGTTGTTATTGAGCACGGCATCACCCGGGAAGAATCCGACGCACTGGTCCTCAATCGATACAACAAGTACATGGATTCGATCGCGGATGACCGCAAATTTCAGAAACGCTATATGCTTCCCGTGGAAATCAAGCTCTCCAAGAAAAAGACCATTTTGGTGGAAGAGGACGAAGGGATTACCCCTTGCACTGCCGAGGGCTTGGCAGGGTTGAGAACGGTGGCCCCGGATTCCATCCTGACCTTCGGCGCCCAGACCCATGCGGCTGATGGGAATGCCGGTATGATCGTTACGACAAAAGCGAAAGCGAACGAGCTTTCCGCCGACAAGACCGTAACCATCCAGATTCTTTCTTATGGATTTGGGCGCGTCAAAAAAGCGCACATGCCTGATGCGCCAGTCCCGGCATCGAGGCAAGCATTGGAAAGAGCGGGCATAAAGGTGTCTGATCTTAAGGCGGTCAAGACCCACAATCCGTTCTCCGTTAACGATATCATCATGAGAAAAGAGATGGGGATCGACGACAAGATTATCAACAATTTCGGATGCAGCCTTATTTGGGGACACCCTCAAGGGCCAACTGTCATGAGGCTGTCCATTGAACTGATAGAGGAACTGGTTCTAAAAGGCGGCGGTTATGGCTTGGTGACCGGTTGCGCGGCAGGCGATTCAGGAGCCGCCCTGGTATTCAAAGTGAACTAATAGCAGATGATATTAGAAGGAGACATTAAATGACGGTAAAAAAATTGTATCCAACCTTTCAGAATCCTTACCTCATCAAGCCCACTCGGCCTATGCCTAAGGAGATGGCGGTGGTCGGATCCGGGACTATCGGCCCCGATATCGCCTATGGTTTTCGGACCGCTTTCCCGGAAATGAAACTGTACCTTGTGGATGTGGTTGAAGAACCTCTCAACAAGGCCAAGGCGCGGTTTGAAGGATACGCCAAAAAGGGCTTGGAGAGAAAAACGATAAAGCCCGAGCAGGTAGACAAAATCCTGGGCAATATCGTGTACACCACGGATTACAGCCAGCTGAAAAACTGTGAACTGGTGATCGAAGCGGCGACAGAAAACCTGGATCTGAAGAAGAAGATCCTTTCTCAGATCGAATCAATCGTCGCCAAGGATGCTATCATCACATCCAATACCAGCGGCATCCTGGCGCATCAGATCTTCAGTCATTTGAACCATCCCGAGAGGACCACCAACACCCACTTTTTCGAACCGGCATGGCGCAGCATGGGCGTCGAGGTCATCAACTGGGAAAAGACGAATCCGGAAACCGTGAATTGGCTGCTCTGGTTCTTTGCTCAGGCGGGAAAAGCGCCCATCGCAGCCCAGGATGCCTTTTCCTTTGTTCTCAACCGGCTGTTTGAAACCTGGGGAAGTGAAACCGCGTGGATGCTGCAAAAGGCTACCAGCAAGGAAATCGATTTCATCAGCGAAGAGTTCCTGGGCGCCGGACCTTTCGGTATCATGACCAACCCGCTGACCTATTCATCCATGATGCGCAGGACTGCTGAAGGAGCTGCCTATACTCCTTCCAAGCTGCTTTTGTCCGTGGACAAATGGGCCGCAAACAAGCCTCGCACCAAGGTCGACGTAGATCCTGAGACTGCAGAGTGGATCCGGATGCGCTTCCTGGGATGCGTCTTCTCCCAGGCCTTCGATATCGCCGACAGAAATATCGGCACCAGCAGCGATCTTAATTTCGGCAGCATGGTCGCTCTCGGCTATAAAAAAGGCATCTTCGACCTTATGGCCAGCCTTGGGGCTGAAAAGGTCAGCAGCTACACCAAAAAGTTCGACGCCGAGCGCCCCGGCTTCCCAAAACCCGCAAAGCCCATTCAAGAATATCTCGACTTCCCGCGGGACATACTGGTTGACAAGAAGGATGGAGTGATCATACTCACTCAGCGGAGACCTCAGGCGGCCAACGCTCTGAGCGACAAGACATGCAACGAGATCCTGGCCGAACTCAAAAAAGGCGAAGCCGATGCTTCAGTCAAGGGATTCGTGATCACCGGTTACGGTCCCAAGGCTTTCTGCGCGGGAGCCGACATCGGCGGATTCGTCGCGACCTTCGGCAACCACGAGAAAGGCCAGGCTTTGTCCCGTGGAAACTCGAAAGTCCTCGAGTACATCGACAAGATGAGCAAGCCGGTGGTTGCGGCTCTCAACGGACTTGCCATGGGCGGCGGTACAGAGTTGGCCACCCGTTGCCATTCCATGGTGGCGATGGAAAAAGCCTTCATGCAGCTTCCGGAAATCACCCTCGGCATGATCCCCGGGATGGGCGGCGTCGTTATCCCGTATCGCAAATGGCCCAAGGCGGCGGCGAAGTTCCATGCCATGATCAGCAAATCCGAAAGATTGACAGCTCAAGAGGCGGCGGAAATCGGCATCGCGAAGAAGATCGTCAAGACCTTCCCCGAACTGATTGATGCGGCAATCGCTGAGGTAACTGCGCTCCAGGGAAAAATCCCCAGGATTCCCGAAGGACCGGTGGATATCCCGGAGTTCGTTATTCCTGATGCGCCTATGGCCGGGGATCTTCCTCTCAGCAAGGAAATCCTTGGAATCATCTTCGGCATCGTCCACAAGGCCGCCAAAGCCAAGACGCTGGCCGAAGCTCTGGAGATCGCCTATCTGGGCGCCGGAGACATCTCCTGCGCCCCGGATTGCAAAGAAGGGGTGAACGCATTCTTGCAAAAGAGAAAACCCGAATTTGCAAAATAACCAATAGATAGTGGACAGTTGTTGGTCGGCAGTCATCAGTGATCAGACACTGATGACTGCCGATTTTTTTTAGGAAAATTGCCGGCAGATGAATGTCGAATGTAGAAGTGAAAAATTCTGCGGTTCGACATTCATCATTCAACATTCTGCGGTTCGTTTATAAATTATGAGTATCGTCCTCTTTCTGGTTGGTTTATCTTCAGGTTTTGCCCACAGTATTTATTCCGCATTCTCAAAAGCACTTCTTAAAAACAGAATCAAAGAACCATTTCTTTTATTTATTTATATAAGCATCCTCCAGGCGCTTGTAACGCCATTGCTTTGGATTTTTATCCGGCCGCAATTCCCTTCTCCGGCGGGATGGACGCCGCTGTTGATATCAGGCATAACCTGTGTTGTCGCCTATCTATTTCTCTACCTGGCGCTCCACTGCGGCGATGTTTCCAGTGTGATGCCGATTATGGGAAGCAAGGTGATTTTCGCCGGTCTTCTGGCGATCCCCCTGCTGGGCGAAAAACACAACTGGCAGGTCTACATAGCCGTTGTTTTAGTGGCAATTTCGATCGCCTTACTCGGCTACTCTCCCTCCAAAAGCGGAAGCAGTAAATTCCCATTGAAGCCGATTGTCCTGATGACCGCTTGCTGTATCATTTTTGGATTTACGGACATCTATATAAAGCGTTCGCTCGCTTATCTGGACTCATATAATTTCATGATCTACTACAATTTTATTGTCGGCGGCCTTTCACTCTGCTTCATACCCTATATCAGGAAAAAGGGGGGTTCGCTTGTATTGAAAGGTATGGATTTACAGCTCAGTTTTTATTCTGCGGTTTCACTTGTTACAGCGACATTGCTCTTTGTGATCCTGCTGAAAATGAGCAGCGGAGTGGTGATTCCCAATATCCTGCAGTCGACCAGGGGGATTTTCATCGTGCTTATCAGTGCGGTCCTGACCCATCGCGGAAGCACAATACTGGAAACGCAAAGCAGGAAGGTCTATATGCTTCGCCTGGCCGCGTCTATCCTTATCGCAGTCTCCATCTGGATCGCGATAAGCCAGTTCCCCTCCGCTTCGTAAGCGGATCCGGAACGGCCGCCGGATATAATTCGGTTGTCATTAATTTCAAATAGGATAGGATAGCTGATCATTTGGAGGCAGGGTGACGCAAAAACGCGCGCTATCGCTGTTCATAAAAATATTATTATGGATCATGGCGGCTATTCTGGGGATTGTCGCCTGCATCGGCCTTTTTTTACTAATATCCTATATCCATGTAAAATTGTTAGTGCCTCATAATTTTATACTTTATACTTTTAACAGCCCTGTCTCGCATTTAATTATCCTTTTTTTATGGTTGTACTTTATTCTGGCTCTGTTTCCCAATAGCCGCAGATCATTTGTTGAGCGGATGAAAAAGAGCCGTTGGTTTTTTTATGGATTCATCCTGGGCAATCTTCTTCTCATATATGCGTTGATTTTTGATGTCAGCGTCCTATCGCACAACCGTATCGACAACTATACTTTCCTTGCGCCTCAAGGCAAAACCTATCCTTACAGCGATATTGTTAAAATTGAAACCGGCGTGAACGCCAGGGAAAAATGGCTCCCGATTATCTCTCGCAGGAAAGGGGATTTTTACTATATCCTCACCCTGAAAGACGGCGCCACTATTGATCTGACCGATACTCACGGGACCCCGGGTTACAGTGATAGTTATCAAATCTTCTCGGAGCTTGATAAAGTTTTTGTAAACCGCGGGATTATAAAAATATCAAATCCTGAAAGCTTTCAATTTCTGGATAAGCATATAGGTAAAATTTATCGGGATAGAATACAAAGCATATTGAACAACAAATAAAAGGCAAGTTGAACAAAGGTCGTAGCCCAACCCCACCATCCTACGCTCCCATTTTCGAGAGTTTTTCGATGTCGTCCTTGCTGTAGCCGAGTTCCGCGAGGATGGCATTCGTGTGCTCGCCCGGAAGCGGCGGTGGTCCGGATTTTTCTACAGATAGACCTTCGTAGCGCACGGGCCCTCCGATAAACTTCGCCTTGCCCGCCTTGGGGTGCTCCACTTCTTCCGTTATCCCCAGATGAAGGACCTGCGGGTCTTCCAGAACTTCTTTCATGTTATATAGCGGGCTCGCCGGAACATCGTTTTCTTCCAGGAGACGCAGCCATTGTTCCCGGTTCCTGGTCGCGAAGGTCGGCGCCAGTTCTTTTTCCAACTGTTCGAAGTGTCGGCGCCGGTCGTCTCGAGTTTTGAACCTGGCGTCTTCCGCAATATCCATTCGACCCGCGGCGTTCAAGAGCGCAAGCCAGAATTTTTCCGGCACCGAACAATGAATTGCCAGGGGCAAATTATCTTTCGTTACGAATGCGAACGCGTGGCCGTTCTTGACTCTGGCGATGCGGGTGGGAATCGTGCCGGTGGCGAAATAACCGGCGGCGGTTTCGCCGATGAACGAAAGGGTCGCCTGCAACAATGAAGTTTCCACATTCAGGCCTTGGCCGGTGGACTGCCGCGCCAATAATCCGCCGAGAATCCCGTAAGCGGCTGAAAAACCGGTTATATAATCCGATAGCGCGACGCCCATTATCTTTGGTTCTTCAGGATCCGCAAGCAAACCCAAAAGGCCGCTCATTGCCTGACCCAGAGTATCGAAGCCCGGATTTTTCGCATAAGGGCCAGATTTGCCGAAAGCTGAAATAGAGCAATAAATGAGTTTGGGATTCAACGCCCGCAAGGTCTCGGAACCCAGGCCGAGACGGTCGGCGACGCCCGGACGAAAATTCTCGACAAAGACATCGGCCTTTCGGGCCAATTCGAGGCAGATTTTCTTGCCTTCAGGCGATTTCAGATCCAACATGAGGCTCTGTTTGTTGCGATGCAGATGCGCAAAGTTCGGGCTGTAGTATTCACCGGGGGCGAAATAACGGTAGGGATCGCCGGCAGGTGGAGATTCTATCTTGATCACTCGGGCGCCCAAATCAGCCAGCAACGCTGTTGCGTAGGGTCCGGTGACATAGGTAGCGCACTCCACGACTGTTATATCTTTTAGCACTGCAACGCGCATCCAAATCCTCTCTTTCATTCGAGTAGTAACGATTCAGCCACTCAATCAGCGCCAATCCGCAATCTGTCGGAAGGGGCGAGCATTATAACTGAGTGTCGCTCACCCGACAATAGGCTAGCCGGCAGTCATCTTTATAAATCAACACCGCGTCATGGGCAATTCCTCATTATTCTGGAAAAATTCTTTACATAAATCACGAGAGAAGATAAATAGCTGATAATAAATTAATTAAATAACAATAGCGTATGGATCGCGTGTCGGCATTTTTTACAGCAACTGCAAATTTCATATCTACTATTTCGAGGCAAAATAACCTAAGTTTAATTTAATCTTATAGTTACAACTATTCCCCTGCTCTGGCATGCATATTGCTATATTATTTATGGCTGTCCCGCCATTAGAACCCTTCAAAATTTCATTGGAGGGAAAAAACATGAACCGGATATCATTGAAAAGCCAATTAATAACAGTACTATTCATAATCCTGGCGATAGGCGCCTCTACGGCTTTTGCAGACACAGTTTTGTTTTCCGATAACTTCAACAGCGAAAACGGCGGCGTGGGCGTTCTCAACTACGGTAGTTTTGCCAACTGGAACATTACGAACGGCACAGTTGATTTGATCGGAGTGAATACGGTATGGGATTTCGTTCCGGGAAACGGTCTTTATGTCGATCTTGACGGTTCGACAGGGAATGCCGGCGTGATGACAAGCAAGACGCCTTTTAACCTTGCGGCGGGGCAATATGAACTCAGCTTCGACCTTGCAGGAAATCACCGCAACTACGGCAATGACGTAGTGACTGTAAAAGTTGATTCGGGCCTCCTATTGAACAATACCTATACGGTTGGCTCTATCGATCCCCTCCAAACCAGGACGGCGGCGTTTACAGTCTTGTCGGCAGGCAGCTTCTCCCTGAGTTTCGAAAACGCCGGCGGCGATAATATAGGCGCGCTTCTGGACAATGTCACCCTGAAACAAGTTCAACCGGTCCCCGAGCCCGCCTCTCTCCTACTCCTGGGCTCAGGCCTTGGAACGATCGGCTTGGCGGCATGGCGTAAAAGGAAATAGCAGGATTCATCCAACCCATTCATACCCTTCTTTAGGCCGCTCCAAAAAGCGGCCTTTCTTTTTTTCAAATCCGGCGCTCGTTGCACATACGGTTAGCAAATAGCCAGCAGGCGGGAACGATCGCAAGATGTGTTATCCAGCGATTCTCCGAAATGCCATCCAATTCCTCGAAAGAAATCTGGATTTATTATGGTTACGCGCGAACTCCGATTATTGAACCAATTTATTAAGGGTTTTAAACAAGGTTCTTTCATGTGGAAATCAATTCAGGCATCGCACTTTATGGCAGGGTTGGCTGCCTGCAAGGGCGCTAGCTCGCACGAGATGTTATCAGGCGCAACGGAGCAGGGTCACACATCACATCTCGGCTCTCCACGACCGGACCTTCTCGACTCCAACCCTTGAGCTCGATAAGAATAGTGCGCTGCTGCTCGTTGCCGGGACGAAGTTTCCGGGCAAGCAGATTACCGAAATGTGCATCGTGGGTTGATACACAGAGCTGACGACCGTCTTTTGTCCGCCTAAGGAGATCAATTAAACCGAGCAGGTTGATATCATCAAGGCTTTGGAGAGGGTCATCAAGAATTACCGCATCGAGCGGAGGCCGTACAACGCCTAGATTCAATGAAAGGAATACCGACACAGCCAAGGCATTCATCTGAGAACTCGATAGAACTTTCTTGGGAGCGTCAGATTGAATGTCCGAAACCGAGTCTCGAATTATCGTGTGCAACCTG
>CAYTYP010000040.1:0-39114 GCA_964441405.1 uncultured Acidobacteriota bacterium
TCGGTGCCGTTTTTCGAGGTGCCAAGAAAAACCATGTCCTCGCTTTTTCTGGCGTCGTGGACGTGAATGACATCCTTGTATTTGGCGTAAAGCTTTTCGCCGAACATCTGGAGGTATTCTTCCTGCGTCGGCTTCCGGTGGATTCCTGTGGCTATGATGAAACTGACCTTTTGTCCGGCGATGTCCTCTTGAATGATATCCAGTACGCGAGATGTCGGGGTTGGCCGGGTGGGATCATTGACAATGAATAAAACATCCCTGGCGTCTTTCAGGAATTCTCTCAGGCTTTTATATCCGGAGGGATTTGCCAGCGCCTTGCGAATAACTTCGGTTTCATCGCCGATTTCTACTTCATTCGGCTCGATAAGGCCGATGACGCGATTGTCGTCGATTGTCGCTTCAAGCTTTCCATCTTTGCCATATGGAACACTCAGTAACATTGATAACTCCCTTACTCAAAAGGACCGATTTTTCTGATATCATCCATAAACGCTTTCGCCACGCTGGTGAATTTAGCCGGATTCCCCTGGGGAACTTCAACAACCTGAAGGCGTTTCGGATCGATATCCAGTCTTTCCAGAGAATTCGTCAGAGCTTTCATACGAGCTTTCACTCTAGGGCTTCCGCCGTGCTCGCATTCATCCTCCGGGCAGCAGCAGATCAGCACTCCCCAGGCTCCCCGTTCGAGGGTTTCCAGGACAGTATGGGATTTAAGGCGACCGCTGCATGCGGTAACCAATATTTTGTATTCCTTGCTGATCTCGAATTTATCGTAGCGAGAGGTCTGAAGGCCCGGATAGCTTGAATAACCGCAAGAAAACACGATAGCCTTGGCGTCCGGATTTTTGCCGTCGCTGAAATAATCATCAACCTGCCGGAGGAGTTCGTTCGGATTGGTTCCAAATCCGGTGCTGATGGTAACGCCCTGTTCAGGACAAATATCCAGGCAGCTGCCGCAACTCTGGCACTTGAGCTTATCGGTTACAATCTTGCCGTCGACAAACTTACGCGCTTCATGTTTGCACATGCGTATGCAATTCAGGCAACGCGCACATACGTCGTGATCTGTAACAGATGTAGTTCCAACGACATCAAACCCGGATTCCATGAAGTATTTTCGAGCGTCGTTGTAGACATCCTGGATGGGCACTCCCGAGGAACAAGCCTTCACGCAACGGTTGCAGTGAAAGCACTGGAAAATTTTATTGGCGATATAGTCCGAAGGTTCAAGTTCGCCGCTGAGCATTCCGTAAAGCAAAATCAACTTGCCTCGAGGACTATCGGTTTCCCATCTCGTGGATTTATAGATCGGGCAATGTTCGTAACAATAGCCACAACGGATGCACTTGTTGAGAGCGCCTTTCCATTTCTCTAATAAGGATATTTCAGTCATTGTATTCCCGCTTTTGTTATTTGATAACGCAAATTGGTGGCTTCGACCCAATCGTCAGGGCCGTCCATTAATTTGCCCGGATTCAGAATGTTGTTTGGATCAAATGCTTTTTTGATCGCCCGCATCAGTTCAAGCGAGGGCTCTTTTTCTATTTTGAAAGCAGCAGCCTTGGACAATCCGATGCCGTGTTCCGCGGAAGTCGTGCCGCCGACCGAGCGGACGAAAGTATAGATTTCAGCGACGGCTTCGCGTGCGCCTTCCCACTGAAAGTCCTTATCGGTGTCCATCAAAATCTTGGTATGCATGCATCCGGCGCCGCAATGACCATAGGCTGTCATGACCAGACCATGCTTTTCGGCCACTTCGTGGATCTTGTCGGCTGTCACCGCCATTTTTGAGAAAGGCACCGCCATATCGTCGGCTAAAGATGTAGAGGCAAGGCGCTCGTCGTATTTGGACAGAGCAGGGAAGAGCTTGGCGCGGCCGGCCCAAATTCGGGCTCGTTCCTTTTCTTCGTAGCTGGATTCCATGCCAAAGCCGTTGCGCTTCGTGCAGATGTCTTGAATCTTCGTCATTTCGGCGTCGATCATTTCTTTTGCCATGCCGTCGGCTTCAAAGAGCAGAATCGCTTCGACTTCCGGCAAACCGAGGTTCGCGGCTTTATTGGCGGCAATTATGGCAATCTTATCGATGAGCTCGAGCATCGAAGGCTGACAGCCGCTGCCCATGATATCGGAGATGGCATCGCCGGCTTCGGTTAACGTGTTGAATTTTGCAGTGCCCAGGCAGCGCAGCTTGGGTATCGGCACAAAGCGCATACACGCTTCGACGATCACAGCCAGCGTCCCTTCGGATCCTACCATGAGGCGTTCCAGAGCATATCCGGAAGCAGCTACCCGGGTGGTGGAGCCGAAGGAGAGCAAATCTCCATTAGGCATGACCACCTTCACCGACAGGATTGCATCGCGCGCGGCGCCGTATTTCACGGAGCGGCCGCCGGAGGCGTTGTTTGCGATTTCACCGGCGATGGTTGCGACGCAGCTTGAGGCCGGAGTCGGCGGATAAAAAACGCCGAAAGGCTTAAGAGCTCTATTAAGGTCATCGTCGACAACGCCCGGTTCTACACGGCAATAGCCGTCCTGGGGATTGATTTCGAGAATGCGATTCATGCCCTTCATGTCGAGAATAATGCCGCCCTGGACCGGAACCACCTGCCCGCACATGCCGGATCCGGATCCTCGCGGGATTACCGGTATTTTTTCGCTGTTGGCATAGCGCATGACCGCTTGTACTTGCTCGATGTTATTCGGCCGGACAATGACATGCGGCATGGCCTCATGCACTGAGGAATCGGAGCCGTATACATAGAGATCGGCTATGTTGTCGAGAACAAACTCTTCGCCGACAATTTCTTTCAGTTTTTTAACGTCTACAGAGTTCATCGATCCATCCTCGGAATTGATGTCTTCAAAATTACTTAAAGGGGCGAAGGCGCACACACCTTATGGCCTAGCCAGGGGCTTGCACCCCAATTTCCAAATAGCAAACATCAAACCCGGAATTATTGCAAAAAAGTGGATGCATATAAAGATAATTTTAAATAAATCATATAAGTAGTTGAGCGTATTATTAATACGGGAATTATGAAAGTGGTTTGCTTTATTTGAGGAAGAACGTGGAGCACAAAGGACACGCGGAGGAACACAGGCGTGTGAGCTCTATGTTCCGTTTTCAGGTCGGGCTGCGCACAACTCCAGTAATGCGCAGCCCTGAGCTGCTCATTCACCTGCTGTTGCCCGGATAACGTTTCAAGCCAACATTTCTTAGCCCGACACAAGATTAAAGCTTTTAACCACGAAAAACACGAAACACACGAAAATATTAATTTCGTGTGTTTCGTGTCTTTCGTAGTTAAAAAACATCTTGACATATGTAGTAGTATTACATACAACAATAGTAGTTATTAATAATGGAGTAGTAAAAAGAATGACACAACCTAAATTGACAAAACTTGAACTTGGAATTATGGAAGCGCTGTGGGACAAAGGCGCGTCCTCCATTCGCGAAATACAGGAGTGTTTCCCCGAAGAATCGAGGCCTGCGTATACCACGATTCAAACCACCGTCTACCGGCTCGAAGCCAAAAAGGCAGTGCGCCGGGTCAAAAAAATTAGCAACGCTCACATCTTTGACGCCGTAATCACGCGTAACGCTGCGCAAGGGACATTGATCGACAGCCTGCTTGGTTTATTTGGCGGCAGAACACAGCCGGTGATGGCGCACCTGATTGAATCCGGCAAGCTCACTCTCGACGATTTGCATGAGGCGCAGAAGCTTTTGAAAAAGCTCTCTAAAAAGGATAAGCCCGAATGAATAAAAGCTTTTTAACCACGAAACACACGAAAGTCACGAAATATTACTTTTGTGTATTTCGTGGTTGAAAACCGGAGGATGCATGATCTCTGATTTTTTCTTGAATCACCTGTGGCAGTCGACGCTGTTTGCCGCCATGGCTGCTCTGCTGACGCTTTTATTCAGAAAGAACCACGCCCGGGTTCGCTACTCGCTCTGGCTGGCAGCGTCCATTAAGTTCCTTATTCCATTTTCGCTGTTCATCGCGATAGGCAATTCCATCGATTTCAGCCGGCAAAGAGCTGCCTCCATAGCGCAGCCTGCAGTTGCAATTGTTGAAGGCTTCAGCCAGCCGTTTGGCTCCACTGATCTTGCAGTTCGAATTCCCGCAGCGGCAAAGCCGGACCGATCTCATTTGCTCTGGATGGTTGTATCTGCGATGTGGATTGGCGGATGCCTGGCAGTTTTGGCTTTTTACCTGGCAAAAAGCCGGCGTATGAGAGAGGCGGTTCGAAAGGCGGAGTGGATTAAACAGGGGCGCGCGTTCGAAGCGCTGCAAAGGCTGGAACATATCCATGGGCGCCGGTTTCAAATTAAAATGAAATCCTCCAGTTCCTCAATGGAACCAGGTGTGTTCGGCATTATTCGTCCTGTCTTGCTTTTGCCTTTGGGAATGACTGAGCGTTTGAACGATTCTGAACTGGAGGCCATCGTGGCGCATGAGCTTTCCCATGTCCGGCGTCATGACAATCTGGTTGCGGCAATCCACATGCTTATCGAAACTCTGTTCTGGTTTCATCCGATGATCTGGTGGATTGGCGCAAAACTCGTGCAGGAGCGGGAACGAGCCTGTGATGAAGAAGTGTTGCGCCTGGGCAAAGATCCTCAGGCGTATGCAGAAGGAATTCTGAAAATATATGAATTTTATCTCGAGTCGCCGTTGGCTTGCGTCGCCGGTATCACAGGATCAGATATGAAGATGCGAATCCATACAATTATGACGCAACATGTCGGGGCTCGGCTGAGCCGCGCCAAAAAGCTTTTGCTGGCGGGGACGGGAATTGTCGTATTTGCCTTGCCTTTTTCCATTGGGCTTCTCAATGGCCAGTCGCAGCCGAAGCCTGCCTTTGAGGTGGCATCCATCAAACCCTATGCGTTTGATGTAAGTTCCAACCCAGGACAATTTAGGGTAGGGATTGACACTCGGCCGGAACGATTTTCAGCCTATGGGGTTAACCTGAAATTGCTGATAGCTCTTGCATATGACGTCAAACTCTATCAGATATCCGGCGGCCCGGATTGGATCAATACGGCTGTCTATAGCGTCGAAGCAAAAAGCCCTGACCTGAAAAACAAGGACAACCTGCCCCCGTTGCTTCAATCGCTGATCGAAGAAAGATGCAAGCTGAAGTTCCATCGTGAATCCCGGGAGATGCCGGTCTATTCATTGATTGTCGCTAAAGGCGGCCATAGGTTGCAGCAGTCCAAAGATGAAAACGGCAATCCTTTGACAGAGATCCCGCGCGACGGAAACAAGGGGAAAATAATACGCAGCGGGGAAACGCCGCCGCCCGGCGCCGTCATGGCAGGCGTTGGCTTTTTCGGCGCCGGGGCCATGCCGATGGAGAGAGTGGCGGCTTTTTTATCGGACACGCTTGGATGCAAGGTGATCGATAAAACGGGAATCAAGGGGCTTTACGATATAAATCTCAAATGGACCCCCGATCCTAACCAACCGGTCCTTACAGGCCTTCCCAAACCGCTCGGGCTGCCACCCGCACAGGAGGGAGATAATAATGGCCCGTCTATCTTTACAGCAATTCAGGAACAGCTCGGATTGAAGCTGGAGCCGGATAAGGGATCCTTAGACTTTTTCATTATCGATAGCATCGAGAAGCCGTCGGAGAACTAAAACTTTTAACCACGAAACATACGAAAGTCACGAAAATAATATTTCGTGTGTTCCGTGGCTAAAATCGGAGGATTCATGATTTCTGATTTTTTCTTGAATCACCTGTGGCAGTCGACGCTGATTGCCGCTGCTGCGGCGTTGCTGACTCTTATATTCCGAAAAAATCACGCCCGCGTTCGTTATTCGCTTTGGCTGGCCGCGTCGATCAAATTCCTAATTCCGTTTTCACTTCTCATAGTGATAGGAAATTCCATTGATTTCGGCAAGCGACAATCTGCTTCAATAGCGCAACCTGCAATTATGTTCGTTGAAGAGGTCAGCCAGCCCTTTGGCGCAGGCGAACCATTGACGATTGCTCCTACATTCGCAGCCCTGGACCGGTCGCATCTGCTCCGGAATTTTTTATTTGCGGCCTGGCTCTGCGGCATTCTGGCGGTTTTGGCGTTTTACCTGGCAAAAGGCCGGAGTATCAGGGCGATAACTCGTAACGCCAGACCAATAACTGAGGGGCGTGCATTTGAGGCGCTGCAGCGATTGAGGACAATCAATGGGCGTAGATTAATAATTCGATTGGCATCCTCCAATTCATCCATGGAACCGGGAGTATTAGGAATTTTCAGGCCTGTGCTATTGTTGCCACAAAAAATGGAAGAGCGGCTGAGCGACTCCGAACTCGAAGCCATCCTCGCTCACGAGCTTGCACACGTCCGCCGCCGTGACAATCTCATGTCTTCGGTACACATGCTTATCGAGGCTCTGTTCTGGTTTCATCCGATGATCTGGTGGCTGGGCGCGAAACTCGTGCAGGAGCGGGAAAGAGCCTGCGATGAAGAAGTGTTGCGCCTGGGCAAAGATCCGCAGGCGTATGCGGAAGGAATTCTTAAGGTCTGCGAGTTTTGCCTCGAATCGCCGCTGGCCTGCGTCGCCGGCGTGACAGGAGCGGATATGAAAAAACGCATCCATTCAATCATGTGCCAACACATTGGCCGTAAAGTTGGCTGGACAAAAAAGCTGTTGCTGGCGGGAACCGGGATAGCTGCTTTGGCTCTGCCAATAACAATCGGGTTCCTGAATGCTCCATCGATCAAAGCGCAAACCCAAACGCCTGTGGCATCCAACCCTGATGCAGCCTATATGCCGACAATGACATTTGATGTAGCGTCGGTGCGGGAGTCCAAGAAGAACCCGCACGGATCTTTTGCAAGCGGCGACTTTTCACCGCAAAACAGCAGCCATATTCGGCTGACGAACTACCCTGTGAAGTTCCTGGTAGCAGTATGGGCGTATGGGGTGCAGTTCCATGAAATCGAAGGCATTCCCAAAGAGCTCGAAATGACAGAGTTCAATGTGGAGGCCAAATCGGACAGTGCGACAGATGAGCGCCTTGCAAAGTTGACGAAAGAGCAGGTGCGGTTGGAACAAAAGCACATGTTCCAGGCGCTGCTTGCAGAACGGTTCAAGATGAAGGCGCATTGGGAAACGCGCAATGGTGATTCCTACGAATTGGTGGTGGTGAAGGCGGGAAGGTTAAAATCGACCGGCGCTTCGCCCAGCGCAGAAGAGTTGAATTATTTGGGCGACCGTCCAATCCCGCGCCTATATACCTCGACAGTTGATTTCGCCCAGTTTAGCGCCTCCAGCATGTTTATTGGGCACGGGGCAACGATTGCCGACATTGTTCAGTCCCTGAGCGCATCGTTCGGCGGACCCGTGGTGGACAAGACCGGGCTGACGGGAAAATATGACTTCATTATAAAGAAGTCCCGGATTCGGCTGAGTGAACAAGAATTTGACGATCCGTTTCCACCACTGGAGAAGGCGATTCAAGATGAGCTAGGGTTGAAGCTAGTGCCATCGCATGGACCGGTACAGAGGCTGATTATCGATCACATCGAGAAACCGTCGGAGAACTAAAACCTATAACCACGAAACACACGAAATACACGAAAAAAATATTTCGTGTATTTCGTGTGTTTCGTGGTTAAAAATTGGAGGGTTCATGATCCGCATCATTGCCGGACTTGTTTTGGTTGCTATTTTATATACTCCTTGCATCCAGGCTCAATCGCCAACAGGACCAAAACCTTCCTTTGAAGTGGCGTCCATCAAGCCGACCGATACCTGCCTTCAAAAATTTCCGGGAGGAATAATGTTTGATCCTCCGACTTTTCAAGGAGGTTTTTACAAAGGATGCAATTCACTTAAAAAGTTTATGGAAGAAGCCTATCAAACAGATAATTATCGGATAGAAGGCGGGCCCAGCTGGGTTGACGGCGCCAGTTATCGAATCGAGGCGAAGACCAATCCTGCGACAGACAAGAATCAGATGCACTTGATGCTTCAATCTTTATTGGAAGAAAGATTTAAGTTGAAGCTGCGCCGGGAGTCCCGGGAAATGCAAGTTTATTCATTAGTCGTTGCCAAGGACGGACCCAAGCTTCTAAAGGCGAAGCTGGATGAAAACGGCAATCAGGTTGATGCCGTTCCGCAGCCCTCATCTCCCGAAGCATCGTCTGAGAAGACGAAACCTGCCGGCAAGGGCAAAAGGGATTGGAGATTGAGTCCTCAATTGTTTGGCTATGGCGATGGACCCGACGGGCAAATGGAATTTTGGGCCACTGCAATAAGCGTAACAAGATTTGCCGATTGGTTGATAGAACTGACGGATCGGAAAGTAATTGATAAAACGGGTATTACCGGATTATACGATATCAATTTCAAGTGGGCGAATGACAGATTAAATCAAACCAAGAACAATGGAACCGGCGCCAATCCTCTTCCAGAGATTTCCGGGCCTTCCTTATTTAAAGCCTTCCAGGATCAGCTTGGTTTGAAGCTGGAGCTGGATAAAGTCACATTTGAATTTATCGTTATCGATAGTGCAGAGAAACCATCGGAGAATTAAAACTTTTAACCACGAAAAACACGAAATACACGAAATTTAAATTTCGTGTATTTCGTGTTTTTCGTGGTTCATAAAAAAATGATACGAGCCATACTGATATTTGCTTTCATGCTGCCTTCGCTTGCCGCGTCCGAGTATCGCGGAATCATCAAATACAACGGGCTTCCGGTCCCGGGCGTGACCGCTATCGCCACTCAAGGCGATAATAAACTGATCGCTGTTTCCGATATGCAAGGCATTTATCTCTTCCCGGATTTGTCGGACGGTTTGTGGACAATCCGGATTGAGATGCTTGGATTTCAGTCGATTGAACGTGAAATAAAGATCGGATCGGAAAAAACCGATGCGGATTGGGAGCTGACGATGCTTCCCATGAATGAAATTAAATCGGAGCCGATTCCAGCGGTCTTTCAACAAACGGAGGTAGCCGTTCCGGAAGAAAATGCGAACGCCTCTCCGGTTGTCGATGCTGCCAAACCGAGCGCTTTTGCCGATCTCAGCGCGGAGCAGCTTTCCGAGCGCGCCGCCGATGGATTTCTGATCAATGGCAGCGTCAATAACGGCGCGGCCTCGCCGTTCGCCCAACGAATGGCTTTTGGCAACAATCGCCGATTGTTCCCGCTCTACAACGGCAGTCTCAACATCTCACAGGAGAACTCTGCTCTCAACGCGCGCTCTTTTTCCTTGATTGGTCAGGACGTCCCCAAGCCGGGCTACAACCGTGCGCAGATGGCGCTCAACATTGGCGGCCCGGTGAGGATTCCCTTTTTAATGAAGGAGAGCTTAAACGGATTCCTGAGCTATCAACGCAATCAGAATCGGGATGCCAGGATTGCGACCGGCCGGATGCCAACCCTGGCGGAGCGGAGTGGCGATTTGTCCGAAATCCGAAACCAGGTTGGCCTGCCCGTTCAGATTTTTGATCCGGAGACGGGTCGTCCTTTTGAAGGCAATATAATTCCGCAGGAGCGGATCAGCCCACAAGCACTATCGCTGCTATCTCTGTATCCATTCCCCAATTACGGATCCAGCAGCCGTTACAACTACCAGGCTCCTATTATTTCGGCGTCTCATCAGGACAGCATTCAGGGTTCGCTACGCCATTGGAACATGGGCGGCCAAATATCAGGCAATTTCAGTTATCAGAGCAAGCGCTCGGACAATCCGAATATTTTCACCTTCCTCGACAAAGAAGAAGCCTCATCGTTCGATCTAGCGACGAACTATTCCCACCGATTGGGTCAGCGCCACAGTATAAAGCTGGGGTATCAGTTCACCCGCTCGAAAACGCGGATAATTCCTTTCTTCGCTAATCGCATTAACATATCCGGCGCCGCCGGAATTTTAGGCAATAATCAGAATCCTGAAAACTGGGGTCCGCCAACCCTTTCCTTTTCTAATTTCACTCAACTGACAGACGGCAAGGCCTCCTATGATCGCGATCAGGCCCACTCCCTTTCATCTGCAATCCAAATAAATTATAAAGAACATAGTTTGTCCGTCGGATTTGAACTCCGCAGGCAACAGCTCAATTCCTTGGCTCAACAGGATGCTCGAGGCGCCTTCACTTTTACCGGCGCAGCAGCCGGATACGACTTCGCCGATTTCCTGTTGGGCGTTCCTGACGCCAGTTCCATTGCCTTCGGCAACGCCGACAAGTATTTCCGTGGATCACGCTATGCGATTTACATAAATGATGATTTTCACGTCAGCTCATCATTGACTATAAACGGCGGAATCCGATGGGAATACGAAACGCCTGTGACTGAGCGGTATGGGCGGCTTGTGAACCTGGATATTGCCTCGGACTTTCACGCCGTTGCTCCGGTCCTTGCCGGCGACCCGACAGGCGCGCTTACCGGCAGGAAATATTTCAGTTCGCTGATAGATCCGGACAAGCGCGGCGTGCAACCCCGGATCGGATTTGCATGGCGTCCTACGGCCGCATCCTCATGGGTCATTCGAGGCGGATACGGCTTATATCGCGACGCTTCTGTTTACCGGTCCATTGCGCTTCAGATGGCTCAGCAATCGCCGTTTTCAAAGAGCCTGGTCGCGGGCAACAGCCCGGCTGCCCCATTAACGCTGGCTAACGGATTCAATTTTTCTCCAAACGCTACTGTCAATAATTTTGCCGTTGATCCTGATTTCCGGGTCGCAAATGCGCATAACTGGCAATTATCGATTCAGCGGGAAATGCCGTTTTCCATGCAAATCGTCGCGCTATACCAGGGATCCCAAGGAAGCCATTTAATTCAAAAATCTTATCCGAATACTTATCCGGCGGGAGCGGTGAACCGCTGTGTAACATGTCCATCCGGTTTTATATATCAAAGCTCCAATGGTGAATCGATTCGCCATGCCGGCGTTATCCAATTACGACGGCGTCTGCGGCATGGATTGGCCGCTGAAGCCCGATACACTTTTTCCAAATCCATCGATGACGCTGCTTTAGGCGGGTTTCAGGCCGCCCAGAACTGGCTTGATCTCAAAGGAGAGCGGGCGTTGTCGAATTTCGATCAACGGCATCTTCTTAACTTCCAAATGCAATACACTCCCGGCTCAGGCGGTTTCAGACCCGTCCTGCTGAAAGGATGGGCCGGAGCTCTTTTTAAAGAATGGACCTTTTCAGGGAATATGGCGATTGGCAGCGGTTTTCCTCTGACTCCGGCTTATTCCGCTCTCGCGCCGGGGACGGGAATAAGCGGCATTTTCCGGCCGAACCGCACAGGAGTTTCGATAGATGAAGCGCCGGCGGGGCTGTTTCTCAATCCGGCGGCATTTTCGGCTCCTCAGCCGGGCGAATGGGGAAATGCGGGAAGAAATTCGATTGCCGGTCCGAAGCAATTCAGCCTGGATGCTTCCATCGGGCGCGCATTCCGGCTGCATGATCGCTACAACCTGGAGTTCCGGCTCAATTCGACAAATGCTCTGAACCATGTCACTTATTCAAGCTGGAATACTGTCGTCAACAGCTCGCAATTCGGGCTGCCGAGTTCGGCCAACCCGATGCGAACCGTGCAAGCGAACATTAGGGTGAGTTTCTGATGATGAAAAGCCAAAAATGCCACCGATTCCGCCGATTTCACGGAGTTTTATTTATTTTATTTTTCTGTGAAATCTGTGGAATCCGCGGCGTTTTTTGTTTGCAGGAAAAGCCGTTCACGATCAGGTCGGATGCGCAGCTTGTGCTTGAAACCGTCATCGTCAAAGACAAAGCGGGAAAGCCGATCGAAGGGCTGACGGCGCGAGACTTTATTGTCGCGGAAGATGGGTTCCGGCAATCGGTCCAAATCTGTGAATTTCAGAAACTCGAAGATGCGCCGGCGCCTCCCGTTGCTCCGCGGTCGATACTCAGCCGGGGCGTCGCTCCCATTTCTCTGATCGGCCAAAATCATGTTACCGCCGGCCGTGCCGGAGAGGTCAAATACCGGGATCGCAGATTGCTGGCGCTTTATTTTGACTTGATGACCATGTCGGATGCAGACCGGTATCGAACGTTCACCGCAGCGCGCAAATTTATTCAGAACCGGATGACGGCGTCGGATTTATTAGGGGTCATGGTTTTTTCTAAAGGAGTCGTGCGGGTTTTAGCCGACTTTACCGACGATCGGGAAAAGTTGGACCAGACGATGCAAAAGCTGATGAAGCGAAAACAAAAGGGAGAGGAGGATGAAGATTTCAATGCTCCGGACACGGCGGGGTCGTTTGGACAAAATGCCGGCGAATTTAATCTCTTCAATACGGATCGTCAGCTTGCAGCGCTGCAAACGGCGGTCAAAATGCTGGGGGCGCTGAGCGAGTGCAAATCGCTGATTTATTTCGCAAGCGGATTGCGGCTCAATGGAATGGACAACCAGGCGCAGATGCGCGCCACCATTAATGCCGCCAGGCGCGCCAATGTTGTCTTGTATCCGACCGATTCGCGCGGCCTGATGGCCGAAGCGCCGTTGGGCGACGCCACTCGCCAGTCTCCCGGCGGGATCGGGATGTTTACGGGCTCCTCGGCGATGGGGATGTTGACCTCCCTTCAGCAGTCCCAGGACACTCTCTACACTTTAGCGGCGGACACCGGCGGCAAAGCCATGCTCGACTATAACGATCTCTCGCACGGTATTGTCAACGCGCAACAAGCCGCAACCAGTTATTACATCCTCGGCTATTACACCAACAATACGGAAATGGACGGCAAATTCCGGAAAATCAAGATCGAACTTGCGGACGGACAGGAAGCCAAACTCGATTATCGCAATGGCTATTACGCCAGAAAGAAATTTTCAAAATTCACAACCGCGGATAAAGAGCGGCAGCTTGAAGAGGCGCTGATGCTTGGGGACCCGATTACGGATCTCACGATTGCGATGGAAGTCAATTATTTCAAGCTTAACAGCGCGGAATACTATGTGCCTGTCACGATGAAGATTCCTGGCAGCGAGCTGGTTCTTGCCCAGGACGCCGGATCGGATCGTACTCTCATCGATTTCATTGGGGAAGTCAGGGATGATTATGGCACGGTCTATACGAACCTGCGCGACAAGGTTTCGTTCAAGCTCAAGGGTGAAACAGCCGCCGTGTTAATGAAAAGCCCGATTGAATTTGATTGCGGTTTCACGCTTCTTCCGGGGAAGTACATTATTAAAATGCTTGCGCGCGATGCGGAAACGGGAAGAATCGGCACGTATCAAACGACATTTACGATTCCCAATCTGATGAAAGAATTCAAGCGTGTGCCGATCAGTTCTGTTGTACTGAGCAGCCAGAGAGTGGACATGCGCAAGGCGCTGTTTACAGCCGGCAAAGATAAGGCGCAGGTCGCAAATCCCCTGGTCCTCAATGGAATGAAGTTAATTCCCAGCGTTACTCGCGTCTTCAGCAAGAAAAATGAAATGCATGTATACTTTCAGGCCTATCAAAATAATGCAACCGCAATGGAACCGCTGATTGCGTATATCACCTTTTTCCGCGGCCAGTCCAAATCATTCGAAACATCGGCGCTTTCGGTAACAGAAGGGTTGAATCCCAAGTCCAAAGCCGTGCCTCTGAGTTTCAGCATCGCTCTCGACAAACTGCTTCCCGGTGAATACAACTGCCAGGTATCCATCTTGGATCCGAACGGGAAGAAAGCTGCTTTCTGGCAAGCCCCTGTAATGCTGGTGGAGTAGAAAAACACCGGAAAAATACCAGAAACATCGGAGCCGGGATTGGATCCGGGGCGGCGCTCGCAACCGGAAATCGGTTTTTTGCGAAACGCCGATTCCGACACCGACAAACGCCATAGTTATGAGGCGACCTTGCCGGTTCCCAGTCCGGAAACTGTAAAAACAAAAACCGGTTGCTACGATTCAAAACTTTGAAATAAAGTTCACCTTATGTTAGTGTGTAGCATTCTTTGGACTCCCCGGTGGTGTTGCGATTGCCTTTTGGGTGCAATAACAAGTTCCTAAAATTCTATGAAGATTAAAGTATTTTTTCATAATAATTGTTTTGACGGATTGGCCGCAGCTGCGGTCTTCAGCAACTTCTATTCGAATGCAATCTGCAAAGATTGCGAGTTCAAATATGAGGGATTGGCGCATCGCGCCGGCGAACTTTTTCTTGATGTGCAGTTTGACGGGGATGAAAACGCCATTGTCGATTTCAAATATTCCAGCAATCCGCGTTTGACCTGGTGGTTCGATCACCATCAGAGCGCTTTCCTGACTAAGGAAGATGAGCTTCATTTCAGAGCCGATAAGAGCGGGAAGAAGTTTCACGATCCTGCACATCGATCCTGCACAAAGTTTATGGCCGAAATGTTACAGAAGCACTTCGATTTTGATTCGAGCAGGTTAAATGAACTGATTGAATGGGCGGACATTATCGATGGAGCTCAGTTTAAAAGCGCACAAGCTGCGGTGGAACTCAAGGAACCTGCTATGAAGCTGATGATGGTGATCGAGGGCGTGCGCGATCATGGCAAAATCAACGGCTTGATTACAGAGTTACAGCACAAATCGATGGATGAAATCATGAAGATGGGTTGGGTTCAGGATGTATTCCTGCCCCTTTACGAGCGCCATCTCCGGTCGGTAGACATCATCCGCAACAACGCCCAATGCGTCAACAGAACCATTTATTTCGACGTCAGCGGCCATGATCTTGAAGGCTATAATAAGTTCATCCCTTATTATTTGTTTCCCGAAGCCACCTATTGCATTGGATTGAGTCTGTCCAGTTTTAGAGCCAAAATCTCTGTCGGATCCAATCCCTGGAGTCCCTATCCACGCACCCAGAACCTTGCCGTATTATGTGAGCGACATGGTGGCGGCGGACATCCGGTTGTGGGAGCGATCTCTTTCGCGCCGGACCAACTTGAAAAAGCCCGCAGAATTGCCCAGGAGCTCGCAGGGGAATTGCGCGACAAACCGTAAGATTTATGTCGGAAGAGACCATTCTTGTCGTAGATGACGAAATTGCCAATCTTCAGAAGCTCCACCGCACCTTTGTCCATCGCTATCCTGTTCTATCTGCAAAAACCGGCGGAGAAGCGCTGCAGCTAGTCCAGACCCATAAAGACATTGCTGTGATTATCGCGGATCAGAGAATGCCCGGGATGACAGGAATCGAATTGCTGCAACAAAGCATGACGATACTGCCCCATGCCGTTCGCATAATCCTGACAGGATACACAGATGTGGATGTGTTGCTGGAGGCGATAAACAACTGTAAAGTCTATCGTTATGTTGTCAAGCCATGGGATCCCCCGGACTTGTTGATGACGGTTGAACGAGGTTTGGAGTCTTACCGGCTCACCAAAGAAAACGAGCATTTTCGAAAAGAGCTGATCCGCCGCGAGCGGCTTGCCAGGGAACTTGAGATTGCCGGAGAAATACAGCGATATATTCTTCCCCCGTGTTTCCCGGAGATGGAGCAGTATGAAATGGCGGTTGAATATCAGCCCGCACGTGAAGTGGGAGGGGATTTCTATGATTTCGAAAAGGACGCCAACACGCTTCAGATAGTTGTAGGGGACGTTTCCGGGAAATCGATTCCCGCAGCTCTATATGGAGCGGTTTTCAGTGGGCAACTCCGGGCTCTCTTTCCCAATCCTCTTTCTCCGGCGGAAAAACTCAAGGCCCTTAACGCCAACCTTGTAGTGCGCTATCCTTCGGGTAATTATGTTGCGGTCGCCTATTGTCGAATTGATCTTATGAACGGCGCGGCAGTCTTGGCCAACGGGGGCATGCCTTTCCCTTTTCTGGTGCGAGCCGGAGAGGCGCTTTATCTTAAAGCCTCCGGAGCTCCCTTAGGCTTGTTGGAGGGATCTGCCTATGACGAGATCAAATTCCAGCTTGCTCCCGGCGATACATTGCTGTTCGCCAGCGATGGAATGACGGACGCTCTCAATCCGGAAGGCGATTTCTACGATGCACAGCGATTTATTGACTCCGTATGTCGGAATTCAGAAAAGAAATTGCCCGAATTTATACGATGTCTGTATTCGGAACTGTGTGATTTTAAAGGAAGCGCTGAATTAAGCGACGATATTACACTCGTCGCTTTACGTCGGATAAAATAATAGGGGATATCAATGCTGCTTCTAAGAAATATTGCTCAAATCGTTACGCTTCATGGCGGGCCGGTCCCCAGGGCAGGCGCATCCATGTCTGAACTTGGAATCATCGAAAACGGCGCCATGCTGATTCATGGCGATCGAATTGTATGGGTTGGTTCAACAAAGGACATGCCGGTGCGTGAACCTGGGGTCCGATATCAAACATTGGATGGAGTCGGTCTGGAATTAGTGGCGTTGCCGGGATTTGTCGATTCCCACACCCACCCTGTTTTTGCGGGCAACAGGGTTGATGAATACGATCTACGGATCCAAGGGAAGAGCGTTGAGGAAATATCCGCTTCCGGCGGCGGCATTGCAGCGAGCGTTGAGCAACTTCGTTCTGCAACGGTCAACCAGCTTATCAATAGAACCGAACGCTATTTCCGGCATTTTCTTTCGCACGGGACGACGACCATCGAGGCAAAAAGCGGCTACGGGTTGAATTTGGAGGATGAGATAAAAATTCTTCAGGTGCTTGCCGCTCTGCGGGAACGCCACCGTCTGGAGGTCGTGCCCACTTTTCTGGGAGCGCATGCGATTCCCGCAGAATTTGCGAACGCTCGTGAACAATACGTTCACAGCATTATTAAAGAAATGATTCCACGGGTCGCCCAGGAAGGCTTGGCTCAATTCTGCGATGTTTTTTGTGAAGAAGGCTACTTTACGATCGACGAGGCGCGTTCTATTCTGCTTGCCGCCAGGGAAGCCGGGATGGGCTTAAGGGTTCATGCAGAGGAACTGGGCCATAGCGGAGGAGCCATGCTTGCTGCGGAGTTAAAGGCAAGCAGCGCAGATCACCTGCAGTGGGTGAGCGATTCCGACATTCAGGCGTTGAAAAATTCGGGAACGATAGCGACGCTTCTTCCTGGGACCGCATTTAATCTGGGACTGATGCAATATGCGCCGGCGCGGAAGCTTATCGCCGCCGGGGTTCCGGTAGCGCTGGCTACTGATTTTAATCCCGGATCCTGCTTTACCATGAACATGCAGCTTATTCTGGCAATCGCATGCACTCAAATGCGGATGACTCCCGCGGAAGCAATCACTGCCGCGACAATTAACAGCGCTTATTCACTTGGACTTGCCGAGAAACTGGGCACGCTTGAAGAGGGCAAGCAGGCGGATATCGTTCTGATGGACGTGTCCGATTACCGCGAACTCCCCTATTTTTTTGGCGTCAATCATTGCGTTGTCACAATTAAAAAAGGGAATATTGTCATCAATCGGTTGGAACAGCCGTGAAGAAAACAGGAGCTGAAGATTTTACAGCGCATATCGCCAGCGCGGATCCCTGTTCCGGCGGAGGCAGCGTCGCCGCGTACGCCGGATCTCTTGCAGCCGCGCTTGGCGAAATGATGGCCGGTTTGACTGAAGGAAGAGAAAAGTTTGCCGCCCAGGATTTGCGCGTTCGAAGAATTCACCAGGAGCTTACCCATGCAAGAGAGGCGCTGGAGAATCTGGTGCAGAAAGATTCTGCCGCATTTCGATCTCTTTTCACTGCGATAAGAATGCCCAAAAGCGTTGAAGAGGAAAAGGTCGCGCGCGCCGAAGCTATAGAACAGGCGACCAGGCGTGCTACCGAAACTCCACTCTGGACGGCTCGTGCTGCTTCCGAAGTTCTTGAGCGCTTGTGGATCCTGATTGAAATCGGCAATCCTAACGCGCGGAGCGACGCTGCCGTTGGCGCCCAACTGGCGTTCGCTTCAATCAAAGGCGCTCACTATAATATTCTGACCAATACTTCCGGGTTGAAGGATAAAGCATTCGCAGCAAGCTGCCGAAACGAAGCAGGCAAAATCGTCCTACGAGCTCAGGAAATTCTGCAGCAAATAGATATTCTGATCATGGGTTCCTGAAACAGCGTCAGGCAACCGGGGGCGATCGAGAGTAGTTGCGCGGCAAGTATTGAAAATCTGTTTATGGAATCCAGGTTTTTTAGACTTTTTCGTCTTTTTTAGGCGTTTCTTCCTGGCCGGCTTTCAGTGAACTTTTAAAGTTTCGAATGCCTTCACCCAAGCCCTTTCCCAATTGAGGGATTTTGTTTACTCCAAAAATCAGTACTACAACCACGAGAATGGCTATTATTTCCCAGGTTCCAAGGTGTGGCATACAACCTCCAAAATACAGATGTTAGATCTACTCAGAGTACTTTATGGGACCTGTCGAAGTCAATATAAAGCCCCTAAAACGAAGAAACCGAGGGAAGGTCATGCTGATAGAAATCGCTTGTGTAGCGGCCCGAAATGTCCTATAAATCAACACCCTGTAGTCTTTTATTTGTAAAACAGCACTCATTTATTCAGGAGCATCTGATCAGGCTTTCAAGCGTTCTTTTGCGCCTTTTAACGCCTTCTTCGAAGTTTCTCGATGGTAGGGGCGTTTGAAGTGTTTGTCAATGCTGGATTTTTATTGGGCCTGCTTAAGATTGCCGGCGGTGAAGGTCATGAATCGACAGTCATGATACGTCCGGCAGGCAGCAAGCAGGAGTTTCCCTGAAAGGAGCGGTTCATTTGAAGATAATCGGAGAAAAAATCAATGGAACCCGCAAACGTGTGAAGCAGGCTATTGAGGAGCGTGATGCGAAGTTCATTCAGGATTTGGCGCGCAGCCAGGCCGAGGCTGGTGCAGACTGGCTTGATGCCAATGCCGGGACGGCTCCGCAGCGCGAACCGGATGATCTCATTTGGCTGGTTGAAAATATTCAGGCTGTGACGGACAAACCGATCTGCCTTGACAGCGCGAACCCAACAGCTCTGGAAATCGCGATCAAAGCCGTCAAACAGACCCCGATGATCAACTCCATCAGCGCAGAGCCACACAGGTTGAAGGGAGTCTTGCCGCTTGTAGCCCAGTACAAAACTCCCGCGATTGCGCTGGCGATGGACGAGAACGGCATTCCTAAAACAAAAGAGGACCGCATTAATGTTATCCGCCGCCTTCTCGGGGAAACCCGTAAATTGGGAATAGCCGATAACCAGCTGTACTTCGATCCGCTGGCGATGACGATCGCAACCGGTCAAGATAACGGGTTGACGTTCTTCGACACCATCCGCTCTATCCGGAGCGAATTTCCGGAAGTTCACATTACCTGCGGATTAAGCAATATTTCTTTCGGAATGCCGGCTCGCGCCCACATCAATCGAGTATTCCTTACCCTTGCTATGCAAGCAGGGCTCGACAGCGCCATTACGGATCCGTTGGACTATGAGATCCGGACCGCGATATTGGCCACCGAGCTTTTATTGGGACTGGACAAACATTGCCTGAAGTATACACGCGCCTATCGCGCAGGAGCTTTAAACAAGCCTGTTTAAGAGTTCTTTAAAAACTTTTATCTAAGGAAGTAAAAAAGGAGAGCCCTATGTCGAAAGAATTAGTTGATCTCGTCGTTGATATGCGTGAAGAAGAGGCAGTTAAGCTGGCTGAAAAATTATTGAATGAGGGCGCGGATCCACTCGGCCTTTTGGATGATTGTCGTGAAGCGCTCGGCATCATCGGAGACCGGTTTGCGGCGGGTGAATGCTTCGTCCCCGAATTGATCCTGGCCGGCGAAATGTTGCGGCAAATTGGGGCGATGGTAAAACCGCGAATCTCAGGTTCGGACAATGCCTCTCAGAAGAAGCTGGGCAAAATCGTTTTTGGCACTGTTGAAGGCGACATCCATGATATCGCAAAAGATATTGTGGTGTTCATGCTTGATATCAACGGATTTGACGTAATGGATCTCGGCGTGGATGTCCCGGTCGCCAAGTTTGTCGAAGCGGTAAAGAGCTTCAAGCCGCAAGTCGTCGGTCTTAGCGGATTCCTGACGCTTGCCTATGATCCGATGAAAAACACCGTCCAAGCTCTCAAGGACGCCGGCTTGCGCGATAGCGTCAAGATCATGATCGGCGGCGGACAGATGGACGATCAGGTTGCCGCTTATGCCAAGGCGGACGCTTACGGTAAAGACGCGATGGCTGCGGTTACATTATCCAAGGGATGGGTGGGGGCAAATTAACAATGCCAAAACCAGCCGATTTCGACAAATTAACTCCTGATCAGAAACGTCAGGCGCGTCTCGATGCCTGGGTAAATCACGAAGGCATCGAATTTACCAATCCGGAAGCGGAAAAAGCGTACCGGGAACGCGCCCAGATGTTTACCGACGTTTTTCAATTGAAGAAACCCAAACGGGTGCCGGTCGCTATCTCAACGGGGTTCGCGCCGTTCCTGTATGCCGGTTACAGCTGCAAGGACGCCATGTATGACACCGAGAAACTCGGCGCCGCCATGAAGAAATTCCATGCGGATTTCATGCCGGATGCGGCTGCTTCTTGCGGACTGTACGTGCCGGGCAAGATTCTCGAAGTTCTGGACTACAAGCTCTATCACTGGCCGGGACACGGGGTGCCGGAAAACACTTCCTATCAGTGTTCAGAAGCCGAATTCATGAAGGCCGATGAATACGAGGCCTATTTGAACGATCCCAGCGATTATTTCATCCGCACCTATCTGCCTCGCGTTATGGGAGCTCTCGAACCCTGGAAAACGCTTTCTCCTTTTACCAATTTCCTTGAACTGCCGTTTATTCCCTGGGGCATGCTGCCTTTCGGATTGCCGCAGATCCAGGAAACGTTCAAGAAGCTGATGCAGGCCGGCGAGATTGCGCTCGCTTGGGCATTGAAAATCGCCGCCATCGACAATGACATCATAACCAGCCTGGGACTGCCGAAGTATCAGGGCGGTTTTTCGAAGGCGCCGTTTGACGTCATCGGCGACACCATGCGCGGCACTCGCGCCATGATGCTCGATACTTTCCGCAAGAAGAAGGAAATTCTGGAAGCCTGCGAACGGAATATTCCTTTCATGACGAAGATGCCGTACGGAGCCTATGCATGGGGCAGCGCTCCGACTGCATTCTTCCCGCTGCACAAGGGCGCGGACAGCTTCATGTCTCCGAAGGACTTCAAGGAACTGTACTGGCCATCCCTCAAGCAGGTTATGCTCAACCTGATCAACGAAGGGATGATCCCGTTCCTGTTTGTGGAAGGAAGCTACAATAAGCGGCTGGATCTCATCACCGATCCCGACATTCCGGCCGGAAGCACCATCTGGTACTTCGACAAAACAGACATGAAGGAAGTCAAGAAGCACCTGCAGGGTTGGGCCTGCTTCTCAGGAAACTTCCCATCGTCTCTATTGAAAACCGGAACGGTCCAGCAGGTTAAAGACCATACAAAGCAACTGCTGGATGATCTGGCCGGCGACGGCGGATACTACATGGTTAACGGCGCCGTGCTCGATGAGGCCAATCCGGATAACCTGCACGCCTACGTCGATACCGCAAAAGCATACAAATACTAATTTCGAATCCATTCGAGAGAATGTTCAACCCGGGGATGAAACAATCATCCCCGGGCTTTTTTGTTGGCGGTTTTGCCATGGAGAGAATCGTAACTGGTTATACTCCGGGAGCCTGTCCGAGACTCCTTCGCTAGACGCAGGGGCTTCAGAGGTATACAATTTTGAAAGTAGTTGTGTTAAAAAGCGGTAAAGCGTTATTAAAAAGGGAGCGGAGGAAACATGCTAAAACAATATCGAATGATCGGGTTTGTTATTTTAACAATTATACTGCCGGTTTCGAGTCAATTATATGCGGCGCAAATGCCCCCTATGTCTGCTCCAATCATTGCGCCACCGCCTTTGGACAAATTTCTCATGCTGGTGCCACAACGGGATGCCAACGAAATTCAAGGTGATATCGAATGGGCGGAGCGGGATCGAGCTTCGGCTTCCGAAGCCGAGCGAGCTGCTCAGGAACAACGGATTGCCGTAGCAGCAAAGATCGAGGAAAAGAAACAAGCTATCGCAACCAATAAGGACCGGTTGAAAATTGCCAAAAAAGATAAAAATGCCGCCGAAACGCTTATCCTGACAACAGAAATTAAAGCGCTGAATCGGGATAAAGACCTGTTCGAAAAACGAGAAGCGCTTCGGGATGCAGAAATTGATTTGGCAAAAAAACGAGGCGAGCTGGCGATTCTGATGAAACAAGCTTTGGATTTGGAGCGTCAAATGACGCTCAAACGTGCAGAACAGACCGAAATTAGTTCAGGCGGACTTGATGCGGCTCGCACAGCCCGGATTCTGATCGACCTTGAGAAGGGGACGCTCGAAGCGCAAAAGAAAGTAGCGGACAAACAGGGTGATGTCGCAGACAGCGCTAAAAAGGTCGTGGTACGCCAATTAAAAACTCTGGAAGCCCAGCGAAATATTTACGCCGGTAAATAATACAATCGAATCAGAAAACCTATAGAAAAAGAATTTGTAAAAAGGCTGTCCAATAGCGTATGCCCGTGGAGCTCCGAGGCGCCGGATAACCTTCGCCCGGAAACAATTCCCCCATGCCCAGCGCCTGCTCGGGCGACATGTAGGCAATGGTGCCCACGGCTGAACCGGGACTGGTCAACTGCTCTTCGGCTGTCTCAGCGGTCGGCGTCGCTTCCGCCCCTTCAAGCCCTGCATGCCGTTCCGGTGCAAGTTTGGCCAGGCCGAAGTCGAGAATTTTTACGTGGCCGCGTTGGGTGATGAAGATGTTGGCGGGTTTAATGTCCCGGTGGACGATCGCCCGCGAATGAGCGGCCTCCAGCCCATTCGCTATTTGAACAGCCACATCGAGAAATTCCTCAATTTCCATGCATGGAGGATAACGAACGGGAAATTTTCTTTTTTCTTTGGAAACAAGCCGGCTTTGGATATGATCGGAGCAGTCCTTTAAAATTCATAATTCAAAAGGGGAGGCTCGATGAGTCAGCTTACACAACAAGCGGAGTCCAAGACTTCCGCATATGCCTGGGTAGTCCTGTTTGCACTTTACATAGCCACTCTATCGGCGACGCTGAATCTTTTTAAATTGCCGCCCGTAATGACTGTAATACAAACAGCCTTCGGCGTAGACAACGTCAAGACGGGCGATTTGATGTCGATCTTTTCGATTATGGGATTTGTTCTGGCTATTCCTGCCGGCTACATCCTGAAGAGATTCGGCATCAAGATGACCGGGTTGATTGCCGTCGGCGCGGTAACGATCGGATCGGCCTTGGGCGCATTATCAAAAACATCCTTTGATATGCTTTTTGTCGGTCGGTTTATCGAAGGAGTGGGGATGGGACTGATTATGGTGGCAGCGCCCTTTGCCATCAGCGTCTGGTTTCCACTGCATAATCGAGCCTTGCCGACGGGTATATGGGCGAGCAGCGTAGGGATAGGCAACATTGCTACACTCCTGATCGCGCCATCTTTGGCGGTATCCTACCAATGGCCATCCGTATGGTGGGCAGGCGCCGGATTTTCTGCTCTGGCTTTCATTCTTTTCGCCCTTCTGTTCCGCATGCCTAAACAAGAAGAAATGTATGCGGCGCCCGCGCCGGCCCCGGCGACGCAAGAAGCGCCTCCCAGCCTGGCCAAGGGCATGGCGAATCGCAACTTCTGGATGATCAGCATTTCGTTTGGATGCTACAACCTGGTTGTCATGGCTATGTGCACTTTCCTTCCAGTGTTTCTAGAAATCGTGCGGGGCTATTCCAAGACCTACGATAAAGGCATACTCATGAACGCAGGTTTTGTCACCGCTTTAATCATGGCGGCTTCAATCTTCTCCGGCCCCGCCGGCGGTTCCATATCGGATCGTTTGGGCAAACGCAAGCTCATGGTTCTCATTCCCTATATTCTGATGACCTTGACGTTCCTTTTCCCCTTTACGATAAGCGTATCGATGATTCCTTGGTATATGATCGCATTTGGTGTTTTCGGCGGGCCTATTGCGCCTATTCTTCTCGCCTCCGTTCCGGAAGTGGCGCGGAAACCGCAACTGATCGGCATCGGCATGGCTGTAGCGGCTGTGGGCCAGAATATCGGAATGTATATCGGCCCTTCGCTATTTCCCCGGATTCAAGCAGCCTATGGAACTATGGTTGATGTTCAAGGATGGGAGGCTGCAGGTTTCTGGATGATTCCTATCTGCCTGGTTGGAATTATTGCCACCTTCTTTATTAAGGTTAGATAGCCTGCCTATAAACTAAGAGGGTGTCACCCTATTTCCAATTGGAAATAGGGTGACACCCTCATTTTTCCCGGCCGGACAACCGCAATAATTGCGGCTATCCGAGAAGAAAACACGCCCGGCCGGTTCGCCCATCAGACCAATTCAAACAGAACCCACCTCTAATTGATATTTTCCCATGCCGGCACATTGGCGATTGTTCGGTCTGGAGGGACCGGCTCGATTTGCAATGGCTATTGATCGCATGGAGCCTCCTCCTGGATCACGAACCTAAGTTGACTTTTGAAATATTTTTGGATGTTAGCACATAAAAATGTGAAAGCAACTATATTTTGTGCAATTGATAAAAATACATACAAGATATTGGGTAGGGGACACGAAAACATCGTCCAAGGCCACGCTTACGACTGGATTCACGGCTCCGATCATCGTAAATACAGAGGAATCCAGGCCTTTGGGAGGGAATATTAGCGAAAGCTTGATTTTGAATTGGCGTTCAGAAGTGAAGGCGCACTGCTACAAGCAATGGGTTATTTCTAAGAAAACTTCAGCGCCTGCTGTATTATTTAGAAATATTCATTTGGATGAATATTTCCTGTTCAGCTCGAAACCAATCTTCATCGGGAGAATCGCCGGGTCGGCCACGCTGTTCCCAATAATAGTATGCCAATAGAGCGATTTTTTCCTGAACGGATACTGCAGAAGTGAGGGCTTCAGAATCTGCTTTTTCTCCCGTCGCAATCACCGATGGTTTTCGGGACTGGATGCGTTTTTTCGCAATCTCGGTTGATTTAGAACTTTTTTTCTTGTTGAATGCCATGTCTTCTTCTCCCAAAAGGCCGGTGGCCTGCCGCTTTGATAAAGTGAGGGCAGTGTTTGATTTTATTTGTAGCACATTCGGGCGGTTCCGATCAATTTTTACTAAGAAGCAGAACCAAAACCTCACTCATCGGGTTCGGAATCGGAATTCGACGGTTGATGGGCAAGTTGCCTAATTTTTAGGCGGATTTCCCGCCAATCCCAAATCTTCCATTTTAGCGGGAGTGAATACGCCCTTCCTCAGCAGGTTTTGGGCAAGCTCATTGCAATAGGCGCAGTCGCTGCATTCCTTGTCGCACGAAGAGACTTGTTCGAAAAAATGAGTTTCGTCCAGGCTCTTATTGTTGAGATGCATAAAATAAGACATGCCGACCGAGTAGAGATTGCCGGCCATTAACTCCATCAGATCGCCATCCCAGCTTTCCTGCATATAAGCTTCAAGGCATCGGATAATCATGCTTTTCGAGCTGGTTCTGCCGACAATTTTAAAATAGCTGGTAATTTCTTCATATTTGCGGGCGTCTTCGGGGCGGATCCAGCAGGACTTCAAAATTTGCGAAGGATCGTTCCTGGTCAATTGAATGCAATTGAGGCTGAACACATTATCTTCTGCATTCAATCCCTGGGATCCGGGATTTTTTGATTTATGCGAAATATAGTTGAAATGAAACTTCCGGAACGGGCATTGGAAGAGGCATCCCTCGTTCACCATCAGCTTGATTTCGGCCTGAGTGGCGGCCTTAATCTTTTTTAAAAGACCCAGGTTGCGATTGATATTGACATCCGGGGTGATTACATCCGCGCCGGCTTTTCTGAAAACAACGGCTTTTTGAACGCAATCAATATCCGACAGGACGGACGCGGTGATTTCGATTTTAGGAAAATGTTTCCTTGCCTCTCGGATGTATAAGGGATTGGCGATGGTGATCGCCTCGACCCCATGGTCTCCATGCACTTTTTCCAGATAGTCCATTGTGGATTTCAGAGCCTGGGCCGAATACCATTCGCTCCCCTCGCAAATAGAATTCAGGAGCAAATTAACCCGGATCCCTTCCTTGTGTATCTTGTCGACAACGTTCGTAAACTCTTCGAAAGCCATTTCCGGGACTATTCTTCCTGCGCCGGTGAATTGCTGGGGTCCGGAAAGATAGATTTCTTTTATGCGATTGCCCTTCAGTTCTTTTCGTTGGAAAATTTCCGAAAGAGTTTCGAGATCATTATTGTAGGGAATAGAGAATTCGAGAGTGTTCACAAAATCCCCCAAAGAAGGTTGCCGGACATCAGATAAAGGGCGGTAGGGCGCTAATGTACTTAAATGAACATCTCGTCATCTTGGGCTAACGCGCGCGAGGGCTTCTTTCGTTTTCGGAAAAGAGCGTCGATGCCTGCTTTAATTCCATGCGCCACAGCGCCCAGCTCATTGACAGGAAGCAGAACGTTGTCGTGAAGCATGCTTAAAACTTCTTCCGCTTTATTGGAAGCAGATTCAATCCTGTCGCGTATTCGGAGGATTTCCATGCGGGCTGTATCGGTGGTTTCAGATAAAAAGGCGTCTATGTTTCCAACCCTGTTATGAATGATTTCGGTGGTGCTGACAAGTTTCCCGATGACAGGCTTCATACCTTCTCCGAGCTCTTTAACTGTCATCAGTCCTTCATCGACCTTTGAGGCAATGACCTCTACATGATCCAAAAGGTCTTTGCCGGTGCTGTCCATCCATTGGGTCATCTTGCGAATAGACCTATAGATGCCAAAAAACATCAGGCTCTGGAAAAGAACAGCCACCGCCAGAATTCCAGTAAATACCAGAAGGATTATCTCAAAAGTCGTCATCTTGGCTTATGCCTTATCTTTTTCTTCCCGATAGGCTTGCTTGCCGGCTTCGAATGCGGCAGCGATTGATTCGCGCTGCTGTTGAAGCACTTCTTTGCCTCGATCCACATATTCAGAGGTCTTATCCATAACGTTTTTGGAACGGGCGGCCACAAAATCAGCGCTTTCACGGGCTTTATCCATGATGAGTTTTCGAGTTTCCGGCCCACTCCGGGGTGCAAGTAAAAGAGCCGTTGCAGCTCCGATCATCGCTCCGAGCATCAATAAAAATACTTTTTCACCTGCGTTGGATTCATTGCTCATATAAATTCTCCTCTGATAATAATACTTTTGATAACACTCGCGGCGCTAAAAGTCAAACGCCAAACCTTTTTCCTTCAAGACTGTGAGTCTTAGCGTTACTCTAGAGTAACGCTAAGACTCACAGTCTTGAAGGAAAAACTATGCCAAAGAAAAAAGCGCCTGCTGAACAAGCAAATCGCATCAACGAGATACTCGATAAAATCGAAAAAGCTTATCCGGATGCTGAATGCGAACTCAGGCATGCCAATCCGCTGGAGCTATTGATCGCCACGATCCTTTCAGCTCAATGCACGGATGAACGAGTGAATATCGTTACTCTGGACCTGTTCCGAAAATATCGGACTGCGAAGGATTACGTCAATGTTGCGCCTGAAGTTTTGGAAAAAGATATTCGATCTACCGGTTTTTATCGCAACAAAACCAAAAACATCCAGGGCGCTTGCCGGATGATTGTAGAGAAATTTTACGGATTGGTTCCCGATACGATGGAAGAGCTTCTGCTTCTACCGGGCGTCGCGCGCAAGACCGCCAATGTGGTGCTGGGCGTCGCTTATAAAAAGGCGGAAGGAATTGTCGTCGATACCCATGTTTTGCGGGTGACCCGGCGATTGGAGCTGACCCGCTCAGATACGCCGGAAAATGTTGAACGCGACCTGATGCAAATAATACCCAAGGCTAAGTGGATCGCTTTTTCCCATGAAATAATTTTTCATGGCCGGCGCGCCTGTAAAGCGCGCAAGCCGCTCTGCCTCCATTGTCCCGTCGAATCCTTGTGCTCCTCGGAAGACAGGGTAGCCGCGCCGCCAGCCATGCTGGATTGAAAAATCTGTAACTCGGAGATACAGTCTTTGGAAATGGACTAACCAACCAGAAAAATGTGCAGGTCCATGACATTGGTGCGGGTAGGCCCGGTAAAGATAAGGTCGCCCAGGCGGTCGAAGAAGAAGTAGGAGTTATTGTCCTGCAAACATCGGTTCAGAAAATCCGCGCCATATTTCAGGGAGCGGGCAAGAGTGGAGTTGTCCGCGAGCGCTCCTGCGGCGTCGGTAGGCCCGTCTGTGCCGTCTGTGCCCAGGCTGACCGCCAGGCATGGCGCGGGCAAATGGGCCAGTTGCCGGGCGCAATGCAGTGCAAATTCCTGATTGCGTCCGCCCTTTCCGTTCCCCCTTATCCTGACAGTAGTTTCACCTCCGCTGAGGATACATGCCGGCCTGCGCAAAGGGCGGGATTCGAAAACTATCTCTTTCAGCAGGCTCATATGAAATCCGGCGGCTTCCGCATTATCCCCTTCGAGCCGGCTCGTAAGCGTCAGGGTATGGAATCCAAGCCGCTTTGCCGCCCGAGCGGCGGCGCTGCATGCCAATGCATTGCTTCCAATTAGGACTGTCTGGATCTTCTTGAACAGGGACTCTTTTTCTTTAGGAGTTTCCTCCAGAAATCCGGCGGCTCCGAGTTCGAACCGCTTTCTAACTGCCGAGGGCGCTTTCTTGAAAATGTCCAGCCTGTGCAGTATTTTGATGCAATCGACATAGGTAGTTGGATCGGGAGCTAGAGGCCCTGAAGCGATTGTGCCGATATCATCTCCAACGACATCCGAAAGGACCAGGCATATTATTTTAGCCGGCGCCAACATCCGAGCCAATCTGCCTCCCTTGAAATTCGAGAGATGTTTGCGTATGGCGTTCAGTTCAAATATGGAAGCGCCGGCATTCAAGAGGAGGCGTGTGCACTCAAGCTTCGCCTCCAGATCAATGCCCTCGGCCGGAGAAACCGTAAGAGCGGACGCCCCGCCCGACAAAAGACAGAATACAAGATCATCCGGCTCAACCTGGTTTGCCAGAGTGAGAATCCGGTTCGCGGAAACCACGCTGTTAGCGTCCGGCAAAGGATGTCCGGACTCTGCGATATCGATTTTTTTTAGCGGCAAGCTGTGACCGTATTTAGTCGCCAGAAATCCGCCGGAGAGATATTCGCCCAGAATTTTTTCTATCGCCTGTCCCATGGGCGCTGCGGCTTTTCCGGCTCCCAGAACCCATATTTTCCTAAATCCCCCAAGATCGTAACGATTGCCTTTGACATACAGGATGCGACCCCGGCGTCTTACGTATTTGCGGACAGCCAATTCTGAATCTACCGCCTGTAAAGCGGCGTCCCAGATTTTGGTTGCTTCAGATCGAAGCAACCGTTGTGATTTCACCATTGAAGGTTTCCAGTTTCCAGTTTCCGGTTCAAAACCTTCAATCCTGAACGGGAAACCCATTTAAGGTTGATTGCGGAAAATTTTGTCATAGAGATCGGCGAAAATTGTGACTATTTGTGGGTCGAATTGGGATTGAGAGCAACGAGCCAGTTCTTTAATCGCTTCTTGCGGCGATCGAGGCAGGCGGTAAGGCCTCCCGCTGGTAATTGCATCAAAAGCTTCTGCTACAGATATTACGCGGGCGCCCAGTGGGATCAGGTTGCCTTTTAAATGAGCCGGATATCCTGTCCCATCGAACCGCTCGCGATTATGGCGGATAAATTTTAAAACCTCTTCATCGTCCAGAACAGGTTTCAGCACTTCGTCCACGTGAGATAGTCGGGACTGGATATAGCGCTGTTCCTCTTCTGTCAGGGAACCTTGTTTATTCAGCAAAACATCCTCCACGAGGATCATGCCTACATCGTGGAGAAGGGCTGCAAGATAGACTTTGCGAACGCCATCTTCCGTCATCCGCAACTCCCGCGCCACATAGCGGGACTTTTCCGCGACTCTTAAAGCATGGCCCTCATTGAATGGGATTTTTAAATCCAAAAGGCGAAGGAATGCCTGCGTCATTGAGTAAAAGAGCCGGCGGGTTTCTGCTGAGCGTTCTTCGGCCATTTGTTCAAGATAGCGTTGATATTCGCGACTGGCATTTTCGAGCCGGAGCTTGTCCAATCCTCTGTTTGCAGCAATCAGGACCTGATCGAGGTTGAAGGGTTTGACTATATAGTCGTACGCGCCCAGATGAATGCTTTCAATCGCGGTCCCGGCGCTGTCGATAGCCGTTAGCATGATGACGATGATGTTAGGATAGAAGGCTTTGATATCGCGGAGCAGTTCGGTCCCTGGTTTGCCCGGCATCATGATGTCTGTAAACACCAGATCGAATTTTTGAGAGGCAAGTGTGGAAAGAGCCGTTTCCGCGCTGTTCACCGTGACGCATTCAAAGTCGGCGTCTTCAAGCGTTGATTTCAGTATTTCCTGGATATAAATCTCGTCGTCAACAATTAAAACGCTTCCTCTGCTCTGGTTCATAAGCTTCTATCCTCGAGGACCCGGGAGCGCGGGCGACTTGCCCGCTTCAGAGAGAACGCAAGCGGGCAAGATGCCCGCACTCTTTCTGAATCACCGCATATCCGAAATGGCCGCGGCGACGATATTGGCTATGGAGGCACGAAGATGGTTGATATCCTTCCCGCCATCCGGATGTAAGCGGTTGGTCATAACGGCCACGATAGTGTCGGAAAGCGGATGAATCCATAAAGAAACGCCGCTGAATCCTGTATGGCCATACCCTTCGCTAAAAATATCGCCGCGAGGCGAAGAATAACTCGATTCTATATCCCAGGCTAAGCCGCGCAACTGAGTGGAATTGGGTGGATTCTGAGGCCTAGTCATTGCCTCAATTGTAAGGGGCGACAGCAGTCGTCCCCCCGCATATTCCCCTTTGTCTAAAAGGGTCTGCGCGAAGAGTGCTATATCCCGGGCGCTGGAGAACAAACCTGCATGTCCTGCGACTCCTCCCATTCTCCACGCCGTCGGATCATGAACTTCTCCTCGCAGCATTTGCTCCATGGCTGCGCCGGACCCTTGTCCTTTCAGGTAGCGCAACGTGTTTTTACGTGGTTCCGTAGGCGCAATCCGTCGGATCAGGTTTGCCGGAGGACGAAAGCAAGTATCCTTCATTCCGAGGGGAATGAAAATATTATCCCTGGCGAATGCATCCAGCTTCGCTCCGGATACTGCATGCACGATCTCCCCGAGGGCAATGAAATTAAGATCGCTGTATACAAACTCTTTTCCCGGTTCAGAATCGGTTTTTATTTTCCAGAGTTCTTCCAGCGCAGCTGGATAGCCGGACCAATTTTTTGACAGGTCGAAATCAGGAGCCAAACCCGAATAATGGATCAACAGCTGTTTTACCGTAATGCTGTCTTTGCCGCCCCCGGTAAAATCGGGGAGATAGCGCTTGACCCTGTCGTCAAGCCTTACCGCCCCATTTTCAACCAGCAACAGGATGGAAGGACCGGTTGCTATAACTTTGGTCAAGGAGGATACGTCGAATATCGTATCCGTCGTCATGGCTTCCTGTTTTGGTTGAACGGACCTCTGGCCAAACGCTTTAAGATAAGCTATTCGGCCA
Source organism: uncultured Acidobacteriota bacterium (assembly GCA_964441405.1). GTDB lineage: Bacteria > Acidobacteriota > UBA6911 > UBA6911 > UBA6911 > UBA6911. The sequence goes on from CAYTYP010000040.1 coordinate 31,544, forward strand.
TGTCTTGCTACGAGGACGACGGCGCCGGGGGTTTCGCCCGCACGAATGGACGCTCGCACGGCGGTGTCGATATATTTCAGCTGAGAGGAGAGAAATCCGACATCTTCAGGTTCGCATTGCATGAGCGTTGTTGGAGATGTTTCGGCCGCGTACGAAGGCAGAAACATTCCTTCCCAAATCAGACAGATAATTATAAAAATTCGCATAGGTAAACTCTAGACACCCTACATATTATCAAATTTTGGACGATTGTTCACCGCGAAGACGCCACGGTGATTTTGTTCAGGCCTCCAGGCTTAATAGATTGAATAATTTTCGCTCGTATCTGATGTATTGGTCATTTTTTGGGGGCGTCCCACTTTTTGCCGGATGTTTCAGCACTCAGCGCCTCGAATACTCGTTGTGGAGACCAAATCTTCACGGCGAACGATGATCATTTATGCCGAAGTGAATGGATTTTCTCGTAGAGCTCGATGTATTTCTGCGCGGAGGTATTCCAGGACCAGTCATAGTTCATTGCCCGGATCATGAGCGCTTCCCATCGGGCGGGATCGGCGAAAGCGGCGAGCGCGCGCTTCAGCGCATGGACCATTTCGGCTGCTGAATAGCGGTTAAAGCTGAACCCGGTTCCGTTTCCATGGCTATCGTCCACAACAGTGTCGGCAAGGCCGCCGGTAGCTCTCACGACAGGTATAGTTCCATAGCGCATGCTATAAAGCTGATTCAAACCGCAGGGTTCATATTTGGAGGGCATCAGGAACATATCGCAGCCTGCTTCGATTTTGTGCGCCAGCTCATTATCAAAGGAAAAACGCGCCGCGACTTTTCCGGGATAGCGCGCTGCGATTTTTTGAAACAGCGAAATATATTTTTCCTGTCCCGTTCCCAGGACAACCAACTGAATATTCAAAGCCATGAGTTCCTGAAGGGATTCCTCGATCAGATCGAATCCCTTTTGATCCGCCAGCCGGGAGACAATTCCTATCAAAGCGGTCCTGTCATGGGTTTGGGGCAGATTAAAATATTCCCTCAGGAGTTCTCTGCATTTTTTCTTGCCGGAGAGATCATGGGTGGAAAAAGGCTCCGGAATCAGCGGATCGCTTCCAGGGTTCCAAACCTGGTAATCGATTCCATTGACGATGCCGCTGACATCCTCTTTTCTGTTCTGCAGCACTCCTTCAAGTCCATGTCCGAATTCGTGGCTGGTTTGAATCTCCTGGGCGTAAGTTTGGCTGACGGTGTTGACCTTGTCCGCCAACAGGATTCCGGCTTTCATAAAATTCACCTTGTTCCAGTATTCGAACGGAGACATGGAGTAGAAATACTTCTTGTCGATCCCGGCGTAATGGAGAGCTTCCTTAGGATAAACTCCCTGATAAGCGAGATTATGGATTGTGAACAAGGTTCCTGTTTTTCTGAAGACATGATGGATCCGAAAGCTGGTAAGAATCATCCCGGGGATCAGCGCAGTTTGGGAATCGTGGCAATGGGCAATATCGACAGGGATTCCCAATCTTAAAGTCAGCTCCAGTCCCGCCTTCATAAAAAATATGAAGCGTTGCATATTGTCGGGATAGCCTTCTTTGGCTATGGGATCGTCATAAATACCGTCGCGATGGAAATACTTGTCGGATGTTATGAAATAGACATCGATTGAAGTCCCGTCTATCCGGGTCTGCAGCGCGCCGGCGTGTTCCGGCGAATGTCCCATCGAAACGTCGAATTCGGAGTTGTCGGGACACTGGTGAAGATCAAATCCTCCCTGGAGGATCGATTTATATGCCGGAGTGACAATGGTGAGCTTCACTCCCAGATTATCCAATGCTTTGGGCAATGCTCCAATTACGTCTCCAAGTCCGCCCACCTTGGAGAAAGGCGAAACTTCCGCCGCGAACATAACAACTTTTAACGGATCATTTTGGGCCATATTTCAGGATTAAAAGACAGAGGGATTTCGGCTGTGGCTGTTTCTAGAGCTCTATTTCGCGAAGATACTTCGCCGCTTCCTCCGGAGCCGTAGGATTGATATAAAAACCAGTTCCCCATTCAAAACCGGCCACCTGAGTAAGGCGGGGAATAAGTTCGATATGCCAATGAAAATCCAATTCGATCGTATCCCAGTATGAAGCGCGCTTAGGCTTTACTTTCACATTAGGAATTGTATGGATTAAAAAATTATATGGCGGGTCCTTCAGGCCTTTTTTCATTCGAAGCAAAACTTCTTTCAGCACCGCGCCAAGATTAAGCAGCATATCGTCGCTGGCTTCGGCAAAGCTATGGTGATGTTTGAGAGGAGCGATGAACATTTCAAAAGGGAAACGGGAAGCGAACGGCGCCAGAGCGACAAATTGCCCTGAATTGACAACAATCCGCTCTCCGGATTCAACCTCCTGTCGAATCAAATCGCAAAACAAGCATCTTTCTTTGTCCCGGTAGTGCTCTTTGGCGGAATTTAATTCTTCCGCCATTGTTAAAGGCGTTACCGGGGTTGCGATCAATTGAGTATGAGGATGAAGCAGCGAAGCGCCGGCGGCGCTTCCATGATTTTTGAAAATTAAAATATATTTGAAGCGCTGGTCTCGCAAAAGATCGACCAATCGTTCTCGATAAGTGACCAGGACTTTATGGATATGCTCGAGCGGCGCATCAGCCAGGTTCAAATTATGCTGGGGCGTTTCAATGATTACTTCATGCGCCCCGACGCCGTTCATGCGATCGTAGGCTCCGATTCCTTCGCGGCCGAGCTCTCCTTCGATTCTGAGCGCCGGGAATTTATTGGGAATAACCCGCACCTCCCATCCCGGCTGATCAGGCTGGGTCCCATTCCTGATGGCAGTTATTTCAGGAGGGGTTTTGGATTCGTTCCCTTCGCAAAAGGGGCAGGATTCGCTGGTAGGCGGGACCTCCTCCCTGGGAAAATCAACAGGTCGGCGGCCGCGTTCTGCAGCGATAATTACCCATCGTCTTTGAATCGGATCTTGACGCAGTTCCGGCATAAGTATCTGGCGCATATTCAGACCGCCTGTAACATCTATATGTTGATACAACGGTTCTGATTTGTAGGCTGGATGCTATCATTCCTGGTTGTTCATTTCAACGAGGAAGGTAGTACTGGTTAATATAATCCTGGACCATGCGCCAGGTAGTGAATTTAGGCAGCATAGTAGCCATGGATCTGCGGATTGTAGCTATCCATTTGCTGGGGATGCCTCGATCGTTCCGATCGTAAAAGCAAGGGACTACTTCATCTCTCAACACCTTGCAGAGGTTTGTATTATCCAACCGGTCCTGTTCAACAACGGATCCGGGCTGATTATCTTCCCCGATTGCGAACCCGTTGGTTCCGTCATAAGCTTCGCGCCACCAGCCGTCGAGAATGCTGCAATTCAAACCTCCGTTGCAGATGATTTTCTGCCCGCTTGTACCGGAGGCCTCCAGAGGACGCCTGGGAGTGTTCAACCATACGTCACAACCGGAGATCATCTGGCGCGCTATATGGACATCATAGTTTTCTATGAAAACCAGCCGACCCCTAAGCTCGCTATATTTGCTGAGATGGATTATTTTTTGGATATTCTTTTTGCCCTCGTTATCCGCCGGATGCGCCTTGCCGGAAAAAATAAACTGAATCGGCCGAAGCGGATCTGTGGCCATTTTAACGATGGCGTCGTAATCCTCGAAGACTAGAGGAGCGCGTTTATAGGTTGCGAAACGGCGGGCAAATCCGATCGTCAATGCGTCGGGATTGAGGAGCCGATCGTAAAAGCTTGAATCGCCAAGGGACATGCGCCGGATAAAAAAACGCCGCCGGGTGAATTCAATCAAAGAGCGTCTCAGCCTGTATCGAAGAGCCCAGAGTTCTTCGTCGGTTACGAATTGGGGATCCAGCATTCGTTCCCAAAATGCCGCGGAGTTGATTCCTTTATCCCAGGATGCGCCAAGTTTGTGTCTCCAGAAACTGCGCACCGGGCCTTTCATCCACCCCATCAGATGAATCCCATTGGTTATATGGCCAATCGGAACTTTGTCTACGGATTTTTCAGGATAAAGGCACTGCCACATTTTACGGCTTATCCGGCCGTGCAGTTCGGATACCGCATTCGCCGAGCGCGTTGTCTTCAGTGCAAGCACGGTCATGCAAAAGGATTCCTGTTTATTCTTCGGATCAACCCGGCCGAGAGCCATTAACTGGTCGAATGAAGAAACAACCTGCGGTTGGACCCGCTGGAGAGCGTATTGGACAAGTTCGGGGCTGAAACGATCATGGCCTGCTTCCACAGGAGTGTGGGTTGTAAAAACGCATTGCTGACGCGTCTGGGCGAAAGCTTCGTCGAAGGTTGAACCTTGGGCGATTTTTTCGCGCATCAACTCCAGCGTAATAAAAGCCGCATGGCCTTCATTCAAGTGGTAGAGGGAAGGTTCGATTCGGAGAGCCCTCAAGAGACGCACCCCTCCCATACCCAGCAGGATCTCCTGCATAATCCGGGTGGAAGTGTCGCCGCCATAAACGCGCAAAGTCAGATCCCTGAAAAACTGTTCATTCTCCGGACGATTGGCGTCCAAAAGATAAATTGGGCAGCGTCCGACATTGACTCGCCATGCCTGAAAAAAAACTTTGGAAAGATTGATATCCACTTCGCATAGCAAGCGATCGCCCGCATCATTTAAAACAGGATCCAAAGGCAGCGCATCGGGATTCAACGGCGTGTAATATTCCGTCTGCCAGTTTTCTCGATTGATCGATTGCTGGAAATAGCCTTCCCTGTAAAACAAGCTGATTCCTACCAGCCCAAGTCCCAGATCGCTTGCGGAACGCGCATGGTCTCCTGAAAGAATGCCGAGGCCTCCGGCTGCAATGGGCAGGGTTTCATGGAAGCCGTATTCAGCGGTGAAATAAGCTACCGGGCGAGTTATTAAAGAAGGCGCATGCTGGAACGCCCAAGTGTCTTGCTGATTCATATAGGAGTCGAAACCCGCCAGAACGTTCCGGACGCGCTGGGCAAAGAAAGGATCCTGCAGACGGGTGCGCAATTCATATTCGGAAATGTCCTGCAAGACAGCGACGGCATTGTGATACAAATCCTGCCAGCCACGCGGAGAAAGCTCATGAAAAATCTCCTGGCATTCCTGGTTCCAAGTCCACCATAAATTTCTAGCGAGACGCGTGAGCCTTGCAAGCAGGTCCGCGGTTTCATCCGGATAGGCATTCGTAGGATAGCTGCTCAGAGTAGTTCTCCCTTTAAAGTTTATACAACCCAATCCAGTTCATCCAATCTCTGTGGGTTTGTATGGATGGTTAAAAAGTCCGTTGTCGGAAAACGGTCCATTTCTTTGCGGTTCTCCAGCATTAATATGAAAAAGCTTACGTCTTCGGAGCCGTGCACTCCCAAAATCTCCAACGGAATCCCCAATTCGAGAATTGCATCACCGGCAAAATTCGGCTGCCTGGCGGATGCAGGCCAATCCAATGTATTGCATCTCCATTTATTATCGGTGCATTCAAGGCTCAAAGAACAGCTTTTTGGAGAAACAAAGTGAATTTCGATCGAACTGTCTTCCGGAAAATCCGATATCCGTCCGGACGCCAAGTCGAGTCGCAGATAAAACCAGTTCAAGTCAAATCCAAAGAGTATCTTTTCGAGCAGACGATCGGTGCGATGCATCGATTCGCCTCCCATAGGCATAGCGCATCCTGACGAAAGCCACTCGAAATAATCACTGTTTTTTCCGTCAATGTCAGGCGAAATCGTATGGATCGGGTTTTGTAGCTGAATGATGGCTTTGGATTTTTTTATCGGCTCATTCAAAATGTTTGGAGGCGTCGCTCCCATGCGTCTATATACATTTTTTAAACGATTCCGGAACAATGCGTCGAACTCAGCGGCATTTTCTGTCTGGTGATCATCTCCATACCACCAGAACCAATCACTCCCTTCGGCGATCATCATTTCCTGATAAGCCGATTCCATCTGCGTGGGATCGCAATTAGCAAGATCAAGCGAGTTCAGGAACCGGCGGGCTGCGGAGATCTGCTCCCAGGCTTTGTTTTTTTCTTCATGTCCAATCCAGGTTGCCAGATTTCCGTATATCCAGCTTCCGGCTACGACAGAGCTTAATGGCTCGCGATGATTTTCCAGCTTCAAATACTCAGAAAAAGTTACAGGAAGGAAATTTTTGGATTCCGAGAATTTTTTATAGAGAAGGCTTAAAAATCTATCACCGTTTTCCGGGTAGTGTTCCCAGGCATTTTCTCCATCCAAGATTATGGGGGCAATATAATGCCTTCCGTTATCCGGCAGACTGTTATGTATGGTTTGCAGTCGTCTGAAAAAATCCTCTACGGCATCTTCTGCATTCCAGTGCTGGTAGGAAAATCCGAAAAGATCCGAGAGTCCATGGTCGCGAAAGAAGAGACAGGGTCCTTCGGAGCCACGCCCCCATTGATACGCGCAAAATTTTATCTCGGCGGGCAAATGCCCGGAAACGCGGTTCGCCTTTTGAAGCGAGTTCCATAAAACGCTTTCGTCAGAGGCAAGCCATTGAATTCCTGCTGCTTGCGCCTGGCTCAGCGCGGCGTCACTGATTGCGCCTTCCGAAGGCCACATGCCACGGGCGGCGCAACCGAACATTTCTTTATAGATCCGAAGAGAGCGCGAAATGTGTTCCTTGGCATCCTGCGGATAAATAAAGGAATTGAAAGGCAGCGGGATGGAAGGCTGCGACTCCCTGGCGGAACGTGTATCACAAAGGAGTGGAAGAATGGGGTGGTAATAAGGCGAGACGGATATTTCCACTTTTTGTGAATTCGCAAGCTCTTTATAAAAAGGAAGAATCCGGCTGATAAATGCAGCCTGGATATCGAGGAGATTTTTCTTGTTTTGCTCGGAAAACCCACGAGCCTGAGAAAAAAATCCTTGTATTTCCGGATTTCGCCTGAGTTCTTGTCCGCACCATGTCAGGTTGTACCACAACTGCAAATCACGATAATCTTGGGTTGTGTAGGTTTTAAGGCCGGTTGAGTATATTTTATTTTCATCGGGAGTTCCCCTGCGATCCCAAAGCTCTTTGTACCTGGGATAGGGGAATACCATGTTTTTCGGGGACAGCTGGAAGAATGCCTTCAGCAGGAAAATCTTATCATGCTCGGTTAAAGTGGAGGCGTCTTGCAGAGTTATAGCCGTATAAGTTTCATTTGCGGTTCCTGCACTGTAAGCCAAAAGCTGATCTATAAGGGAAGGGACTACGTTGATCGTAAGGCGCATCCCCTCAGCCCGTTGGACCAGCGCGCCCATATCATAATAGTCCTTCACCGCATGGAATCGCGTCCAAGGCAGGTATGTTTCTCCGGTTTGGGCGTCGCGATAGTCCGGCTGGTGCATATGCCAGAGGAAGGCTACACACAAGGCTTTTTTAGGCATTTTCTCTCCTGAATTTATCAGGATATCAGAACCAGACCTTAGCATAAGGTCCGTCTCCATGAATCGGCAATCCGGACGCAAGCCTTTAATTGTCAATCGTCAATCGTCAATCGTCAATCGTCAATCGTCAATCGTCAATCGTCAATCGTCAAT
>CAYTYP010000040.1:39214-43158 GCA_964441405.1 uncultured Acidobacteriota bacterium
CGTCGCATTCGAATCAAATACTAAAAATCACAAAATTCAATTGAATAATTGGAATATTTTAGCACTTATGCCGGCTTCAAAGAGATATACGCAGCACATCCTAATTCGCAAACATTCTGACGTCAACTAAGCAAGCCGGATTAAGTTCCTCCGCCACCCTAATCCGGCCTTGCTGGCCACCCGGTTACTCGCCCCGTTTTCAAATCGGGGTCAGGAATCGAAATCGGCTTTCGAAAAGATCGATTTTCGATAGCGATTGCGGCCCCGATTCCGACCCCGATGAATGCTTAGGCTTTGAGACATTTACGCAGAAATGCCACAAAAGCAATCCAGACCTGTTGTCATAGAACTCGCCTTTTTCAATCCAGCTTTACTGATGGCGAAGCTGACCACTGACGGCTGCCCACTAACGACTATTATCTTGACTAACCCGATAGTAGATGCTATTACACGCCTGTTTTCCCACAAATTTATCAAAATCCGCGCTGAAAGGGGGATCTCTTTGAACAAGGGCGATCTTGTCGGAAAAATTGCAAAGGATGCCGGCCTAACTAAAGCAAAGGCTGAAAAAGCATTTAGCTCACTTGTTAGAAGCGTTACTGCTTCACTTAAAAAAGGTCAGAAAGTAACAATTGTTGGTTTTGGAACTTTTTCAGTTGCAAAGAGAAAGGCTAGAATGGGAAGAAATCCGCAAACAGGCGCTCCCATAAAAATTGCCGCGCGCAAAATTCCTAAATTTGCTTCAGGAAGCGAATTAAAAAAGGCAGTCAGGTAAAATTGCCCGCGGCAGCAGGATTTCTGCCGCGGGCTTTTATTAATTATTACTTACAAAATCCGCAAACTCGCGAAGTTTATTGGAGCGGTAAGGACTGCGCAGCTTGAGCAATGCCTTCTCTTCAATCTGCCGTATTCGTTCTCGAGTCACCTGGAATATCTCCCCTACTTCCTGCAAGGTATATTCCTTCCCGGTTTCGTTCAATCCGTAACGCATGCGGACGATTTCCTGTTCTCTGGGCGAGAGAGAATCCAGAGCGGAATTCGTAACTTCCCGGAGATTATGTTTCATTACATCTTCATCAGGAGAAATTGCATTTTTATCTTCAATGAACTTGTTCAGCACAGCGTCTTTGTTATCGGCAATGCTGGCTTCCAGTGAAATCGGTTCTTGGGCGGCTTTTAAAATCTGCGTCACCTTGGAAACAGGAGTTTTCAGTTCTTTCGCAAGCTCGTGAACGGAAGGCTCCCTGCCCATTTTCTTGGTAAGTTCATTCGCAACTTTCAAAACACGGTTCATGGCTTCCACCATATGCACAGGGATTCGGATAGTGCGTCCCTGGTCGGCAATAGCTCGTGTGATGCTTTGCCGAATCCACCATGTGGCGTAGGTTGAAAATTTATGGCCTAGACGGTAATTGAATTTATCTACCGCCTTCATGAGCCCGATATTTCCTTCCTGCACCAAATCCAGTAAATCCAACCCTGGATAAGAGTAGTTCTTAGCGATACTCAGAACGAGTCGCAGGTTGGACCGCACAAACTGATCTTTTGCATGGAGCATCTCGGTTTTATTTTCACCGATCAGAGCCAGTATTTTGCGCAGTTCGTCCGGGTTGGTAAGGTAATGCATTTCGATTTCGTTCAGATGCGCTCGCGCTTCTTTCACCGCTTTTGAATTGGAGTCCCGCCGATGGGCGGCAGTCCTTACCGCGTCCTGAGCCTCTTCCATTTTGTGCAAAACGTCTTCCAGGCAATCGACCAGCACGCCAATCTGATTTTCGGAGAAATCTATGCGTTGCATGGACTGAAAAATCGCTTCCCGATTGCTCTCGATTTTCTTCTGGTCTTTGCTTGAAGTCTTGAGGCTCTTTTTGTTTCTATGAGCCGCTACTCTCGCGGAACGGTATTGAGTTTCAAGTTTTTCCATCCGTCCAATAATTCGACGGACCTGACGCATGCGCAGGCGATTACGTTCTTCGAGTGTAACTTCGTTCTCGATTTCCTTTTTTTCTTCCATCCCAAACTGCGGCGCCGCGACAGGAGCTCCCACCGGTTGCAGTTCTTCGGATAACTCCATTATTTTGAAGCTGTTGATAGTGGTCAGCGACAGAAGTCGGAGCGTATTGAGCTTCGCCGATTCGATTTTCTTTGCCAAATACACTTCTTGCTCACGTGTGAGCAGCGGGATTTTGCTCATGCTTCTGTAATAAATGTAAAGAGGGTCTGCCGAGGCAGTGGACTCCTCCCCTTTGCCTAGTACTCTATTTTCATTGGGGACACGGGCAAACCGGACCCTATCTACGTAATTTTCTCTTGTCAGTCTTGGAAATTGATTCGAAGCATCCAGGTCTTCGTTGTCCAAATCTATTGACTCGAATTCGGTTTCTTCCAAAACGTCGTCTTGATCTAATTCAATCATGGTTAGTAATACCCTCTAAGGAGAATTTTTTTAAAAACCCCTTCCTCTAAGCTTATTTTTTACTTAATATTGCTTGAGGCGCTCAATATAAGTGGTTCCGACCCCCGATGTAGCTCAAAAGAGCATATACATCTATTTTAGACAGTCGATACCGATAATAGTTTCATCGGGCGGGATGATTTTTGGGGGATATCATTGGTCAAGCACCTCATCTCATCAAGGTTGGAACAATTATTACACGCCCGATTAATACGGAGAAACAGCTACTTCGTTCCAGCTTTCTTATAACATCGAATGCTTTTTTTCGCAACTTCTTTTTGGAATTGGCGTAAACCCAAATTGAAGTGGCTTTTCGAGATCCGGGTTTTTTAAAAGTGCTCCGCCCTTAAAAAATCTCTAAATATGGCATATTCAGTAGATTGACTCGCTCAAGGTTTTTAATTAATATTTAGTGTTTTAAAACTGCCAACCAGACCGCTGGGAGGAACGACTGTGATCGAAGTAGAGCACATGAGCAAAGTCTATAATGGCCGCAAGGCGGTTGACGACATCTCTTTTAAAGTGGAAAAAGGAGAGATCCTTGGATTTCTTGGTCCTAATGGAGCAGGAAAAACCACGACTATGCGTATTCTGACCTGCTTTATGCCTTCATCCGAAGGCACTGCCAGGATCGCCGGATTTGATGTATTCGACGAAAGCGTTGAAGTCCGAAAGCGGATCGGCTATCTCCCTGAAAATCCACCCCTTTACCCTGAAATGACGGTGGAGTCCTACCTGAACTTCGTAGCCAAGATCAAAGGCGCCAAGTCTAATCAGAGAAAAGCGCAGGTAGGCGAGGTTTTGGAAAAATGCAACCTGGGCGACGCTCGCAGCAGGATTATAGGAAAGCTTTCGAAGGGATACAAACAAAGGGTGGGACTTGCGCAAGCTTTATTGAACAACCCGGAAGTTTTAATCCTGGACGAACCCACGATAGGACTGGATCCAAAGCAGATTCAAGAAGTTCGGTCTTTAATAAAGGGGCTTGGTTCCAGCCACACGGTTATTCTTTCGACCCACATCCTGCCGGAAGTCAGCATGACCTGCAACCGCATTGTCATTATCAACAAAGGCAAAGTGGTAGCTATGGACACGCCGGAGGGTTTGACTCACCAGGTTAAAGGAGCCGAAAGGATTTCGCTGACCGTAGAGGGTCCTTCGGATGCGATTTGTGAAAAATTCAAATCGGTCGACGGGGTGCTGAGCGTTCAAGCAGCAACTGAGAGTGAAGGCCCGGTTACATTTACCATTGAATCCAAGTTGAATAGCGATCTCCGCCCGGTGCTGGCGGCTGTTGTAGTAAATGAAGGCTGGAAGCTGCTTGACCTTCGCGGAGTCTCGATGAGTCTGGAAGACGTGTTCATCAACCTGATCACCAAAGAAGAAAATGTATAGTTGCAATTTTTTTCCCGCTGCTCAGCTTCATTGTTCATTTAAGAGGTCCTAAATGCAAAACATACTGGCGATCTGGCAGCGCGAGATGAAAAGC
>CAYTYP010000041.1:0-28240 GCA_964441405.1 uncultured Acidobacteriota bacterium
CGGATTGACATCCGAGTGGAGAACGGTTATGAAGAGGGTTGCACAAGGGGAGCCAATACAAATCAATCACTTGCACTCTCCCAACTCCCTATCATTCTCTCTCTCAAAAGCGGCAATGCCCATGGATTAAAGCGCCACGCAACCTCGGATTACGATTTTTCAAAAACTGTAGCGCCCGTGAGATTGGCTCAAAAGTGAATGGTTATTTGTTATTTGTGAATGGTTATTTGTTATTTTTTGATTCGGGAGGCTTTGGCTTGAGCAGTACTGATCGACGCTCCGAGGATGCTGGCAAGCTCGCGATTTTCCTTGATCAGGTTCTCAAGCAAGACGGTTGGGGCCATCTGAATTTCCAGCATAGTATTCTCCTCACCCATTCAAACTGCATTCCCCTCAGCCTGATCCAAAAAAAATGACAAATAGCCAATCACCAATCACCAATCACCAAATTATTCAATCTATTAGGCCTGGAGGCCTGAACAAAATCACCGTGCGACAAAGGGATGCACGATGAGCGCAAGACAAATACACAAACCGACGTTATCGTCTCCGTCAGGGTGTCGGCAAACCTTACACTAGGGTCAAATAAATCCAATACTATTCATTACAATAACTTGCCGGAAATAATGACAAGCCTTGGTGAAAAGAGATATTACAATTCTCTTTTCCAGTCCCCAGCCATTGGGTCATCGGGGATTCAATTGATATTTTTAAATGTCCTTTCTCAACAGTACTTTAGCCAATACCCGAGACTCCCTGTTCTCTATCCATGGAGCATGAATTGCTTATTTAAATTTCTTGAAGCATTTTATTGTCCGTTAGGACAATTGTCTGAAAAGATCGTATGAAAATACTTGGGCGTCGGTTGTTATTCCCGGTTTGCTTGCTGTTCTTTGCATCTTTCGTTATGGCCGGAGAAGAAGTCTGGACGGAAGTTAAAAGCCCGAATTTTATTGTGATCAGCAATGCCTCGCCACGAGAGGCCAGGCTCACCGCCAAATCTTTTGAACAGTTTCGGCTCCTTATCCAGAGCGTCTGGCCCCAGTTAAAGGTCGATCCTCCATCGCCGCTCACGATTTTTGCAGGAAAGGACGAAAGCAGCTATAAAAAACTCCTTGCCGAAGAACAGCAGAAACAAGGATCCACGCAACCTGTCGGATTGTTTATCGCCGGCCCACAAAGACAGATAGTTGCGCTGCATGTCGACGCCACGGAAGAACAGAATTATCACGTGATCCATCATGAATACGTTCATATGATCATGCGCCTTAATTTCGGCAATCTTCCCCTTTGGCTGTCTGAAGGGTTGGCGGAATTGTTCGCAAATGCAGACATTTCGGATGCATCCCAAGGCATCGGGAGATTCAGTCCGGAATCAGCCCTCATATTGAAGAATAATCCTATGATTCCGCTGGCAACCCTTATGTCCGCAACCCAGGATTCGCCTTATTATCGCCAAAAAGATAAGGCGGATATCTTTTACGCTCAGTCTTGGGCGCTTGCGCATTACCTGTATCTCGGAGATAAACGAGCGCATCAAGCCCAACTATTCACTTTTATTAAGCTGATCATGGATGGAGTTCCCGAGCAGGAAGCTTCGTTTCGCGCATTCGGCAATATAAATCTTTTGGAAAAAGCCCTTCACCATTATTTACAATCGACAACCTACTATCTCGGAGTTCACGCTCGCCTCGGAATGGACGCCGGCCAATACGAAACGCGCCCCCTTTCCCGCGTTGAATTGCTCGCCTCCCAAGGAGAGCTTCTCGTTCACTGTAATAAATTGGATCGGGCCAAAACAGCGCTCGAGCAGGCGCTTGCACTCGATCCGCGCAACATTCGCGCAAATGAAGGAATGGGATACCTCTTCCTGAGGCTTAACGACCGCAACCGGACAGTCAGGCATTTCACAGCCGCGGCGGAACTGGGCTCCCAAAATTGCCTGGCGCCGTACTTTGCCGCGGAAGACGCAATTTCGAAAAACAACGGTTCGGATGCCGCTGAAAAATATTTGCGCAACGCCATCGCCATCAATCCTCAATTTGCACCCGCATACGGCAAGCTCTCCCAATTGCTATGGAGGAAGAAATCCAATCCCGAGGAAGCCCTCGAAATTGCGAATAAAGGAGCAGCCCTCCAGCCGGGGCATTGGACCTACAAGCTGAACGTCGCTTATATCATGGCATCCATGGATAAGAAAATGGAGGACGCTTATGAGTTGGGACAGTGGATCCTTTGCAACGCTCGTGACGATAAGGACCGGCGCCAAGCGGATTCCCTTCTGAACTGGATCAACGCTATCCGCAAATAGAAGCTGCGTTCCCCGCCTCATTGCTATGCCGGAATCGTCGGATAATTCAAAAATACAGGTAGATATAATTTGACGATCAGTTGCCGCGCTCTATGTTAAAATTCAAATTAGAGCAGCATAGGCATAGGATGGTTCTATTATTTCCAGGCAGTCCCTTTGAGTGAGTTATTCATGAATGATATGAAAAACACCAAAGCGGGTCTCCTTCGCGAATTGGCGTCATTACGGCGCAAACTCCACAAATATGAAAATGCCACGCGCCCAAAAAAAGCGCCTAAGCTGAATTCCGCCATAGAAGGCTCCGGGACGCATGATGATGTCGCAGCCGCAGAGGTTGAGGAACGCCAGGAAGCGGAAGAGATCATCCGGGAAGGCGAGATGCTATTGCGCCAACTGTTCTCCCTATCGCCGATTGAAGCCTATAGTGAAATAGCGGAACGAAAACGCACTGAAGAGACTTCCCGGGACAGTGAGTGGAAATACCATCTTTTGGCTGATAATATTCGGGACGTTGTTTGGGCAATGAATCTCGAGGGCCGATTTATATACGTCAGCCCTTCGGTTACGGCGCAAACCGGATTTTCTCCGGAAGCGTATTATATGAAAAGCCTGGCTGAAATCCTGTCGCTGGAATCGGCTGCGCGCCTAACAAAATTGCTCAGCGATGAGCTTTCGAAACAACCCGACCAGCGCATCGAATCCATTATCATAGAGCTTCAGCTGAATACGAAAGCAGGCCCTCCTATTGATACCGAAATTCACGCGTCCTGGATCTACAGCGAAGATGGGACGCCCGTCGGGGTGGTCGGCGTTACGCGCGACATTTCGATCCGCAAGCGCGCCGAGCAGGCGCTCAGGGAAAGCGAGGAGCGGTTCCGGGCGCTCGCTTCATTTGCATCGGAAGGCGTTCTGATACACGATAACGGCGCCATCATTGATGCCAACCAGGCCATGGCCGATATTGTGGGGGCTCCGAATCCGGAGTTGTTGATCGGCAAAAACGGCATGGATTTTATCGGCTTCACACCCGAATCGAAACAAATCCTCATGGACCATACCACGAGCAGCTCGGAAAAGAGCTATAACGCCGAAATCGTCCGGCCGGACGGATCGCACATACGCCTGTTGGCCCATGGGAGGGATTCAATCCTCCGGGGCCGTCCGATCCGCATTGTCACTATGCTCAACGTCACAGACCGCTATGAAGCCGAGCAAGCGCTTCGTGAAAGCGAGGCGAAGTTCAGAACAGTCGGAACATCGGCGCCGGACGCTTTAATCCTGATCAACGACGAAGGCCGGGTTGAATACTTGAATCCGGCTGCCGAGCGGATGTTTGGATACACTGTTTCTGAAATGCAGGGAGTGGACGTCCATAGCAAAATCATGCCGGATCAATATAGCATGCGGTTAAAAAAGGCTTTTCAGAAATTCCAAGAAACCGGGACCGGCGATGCTATTGGCCGAATCGTTGAACTGGTCGCAAAAAAGAAAAATGGCGCTGAATTCCCGATTGAGATCACAGTCAACCCGATACTTTTGAAAGGTAAATACTGGGCTTCTGCAATCATTCGCGATATCACAGAGCGCAAACTGGCCGAGGAGGAACGGACGCTCAATTCAATGCGGCTTGCCGCCCTTCTCGAACTGAACCAGATGACTTCAGCATCGCTTCAGGACCTTACGCACTTTGCCATGGAAGAGGCTGTGCGTCTGACCGGCAGCAAAATTGGCTATATAGCTTTTACCAATGAAGATGAAACGGCGCTGACCATGTATACATGGTCTAAAGCCGCAATGGCGCAATGCTTAATCGAAAATAAACCGCTTGTATATCCAATAGAAACCACAGGTCTCTGGGGCGAGGCGGTGCGGCAGCGGCGCCCTGTGGTCACTAATGATTATGCCGCCGACAATCCATTGAAGCACGGTTTCCCTGAGGGACATGTTCGAATTACACGCCATATGAATGTGCCTATCTTCGACGGAAAGCGCATAGTGGTCGTCGCCGGCGTGGGCAACAAGCCTGAGGATTACAACGAAAGCGACGTTCGCCAGCTCACGCTGTTGATGGAAGGAATGTGGCGCATCATAACCCGCCGCATGGTGGAGGAGGAGCGGTCAAGCCTCCAGGAACAACTCGTCCAGGCCTCCAAAATGGAAGCCGTCGGCCGCTTGGCCGGAGGAGTCGCTCATGACTTCAATAATTTATTGACTACGATCCTCGGATACTCTGAGAGCATCCTTCATCAACTGAAAACAGAGGACCCGCTGCAGGCCGAGGTCGCGGAAATCCAAAAAGCCGGCGAGCGCGCTGCAAGTCTCACTCAGCAACTGCTGGCTTTCAGTCGCAAACAGATAATCAAGCCTCAAGTCATTGACTTAAACGCAACGGTGAAGGAAGCGCGCAAAATGCTGGAACGCCTGATCGGAGAGAACATCAAACTCGTTTTCAATCTCGCATCCGACCTTGGCAGTGTTAATGCCGACTCACATCAGATCGATCAAGTCCTGCTCAACCTTGCCGTTAACGCACGCGATGCAATGCCCGACGGAGGAGTGCTGACTGTCTCAACAGCCAACCTGACGCTCAATAAAGAAAATGCCCTCACCCACTCCGAAATAGTTCCAGGGGAGTATGTGACGCTTTCCGTCTCCGATACTGGAGAGGGCATGAACGACGAAACAAAGTCGCGCCTATTTGAACCATTTTTCAGCACGAAAGGAAAAGGCAAGGGAACGGGCTTGGGTCTCGCAACGGTTTATGGAATTGCAAAACAGAGCGGAGGGGCAATTGAGGTAATTTCGGAATCGGGCTGCGGCGCCGTATTCCACTTTTATCTTCCACGCACCTATGGAACGCCTGCTGCGAAAGAAGTTCCCAGGAGAACATCATCGCCGACCGGCAGCGAAACAGTGCTCCTCGTTGAGGATGAAATACTAGTTCGGCAGTTTACACGACGGGTTCTATCCCGACTGGGATACGTCGTTCTGGAAGCTGAAAGCATCGAAGATGCAATCAGAATTTGCGAGGTTCATTCGATGCCAATCCATCTTTTACTGACCGATGTTGTAATGCCGGACATGAATGGAGTCGAACTCTATTCCCGCCTCAGAGCTAATCGTTCAGATCTTAAGGCTCTGTTTATGTCCGGATACGCGGAGGACGCAATCACACGTCACGGCGTGCTGGCGGAAGGAACGGGATTCATCCAGAAACCGTTTAAAATGGAAATCCTGGCGAACCGCATTCGGCAGACGCTGGACAGTTCCGGGAGCGCACCAGAGTCGTAAGCATTTGTATTTGAGTAGACGTGAGCGCCCAATCTTATCCTAGGACTAGAAAACCGTTAATGAGGCCCCATGACAAAATACGCGAAAAGCTTTTTCTTTTATTCGGCTAGCCTATGCCTGCTCATCTCGTTCTTTTCCGGAGCGCAAATCGCCGACGAAAAATCGAAAGCAATCGTCCTGTTTCCCTTAAACAAAGCTTTGAATGTGAATCCGGACACGCATCTGGAAATCACATTCCCAAGCGCGCCCGTGCTGGGCAAATCCGGACAGATCTGCATTTACGATGCAGCTGATGACCGATTGGTCGATCAACTTGATTTGAGCATCCCGCCCGGACCGACGGCGACAACTCCTTCCCCTTCCGCCGTCTATATGCCAACCCCCTACGAATATGTTTCCGGCCGTTTTACGAACGCCAATACGAAACCCGGAACCCCTTCCGGGGCCGCGCTCCCTACGTCAGACAAATATCAACTGACCATCATCGGCGGCTTTACAGACGCTTTTCATTTTTACCCTGTAATCATTCATGACAATAAAGCAACCATCTACCCGCATAACAACCTTCTGCAATACAACAAAACCTATTATGTAAAAATCGACCCGGGCGTCTTGATCCTAAATGACGCCGGGTTTAAAATTGCAGATAACGCCGGCTGGAAATTCACTACCAAGAAAGCTCCACCGAGCGGCAATGCAGAAAGGCTGGCGGTCAGCGCCGACGGATCCGGCGATTTCAACACCATACAGGGCGCTATCGACTTCATACCCGACTACAATCCAAAACCGACGACTGTGTTTATCAGAAACGGAATGTATGAAGAAATCGTCTACTTCCGCAACAAATCCAACATCACTATTCTCGGTGAAGACAGAGATAAAACGGTTGTTTTCTATAAAAACAACGAAGTCTTTAATCCCCACCCGATAAACATCAAGACCAATGAAGTTTTAGGTTCTTTCCCTTCCCGCCGCGCAGCGTTTGCAGTGGACAATTCCAGCAAAATACAGCTGGTGAATCTCACGATTAAAACAACAGCCTATGGACAAGCCGAAGGCTTGTTGCTGAATGGCAAAGAAATCATCGTCAGGAATGTCACGATTGTGGGTTCCGGCGACGCGCTGCAATCGAACGGTTCCGCCTATTTCACCGATTCCCGCATTATCGGCGATGGAGACACCATACTTGGGCGCGGACCCGCTTTCTTCAACAATTGCGAGCTGAGTTCCCAAGGTCCTTATATGTGGATCCGCAATACTTCCGAAAACCACGGCAACGTTTTTGTAAACTGCAAATTTCAAACCAGGGGGAATAGAGAAACTGTACTGGCCCGCTCGCCGACCAATGGCGGCAAGAACTATCCTTACTGTGAAGCCGTATTGATTGATTGCGCCCTTGCAGGCATCGAACCTGTCGGATGGGGGGATATAGGCGGAGACGCATCCAATGTCCATTTTTGGGAATACAACAGCGTTAATTCAAGCGATGGAACGCCGATCGACGTCAGCCGGCGCCATCCCGCTTCACGGCAATTGAAAAAGGAAAAAGATGCGGAGATTATCGCCAATTACAGAAATCCCGCTTATGTGCTTGGAGGCTGGACGCCTAACATGGCTGCGATCATTCTCCCGCAACCGGAACCCGCAACCGACAAAGCCGTTTTTAAAAGGAAATGATCGCCTACGGCCACTCCCCAGCTACAGCCCCCTGACTGTTTATAGGTCGTTCAAGCGTGTTATTTGCCTTTTGTCGCCCGCAAATCCTGCATCCCGTCATCTATCTTCCGATAAGTGACAGATAACCTGATTTTGTTCTTTAATCTCATCTCAACAGATGTCCAAGATTTCCCGTAAAATTTAACATCTGCGTTCCTCACCCTGATTCGGATTTATTTGATTTTCCGTATGTTGGTTCGTGCTTGCAAAATCAAAGGAATGGTTTGATAATGCATGGTATGAAACGTGCCTGTGAAGCGTTGTTCCGGACCTATTTAAAAATCTTTCCTTGTGTCGTCGTCATCGGCGTTCGGCAATGCGGAAAAACAACTCTGCTCAGAACTCTACAGGACGGATGGAAACACTTCGATCTTGAAAGACGGGCGGATTTCGATGTCGTTACACGCGACCCTGACGCCTTCTTTCGCCTCAATCCCAGGCACGTGGCTCTGGATGAAGCTCAACTGGCGCCAGAAATCTTTTCCGCACTGCGAGTGGCCATCGATGATCGGCGCACCGAAAAAGGTAGATTTGCCATCAGCGGTTCAAGTTCACCGGAGTTAATTCGATCGATTTCGGAAAGCCTTGCAGGCCGGGTAGGCATTATCGAATTAGCGCCATTTTCTTGGGAGGAAGTGACTCAGACTTCCGGTCGGGATTCGTTGATTCGTCGTCTTCTGGATCGAAAAACCAAACCTGCCGATTTGGTCGAAGGATTTAAACCGCGCGGGAATATTGCGAAAGTCCATAAGTTCTGGTTTCGAGGTGGATTTCCCGAATCCTGGCTGAATCCCGAAGCCGAATTCCATAGATATTGGATCGAACAATATCTTCAGACCTATCTTTATCGGGATGTGAGAAGGCTGTTTCCCGGGCTTGATGAAGTACGTTTCCGACGGTTCATAGAAATGCTGGGAGGATTGTCGGGACACGTATTGAACTACGCCGAGGTGGCTCGGGCGCTGGCTGTTTCTCAACCGACGGCAAGGGATTACTTTGACATCGCGCATGGCACCTTCATCTGGCGGCGAATTCCAGCTTTCTCCCGGAATTCGATGAAACGTCTGGTGAAACATCCTCGTGGATATGTGCGCGACAGCGGATTATTGCATTCGTTTTTACGCATTCCGGATGTTGATGCTTTGCTAAGTCATCCTCAGATGGGCGCTTCGTGGGAAGGAATGGTCGTTGAGGAAATCCTGCGCCAGTTGAACGCACTCGGCGCAGGGTATGAGTATTCCTATTATCGCACTGGCAACGGAGCTGAAGTGGACCTTGTTTTGGATGGTGATTTTGGCCGTATAGCGCTGGAAATCAAATATACATCAACTGTCAGCAGCCGTGATCTTCAGGGATTGCTCGAATTCGTCAGTGAACATAAGGCGCGATTCGGCATAGTTATAACCAATGATGTCAACGCGCGGATATTTGAGGACAATCTGCTGGGCTTGCCCTTCACTTGGCTGTAATTCTGAGGGACAACAGCCGTTGAGAAAAAGACGAGGGAGCCCATTCTTAAAAGGAAATGATCGCCTACTGCCACTCCCCAGCTACCGCCCCCTGACGACTGCTCCGTTCACCGTCACCCTGTCCAAAACCAATCCTTGTACATTCTGCACAACATCCGGTTTAGCGACATTTTCGAAGGAGCATCGTTCTATCCGGATATTGGTCAACGGACTTCTTGGAGTTCCGCGGAGATAGTAGGCGTACTTGCTCTTTTGGCTCGTAACATTGACCATTTCGATATTTTGCACCCTGGGTGGGAATTGTCCGGCGTCCCCTTCTTCATAAAATAAATCCACGTGAAATACAGCATCCGCCACCTGGCCGACGGTCACATTGCGCATGAATACATTCTCAATGAAGCCGCCCCGGACTGAATTCGTTTTCAGACGCAGGACGCGGTCGAGATTGGGACTGTCCATCCGGCAGTTTTCTGCGAATACATTGCGGACTCCGCCTGAAGCTTCGCTGCCGATCGTTACGCCTCCATGGCCGTCTTTCATTCGGCAATTGCGGACAATAATGTTTTCCGACGGCGTTCCAATACGACGGCCGTCCCGATTGCGTCCCGATTTAACAGCAATGCAATCGTCTCCCGTATCGAATATGCAGTCTTCGATAAGCACGTCGCGGCTCGACTCCGGATTGCAGCCGTCATTATTAGGTCCGTGACTGGCCATCGTTGCGCCCCGCACCGTCACGTTGGTGCACAACACCGGATGGATTTGCCACATCGGCGAATTTCTGACGACCACGCCCTCCACCAGCACATTGCGGCACCGATAAAATTGGACAAAATTGGGCCGCAAATAGCTTTCTTCACCGAACACCCTCTCGCCCACCGGGACATCCTTCTCTCCCTGTTCAAAAAGCCGTCGGCGCGCAGCCATTTGATTGGGCTTCCCGCCCCCTCCGCCGAAAAACGGGCTGCCGTTCCAGGCCCACCAATTCTCGTTGTTCGACTGCCCGTCCAACACGCCTCGGCCCGTTACTGCAATATTTTCCTGTTCGAAAGCGTAAATGAACGATGAATAGCTCATGCATTCCACTCCCTCCCATCGTGTGTAAACCGCCGGGAGGTAGAGGCGGTGATCCGGACTGAACTTCAGGGTGGCGCCTTCGGAAATATGAAGATTGACATGGCTCTGTAGATGGACGGCTCCGGTCAGGTAATCGCCGGCAGGAACGACCACGCGGCCCCCTCCAGCCCGGTGGCAGGCGCGGATCGCCTGTTTCAAAGCGTCGCTGCAATCTTTACCGTTCCCGACAGCGCCGTATTGGGTTATATCAAAATCACGCTTGGGAAATTTTGGAGGCTTGATGCGCGCCAGGATTTCCGGAACGCTATCCCAACCCACACCAGAAGCGCTGGATAATAACGAGGAAACAGCGATCGCCCCAAAACCGACTCCCGCAGACCGCAGAAAATCTCTACGGTTGAGCAAAAACATTTTTGATTCCATACTCCCGCCTTTGGTTAAGGCTTAAAAGCCTCAACAACCGCATCCATGTGTTCACCTTTTCGAAGAAGCCGTATCCGGGTAAAACCGGCTTTGCTCAGGCTCGCCTCGATTTCCTCGAAAGTATAGTTCCTGCCGCCTGAGGTCCCTGCCAACATATTGATCGCGAAAACGGCGCCGGCTTTAGGATAAGTCCGATCCTGATTCATGACATAGTCACGGATCAGAATTCTCCCGCCATTATTTAAAGAGCGAAACACTTTATTATATAGATCCTGGTTTTGCTCAGGGCTGTTGGAATGAATTATGGCCGAAAGCAGAGCCAAATCATGCCCGGCCGGAAGCTCCTGTTCATAAAAACTTCCAGCTGCCAGGTTGACACGGTCAATCAATCCCTCTTGAGACAGGCGCTCGCGAGCCATTTCAACGACTTCAGGCAAGTCAAACAGGGTCGCCTTCATCTCGGGGATTGCACGTAAAAAAGCGATCGTATAACTCCCGGACCCGCCTCCTACGTCGATCAAAGCTCTTGAAGATCTTGCATCCACCGATTCGACTATTTGGTTGGCCATGGGAGCCGCAACCACATGCATCGCTCCAATAAAGGATCGAAGTTCCTCGGGGCTGCGCACAAAATCGAATTCACTTTTAGCGCCGGCAGTTCCACGTACGATATCGGTCAAACAAGACCAGCGAGCCCAGAGCGAAGCCATATGGCGGACCATGGGAAGGATTGAAACCGGAGAACTTTCCGAAAGGCGCTCGGCGACGGATCCTTCACACCAGTAAGTTTGTTTATCTTTTTTGAGAAGACCCATGGACGCAAGAGCGTCCAGCAGCATGGAAAGAGCTCGCGGATCTGCGCCGGTTTTGCCGGCGGCCTCATCCGCGGTTAGCTTGTTTTGAGTAAAAAGCGTGAAAAGGTTTAAATCGGCGGCTGAATGTAAAATTTTGCATTCCATGAAATTCTGAGCCAGTCCCAGAATCCGCTCCTGGGTGTATTCATCGCTCATCGGATCGGCTCCCCGTTTCCCGTCAGCTGGAAACGGGAAACCTTTGAACGTTTTTCAAATAAAAAAGCGCAAAGGGCATACTGAGGCCTCCTTTGCGCTCTATTTATCGTCTGGAGAAACCATCAAGCTATTTAAAGCTGGCAATCGCCGCTTCTTCGCTATCGAAAGTCTCGAAAACAGTCAACAGTTTTGTGATGGCAAGCAGTTCGTGAATTTTTTTGGTTAAATTCAGAAGCTTAAATTTTCCGTCGTTATTCGTGACTGTTGTATAAGAGCTTACGAGCTCTCCGATTCCGGAGCTGTCGATGTAGTTGACATCGGAAAGATTGAGGATGATCTTCTTTCCGCCGCTTTGCAAAATATCGAGCACTGCATTGCGAACGGACATAGTGCCCTCACCCAGTGTGATCTTGCCGCTCCAATCTATAATTCGAATATCTCCAACAGTTCGTGTATTGATCTTCATAACTTCATAAGCTCCTTGATATCCGGCGAGCATTGGACTAAAAAAACCTGCTGCAATTTTTGCACGATCTTAAAACGAATGTCCACATTTATCTATTATTTAAGGACAACAAATGCCCTAAAAAGTTCCATCAGGGGCGTAAAAAAACTCTATCTCCCTTATAGCTCAACTGCACTCCTTCCAGGGTGATTTTCTCCAGAAGATAGCGTTCCTCGACATATTCTCCTTCTTTGTATTTCCGGCTATTGATAAAAACCATCCGCTCCGATGAATCTTCAGAATACATCAACATCGTCACACGCAGTTTTGCCGCCGATTCCCTCCATGAAACCTGCTCCGGTTCAGATTTCTCAGCCACAGAAGGCGGCTGGGTTCCGGCATCGATCGGCTTTGCCGCTTCGTTTCGATTGGGAACTGCCTGCGCCTGTCCGGGCGCATGCCTATTATTTCCAGTTTCAATCGGGTTGGCCGCAACACTCTCTTTAGGCGACTCCGGAACTGTCGAACCTGGAACAACGCTTGTCGGGGGTTGGCTGATCTTCGGGACCTCGGCCGAGGGCATGAGCGCCGACCGCGAAACAACATCCGTCCTTGTTTCCGGTTGTCCGGGCGTCGTCGCTGTTTCTTTTTTCCACCCCTGATAGAGCCAAAGCAAACAGATAATTCCCGCGACGACTGCCCCAAGAGCGACGACTGCCGGCCACCATCGACGGCGATATCTTTCCCGATCGGAACGCCCTGAGGCGACCGTCTGCAGCTGGGCGCTTCCCCGTTCCTGCTCAGCTTTTTTCAAAGCATCCAGAATATACGACATCTTAAAATTACCTCTGGCTATCGATTTTGATTGGAAATCGATGGAGCCTTGGATCCGTCCAGCGCCAAGGCCAGCCTCACGAGCGTTTCGTTTCCAACAGTCCCATCCTGAATCAACGATCGGCTGCGTTGAAAAGCAAGGACGCGCTGTCGCAAATTGTCGTCAAAATGATCCGGCGCAGCGCCGCCGGCCGACTTCCCGTCCAGCGTATTCAGCGCCTGGATAACCCACGCGACGTCCTTGCCGCGAGATCCCATAGAAAGCGTTCGCGGCGGAAAAGGGGGCTTCCATAGAAGAATAAAAGCGCCGCTCCACAGGGTGTCGATTTCAGAGAGCGGAAATGTGTATTTCTTATTTCCTATAGTCAGCCTGGCTGTTGCGCCGTTCAGTCCATCAAGAGTCACGTATTTTCGGCGGCCGTCGGGCAATGCCATTTCAAGCAGCGCCGGTAAATCGAATCGGCGCAATCTGGACCAATTGCCCGATTGGAAGAGGCATTCAAAACCCTGTTCCCGTCCGACTTTGCATCCGAGGTCCGACGGATCCAAGGTGATAGGAACGCCCCAATGGGAATAGATCGCGCTGAAACCTGAGCTGGTTGTAGCGTTCACCGAAGGATTTATCAGGACATCCAATAAATGTTCGGTTGCAACGGTTGAAACCGCCGCTTTTGAAGGAAGCGCATTGGATTGAACCACTTTTTCGGCCGATCCCTTTTCCGGTTTTTTCGGATCCGGCGTCGACAAAATTGAATTCGCGGCCAGCCCCTTGGTTGCCGGAGGGTTTGCCGGGGCGACGCCCCTTTTCTTTTCGGCTATAGAAGCGGCATTCCCACGCAGGGCAGGCCATAAATCCGGCTTAAAAAAGAAAGCCAGGCCAATCGCCAGAAGGGCAAGGATCCCGATTCCGGCAGCTAAAGCATAGCGCATCCGGCGACGTCTGAGGCCTTGCGTCTCTTGGCCGGCGCGACCGACAATAGCCGAATCAACATCTCGTCTGTCGTGAGCATAAGCCCCAAGCAGCGCCCGATCGCAGATTATGTTTATTATTCGGGGAGTTCCGGATGAAAGGCTGTATACCCGCCGAATGGCGCGAGGCGTGAAAATGGGATCGCTTCTGCCTGCAATCAACAGCCGATGCCGGATATAAGCGCTGGTTTCTTCCCGCGACATTGAAAGCAGGTGATAACGAGCTGTTATCCGCTGCGCCAACTGGCGAAGCTCCTGGCTCTTCAGCACGGACAAGAGTTCCGGCTGGCCAATCAGGATAATCTGGAGCAGTTTTTCCTTGGCCGTCTCCAGATTTGTCAAAAGCCGGATCTGTTCCAGTACGTCGCCGCTGAGATTTTGAGCTTCATCAATGACAATTGCCGTCCGCTTGCGCTGGGCGTGATTTTCGAGCAGGCGCCGGTTTAAAGCGTCAATAAGGACCTTGATGCTTTGCGTATCTTGAGGATACTGAATCCTGAGTTCATCGCAAATGGAGGCCAGCAGTTCGAGCGCGGTCAGCCGGGGATTCAAAATTAAAGCAATATCCGTATCCGGAGGAAGCTCCTTAATAAGGCAACGACACAGAGTCGTTTTCCCCGACCCGACTTCTCCGGTAAGGAGAACGAATCCTCCGGGCTGTTGAATCCCGTATATGAGATGAGCCAATCCTTCCCGGTGCCTCTCACTCATAAAAAAATACCGGGGATCGGGAGTCAGGGAGAAGGGAGATTCATTCAATCTAAAGTGTTTGATGTACATTACCTAGGCGCCCAAAAACCTGTTGGTTTCCTGTTGAATATACCAGAGATATCGTCCATAAAGTAGCAGATAGATGTACAGCAGGCGCAGTCTATGGGTTCCGACCATTAATGAATAGCTTTTTCCAGCGAAGGAGCAACCCGATGCCTGGAGGCAAAAAGGCTGAAAGCGAAGAAATCAACAAGAAGAAATATTCCAGACGTGACTTCCTAGTCACCGGCGGAACTGTGGTCGCCGTTGATGCACTAATTTCGGCGAACCCCATATCCGCTCCGGCCGCGACGCCGGACATGCCCGCATCGAAAGGCTACCTGGTCTACGACAGCAAGAAATGCGCCGGCTGTACTACCTGCATGCTTAGCTGTTCTCTAACTCATTACGGAGTTCAAAACCTGTCCTTATCTCGCATACAGATCATCCAGAACTCGTTTGGGAAATTTCCCTATGATCTCCAAGTGGCTCCATGCCGGCAATGTGTAACCCCGCCATGCGTTATCAACTGCCCGGTCGGCGCTGCATACATTGATAAAGCAAACGGCAATGTACGAAGAATCGACAGTAAAAAATGCATTGGCTGCAAAACCTGCATTAAGATGTGCCCGCAACAACCCCACCGAACCGTCTGGAACGCAGAACTAAAGAAATCCTCAAAGTGCGACCTGTGCATCGACACGGCTGCTTACTGGAATGAACGGGGTGGCCCCGGCGGCAAACAAGCCTGTGTTGAATCCTGCCCGATGAAAGCCATAAGGTTCGTCGCCGAGACTCCGGATCAAACCGAAACCGACGGTTACGACATTAAATTGCGCAACGAGCATTGGTTTAAACTTGGTTTTGTCGATGAGGACAAAGCTTGAGTTACAGATTGTTCAATCCGTCGCGGCCGGCGGCGGAGCCGCCTTACGGACGTCAGAGCTTAATCATATTCGCTTTCAGCACTCCGTCGATCTTGCGCAACTGGGCTAAGACGTCGTCACTGACTGCCCCATCCACGCTGACAAACGAAACCGCTTTCTCCCCTTTTTTGTTCCGGCTCCATTGCATCGCAGCGATATTTATTTTATTTGCGCCGAGCAGGGATCCTATATTCCCGATAATTCCGGGTTTATCGATATTCTGAAGAGCGATCACGTAAGGCGTGGGCTCAAAATCCAACTTATAGCCGAAGAAATCGACGATTCTCATTTCCTCTTTAGCGAAGATGGTTCCCGAAACCGACAGTTCTCGGGTTTTTGTAAAAAACTTCAATGTTATAAGGTTCGTATACTTGTCCAGGTACGAGCTTTTGCTTTCTACGAGTTCGATCCCCATGTCCTTAGCTATAAGTTCCGCATTTACATAATTAATCATCCTTTCCTCCGTGATTGGAGTCAGGAATCCTTTTAAAGCGGAGAGGGATAGAATCCCTGTTTCCTTGTCGACCAGATCGCCGCTGAATACGACTTCCAGCTTGGTCACCGTTTCTTTATCAACCTGGTAATATATTTTGCCCAGCATTTCAGCCAAGGAGATGTAGGGTTTAAGCTGAATCAGATCGCTTGATTGCAGCGCGGGCATATTGACGGCTGCCACCAAATCCCCTTTTAGAGCGTCCGAAACGAGCTTGGTTATGGCCGTCCCTACATTGTAATTAGCTTCATGGGTGGAGGCTCCCAGGTGCGGGGTTATGATCACATTGTCCAATTCGAGCAAAGGATTTTGATAGGTCTGTTCTTCCGGCGGTTTGTCGTAGCCCGGTTCCGGATCCAGAACGTCAAGGGCGGCGCCGGCGACGATCCCGGCTTTAATCGCATCGAAGAGAGCTTTTTCATTGAAAAGTCCGCCTCGAGCGGCGTTAACAAGCCGCACTCCCTTTTTGCAGAGCTTCAGTTGCGCTTCACCAACCATTCCGATAGTTTCCGCTGTTTTGGGCGTATGAATGGTGATGAGATCGGACCGACGCATCAATTCATCCAGAGTCTCGCACTTTTCGACCCCGTTCCGTTTAAACTTGTCGTCGGTGATATAAGGATCATAGGCGATTGCCTTCATGTTTGAGCCGATCAGTTTCCTGGCGACGATGGAGCCGATTCGTCCAAGACCGATGATTCCCACTGTCCTTCCATCGAGCTCATTCCCGAGGAATTTGTTCCTTCGAAAATCACGTTTTTTCCCCGCCGCGTTCGCCTGGGGAACATTTCTGAAAAGGCAATAAGCATGAGCAATGGCAAGCTCCGCAGCCGCCATCGTATTGCTTTCGGGGGTATTGACGACAATGATGCCCTTCTGAGTGCAGGCCGGCACATCGATATTGTCAATCCCGTTGCCGGCTCTTCCGGCGACCTTCAGATTAACGCCTTTTTGGATCAGCTCGCTATTCACTTTAGTTACGCTTCGAACTATGATGGCTTCATATTGAGGAATAATTTCCAATAAATCCGCATGAGAAAGCCCCAGCTTCACATCCACTTCAAATCCGTTGTCGCGCAGGTATTGAACGCCTTCATCCGCGATTCTCTCCGTTACAATGATTCTCATATTTAAGTAACCTCTAATTTGGGTTCATTGCTTCTGACAGCTTGCTATATATATCGCGGGCGCACACACCGGAGCAAGCTGTAAATTGATTGACGATTCGCTTATTCGCTTCGCTAATTTGCCGGTTTAGCGCTAGGATAGACATCCTGGGAGCGCCGGCGTGATTAGGGACGACGGAACGAGCCGGTTTTATTTCAACCGTCCTTGCGAAACCAATAACCTATGGAGCGTCGGACTCAACTGCGGCGATCCCGATTCCGAGAATTATGGAGGCAGATAAAATGACTGTTAAAAAAGATTCCCATTGTTTATTGGCTGTTCATGTAACCGATCGTTTGAAGGAAGCGCTTTTGGTCCAAAAAAGCCTGACGCAATTCGGAGACGTAATCAGAACCCGGCTCGGAATGCATGAAGTGGATCAAGACAGATCATCCCCCAACGCCATCATGATCCTGGATATCATCGGAGAAACCAAAGCGCGCCAACTAAAGAAATCGCTGGATTCAATCAAAGGGATCGAAACAAAACTGGTTGTGTTCAAACATTAAGCTGCTTCTCGCGGTCCTTGTTTTAATGCTTCATAGACCTTGGTTGCAAGATCCTTGATGGAGTAGGGTTTCTGAAGGAAGTGGACGCCCTCCTCCAGGATGCCGTGATGAGCAATAATGTTGGACGTATAGCCCGATGAAAACAAACATTTCAGGCCGGGAATCCTCTCGTTGAGGAGTTTTGCCAAATCCTTTCCGTTCATCTCCGGCATAACCACATCGGTAACCAGCAGGCGTATTTGGCTTCCATGGATCTCTGCCTGCCGGAGCGCCTCCCCCGGCGTGCCGGCGGTCAACGCCACATAGCCGAGTATTTCCAGCATTTTCTTGCTTAAGTTCAGAATTGTCTCTTCGTCTTCTACCAGCAGTATAATCTCCCCGTTTCCTTTGGGGATTTCCGTCCGGACGGAAGGGGTGGATTCCATGACTGCCCCAAGGACGCGGGGAAAGTAGATATTGAATGCCGCCCCTTTGCCCGGTTCGCTGTAAAGATTAATGAATCCTCCGTTCTGCTTCACGATCCCGTATACAGTCGCCAACCCGAGACCGATGCCTCTGCCCTTTTCTTTGGTGGTGAAAAAAGGCTCATAAATGTGATCCATCGCGTCTTTACCTATTCCACAGCCATTGTCGCTCACGGCAAGCATTACATAATCACCGGGAATGCAGTCCGGGTTAACTTCACAATAAGCTTTATCAAAAACCTTGTTCCCCGTTTCAATGGTAATCTTTCCCACTCCGGTAATTGCATCCCGTGCATTAACGCAGAGGTTGGCTAAAAGCTGGTCAATCTGGGAGGGATCTATTTTAATTCGCCACAAGCCGGCCCCCGGCATCCAACTGAAATCAATATTTTCGCCGATCAACCGCTGCAGCATTTTGAGCATGCCCGCGATGATATCGTTCAAGTCCAGAATCTTGGGCGCCACCGTTTGTTCGCGGGCAAAGGCAAGCAATTGCCGAACGAGAGCGGAGGAACGGATCGCGGAACTCTCGATGGCTTCGAGATCCGCATAGATCGGCGCAGACGAGTTGCATCGCGTCATGGCAAGCTGGGAATAACCCAGGATCACAGAGAGTATATTATTGAAATCATGAGCTACGCCTCCGGCGAGGCGTCCAATAGACTCCATCTTCTGGGCTTGGTGCAGTTGCGCTTGCAGCTTCGTTTTTTCTTCTTCCGCTCGCTTGCGATGGGTAATATCCCGCGTTATGTTGAGAATATGGGGGCTTCCGTCAATCTCTATCAAGGTCGCCGACATCATCCCATGTTTAATTCCCCCGTTTTTTAATCGAAACTGCGCTTCGAGGTTCTCCACTTTCCCATGTTTATTCAGGCCCTCAATCAATTCAGCCCTATCCTTTGGATTATGCCAGATATCGATTTCTATAGAGGTTTTACCGAGCACTTCTTCTTCGGAATAGCCGGTGAGATCTGAAAAGCCTTTATTAACCGATACGTATAATCCATCGCTGAGGCGGTTGATATTGATGGACTCGGGGTTGGTATAAAAAGCCTTCTTGAATTTCTCTTCGCTCTTGCGCGACTCCGCCTGCGCCTTCTCTTGTTCCGTGATGTCGATGATTGTCCCAACGATAAATTTCTCGCCGGATAGGCTTGTATAGAGGATCTTTTTTGCTACCATAGTCCGGATGTCGCCTTGTGCATTTACAAACTGTTCTTCCCCTATATCTTTATTCCCAGTTTCCAGAACATAGTCGTCGCGTTTGCAAAAAAAATCCGCTTGCTCTTTTGAGCAAAGCTCGTAGTCTGTCTTTCCAAGAAACCGATCACGGGGAATGCCGGTCGTTTCGCAGAAGACATCGTTCACCACGACATACCGACGCTGTTCGTCCTTAACAAAAATAGCTTCACCGGCGCAATTGATGATCGCTTCCAAAGCCTCCGCTGACATCATAAGGATCTCCTCTGACCGATTCTATAAATATACAATACCTGGACCGGATCGATTGAAATCTTTTAATCAACGATTTAACTAAACGAATAGTATCTGTAATTAATCGTGAAATATTCTTTAAAGACTAAAGTATTACCAATTAGGTACTTTTGTACCCTGATATTACGGAACAGGCTTTATTTATTATGATCATTCAGATAGACTATTAATTTTATGTATTTAGTGAGGCAATTATCAATCTGCTCCTTTCTAGGATTTACCTGAGTTCTTCATAGATGACGCCGGCGGGCTGTTATTTCCTATGACAATTTAGCAATGAGATGCTCGGGCGAAACAAAGTAGATTTTCCTGTCAAGGGATCTCTTTGGATTTTTTGATCATCGAGCTCACATTCTTGTTTTGCGACGCCAATGGCACTGAAAAAATCCTACGACTCCGAAGATGTTCTTGCAACCGTCGCCTATAAGGCCATCCCGCGCTCATGGATCCTTGCGCTGGTGGTTGTCCTTATTATGATTGCGCCGTGGCTCGGGAAAGCCGACATCTGGCAAAATCCGGTGACCGAGACCAGCGTTGATATCGGCGACGCCCGCCCCGTGAAGAAAGCCCGCGTGGGCAAGTGGGGTGAGCTGACGCTGGTTCCTATCGTCATATCGCCGCCCATGGAGCTCGTATCCATCGACTGGGGGAGCATCCGCCGCCCCACATGGTACTTTCCGGGCGCGAACGCAGAAACGGCGGCCCGGATGCTGCAGTCGGCGGGCGTATCTGCAACCGACGCGGCGCGGATGCGCGCCCAAGCGCAGTCCGAACCGCAGATAGTGGGCGTCATTTTTAAGCCGGATCCTGTTTGGGTGCGAGCGCTCAACCCGGAGATCCGCTCTCGTATTTACCGCATGCTCGCCAAGAGCGGGCTGAACGTGGACCAGGCGCGGGCGTTCCGGTATCCCGGCGCGAGTTCGAAGGATTGGCTCGGTCCGAGCCTCATCTCGCCGAATACGCGCCGGCTTGTCGAACCGCTCATCTACCGGGATGGCGATTACTTGATGTTCGCGGACATCGAACTCGTTCGGGCGGAGATCGGCTGCGACGACGAGTTGCGGAAGCTCAGCAAGGCCCTCTTTCGGCAGCCGACAGTGATCGCGCGCCTGTCCGTTAGCCCCTCAACCAACTTGGATACGCTGGTCGAGTACTGGGGACGCGGCGGCCGACACGCCAAGATCCGGCCGCTGATCGAGTCTATTGCAGAGGGCGGCGGCGAACGATACATTGACGTGGTCCACCTGCTGCCCCCCTTTGCACAGAACCTTCTCTATAGTTACCCGACCTTTTCAAGCGGGGACTTGAGCAAGCTGGCGATCGTCAACTGCCTGTGGACGTCTCTCAATTTTTTTGAGCCTAAGCATGATGACCGTTTCCTGGACGCCAACATCGCCCTCAAAACGCTCAAAGAGGACTACTTTATCGTCGAAACCGATTTCAAGCTCGGGGACATCGTGGCGTTTCTCGATAAGGAGGGGAACGTCTTCCATGCCGCGGTGTATATCGCAGACGACCTTGTATTCAGCAAAAACGGTATTTCGTCGATGGCGCCCTGGACGCTCATGTCGATCAATGACGTCAAGAGCTACTACCGGTGGAGCTCGGAAAACCCACGGCTGCTCGTCCACCGGAGGAAAGACTTCTGAGGCGGCGGATTAACGTAATGAAAAAAATAATAGAAAATGGATTTTTAGGATATTACCCATGATAAAGTATCCCAAACCTTATTTTTGTTTTTATAGGAGCCTGGGATATGGGGAAAAAAATATTAGATATCTTTATCGCTATTCTCATTACCGCTGTTTTTGTTTGCTGCCTTCCGTCCTGTAGGAATAAATCAGCCTCTGAAATGAAACGAACCGACATAATCGTGAACGGCAAGAAGGCGACCTTTGAAAAGGGATTTTCCTATTTGGACGAGAACGGCAAGACCTTGGCGCCGATGGAATTCTTCCATAAGTATCTGGGAGCAACCGTAACCCGGGACAAAGATAAAATAGTTGTCAGCAAGGACAAAACAATCATTGAACTGCATATAGGCGAACGTCAAGCCATGATTAATGGCGCGGCGCTGGCTATGTCGGGCCCGGTATTTATCGAAAACGGCGCTGTTATGGCGCCGGTCCGTGTAGTCTCAGAAGCGCTGGGCGCTAAAGTCAGCTGGGATGAGGCGACCCGAAGCGTTTCCGTCGCCGCCTCCGGCGCCCAAACGCCCTGATTATTTATAGGACCAGACTGACCGGTTTGGGAGAAAAAGCGAGTCCAACCAGTGCAGCCCCCCCAAGGCCGTTGCTGATGCGATCGAGTCAGGGACTAAAACAATGCCACGGAATTGAACACCGAATGCACTGAATTCAATGATTTATTTCTGTGTATTCCGTGTTCGGTTCCGTGGCGTTTTTGTTTTAGCCGGTTTATTCGGAATTTCGGTGACGGTGGTTGCTTTTATATCTTCACTCTTGAAACATCCCTTGGATTTGGCCGTGACGATAAGTGTAGTAATGCGGTTCCCACATGGCGTCTTTAATCAGTTCCATCAAATGCTCGTCGGATGCGATCATGCCGATTCCTTCCTCGCGCGCTTGCTTGGCGACGGCGAAAGCCACCTCCAGGGAAGCGCCCCGAACATCCGTAAGTGATGGCAATACCAAACCGTTTTCCCGCATTTCCGCAGTCACCATTTTCGAGATGGCGAGACTGGCGGCATGGAACATGCCATTAGTAATTCTGGAAGCCTGACATACGATCGCTCCCAATCCCATTCCAGGGAACACATACAAATTATTGCATTGCGAACTATGAATTTCCCTGCCATCCGACAATTTCACCGGAGCAAACGGGCTGCCGGTAGCCATAAGCGCACGGCCATTCGTTGCTTTCATTACCGTTTCCGGAGTGGCTTCACTCTTGGAGGTCGGATTGGAGAGCGCAAAGACAATCGGTCGATCCGTGTGGATCATCATATCCGCGAGCAGAGGCTCATTAAAGACGCCCGGTTGTGCGGAAAGGCCGATCAAGATGGATATCTTGCCGTGTTTGACGACATCGGCCAGCTTGGGAGCTTTATCCTTGGCGATGGACCAGTGGGCGGCGACATCGCGCGGTTGCAGGAAGTCCTTTTGATAAGGTTCCGCTTTGTCACCCTGGAGGAGCAGGCCGTTAATATCAATGGCGAAGATTCGCGACCGGGCTTCTTCGAGAGAAAGACAACCCTCTTCCTGCATTATGGTCACAATCGCATTGGCGACGCCGCTTCCGGCTTGACCGAAACCATTGATACAAATACGATGCTCCGAAAACGGCTTGCCGGACATTTGAACTGCCGTCAACACCGCCGCGGCGGCGACCGCTCCAGTCCCCTGAATATCATCATTAAAACTTAAAATCCGATCCCGATAGCGTTCCAGCAAATCGAAAGCGTGATCCTTTCCGAAGTCTTCCCATTGCAGCAACGCTCGCGGATATATCCGGCGAATTCCCTGGATGAATCGTTCAACCACTTCGTAGTAGGCGTCTCCGGTCAGGCGCGGTTGGCGCAGGCCGATATAAAGCGGATCTTTCAGCAGTCGTTCATTGTTGGTCCCGACATCAAGACAGATCGGCATAGTGGCGCTGGGATGTATGCCGGCGGCGGCCACGTAGAGAGCCGTCTTGCCGATTGGAATGCCCATGCCGTCTGCGCCCAGATCCCCAAGGCCTAAAATGCGTTCGCCGTCCGTGACGACAATCAATCCGATGCTTGGCATCCCCGGGTTGGTCAGAATCTTTTCGACATGGCTGATATTGCCCGGAGAAATATAAACGCCGCGGAAGCGGCGAATGATGTGCGACATCTTAAGACAAGCCTGCCCGACGGTGGGAGTGTAGATGATCGGAAGAAACTCTTCAATATGCCGGGTGATCAGAGCATAGAAAACCGTTTCATTGCGGTCCCGCAATTCCATCAGGGCTTCATATTTCTCGAGATCATTGGATTTCATTCGGATCGAGTTGTAATTCCGATCCATTTGACCTCCCAGCGTTCCATAGGTGTCCGGGATCAACCCGATCAAATTAAACTCCGACCGTTCCTGAGCTGTAAAGGTTTGACCTTTATTCAAGAAAGAATCATTCAACAACGAGCGCCCTGTGAGCGGCACTTCGTAGTAGATCTCCTGCGTAACCGGATCCACCCGCATTTCAAAACGTTTCATAAATAATCTTCCTTTATAAACTCCCCAAGCTTGATCCCGGATTGCAGGCTTGGGGGATTGCAGTTAAGGTTCCACCAGTTTTTTAAACATGGTCGGCAGGGTAAAGGGAAATTTATCGCGGGACCGCCCTGGGGTCAGTTTTTCCGGGATTTCTTTCATTAATTCTTCCGCAGTCCAGAGCCCGTCTTTATCGATAGCATGTTCGATCGGCGGCGGATCGATAAAGATCCCGATGTGTCCATGCACCACTTCGAAGATACACCCGTTGATATCTCCTGCCGCTTCGCTGACCAGATAAGTCGCCAGTTCGGCCACATCGATCGGTTGATTGATTTCAAATAACGGATTTTTCATTTCCGGAGCGGTGCCGCGCCAGGCCGCGATAGGACGCAATACATTGCAGGTTATATTGTAGGACGCGAGTTCTTTGGCGATTGTGCGGGCGAATCCGACAATCCCCTCTTTCACCGTCGAATAGCTCGCCTGTCCCGCCCATCCGAATCCGACATGCGAAGACGTGCAGAGTATGCGCCCGTACCCCTGCTTTTTCATATACGCGGAAGCGGCGCGTGTGCAGAACATCATGCCGTAAAGATGCGTTTTAATCGTAAGGTCCCAGTCTTCCGTAATCAGTTTATCAATGTCCTGATGACGGATAATTCCCGCATTATTGACCAGGATGTCAATTTTTCCATAGGCGTCGACAGCCTGCTGAATGATGGAAGCGGCGCCTTTTTCATCGGCGACGCTGGCGTAATTCGCAACGGCCGCGCCCCCGGCTTTCCGGATTTCATCAACGACACGATCCGCATCGTTTGTCGACTTCCCATATCCATCATGGGATGTTCCCAGATCATTGACGACGACGCTTGCTCCCTGGGCGGCAAAACGGATGGCATCCGCCCGTCCCAATCCGTTTCCTGCGCCGGTAATAACCGCGACTTTCTCCTTAAGCATTCCCCCCATTCCACTCCCCTTTCACCATGTAAATTTTGCTTTTGCTTTGCGCCTGAAATGAGCAAACAGTATATATCTTTTCACCTGCAAAGATTCTGAAATCTTTAATTTCCGACAAAGGATATCTCATCCTGCGAGAAAAGCGGGATAAGCGAGAAAAGGTATCGATGCCAGGACAGCCAAGAACGAAATTGATGGGGAATCTTCTTGCCACCCATGAGTCAACCTGGTAATAATTATTACCAGGTTGACCATTAACTGGTAACAATTATTACCGGGTTCAAAAGATGCTGGAAACGATAAAATCCATAATTCTAGACTTTCAGGAGACTAATCTTGAAACCGGCGTCCCTCGTCGACTCCAGATTGAAACGGTCCGCAGCAAGGCGGCTGTCTGTATTGGAGTGCGCCGCAGCGGCAAGTCGACCTATCTGTTTCAAGTTATGCAGAAGCTCATAAAGAGTGGCATTTCAAAGCAGAACATCCTTTATCTTAATTTCTTCGACGACCGGCTTCATGATCTCCGGAAAGATAATCTGGGCTTGATCACAGAAGCCTATTACTCCATATTCCCAAAAAAGAAAAACAGCGAAACGGTTTATTGCTTCTTTGACGAAATTCAATCCGTCCCTGGCTGGGAACCATTTGTTGACCGATTAATGCGCACGGAAAAGTGCGAAATCTATATCACCGGTTCATCGGCCAAGATGCTATCAAAGGAGATCGCCACACAAATGCGTGGACGGGCGCTCTCGTGGGAAATGTTTCCGTTCTCATTCAGAGAATTTTTGGATTACAAAGGAATCGAGAAGGAAGATTCACTGTCGACGAAAAAGCGACTAATCGTTCAGAAAGCCTTTGAAGAATATTGGGAGACTGGAGGTTTCCCTGAAGTTTTTGGACTCTCCCGATCCCTTAGGATAAAAATCCACCAGGAATATTTTCACACTATTCTTTTCCGAGATTTGGTTGAACGCCATGATATTTCCCACCCGAAAGCAATCACCGATTTAGCTCACAGATTGATCGATAACACGGCTTCACTTTACTCCGGCAATAGCCTTACGGGATATCTTAAGTCGCTAGGCCATAGGGTTCCCAAAGCTGCGGTGTCGGATTACCTGGAATGGTTTGA
This sequence comes from uncultured Acidobacteriota bacterium, assembly GCA_964441405.1. Lineage (GTDB taxonomy): Bacteria > Acidobacteriota > UBA6911 > UBA6911 > UBA6911 > UBA6911. The sequence continues at coordinate 25,637 of CAYTYP010000041.1, forward strand.
AGACGCCTATTTCCTTTTCACCGTGCAACTATTCGACGCATCAGTTGCGCGCAGGGATAGCAATCCGAAACGGATTTATTGTATCGATCATGCAATGGTCACTTCGGTAGCATCGGGAGTTCTGGTCAATTCGGGTCATCTCCTGGAGAATCTCGTATTCACGGCACTGAGGCGGCTTTATTCGGAAATCTATTATTACAAGACTAAGACCGGCCGAGAGGTCGATTTCATTATCCCAATGTCTAAGAAGACACGAATCTTGATCCAGGCATGCGAATCCATGGCCGATTCCCCAACACGCAAACGAGAAATCACCGCTTTAAACGAAGCAATGGCCGAACTTGGAATCAAAACCGGAACGATTGTGACACGGAACAGTGACGAGCAGATCAAAACAGACACCGGAATAATCAAAGTCATTCCTGCCTGGCGATTCCTTCTCAATTTGCCGGAATTATTAACATAAACTCTGAATTTTGCGACTATCGATCTCAAAGTGTCATGGCTCCGGAAATCTTGCCGAGATTGCGATCGAAAGTTCCCAGGGGAAGATTTCCGGATTTCCGGGCTGCTTCGAGCAGGAGACAGTCCGAGAAGCCCAACGATGGTTTTTTCCGAAAAAGTGCAAGTGCTGCAGAAACGACTTCGGGTTCCTGCAGCGCAATGTTTTTATGATTCAAGAGCATTTCAACAACTCTGGCAATATCCATCGACATTAAATCGTAGACTGAAGCAAGAACCCAGGTTGTTTCCACAAGAACTATTTGTGAAACCCAGGCTCCTTTTTCTGTGAAAATTTCGGCTTCCGTTACTTGCTTGGGATCGTCGCGGGTAATCAGGCGTACAAGCACATTGGTGTCAATGGCGCGCATGTCGTTTCCTTGCGTGTCGGCGTATTCCTTCTTTCATTTCTTCGATGCTTTTTGGAGGCGGGGAATTTTTCGGAAACAATTCCTTATGTATGTCTTCAGACGAGTATCTTCCAGCTCTGCGAACAAGAATAATGTCTCCCCGCTCGTCCCATTCTAAAATCGAACCTGGGCCAATCCCTAATTTTTGCCGCACCTTAACCGGAACCGATATTTGTCCTTGAGCGGTGAGTTTCGAATGTGCAATAGCCATAGTATAATATTACCAGGGTAATGAATTATTTTCAATAGAGAGCAAATTGAACTTTAGAGGCCGAGTTCTTTTAGGCCCTGCCGCCATGGAAAGGCTTTCACTTTGCCAATCTGTTTTGCCATGGAATCCGTTGATAGAATGAACGACTCTGATTTCGGCATGTCGGCGGCAAACCTTTCGAGCGATCTTGTATCTCGATCATCTACCTGTGGGGTCGACTTAATTTCCACCAGCGCCGTCGAAGCGCCGGGACGCTCCACAACCAGGTCAATTTCGGCGTCATCCTTTGTACGCAAATAGGAAAAGCGAAAATCCTTCTGCTTATATTCGTTCAGACGGACTGCTTCAGCAATCACCAGGTGCTCAAAGGCTTTGCCATAGGCGTATGTTCCCGGCTTTAGTTCAATGGTAAGAGTCCTATCCAGTGCACGCCGAACTCCGGTATCGAACAGATAAAATTTCGGAGCTTGACGCTGGCGTTTGCGAACAGATTGATGATAGGGCTCCAGCATAAAGCCAAGCAGCGTGTTTTCCAGAATCTCGAAATAGGACTGCACTGTTTTAGTGTCTACGCCAACATCTCTGGCAATATTTGCATAATTGATGATCTCTCCATTGGATTGCGCAGCAACCTCAATAAATTTTCTAAACGGATCCAGTTTGCGAACAATGTGCTCTCCCCAAATTTCTTCCTTCAAATAGGTCAGAGCATAGGCTCGAAGAAAAGACGCTTTTTCTTCACCGGTGTCAAATTTCAGTAAACCCGGCAGGGTTCCATACATCAATGACGAATCCAGGTTGAAACTGTCTCCCAGTTCGCGGTGTGTCAGAGGAAACAGGTTATAGACAAATGCCCTGCCCGCCAGAAGATTGATTCCTTCTCGCTTCAGCTTTCTTGCGCTGGATCCGGTCATGGCAAATTTAGTTCCGCTGGATTCGATCCTGCTATGCACTACATCCAACAGCTTGGGAACCTTTTGGATTTCATCCAATACCACCCACTTGAATTTTCCGGGAGCAACATCCAAATTACCGCCAAGTTCCAGTGGATTTCTGGCATAACGATCTTCCTCTTCCGGATTCAGGAGGTCTATCCACAGAATCGCTTCATCATGGGGGAAATAGTTGCGGAGGAAGGTGGATTTGCCTGTGCCTCTTGCCCCAAAGAGAAAGAAGCTGTTTGTTTTCAATGGATTAATTAATCGCTCAACCATACTCCATATTTGTACGCCATTTATGGAGCATGGTCAATATCATTTTGGCGCGGCTTCATTTTCCAAAGGAGAACAATCGAAGACTGCCTGATTACCCCCAAATAACCCCCAACGACAATCCTGACTGAAAGGGATTGGATGTGATGCGTACTGTAAGGGATTTCGGCTCAAAGGATTTCGAGTGGTGCACCCGGCCCGACTCGAACGGGCGGCCTGCGGATTCGAAGTTCTTCGGGCAATTATAAGTCTTTATATATCAATAACATAC
>CAYTYP010000041.1:28250-42651 GCA_964441405.1 uncultured Acidobacteriota bacterium
TCCGACGCTCTATCCAACTGAGCTACGGGTGCACTGGATGCAAATCATACATCAATCATGAATTATGCGGAAGTTGCTTCTTGACCGTTTCGGATAAATTTTTTATCGCCGGCGGCGGCATCCATCCGACAACAAGGCATTGAGAGAATATTAAGAGGGGAGGTGGGGTGAGCGAGGGGGTTCGAACCCCCGACCGCTGGAGCCACAATCCAGAGCTCTACCAGCTGAGCTACGCTCACCACAATGAACCAGGCGCAAATAATAACACGTTATAAAGAAGCGCGCCACGATTTCTCAAATCTCTGCGTCAAAAAAAACGCCCCGGATTTCCAATTCTGAAAAATTATCCCGCGCATCAAGAACCGAGCAGAGTCTTGCGCAATGCGTCCAGGGACTGAGGTTGCGTTAAAGCCACAACAGTATCCTCCGATTGCAGTTCGGTGTCGCCGGTAACGATCTGGGACTGGGCGCCTCTTAAAATGGCTGTGAGCAGGCTGCCGATCGGCAGCTTCAAGTCACGCACCGGGATATTCAAAACCGGAGAATTCGGCTGCAATTTTACTTCCACGACCTCCAGGCTGCCTCTGCGCAACAAGGACACAGGAACGACATCATTAATCGTAACCTCCTGCTCGATCAACTGGTACATAAGCCGGGTCGCGCTGATCGTCTCTTCAATTCCGAGCTTATGAAAGGTGTCTTCGTTCGACGGATTATTTACCCGGCCAATGGCCCGCGGAACGCCGAACCAGCGCTTCGCCACCTGGCAAATAATCAGATTGTCCTCATCGTCGCCTGTCACCGCCACAACGAGATCCGCGCGTTCTACGCCGACTTGAACCATCGTACGGATTTCGCAGGCGTCGCCGAAAAACACCGCCTCTCCGAGCTCATCATGCAACGCATGAAAGCGTTGAGGGCGTTTTTCCAGAATCAACACCTCGTCCCCTTTGCCTATCAGCGCTTTTCCCAGGTTATAGCCGACTTTGCCTCCACCCGCGATGATGATATAGTGCGATTTATCGCTTTTACTTTTGGTGCGCTTCTCAGCCAGTTGTTGAGGCGTAGGCAAGGCGGCGGCATAGAGGCGATGCATCTCGTGAGACAGGTTCCAGTAATCATCGATGCCTTTATATTCCCTATCCAGCAGCCGGTCATGGAAGATGCCTGAGCCAAGGGTCGTAATACACAAAGTTTCGACATCTACTTCGCGGTAGACTTCCGCGCGCAACGGATCATAAATGCGCGCCATGACGCGCGGGACTTTAAAAAGAACCTTTGCGATCTGAGCCGCCATGATGTTGGTGTTATCGCCATTCGTAACGGCCAGGAAAGCGGAGGCGCTTTCAATTCCGGCGTCTCTCAAAACATCGGCGTTAATGCCGATTCCGGAAATAGCGCGCCCTTGGAAATCTTCACCCAGCCTGCGGAAGGAGGAAGGCTCCCGATCAATAATACTGACTTCGTGGCCTTCGGAACTCAGCATCAACGCCAGCGTGGATCCCACCCGGCCACAACCCAAGATAACAACTTGCATATCTTCTCTCTCTCCTGCCCTTTAACCCGGCATGCTGTCTATCAAAACTTCGCAGGGCGGGCGCCGCATCAAAGCATCTGCAGTCCGGGTAAAAATGCTCGGCAAATGACGTTCCGCGGCCTGCACCCCTAAAACCACTATATCCCCTTTATAGGCTTGCACGATTTGGCCGATGCCTTCATTGGCTTCACGAGCGCGCAACGTTGTCATGACTGGCTTCAATCCGTGACGTTCCACAATCGCCTTGGCGTGCTTCAACGCCTGATGGGAGCGCTCCTCGATATCGGGCGCAAGCGGGTAATCCAGGGTCAGCAAGCGCGGAACTTCGGTAATATACGCGAGCACAATAGAGGCATTCTGCTGCTTCCCCATCCGGCAAGCTAATTCTACGGCTCTTTCCGTATAGAACAAATCCAGGATAGGAACGATGATACAGCGCGTCGCCTGCACCGAAAAAACCGCTCGCGCCACTTCCTGCGCCATCGGGCGCGGCAGATGCAACATCCAAAAAAGGGTGCCCCCCAGACTCAGGACAAACAACAGCGCAATGAGAACTCCTAATGGATGAGGCATCGAATGTCACCTATGGCGCAAATAGCGCCAGCGCGTATAACCCAGAGCGAAAACGAGAGCGCCTGCGACGGAAGTCATCATCAACCCTTGCCAGCCCCTATCTTGGCTGAAAACGAAATTCAACCCTCGGACCAACATGGCGATTCCAATCGCCATGAGCAAGATCGCCATAATTCTTCGAAATTGGATCGCTCTCATCATTCCAACGGTTTTGGAGCCGTATTGCCGTTTCGCTTTTTACGCTCCACTTCAATTTTAAACTGCTCGTATAACTCCGATTCTCCCGTATCGGCAAGAATTTCGAGCTGCTCCGCATCCCAATCATGTTGCGTGCTGCCGAAAATAGGATGCTTCATCTTATAACGATACCAGATATAGTATCCCACCCAGGCCAGAACCCATAAAGGACCAAAAATCCTGGCCACAGCGTGCGTCCACAACACGATCGCCAGCATCCCCAAGGTGCCTAAAACGGCAAAAATTCCGAAAATCGGGATATCCGCTCCGCGCCACTTAAAGTTGAACGGCACTCGATACGCCCTTGGGGTGCGGGGTTCTTTGATTCTAAGCGCCACCAAAGCCAAGCTTGCCAGGAGATAGGCAAGCATCGCGCCAAAGGCATACATATCGGCCATAGTTTCGAGAGCTTTCTGTCCGTTAAGAAAGCCGAATACAACCTCTATCGCCGCGACTGTCGCAAAAACTATTATGGCCCGTACCGGCGTATGATGCTTCGGATGCAAATAGTTCAACCATTTGCCGATAAGACCCATTTCGGACATGCTATAAGCCAGGCGGCTGCAGCCCATAACGCCGGTATTGGCCGATATAAGCACGATCGTAGCGGCAAGAACTGCGGCGATCGGGCCGGCAAGAAATCCTATATAGGGCAACTGGCTGGCTAAATGGGCGACCGGATCGCCTTCCCTGGAAGCCAGTTCCTGCCAGGGCAGAATGCCCAGGCTGACGACCGGGAACGCCATGGCAAAAAGCAGGACGACTGCAATTAAAGCGAGCGAGGTTCGAGGAATGACAGCGCCGGGGCGGATGGTTTCCTGGGCGGATTGGGAAACGGATTCCAGACCGACAAAAGAAATCACGGCAATGCTGACGGCATAGAGAATCTGCTTCGTCGGAGGAAACGCCGAGTTCCATTGATGGAGAAAAAGGTCGGGTCTCCATGCAAAAGCAAATCCCAGTACAACAATGGAAGTCTCCATCGCCATATCCAGAACGCCAAGAATCTCATTGAACAGCGACGACTCTCGAACGCCTTTAATATTCAGAAAAATTAAAAATACTATGAAAACCAGGGACTCCGCCATCCAGACTAGATTCACCTGATGGAAAGGCCCAAAATTGACGGCAAATTCCCGAATGACAGGAAAAAAGAAATTGACATAACCCGCGGAGGCCATGGCAAAAAGGGCTATATCTACCGTGTAATCAAGCATTAGGGCTGCGCCTGTCACCAGCCCCCAAAAATCGCCCATTCCTCGAAACGCGAAATATTGCCCCCCTCCGGCGACAGGATACGCAGCGGCAAGCTCTGTATGGGCAAGACCTACAAATACATAGACGATGCCGGCAATGGCGAAGGCCAGCGGAGTCGCCCCTTGCGCCGCTGCTATGACCAGGCCAAGCGCAACGTAAACGTCCGCGCCTACATCTGCATATCCCCATGAAAACGAACCCCAAACAGTGACCTGCCGCCGCAGCTTTATTTTGGGTTCCGGGGTGGGTTCCTGAGCAGCCATGGTGGGAATCTCCCGCTCCTTGCAAATGGAAGAGAGTAATCCTGTCTGTTCCGGAATTCAATAGGAAGCATAAACCGGGACAAACTCTAAAATAGGCCGAACCGGACAATTCGACGCCTGCTCATCCTTAGGCAATTGGTGCAATTGGTTGCAATTGGTGACAGGCGCCCATTTTGTTGCCCCCACAATGTAAAAGGCCGCTCAATAGAACGGCCTTTATACCCCTGGTTAACCGATACTGAGCCTCTGAAGGCAGGGGGAGTTTGGCTGAAGCCCTATCCCCTCTTTAAATGATCGGCAGCCTGGGTTTACTGTCGGTTCCTATTTCAGAGTTGGTTGGCTTTTGTTCCTCCTGTTTTATTTAGGTATAACCGATGGTTGAATAATACAACTTCCCAATACGGCGCGCATCGTCGCAAGCGACCATTTTAATGGCCCAAACAGGCCAATTGCCAATCCCGCAATAACCATGCGCCTTGGGCGATTTCGTCCGCATCCTGTGGTTTATCAGTTCCGTCAGGGACGGCTGAGGTTCTCCCAGCGCTTTAGCGCCGGGAAAGAAAGCGGTATACTGGTACCGTCAGATATAAATTCCAACCAGCGGAACAAAATGACCCATGCGCAATTCTGGATCGCTCTGTTGTCTTAAACCATCATTGGGTTTGAATATGAAAAGAGGGTGCTATGGAGCAAACCACTCACTGCCTCCTGCAGCGTAGAGAATTCATGAAAATTCTCGGTCCCGGGATATATCTTCTTTTTTCCTTGGACGATGTTCTTCTGGGACAACAGCGCTCCCCAACCGGTGGAAGCTATCCGGACGATTTCAATGCCTATCTTAGAATCGCAGAAGACGGAAAGGTTGCGTGCTATACAGGAAAGGTCGAATTGGGACAGGGAATAATCGCCTCGCTGGCGCAAATGCTCGCGGAGGAACTGGAAACGCCCTATGCATCGATCAGCATGGTTATGGGCGACACGTTTCTTTGTCCATGGGATGGGGGCACCAACGGTTCGCGAAGCATCAAATATTTCGGCCCGCCACTGAGGAGAGCCGGCGCCGAAGCTCGGGAAATTTTAATTCAATTAGCCGCCGAGCAGATGCATTTGTCTCAGGACCAACTGACGGCAAAAGACGGATTTGTCCTTGAGAAGGCAAATCCGTCAAACCGGGTAAGTTATGGTTTTTTGGCTAAAGGAAAGACCCTGGAAAGGCATTTAGATAAAAAGCCCGCGCTGAAACAACCATCGGCGTTCACCGTCTGCGGAAAATCGCTTCCGCGCGCCGATGCTGTGGCTAAGGTTTCCGGAAAAGCGCAATTCGCGGGTGATATTCGGCTGCCGAACATGCTTTATGGAAAGGTTCTCCGGCCCCCGGCTCACGATGCCAAGCTGAAATCAGCGAATGTCTCGGCGGCAAAAACGATCCCAGAAGTGCGCGTGTTGCAGGAAGGGGATTTCATTGCAGTCGTTCACCCGCTCCCCGACATGGCGCAGAAAGCAATTGGCTTAATCAAAGCAGAATGGGAGCGTCCCGAACCCAAGGTCGACGACAAAACCATCTACGATCTCCTGGTAAACAATTCCGCGCGGGACAACATAGTCGAGCAGAAAGGCGATCCGGCTCAAGGCGAAAAAATTGCCACAATCAAACTTGAAGAGTCCTATTGCACTCCCTATGTCGCACATGCTCCCACCGAGACGCACAGCGCTTTGGCAAATGTGGAAAAGGACAGCGCAACCATTTGGATCGGCACTCAAAGGCCGTTTGGCGCCAATAACGAAATAGCCGGTGCGATTGGCTTAACCTCCGACAAGGTCCGCATTATCACGCCTTATGTCGGCGGCGGATTTGGAGGGAAGAGCCAGATAGGGCAAGCGGTTCAAGCCGCGCGACTCTCGAGAATGACCGGGCGGCCTGTCCAGGTCGTTTGGACGCGAGAAGAGGAATTTTTCTACGATACGTTTCAGCCCGCTGCAGTGGTCAAGATCAGATCCGGGCTCAACGACGAGAACCGCATTTCTTTTTGGGATTATCGAGTATTCTTCGCCGGCGACAGAAGTTCTCAATGCATTTACAACGTTCCCCACTTGAAAACCGTTTCTAGAGGAAGCGGATTTGGAGGAGGAGGGCCGCATCCGTAGCTTGGAAGAGATACATTTCAAAGGAGGGGAAATCATGGATTTGGATTTTGCTTCCTACCGAATTCCCCGGTTTTCCTGGATGCCCAAAATAGAAGCCGTCCTGGTTGAAAATTTAGAAATAGCTCCATCCGGGGGAGGAGAGCCGCCTATTGTCGGGATGGGAGCGTTAATCGCCAACGCTTTATTCGATGCGACCGGCGTTCGCATCAATCAGCTTCCTCTAACGCCCGAAAGAATAAAACCTAAGCTCGCATAGCGAACGGAATAGAACGGCAGAGATTTAGGCCTCAGCTGCGCTAATCAACTGAGCTATGGGTCCTATAGGACTTACGGGTTTTTCCGGTTTTGGGTGTATATGTAATGCCTTATGGATTCAATATACTGATTGTGGAACGGTTTTGGATTTTCGGGAACTCCTGATCAGAAAATCACGGAACGCTGCGAGGAACTCTTCGAAGATCGGGGATTAACTAAAACGGAATCACTGACTCAGTAAAAGGCGCTGCTATTTTCAGCTTAATGCCAAGACCCTTTGAGTTAGCTTCGAATTCTTAGCGGCCATGGAATCCACTATCCCGCCTTCTCCAGCAGAACTTCATTGATGATGGTCTGGTATCCTACGCCGCGTTTCCGGGCTTCCCTGCGCGCCCAAGCCATAATTTTGGGATGCAGCCGAATCGATGTGGGCTGATATTTATCCTCTTCTGATTTCGCCGGTCGGCCACGGGGAGGACGAGGCTTGCCAGTCTTCGCCTCTATCGCCTTGCGGGCGGCAGCCAGTTCCTTCTTGGTGACTCGCCTGGCCTTTTCAAAGGGAAACTCTTTTGAATTCTTCATATCTCTTCCTTTCACGGCGATTTGCGGGCCGGGCGCTGATGATGCGATAAATTTGTCCGTGCCGGCGCCTCGTAAAAACCACCACCAGCACGCCATCATCCGATTCGCCTATCAGCCACTCCCGGATTTCTCCTGCGTCGGAGTGTTTTTCATCGGGCGAGATCAGGGCAAAGGGGTCATCGAAAACCGTAATCGCCTGATCGAAGGAAATTCCGTGCTTGAGAATATTGCCATAAGCTTTCTCCTCGTCCCACTCGAATTTCATGTTTTTAGTATATACCGTAATTCGGCATCGTCAAGCGAATTTCGCCTAGTGAAAAGCGTAGGGGAATTCTTGCGAAAAAGGGCGAAAGATCGGGAGAACTCATGAGTAATCCACAAATGCATAAACCCGCGTCAATAGCGGGTCCAATCGCGTTTTCAATGCCTGGGATTATTGCTTGTTTTTTGATTTAGGCTTCAGCTGCGCTTTCCGCTGTGTCCTCGGACAACATCTTTCTAAGCTCCTCCCCTTGGATGATTTCCTCCTTGGAAAGGAGATGGGCCAAATCATTCAGGATCTTCAGCCGCTCCGAAAGGATTTTCCGCACCCTTTGATGCGCTTCTTCGATCACCCGAGCGACCTCTTCATCTATCTGGCCGGCTTTTTCTTCACTGTAGGTTTTCCCGGTAGAAAAACCTTGGGGCAGGAACATAGACTGCCTGGGGCGCTCGAAGGTCACCAGTCCCAACCGGTCGCTCATTCCATATTCCGCTACCATAGACCGGGCAATATCGGTGGCTCGCTGCAAGTCGTTCTGGGCCCCAGTGGAGATTTCCTTGAAAACCAGTTCCTCCGCCACCCGGCCGCCCAAAAAAACGGCCAACCGGTCCAATAATTCCGAGCGAGTCATTAAATAGCGGTCTTCCGTGGGTTGTTGTTGGGTATACCCGAGGGCGGCAATGCCCCGGGGAATAATGGAGATTTTGTGCACCGGATCGGCATGCTCCACGGACTCAGCCACAATTGCATGTCCGGATTCATGAAAAGCAACAATTTCTTTTTCCTGTGGATTCATCACCCGGCTCTTTTTCTGCAGTCCCCCTACCACCCGGTCAATGGCTTCATCGAGGTCTGCCATCCCGACAGTTTCTTTGTCTTTCCGGGCGGCCAACAAGGCGGCCTCATTGATGAGGTTAGCCAGATCGGCTCCCACAAAGCCGGAGGTGCGGCCGGCGATCTTGCGAAGATCCATATCGGGATCAAAAGGGACATTCCTCGAATGGATTTTCAAAATAGCTTCCCGGCCATTGATATCCGGACGGTCCACCAGAACCTGCCGATCAAAACGTCCTGGACGCAACAAGGCAGGATCCAGTATTTCCGGACGGTTGGTGGCAGCCATAATGATGACCCCTTTATTGGTTTCGAATCCGTCCATCTCCACCAGAAGCTGGTTGAGCGTTTGTTCTTGTTCGTCATGCCCACCCATAACATTGATTCCCCGAGCTTTTCCCAAAGCGTCCAGTTCATCGATAAAGATGATGCAGGGGGCTTGGGCGGTGGCTTGAGAGAAAAGATCGCGGACACGCGCGGCGCCCACGCCCACGAACATCTCCACAAACTCGGAACCGCTGATGCTGAAGAAAGGCGCCTTGGCCTCTCCGGCCACTGCCTTGGCCAGAAGGGTTTTGCCGGTCCCCGGCGGACCGACCAGAAGCACTCCTTTGGGAATCCTTCCCCCCAGCTTCTGGAATTTTTCCGGAGTGCTCAAAAAATCCACGACTTCCTGAAGTTCTTCCTGGGCCTCATCGATTCCGGCCACATCGGCGAAAGTGACTTTGGTTTGATTCTCGGCAAAGAGTTTGGCCTTGCTCTTGCTGAAGGACATAACCCCCATCCCCGGGCCCATCTTTTTCATAGCGAACCGCCAGATCAGAAAAAAAATGCCGATGGGGAGGATCCAGGAGAGGACGCCACTCAAAAATTTGCTCTCAAAGCGCCCGGAGTAATTGACTTTGTGTGCATCCAAGTCCTTCACGAGGTCCGGATCATTCACCCGAACTGTAGTGAAGTCCTGTACCGGCCCTTTTTCTTTTCCTTTCAAGGTTCCGCGGATATCCTCCGGACCGATGGTTAATTTATCCACCTTCCTTGCGACCAGGTATTGTTTGAACTGGCTGTAGGGAATCGTCTCCACCTTTTGAAAAAGAAAATATTGTTGTATCAGGGTAAAAATCAAAAGTGCGACAACGAAATACCAGATGCTGAAATGGGCTTTAGGCGGCAAAGCATTCTTATTCTTCATGGGATCCTGAGGGCTGAAGAGAGAACGAAATTTATTTTTCAAATCTTCCATGAACTTGCATCCCGTTGAAGTTAATTATTCATTCAGATTGGAAGCGCCTTTACTTGGCGCTCGGACTCCGGGCCATAGTCGATCATGCCGCCGGCCCTCGCAGAGTCGAGCAACCAGGGGTTGCCCCTGAAGCGGACCTCCGATTAAAGCAATCGCCGTTTATCAGGGCTACTTATCGTTGATCCGCTTCAAGGGGGCTTGATTTAAGCGTGCAAGCGCTTGTTGACGGAGTTGAACTTTTCCAACAGAGCGCTCCCGCTCCGTTTGGCGCTATGACGGAAATAGCCTAAACCGACGAGACCGAAACCGAGCAGGCCCAGAGTTCCCGGTTCCGGAACAGTTGTTTGCGTTTGGAGGAATGAATTGGAAATGGAATTAACACCGGCTGAGTTTGTCGTGAGGATGTCCTCGACAAAGAGCAATTTGTGAGGAGAAATAGTGAAGTCTCCAGCATTGCCGGATATGGTAAAGCTCGCCAAAATGTTGTTTTCATAGTCTCTAACAATCTTCGTTAGCGTGCCGACTCCACCAAAGGATTGATCCATTCCCAGCCCGACCTTTGTTATAAAGAAAGGGCTGTTTGGATCGGATACTTCAATCGTGTACTTGATATTGTAAGTCTGGCTTCCAAGGAATCCCCCGGTGAACGAAACAGTGTGCAGGTCATAGTCAGGAAAAGCCACAGTCTTGATCGAAGTTGCACTGTTGCTTATCCCAAGGAAGTTGCCATTTACATCTGTGAAGTCTGCATACGTTTTATCCTGCTGGGTGTATGGGGTGTCCGGGAAACCGGAAAAAGTTTCATTCAACTCCAGCGGGGCCGCCATCGCCAGGCCGCCGATCATTAAAAATGCCGCCAAGGCCAGCCCTAATGTAATTCGAATTGTCTTCATGAACTCCTCCTTTTTTAGCTTCGAGTTAAGTCCCGAGCTTTCATCCTGTCTTTTGTCGGACAAGGATCTGCTGATTCAGCATGCCGTTTTATACACTGGCGTATCCGGGGTGTCAGTTCACTACTGCTCGCCTGTTTGGTCTGAATTGCTCATATAATCTTTTATAGATTGTTGTGTCTTGGCGCGCCGTTGTCCGGGCAATTGTTTTTAAGAACCCGGGCGCACGAGGATGATCTTGATTGTCTCGAAGGCGATAATCATATCCAAAACAATCGACATGTGCTTGATGTAAAACAGGTCGTACTGCAGTTTCTCCAGCGAGTCTTCGATCGAGTTGGCGTACTGGTAGTTAATCTGCGCCCACCCGGTCAGGCCAAGCCTTACGGTGTGGCGGATCTTATAATAGGGCGTTGTTTGCGAAAGCTCATTCACAAAGTTCGGCCGCTCCGGACGCGGCCCTATGAGACTCATGTCGCCCCGAAGGATATTGTATAGCTGGGGGACCTCATCCAGACGGGACCGGCGCAGGAATCGGCCCAAGCGTGTAACCCTGGGATCATCTTTTATCGCCCAGACAGGACCTGTCTCGCGCTCTGCATCCCAGCACATGGAGCGAAATTTCCAGAGAGTGAACGCCTTTCCGTCCAGCCCAACTCTTTCCTGTTTGAAAAATATTGGGCCCGGCGAATCCAACTTGATCAGAACCATCACGACCAGGATAACGGGAGCTAGGATGAAAAGGATCATGAGGGTGAGCAGGACCGACAAGATCTGCTTGGCCGCTATATGGCGCTTCGATATATCAAAACCCGGATTGAAAATCATCCAGCTCGGTTTCAGATTTTCAACAGCGATTTTCCCGGTGACGCACTCATAAAGCGAAGTCGCTTCTTCTACCCCGATGCAATTAGTCTTGAGCTTTAAGAGCTCATCAATGGGGAGCTGCCCGCGGCGGTCCTGCAACTCGACCACGACCCTATTTACTTTTTTCTCGGCAATAATCTGCGAAAGGTCCTTATAGAGGCCGATCACCTTCGGATTGACGATCGAAACGCCCACCAGCGCCGGATCGTCGCCCAGGAAACCGCTCACCCCGATACCCAGCTCCGGCCGGCGGATAATCTCGCGCACCAGATCGCGCGCCAGCCGCCCTGTTCCCAGCAGAACTATGTTCGAGCGCGGATGCCGGACTTTAAAATAGAAGCGCAACAATGCATGCCAGGTCATCAGAAAGACCGAGCTCACAACCAGAATGCATATAAAGGTTCCATGCCCGACCAGGATGCGCGGGAAAAGCAGATATGCGCACCAAAGCGCCAGAGAAGCCAGAAGCAGAGCCTTCGCCACACGCACGATGTCTATCGACGGCAACCGGGGTTTCCGGAAGTCGTAGGCATCGCACAGGTGCAGGAAGATTTGAAATATCAGGGCGATCAGCAATGCTTTTAAGGCTGCGAGGCTGGGATTTGGATGTTGGAAAAACGGACTTTTGAGGTAAAGAAGCGAGGACCCCAAGATCAATCCCGTCAACATCAGATATTCAAAGAGAACCGTCCCGAACTTCCTAAAGATGAAAAAACGCAGCATTTAGATTGCCTCAGGTTTTTTGTATTTGCTTCGCCACTATTGATTTCGGCATTGATACAATCGGCTTACAGATGACAGCATCCCATCCAACAGCCGCCGGCTTTCTCTCAACCGGTCCCAGGAACCTGTCCGAAGAACATGTCAATACTCTCCCAAGATAAACCGCATGACAGTTCAAAACTGCTCACTCGTTTGTTTGAAATTGCTCGTGGCAGCCTTGCTTGAGGAGCCACGAATCATCTTCTATTTTCAGAGTGAGCAATAGTGACCAGACGAGTGAGCAATAGTGACCGTACGTCGGATTCATCTCCGACTAGCATGAATGGGAAGGAAGGGCTGACGAGACATAATTCCGTGTAGACCCGTTTGTTAACCGTCCGGCTTTCACTGTAATGGAAGAGCGCTATGAAAATCCTTCTTGTCTCCCCGCGGGTTCCCGATACGTTCTGGAGCTTCAGGCATGCACTGAAGTTTGTTCCCCAGAAGGCCGGAGAACCACCTCTGGGTCTTTTGACCGTGGCGGCCCTGCTCCCTGCCGAATGGCAGAAAACGCTGGTTGATCTCAATATCCGTGAGCTCAAAGACAACGAGATAGCCTGGGCGGACTACGTGTTCCTGAGTGCGATGTCCGTTCAGGAAGCGTCTGCAAGAGCCATTATCAAACGATGCAATAAACTCGGAACCAAGGTCGTTGCCGGCGGCCCTCTATTTACCTCGCGGTATGATGAATTTGAGGGCGTGGACCACTTTGTCCTGAATGAGGCTGAAATCACACTGCCGGTCTTTCTGGACGATCTCGCCTATTTGCGCCCACTCCATATCTACACAACAACGCAGTGGGCCGATCTCACGACGACCCCGGCGCCTCTTTGGGAACTTATAGACCTTCGTCACTATGCGAGCATGAACATTCAGTACTCGCGGGGTTGTCCTTACGATTGCGAGTTCTGTGACATCACAGTTCTTTATGGGCGGGCGCCGCGCACAAAAACTATTGAGCAAATCATTACGGAGATGGAACAACTGCACAGGCTAGGATGGCGCGGACATGTGTTCTTCGTCGATGACAATTTCATTGGGAACAAGGTCAAGCTGAAGGAGCAGATTCTTCCCGGCCTCATCGAATGGATGGATCGCCTCAATCATCCGTTTACCTTCTCCACCGAAGCATCCCTCAACATGTCTGATGACGAGGAACTGATGCACCTGATGGCGCGAGCCGGATTTGAAAGCGTTTTTGTGGGCATCGAAAGTCCCAACGAAAGCAGTCTGCTGGAATGCAGGAAGATACCGAACAAGAACCGTGATTTGCTCGGTTCTGTCCATGCCATTCAGCGTTCCGGAATTCAGGTCTTCGGGGGATTCATCCTCGGCTTTGATAATGACCCCCCAACCATTTTCAACACGCTCATCGCGTTCATACGGGATAGCGGCATTATCACCGCCATGGTCGGCATCCTGAATGCTCCTCGCGGAACGCGGCTTCATCAGCGATTAGTCAACGAAGGAAGGTTGTTGAATTCCGGCACCGGGGACAATACCGACTTCTCCCTGAATTTCATCCCCAGGATGAAAGCAGAGGATCTTCTGGATGGATACAAGAAAGTCGTTAGGACAATCTACTCGCCCAAGGAGTACTATGGGCGCGTCCGCCAATTTCTGAGCGCCTACCAGCCACTCCATAGGAAAAAGGCGCAGTTACGAGCCCGGCACCTTATTGCGCTTTCTAAATCGGTTGTCTTTTTGGGAGTCTTCGGAAAAGAGCGAATCTACTATTGGAAACTTTTTTTCTGGTCGTTGTTTCGCCGTCCTGTTGTTTTCCCGATGGCAATCACCTATGCGATCTATGGCTTTCACTTCCGCAAGATTTTTGAACGATCGCCGTGAGAGCAAGGCGTGCCGCTGAGGCATTTTCGCAGAAATGCAACGAAGGTCCTCCGAGTTACAGATTGTTCAATCCAGCATTGCCGGTGGCGGAGTTGCCCCTGGCTATTGTCTATCGGGCCTCCGGCCCTTATAAATCGGAGCTCAATTAGATAGGCGTTACTTTCCGCCGCCGCTTCGAATTCGACTGCTTGCTCTTATATGTTTATCAAGTCAAAGGCAAGCAAAGCGCCGAAGGCGCGCAAGACAATAGCCAGTGATGAGCGCAGCGAATCCCTGGAATGAGATCAGCGATGATGGAGCCCCGGTAGTTTAGGCAAAGAATTGTTCGCTCAATGGTAATTGCTTTCTTTCACCCCGCCGGGGTTCTTTCATTCTCTGATCGAGTACCAGGGGTTCGCGCGGCTCACCCCTGGCTATTCTCTATCGGGCCTCCGGCCCTTATAAATCGGAGCTACCCTGTAACTCACCCGTTTTAAATGGTGCAAATGGTGACAGGCACGAATTGCACCATTCGTACGTTCCGTGGCTGTATTCCGTGGCACGCTTTTACGGATTCAAGACAAAGCTTGAGTTACAGATTTTTTAATCAAGCATGGCTGGCGGCGCGGCTGCCCTATAACTCTGGTCGTGATTTGGATTATGGACATAGGCAACCTATTCGAGCGAGACGCATGAAAAGAAAATTGCGGCGCTGACGGTCCTGAGAAATAAACGGTTCTAAGCCGCAAAGCGGCGAAATGTGGATAGCCGGGGGTGAGCGCAGCGAACCCCCGGTGGGCATCGACAATGTGAGAGTAGAGTCGAAAGGTGACGCGGTGACGAAGGCGACGGCCTACTTCCGTTTCA
>CAYTYP010000042.1:0-2716 GCA_964441405.1 uncultured Acidobacteriota bacterium
GATAGGGGCCGGCGCTATATCCGTTATAGGTCTCATACTCATTCTTAGGTGATCGCTATGGAGCAATGGATTGAATTGGCAACCGTTCTTCTCTTACTCGCCAACCTGGCGATGCTTGGATTGAGCGAACTGGGCGCGTGTGTCCGGGTGGCTGCCTTTCAAGGGATCCTGTTGGGATTGTTTACCCTGATCGTTCGAGCGGATGTCCTTACGGCTCGCCTGGTTTTTCTCGGCGTCTTCAGCATAGGGCTTAAAGGTTTCGTCTTCCCATTTCTGCTCTTGCGCGATATCCGGGAAGCCGGAGTCCGGCGCGAGGTTGAGCCTTTCGTCGGCTACGCATCCTCGATTGTCGCCGGGCTTGGGATGCTTGCCGCATCCCTGTGGATTGCCGATCGATTCCCTGTTCCGGCGCCGGCAATATCTTCCTTTGTCTTTCCCGTCGCGCTCTCAACCGTATTTACGGGACTCTTCCTTGTCATCAGCCGGCGCAAAGCATTGAATCAAGTCATTGGATATCTCGTGTTCGAAAATGGAATTTACATGTTCGGCATCGCCGCGGTAGGCGAAATCCCTCTACTGGTCGAATTTGGAGTATTGCTCGATGTTTTTGTAGCTGTGTTCGTGATGGGGATTGCGATCAATCGCATCAACCGGGAGTTCGACCATATCGACGCAGATCAACTCAGCTCGCTCAAAGGTTAGCGCTTAATGGAATACGACCTTATTTTTGGACTCTTGATCGTTCTCACCTGCGCAGGCGGAGCCATCTGTACACTACTGCCGACATTGAAACAAATTTTGTCCGTCCTGTGCGCTACAGTAGCGGTCTTCGCGCTGATCATATTGTCGCTGGCGTGGCGCGTATTCACCGGCGGGCCGGTAGAAGCCTTTGGCGGACTATTGTATGTAGATGCTCTTTCCGCCTACCACCTCGGCGTCATGACGCTGGTCTTCGCGTCCAGTACCATTTATGCATGGCAGTATTTCGTGAGAGAGATGGAATCGGGACATATCACGATACGAGGCATGCATCAATACGCGGGATTGTGGTGCGGCGCGTTGGCGGCAATGACGCTCGCATTAATTTCCAACAACCTTGGCATCATGTGGGTTGGAATCGAAGCCACTACCCTTTTGACCGCGTTCCTGATCTGCATTCCGGTGAAACCCGCGTCTCTGGAAGCGATGTGGAAATACCTGATGATCTGCTCGATCGGGGTAGCCTTCGCCTTTCTCGGAACGCTGATGGTCGTCGCCTCGGCCGGCGGCCTGCACAGGAGTCTCTCCGATACGTTGCTTTGGACAAAGCTTCGAAATGTCGCCCCATCCCTCAATCCGATGTTATTGAAAGCCGGATTTATATTCCTTCTGGTCGGATATGGAACTAAAGCCGGCTTGGCGCCGATGCATAACTGGCTGCCGGACGCACACAGCCAGGCGCCGGCCCCTGTATCCGCGATTTTCTCGGGATTCATGCTCAACGCGGCCCTTTACTGCATGATTCGTTATCTTCCGATTGTCGAAGCCAATACCGGGCTGGCGGGTTGGGGACCTCAGCTGCTGGTCCTGTTCGGCGTCGTCTCCATCCTCGTAGCGGCGGCGTTTATCATCTTCCAACGTGATGTTAAAAGGTTGCTGGCCTACTGCAGCGTCGAACACATGGGCATCATCACACTTGGGTTGGGAATTGGAGGTCTCGGAACCTTCGCCGCGCTTTTCCATACTCTGAATCATTCCATCTGCAAAACGCTCTCATTTTTTGCCGCAGGCAGGCTGGGGCAGACCTATGGAACGCACGACATAACCAAAATGTCCGGATCGTTACGATCCGCGCCGGTATGGGGCCTAGGCTTGTTTGGCAGTCTTCTTGCGCTGATCGGGGTCGCTCCTTTCGCGATTTTCATGAGTGAATTTCAAGTGTTGAAAGCAGCGATGGACAGCCACGCAACTCTCGCCCTGATCCTTTTCCTGGCGGGCGGAAGCGTTGTCTTTGTAGGCGTGCTTCGTCATGCGATTGCGGCCGCATGGGGCGATCCTTCTCCCATTGTCGAACCTGAGCGTGCAAGCAAGATCGATATGCTGCTGGTTATTTCGCCCCTTGCGATCCTCCTTATCTTGGGTCTTTGGATGCCCGCGCCGCTAGTAAATATCCTGAAACAAGCCGCCGCCGTCCTGGAGGTTCGTTTATGACTGCCCCCTCTTTATGTACGGCCAGAAACGCTGAAGCGATCCGGGTGGCAGACGTTCCGCTGGCATCCATTGGAGAATTTCGCGATGCTGTAATTGGCGAAGTCGCGGACAGCTCCCGCATCGTTGCATTCTATGGACAGCCTACCGGAAAGGCTGTTCGATTGTATGCTGTTCTTGCTCGGGATAAATCAGGAACCCTGGGCATTCTTTCCACGGATGTGGATGGCGCTTATCCTTCCCTGACTCCTGATTGTCCCCAGGCGCACTGGTTCGAGCGGGAAATTGCCGAGCAATGGGGAATCACGCCTTCCGGACATCCCTGGCTCAAGCCGATTCGTTTCCATTCTCCTTATAACACAGGCCAAAAGATATCCGGCAAAGCATCCAATCCTGTAGGCATTACAGAGTTCTTTCAGGTGCGTGGAGCCGAAATCCATGAGGTTGCGGTCGGACCCGTTCATGCAGGCATTATCGAGCCGGGACACTTCCGATTCCAATGCCATGGTGAGAATGTCTACCATCTCGA
>CAYTYP010000042.1:2726-42248 GCA_964441405.1 uncultured Acidobacteriota bacterium
TGGGATATCAGCATCGGGGCATTGAGCGCGCAATGATTCTCGGGCCGGCAAAACGCAGAATACATCTGATCGAGACTGCCGCAGGGGATACGACCGTGGGGCATACACTCGCCTATAGCCGTGCCACCGAAGCCTTGGCCGGAGACAGGGTTCCGGCGCGGGAATCGTTCCTACGCGGCATCGCCTTGGAGCTTGAGCGTCTGGCCAACCATACCGGAGATCTGGGAGCCCTGGCAGGGGATGTGGGCTATCTTCCAACAATGTCCTATTGCGGCCGGATTCGAGGCGATTTTCTTAATATGACGGCTCTGCTCTGCGGCAACAGGTTTGGACGCGGATTGGTCCGTCCGGGCGGGGTTGGATTTGACGTCGACGCAACTCGCGTTCAGGAGCTTTTAACCCGAATCCAGGCAGATTCCAAAGACGTCACCGAAGCAGTAGAACTGATGCTGAATGCGCCCTCGGTGCTTGCCAGGTTCGAAGGGACCGGCGCGATAACATCCCAGACCTGCCGCGATCTCGGACTTGTCGGACCTGTTGCGAGAGCATGCGGTGTCCGGAGAGATGTGCGCAGCGATTTCCCAACGGGCATTTTCCGGTTCTCGCAAATCCCGGTTTCGACCTGGCACACCGGCGATGTCTTTTCCCGTGCGATCGTTCGCTGGCTGGAAATTCAGCGATCGATACAGTTCGTGCGCGATCAGGCAGGCATGATTCCCGAGGGGGAACGCTGCGCGGATATCGGCGAACTTCAGCCGGGATTGATGACGGTTGCAATGGTGGAAGGATGGCGGGGCGAAATCTGCCATGTCGCCGCCACGGATAACGAAGGACGCCTGGCTTATTACAAGATCGTCGATCCGTCATTCCACAACTGGTTTGGATTGGCAATGGCTTTGCGAGGCGAGCAAGTTTCAGATTTCCCGCTCTGCAATAAGAGCTTCAACCTGTCCTATTGCGGGCATGACCTATGAGGTTCATCCATGTTTGATGTTGTGGGCGTGCGATGGCAACAGAAGAAGCGCACCATTTCCTTTCCCGAGGGCGTACCATCCATGCCCGATAGGTTTCGCGGCCGGCCGGCAATCAATCCATTGCTTTGTTCTGCGAATTGCCGTCTCTGCATAGACGCATGCCCGACAGACGCCATTCGCCGCGATTCCAATCAATTATCGATGGACTTGGGCCGATGCCTTTTCTGCGGAGAATGCGCCCGCTTGTGTCCGCACCAAGCTATCACCCATACCGCGGATTATCGGCTTGCCACGAGAACCAGGAAGGATCTGGTTATGAAAGACAGCGAATTCGCGCTCGCCGCCGCTCTCGCTCAAGAATCCCGCCGCCTGTTCGGACGATCGCTTAAACTGCGTGAAGTGAGCGCCGCCGGATGCAACGCCTGCGAAGCGGACGTGAATGTGCTGAGCACGATCGTGTTTGATCTCGGACGTTTCGGCATCCAATTCGTCGCATCGCCACGCCACGCCGACGGTCTTCTGATCACCGGTTGCGTAAGCCGGAATATGATGCTCGGCTTGAAAAAAACTTATGAAGCCGTTCCTGATCCCAAAATCGTGATTGCTGTCGGCGCCTGCGCAATATCCGGCGGTCCGTTCATCGATAATCCCGAAATCCACAACGGCGCGGGATCAATAGCGCCCATCGATCTCTATATCCCCGGCTGCCCGCCACACCCTATAACAATCCTGGATGGATTGCTCCGCCTGCTCGGCTCCATCCACAAGTAACTAGAAACAGGATTTCTGCCATCTTAGCACAATGCTTTGTCCCAGTCTTGAACGAAGGGTTTGCCCTTTAAACAAGAAGCAGCGTCAATGCCATAACCGCCATCCCACTGATTAATCCATAAACCGATTGATGGCCGGTGCTATATTTTTTTGCATGCGGCACTAACTGATCCAGGGATATAAAGACCATAATTCCGGCGACGGCGGAAAACACAACATCCATGACTGCAATTGTGAGGAATGATCTTAATGCCAGAAATCCAACAATCGCCCCCACTGGCTCCGCCGCTCCGGATAGGAGCGAATACCAAAAAGCTTTTCGGCGATCTCCGGTGGCGTAATAGATGGGAATCGATATGGAAATCCCTTCGGGTATATTGTGAAGCGCGATGGCGATGGCTATCGAAATGCCTAAAGTCTTGTCTGACATTGCGGTAAAAAAAGTCGCCATTCCCTCGGGGAAATTGTGAATCCCGATAGCAACGGCCGTTAACATGCCGAGCCGATGCAATGAATGAGATGCCTTTTCATCCATTTCCTCCACAAGTCCGGATTCGTGCGGGTTTTCATACGATGGTATCAGATAGTCAATGAAGGCAATCAGCACCATCCCGCCCAAAAAGCTGACAATGCCGAGAGCTCCGCCCTGGACTTTCCCATAAATGGAAACGAGCGATCCTTGAGCTTTGCCATAAAGCTCCACGAAAGAAATGTAGATCATCACTCCGGCAGAAAAACCGAGCGCTGCGGAAAGCAGGTTTCGTTTGGTATGGCGGGTGAGATAAGCCAGCGCGCTGCCGACGCCTGTGGCGAGCCCGGCAATCGCCGTAAGTAGAAATGCAAAGCCTATCGATTGATTCATTATACAGATTCTACATTGCCGCCTTGGATCGGTGAAAGTTAATTGCTTAACTATTTTTCTTTAAACATTTTTCATTACTCGCGCCGGCCCTTGGAATTAAGAAATGGATGCATATTTCTGTTCTCTGTAGTAAGCTCGCCTCAAAAATCCAAAGGAGCGGCGACATCCATGGATGCGTTAAATATCCGCATAGACGATAGGGAAATCACAGGGCGAAGAGGGTCAACGATTCTTGAAACAGCGGAAAACGCAGGGATTCATATCCCTGCCCTTTGCCATCATCGGGATCTGCTGCCAACCGGCTCCTGTCGCATTTGCGTTGTCGAAGTCGAGGGATTCCATCGATTGATCGGATCCTGCCACACCCCTATTGAAGAAGGAATGGTTATCCATACCAATTCATCCAAAGTCGTTTCCGCCCGAAAGGCGACCATCGAATTGTTGATGGCGGGACATACAGGGCCTTGTATGAATGATGCGCAAGCATCCCATTGCCAATTGCACACTATCGCTTCAGAACTCCAGACCGGGCCTCCCCGGTTCAGGATGAGAAAGCCTCGTCATTACGCGCCCGAGGATTCCAATCCCTATATAAAACGGGATATGTCCAAGTGCATTTTATGTTCGAGATGCGTCAGCGTTTGCAATGACCTTGCCCAAAAACAGGTTTTTGGAACCGCTTATCGTGGTTTTCGTTCAAAAGTTATTGTTGATTTCGACTCGCCTCTTGATAAAGAAATCTGCCGTGATTGTCTGCTCTGCATTGAATATTGCCCTACAAGCGCTCTTACAAAACCTGGGCATACTATCGTTATCGCCAATCAGCAAAAGCTTGAAACCTTTTCACTCCATCCGAAACCTTCGGATAAACAGCGAAAGAATCTCCTTCCGGATTTAAAGAAAGCTCAAGAGAACTTCCATTGTGTATCCCAGGGGGTTATAACGGACGCCGCTCAATCCATGAACCTTTCGGTCAGCGATGTTTACGGGGTGGCCACCTTTTATTCATTTCTTTCAACCAAGCCAACGGGCGCTAATATCCTACGGGTATGCAAAAGCCTTCCCTGCTACCTAAAGAACGCCCAAACAATTCTGAAATGCATCGAAGACCTGCTCGGAATCCGTCCGGGTGAAACAACATCCGATAAACTATTTACGCTGGAACTGACAAACTGCATCGGCGCTTGCGATCGAGCTCCGGCTATGCTGGTCAATAACGACGTTCATGGAAACCTGACGCCAAAGAAGATCTCGAAAATTCTGAAATCCTATACTTAAGCAGTCCGGAGGAGAACAGAAGTGCAAAAGCAGATCGTTCTAAAATACTGCGGGCGCATCAATCCTGATAATATAAATTCCTATATAAAGAAGGGCGGGTTCGCCGCCCTGGAAAAAGCTCGCAAACACATGACGCCCGTAGTCATCATCGGAGAAGTCCTGGCTTCCGGCTTATTAGGCCGAGGCGGCGCCGGTTTCCCCTGCGGACGCAAATGGAAACTGGCCAGTGCAAATCCGGACCATGAAAAATACATTATCTGCAACGCGGATGAAGGGGAAGTCGGCGCGTTCAAGGATCGATATATCCTGGAACAGGACCCCTTCACCCTGATTGAGGCGCTGGCTATTGCCGGTTTTGCAATAGGAGCCCTGAAGGCTTTCATATATCTTCGCGCAGAATACCACTTTCTCGCCCCCCGGATATTGAATGCCATCCACCAGGCTAAAGAAAAAGGCTTCCTGAAAAACATGGAAATCGAGCTTTGCGAAGGCGCAGGCGCCTATATCTGCGGGGAGGAATCCGCCCTGATCAATTCTATTGAAGGGCTCCGGGGCGAATCCCGTTGCAAACCGCCATTTCCGGTAACGAAGGGCCTTTGGGGAAAACCCACCGTCGTCAATAATGTGGAAACATTGATGAATATTCCTCAGATCATTTTGAACGGCAGTCGATGGTTCCAGGGCATGGGAACGGAGAAAAGCAAGGGGACTAAAGTTTTTTCCGTCAGTGGAGATGTGGACGTTCCCGGCGTCTATGAGCTGGAACTGGGGAGCAAGCTGTCGGAGTTGATTTTAGATCTGGCTTCCGCCCATAAAGTTAAAATGGCGCAGGTGGGCGGCGCCACCGGCAGAATAATTCCAGCATCCATGCTCGATATCCCCTTGGCCTATGAAAGCGTTCTGGGTTCGGGCGCGGTAACGGTGTTTGACGAAAGCCGCGACGTTATTGACATCATGCTGCACAATACCGAATTTCTGGCCGAGGAGTCCTGCGGGAAATGCACTCCCTGCCGCGAAGGCTCCGAAGCCATGCTCGAAATTCTGGAACGCCTGACAACAGGCGAGGGCGAAAAGAATGACCTGCAGGCTTTGGAAGATTTAGGACAGGTCATGATGGCATCGGCAGTATGCGGCCTCGGTCAAACCGCTCCGGTTCCAATATTAGACACGTTGAATCATTTCCGGAAGGATTACGAAAACCGCATCGAACAGTCGGTTCTCCTTAGAAGTCTCCGCGGGCATCCAGCGCAATCAGGAGCAGATCGATGAGCAATAAAGAAGCGCAAGACGAACTTGCAAAATATTCCTGTCCTTATTGTCCGGCTGTTTTCAATAATTATGAAGCAATAAAAATTCATATCCTGACCGGCCACAAAGCGGAACCGCCACCGGAACCAAAGGGAACAATCCACATTATCGTCAACGGGCAAAAATACAAAATGCAGGTGGAGCCCGAATGGACGCTCCATTATTTAATTCACGACCGGCTTGGACTGACGGGAACCAAGCTGATGTGCGACCGGGGCGCCTGCGGCTCCTGTACTGTCATCCTGGATGGGAAGGCGGTCCTTTCGTGCATGACGCTTGCCCTTGAATGCAACGGCAAGCAGGTGGAAACGATCGAAGGCATAGCAGCCGCGAATCATCCGCTGATAGAAGAATATGTCCAACATCATTGCATGCAATGCGGATTCTGCACTCCCGGATTTGTGGTCACGGCAAAGGCCTTCCTTGATAAACATCCGAGCCCGGGTGAAGAAGATATTCGTGAGGCTCTTGGCGGCAATCTCTGCCGATGCGGCACCTATCCCCAGCATCCCAAGGCAATCATGGAAGCGGCAAGAAAGCAGTCGGCCGTCGTCCGTCAACAGTCGACAGTAAAAAACAAAGATAATTCGGCGCATCCAAGTTCAAGCAAATGGGATTTTTCTCAAAGCAGGTCGCTGAAAACTGATAAATGACGCCTATCTTCGTGCAGTGACGAGGTAGAGGGAAAAAATGAGAAAGTTCAACCACATCAATGCCAAGACAGTGGAAGAGGCGGCATCCGCACTCCGGCGGCATCAAAACAAAGCCAGCGTCATCGCGGGAGGAACCGATCTGCTGGGAAAAATGAAAGATGAAATTCTTCCTCTGTATCCCGAAGCCCTTATAAACATAAAAACAATCCCAGGTCTGGCTTTTATTCGTGAGGAAAACGGAACGCTGCGGATTGGAGCGTTGACTGCTTTGGAAGATATCGCCGGTGAAGAACTGATTAAGAACAAATATCCTGCATTAGCTCAGGCAGCCGGCCGCACCGCGTCCCCTCACCTCAGAACGATGGGCACCCTTGGAGGCAACCTGTGCCAGGACATTCGATGCTGGTACTACCGAAATCCCAATAACCGTTTTCCTTGCCTTAGAAAAGGCGGCGGAAGATGCTACGCTCTTGAGGGTGAAAACCGATACCATTCGATTTTCGGAGGCAGCGTAGAAGGAGGATGCTACGCCGTTCATCCAAGCGATACGGCTCCCGCGTTGATCGCCCTGAACGCCGAAGCCGTAACTTCGAAGAGAACTATCAACTTGGAGAATTTCTTCCAGGTCGAGGCGGCAAAAACTACGGCGCTGGACTTTGATGAGATAGTGACCGAGATCCGGATTCCGGAACCACCGGACCATTCGCAGAGTTCTTTCCTGAAGTTTGCCATCAGGAAATCGATCGATTTTCCTATTGTAAACTGCGCCACGATGTTGATCCGCTCGGCCGGAAAAATCAAAACAGCCCGGATTTGCCTCAATGCCGTTTATGTAAAACCCTATCGAGCGGTCAAAGCAGAGGAAATCCTTCAGGGAAAAGAAATCAGTGAAGACGCAGCGGAAGCTGCGGGCATAGCCGCCGTATCCGAAGCAAAGCCTATGGAGCAGAATCGATATATCGTGCAAATCGCCAAGACGCTGGTTAAAAGATCCATTCTTGCGTGTCAAGAGCGTCGCCCTTAGAGAAATTGGAATCAAACAAATATGAAAGATGAAATGAAAAAGATTTCCGAGCTGCTGGATAATTTGAAATCCGACCAGCATCCTTTAGACGACTATCGCTATATCGGGAAACGTGGCGTTCGTCGATTGGATGGTTACGAGAAAGCCAGCGGACAGGCTGTCTATACCATCGATTTACAGCTTCATGGAATGCTTTACGCCAAATTCTTAACTTCTCCCTATGCCCATGCAAGCATCAAGCGCATGGACACCAGCCGGGCCGACGCCTATCCGGGCGTTAGGGCGATTCTTCGATATGACGATCCTGAATTGCCTCAAACTGCAAATTTAGGCGGCCATGTGCCCAATGAACTCCCCGTATTGCCGCGCGTCGCTTACTTCGAGGGGGAAGAAGTTGGAGCGATGGTAGCCGCCGATACGGAAGACATCGCCGAGGAAGCTCTGAAACTGATTGAGGTGGAATGGGAAGAACGTCCATTCATTCTAGACGTGGAAAAAGCCAGACAGAAAGATGCCCCTTTGGCGAACCCGGAAGCCTTTCCCGACGGAAACTATTACAACGAAGGGTTTTTGGACTTGGAACAACATGGGGATGTGGAAAAGGGCTTTGCGGAAGCCGATAGGATCATTGAGTTCAAGGCAAAAAGAATTCTTACCACCTGGATAGGCCCCGAGCGCCCTTGTGGAATTTTTAATTGGAATGGCGCATACCCTGAAGTATGGCTCAAGCAACAGCATCCCCAGGTCAGCAAGCGGGCGATCGCTTCCTGGTACGGCGGAACGCCTATGAATTGGATCCAACTCCACTGTCCTTATCAGGGGGCGAGTTTCGGAGGATGGAGTCACGTCTCCTGGAACATGGGTCCTTATTATTGCGCAGGCATCCTCTCCAAAAGAACCGGGAAACCGGTCAAATGGATATTCAGCCGCAGAGAGGATTTCTACGGCGGTGAGATGGATGAAGGAAATTATATTTTTAAGATTGGGGTGAAGAATGACGGAACTATTACAGCCGTTCAGGGGGTGGCCCAATTAGCCAATCAATGGTTCCCTGTTTTCGGCGCCTTCCATCACCTTTCCGAAAATACCAAAATTCCCAACATTCATGGGAAGCTGGAAGTGATGCAGATCAACAAGGGACCCAATGTCCCTACTCGTTGCGAACAGAATGCGAACTGCATGACTCTCACACTGGTTTGTGAACACGTCGCCGAAGAGCTTGGTCTGGACCCGATTGAGGTCGCCCTCAAAAACGACGGAGCCGAAGGACATGACATGGAATGGCTCAATGAACGCAAAGCTGAGATGGGATTCCCGCCGAGAGATAGTCTGCGGGAATGCATTGAAAAGGGAAAAACCGCTGTCGACTGGAATAATAAGTGGCACCGGCCGGGCACGAAGCGGCTTCCCAACGGCAGGATGCATGGTTTGGCTTTTACCTGGACTCATGAGTGGGAGGATTCGGCAGGAACCGGTGAAATCGCCATCCGTATCGAACGAACGGATGGGACCGCATCCATATTAGGGATGCGCTGCGACATCGGGGTGAATGCCGAAACGGCTTATTGCCAGATCGCCGCAGATGAATTGGGAATGAAGGTCGAAGACGTTTATTACAGGCCGCAAATAGATCCGGGCTTTTTTACCATGACTCCGGATTCATCGACCAACATGTCGGTGAATGGCTTCGCTGTAAGAAATGCAGCCCGGTTGCTGAAACAAAGGATCCTCGAAGTAGCGACCCGCCCTTTAGGCGCGACGTCGAGAGGCAGCTTCCCTCCGGCATTTCCGGACATGCAACCGGAAGATCTGGACATCCAGGACAGCGTCATCTTCGTGAAGCGAAATCCTTCCATTCAAAAAACAATTGCGCAGTTGGTCATGCCCATGGGATATGAAGGCCCACTGGCTTTTACTTCTGAAATGGGCAAAGGAGCGGATCGAAGCACCTTCAGCGAACCGCTTTTCGCCTATGGATGGCAAGTCCAGCACGGCGCGTATGCAAGCAAACGGCTCCGCCTCTGCAGGCAAGCCCATTTCATGGAAGTGGAAGTGGATACTGAGACAGGAGAGGTTGAAGTCGCCCGCGTAGTAAATGTAAACGATGTCGGCAAGGTTGTCAGTTGGGAAGGATGCGAAGGGCAGCAATACGGCGGCAGTTATATGGCGGTTGGAAGAGGGAGAAGCGAGGAAGTGATCTATGATCGCGCCACCGGGGTGATGCTCAACGGCAATCTTCTCGACTACAAAATCGCGACCATTGAAGACATAGGGGCGGTGGAAACTTTCCTTGTCGAAACGGGAATGGGCTATGGCCCCTATGGGATTGTAGGAATTGCCGAAGATATCGCCACCGTCGTTCCCGCTTTGATCGCGCCCGCCGTTCACAATGCAATCGGGAAATGGGTTGAGAGTTATCCGATAACACCTGCGCAGGTTCTGAACGCATTGGGAAAAGCCTAAGAAATGCAATTAAATTTTCAAGACCGGATCCCATAGTTCATAATGGGAGAAACGAGGTGAAAGGGATTTATGAATATTTCCAAGCTGCTTGCCGTATTCGCCGGGTGCTTCGCCCTTGCCGGAGTCGCGGCCGAAAGGGATTGGCCTATGTGGGGCGGCAATCCGCAAAGAAACATGGCGTCAACCATCAAAAATCTTCCATCCACCTGGGACGTCCCGACCATGAAGAATATTAAATGGAAAGTGGAGATCGGATCGACCTCTTATGGGAACCCGGTTGTCGCCGACGGAAAAATATGGGTAGGGACCAACAATGACAGTCCCAAGAACAATGGGATCCAGGGAGACAAAGGCGTTTTGATGTGTTTTCGCGAATCCGACGGCAAGTTTCTTTGGCAGGCGATCAGCGACAAACTTGAAGCCGGACTGGATTGGCCGGAACAAGGGATTTGCTCTTCTCCGGCAGTTGAAGGAAAACGGCTCTATTACGTCACCAATCGTGGCGAACTTGTCTGCCTGGACGCCGAGGGATTCATGGACGGCAAGAATGACGGGCCCTTTCAAGAAGAAGAATTAAAAGGTGCAACCGACGCCGATGTGATCTGGAGACTCGACATGAGGAAAGAACTAGGCGTCTTTCAGCACAATATGGCCAACTCCTCGCCGGCGATCTGGGCTGATTTGGTTTTCGTCGAAACATCCAATGGCCAGGATGAGAATAATGAAAAAGTCGTGGAGCCCCAAGCTCCCAGTTTCATAGCTGTTAACAAGAATACGGGCAAAGTCGCCTGGAAAGACAACTCGCCGGGCGATAAAATTCTGCATGGCCAATGGTCTTCACCCGCCCTGGGCGAAGTCGCCGGGGTCCAGCAGGCTTTCTTTCCCGGAGGGGACGGATGGCTTTATGGTTTTGATGCGCACACCGGAGAGAAACTCTGGCGCTTTGATACGAATCCCAAAGATGCAGTCTGGCCTAAAACGCGCAACTATATTATTGCGACTCCGGTTTTTTATGACGGCAAGCTTTTCCTGGCAACCGGCCAGGATCCGGAAAACGGATCGGGACCAGGCCGCATGTACTGCATCGATCCGACCCAACGTGGCGATATAACCGAGAGCGGACGCGTTTGGCAGTACAGTGCCATGCGCCGGTCGATATCTACGGCGGCTATTTGGGAGGGATTGGTTTATATTTCCGATTTCGCCGGATTTGTTCATTGCCTGGATATCGCTTCGGGAAAACCTTATTGGACGCATGATTTGCTGTCGGCAATCTGGGGCTCTCCCTTTGCAGCGGATGGCAAAATTTATATCGGGAATGAAGACGGTGACGTCGTCGTTTTCCAGGCAGGAAAGGAATTCAAGAAATTGTCGCAGATCAATATGGGAAGCGCGTTGTATAGCACTCCCGTTGCAGCCAATGACGTGTTATTTATAATGACTCGAAATGAGCTATTCGCAATCAATACGAAATGACGAAGAACGAATGACGAATTACGAATTGAAACAATCAACCAGGAATTCGGGTTTTTCAGCAAATAGGTTGAGAATCGCTATTTGTTTCGCTTTATGGGTAATTTTGTTTCCATTCGTCATTCGTAATGCGTCATTCGAAATTTTGTCCACTTTTGCCGCACAAGACAGCAACTGGGGGATGTTTCGCGGATCTCAGTCGCTGACTGGAATTGCGGCGATAACGTTGCCTTCCCCTCTCAAATTGCGTTGGAGTTTTCAGGCGAAAGATTCCATTGAATCCTCAGCCGCCATTGTCGACGGCGTTGTTTATGTCGGATCGATGGACAACTCCCTTTATGCTATCGATCTGGCTACGGGCAAGTTGCGCTGGCGATACAACGCGGCAGGAGCGATCCAGGAATCGTCTCCTTGCGTTCGCAATGGAATCGTTTATGTAGGCGATTTGAATGGCATTTTGCATGCGGTAGACGCCGTCACCGGCAAGGTCCGTTGGACTTTTAAAACGGAGAGTGAAATAAAATCATCGCCCAATTGTTATGGCGATCGGGTGTACTTCGGATCTTACGATCAGAATCTCTACTGTTTATCCGCGAATGTCGGCGCGCTTATCTGGAAATACTCCACAGAAGGGCCCATTCATAGCACTCCCTCGATTGACAAAGGGATCGTATATATTTCGGGTTGCGACGAAACTTTCCGAGCTATCAATGCGGTTACCGGAAAACAGGTGTTTTCGTTGCCGCTTGGCTCTTACGCCAGCGCTTCCGCGGCCCTAGGAAACGAACGCGCTTATGTCGGGACTTTTGGGAACGAGGTGCTGGGCATCGATCTTCAGCGCAGATTGATCCAATGGACCTACAAGCATCCCACCCGTAATTTCCCTTTTTACTCTTCTGCCGCCGCAACAGCAAATCATATAATCCTCGGCGGACGGGACAAAATCGTCCACTGCCTCGATCCAAAGACCGGTAAAGAACTCTGGAGTTATTCCACTCGAGCGCGCATAGAATCATCGCCGCTGATATCCGGCGCCAGAATTTTTATCGGATCGAATGACGGCCGCTTATATGAATTGGATCTTGTTTCAGGCAAAAACATCTGGGAATTCAACGCCGGCGCTCCGTTGTCCGCTTCACCGGCGGCGGCTGAAAATTCACTTGTCATTGGATCGCAGGATGGCATGCTCTACTGTTTCGGGAAATAATATTTTATGAGAATTGCCTGTATCACCGCAGGCGCAGGTCAAATGTATTGTGGAAGCTGCCTGCGCGACAACGCTCTCGCCAAGGCTTTGATGGACGCAGGAAATGACGTCTTGCTGATCCCCGCCTATACGCCTTCGCGAACCGATGAGATCAACGTCAGCATGGACAAGGTCTTTCTGGGGGGCGTCAATGTCTACCTCCAGCAGCGTTTTGGAATTTTCAGAAAAACGCCTCGGTTCATCGACCGGTTATGGGATCTCAAACCTCTTTTGAGACTGATTGCGAGAATGGGCGTCAGCGTGGATCCTGCAGATCTGGGCGGTTTGACTGTCTCGATGTTGCGCGGATTCCAAGGCCCCTTGCGCAAGGAGATCACCAGGCTTGTCCGATTCCTTTCCGAAGACTTTTCTCCGGAAATAATCAATTTGCCTAATTCCCTTCTCATCTCACTGGCGCCGGCGATTAAAGCCAGGATGAACGCGCCAATTTGCTGCACTCTGCAAGGAGAAGATTTATTCCTCGAAGGTTTGGGCGAGTCCTATAGGAAGGAGTCCCTCCGATTAATCCGAGAACACGCGGAGAGTGTGGACGCTTTTATTGCGGTTAGTGAGTTCGGCGCGCGGAGCATGGCTGAATACCATGGAATCGAGCGCAGCAAAATCCATGTAGTTCCGCTTGGGATCAACTTCGACGGATTTGGAGAAATCAGCGACAGCAGGACGGATCCATTTCTTATCGGCTATCTCGCGCGCTTGACTCCGGAGAAGGGATTGCATGTGCTTTGTGAAGCCTATCGCGCGCTCAGATCTCGCAAGGGGCTTCCCCCCAGTCAATTATGGGCGGCAGGATATAGGGCGCCCGAATATAAATCCTACTTATCCGAAATACAGGGGAAGCTGGCATCTTGGGGACTGTCCGGCCATTTCCATTATCATGGCGAACTGGACAGGCATGAGAAAATTGAGTTTTTGAAAAAACTGAGCGTCTTTTCTGTTCCTGAAACCTATGAGGATCCCAAGGGACTCTTTCTGCTGGAAGCGATGGCCGCCGGAATTCCGGCAATACAACCCCGGCGAGGCGCATTTACCGAGGTAATAGAAAAAACAGGCGGCGGAATTCTGGTAGAGCCGGACAGTCCCGAGGCCTTAGCTGAAGGCATTTTTGAATTGTGGAACAATCCAGGGAAAAGATCCGAGCTGGCTGTTCGAGGCTACCAGGGCGTACGCCTCCACTACAGCGCCGCTAAAATGGCGGAAACAGCTTTGAACGTTTATAAATCTCTTTTAGAGAAAAGGGCATTATCCGCCAACATACGCTGACAAACGCCGATGATAATAAACAATAAACTTTCAGCTCAAAATATTTCCAAAATTTACCCGATGCCGGGCGAACAACTCCGGATTCTCTCTGAAATAAGTTTTTCACTGAGCGCCGGTGAATCCGCTTCCATCGTAGGTCCATCCGGCAGCGGCAAGAGTTCCCTGCTTTATATTTTAGGCGCTCTCGAGCCTCCAACAACTGGAACCGTTTTGCTTGGAAACAAGAATCCCTATGAAATGGATGAGAAGAAGCTTGCCGCCTTTCGAAATGAAAAAATCGGGTTTGTATTTCAGGACCATCATTTGCTGCCGCAATGCACCGTTTCCGAAAACGTCCTTATTCCAACCTTGGTTTCACAACCGGGAAATTGGGAAGCGCGAGCGCTCGCACTGCTGGAACAGGTCGGCTTAAAACATAGGATCCATCATCGGCCGCACGAACTGTCCGGCGGGGAAAAACAGCGTGTCGCCCTGGCTCGCGCGCTTGTGCTGAATCCTGAACTTGTCCTTTGCGATGAACCAACCGGGAACCTGGATCACGAATCGGCGGAAACGGTCGTGGAACTGCTGCTGAATCTTCATAAAAATCAGCAGAATATATTAATTGTCGTAACGCACAATCCGGTCGTAGCGGAACGCTTCGGCTTCCAATACAAGCTTAGCGACACCCGGCTATTGCAGTAGCGCACAAAAATGAAACAAACAAGACTCCTAACGCGCAGCCTGATCTATTACTGGCGCACCAACCTGGCAATTCTCGCCGGAGTCGCGATAGCTGTCGCGGTCCTTTCCGGAGCGCTGCTGGTAGGACAATCGGTTCGAGGCAGCCTGCGCCGGCTGCTTTATGAAAGGATTGGCGCAACCGATACAATCATCACTGCAGATCGTTTCTTTCGCGAGCGTCTGGCTGACGCTTATACCTCTGCCGGCGAGCGTTGCTGCCCTATAATCTACATTAAAGGAGTCGCCGTTCACGAACAAAGCAACGTCCGGATTCACGATGTCCATATTTACGGAGTCGACGAGAGATTCTGGAAACTTCAGGGACAAGAAGCTCAGAAGACGCCTGAAAGTCGATTTGCACTCGTAGGGAATGCTCTTGCCCAAAAACTCGGCGCACATCCAGGGGATGCATTGTTGCTCAGGATTGAAACACACTCCGGAGTTCCAAGCGAATCGCTCTATGGCCGTCGAGATGACTTGGGTAAAACCCTGAGATTGACCTGTCAGGCAATTTTACCGGATAGTAAATTAGGCGAGTTCGCATTGCGCCCAAGCCAGGGGAATGTCTACTCCGTATTTTTGCCATTAAAACAGCTTCAAAAAGATCTGGGTCTGGGCGCGCAGATCAATACGATCCTCTTTGCTCAAAACATCCGGACAGACAGGATTCAATCCTTGCGCCAAGTTTTAAAAAAGAACATTGAGTTACAGGATCTGGGATTGAAGCTGCGACCCTTTCCATCTGAAAACGGATTTTCACTAGAGAGCGATCGAATTCTTCTCGATGATTCCATCGCGCGTTCGATTTCAGATTCAGCCAGGGAGATTGGAGCAAAAATCTCACCCCTATACTCCTACCTGGCGAATTCGATCCGGGGAAACAACCGGGAAATTCCGTATTCTGTTATTACGGCAGCCGATATTGGCGAAAACGCCCTGGAATCCATCCCAAAGGTTGAAAACTCTCCCGGCTCAGATTCCCAAGAATCCATTTGGCTCACCGGCTGGGCCGGTCGGGATCTTGGAGTTGTTCCGGGAGATTTTATTGAGATTGATTATTACATCTGGATGGAAGAAGGAAAACTAACAACCCTCACAGCGCGTTTTCGTCTTTCAGGCATGGTCCCGTTAAACAGCGGCGTTGATACAACGTTTGCACCCGAAATTCCCGGCGTCACAAATGCTCGGAGCATGAATTCATGGGATCCCCCCTTCCCTCTTGATCTCAGCAAGATTCGCAACCAAGACGAGGAATACTGGAATCAACATAGAGCCGCGCCCAAAGCTTTTATTTCTTTAGCCAGAGGGCAGGAACTCTGGCAAAACCGTTTCGGGAAGCTGACGGCAATTAGAGTATCGACGCCGGTCGGGGCCATGAAGGGCATCCAAAAAAAACTTCTTGCATCGTTTTTCGTACGATTGGATCCGGAACAAGCGGGTTTTTCCATACTGCCCGTCAAAGAGCAGGGCTTGGATGCGGCGCGAGGATCGACGGATTTTGGAGAATATTTCGTATATTTCAGTTCCTTTCTAATTGCGGCGGCAATTCTCCTGTCGCTGTTGTTTTTCAAATTGATGATCGAACAGCGCGTGCAGGAAATTGGGGTGCTGCGAGCCGCAGGATTTTCACTGAGCTTTTTACGGCGGATCTTTCTTTGTGAAGGACTCATCCTATCCATTTCAGGCAGCCTCCTGGGTTTGTTCGGTTCGATGATTTATGGCTGGCTTATGATTTTCGGCCTCCGAACCTTGTGGGTAGACGCCGTTGGGACGCGTCGTCTTGACCTCTATCTATCCTGGCCCAGTTTCGCAATTGGAGCTGCGGGAGGCATTCTTATTTCATTAGGGGCCATTGCATGGACATTGAGAAATTTGAATTGCAATTCTCCGCGCAGCGCCATGGCCGGCGTTCTTGAATCTGAGCCAACCGTCCGGCGACGAGCCCGCGTTCTGGGAGTCTTCTCAATTTCCACCTTCATCCTGTCCCTATTGCTTTTAATCGGCGCAGCAACGGAAAATATTTCTCAACTCGAAGGATTCTTTGGGGCTGGATTCATGCTGCTAATGACGTTTCTTGGAGCCGGCGGGCTGTATTTGCGCCGCAGTCGCCCTCATCCGATTCGAGGATCCGGATATCCCGCCTATTTGCGTTTCGCAATCCGAAATGCCATGTACCGGCCGGGACGCAGTCTGGTTTGCGCGGCTCTGATTGCATCCGCCACTTTTGTCATCGTATCGATGGAAGCATTCCGCCAAAATTCGCAAAATGTTTCTTCCAGCGCACAGTCCGGCTCCGGAGGCTATCCCTTGATAGCGGAATCCTCTCTTCCCATTATCCACGATTTGAACAGTTCCGAAGGGCGTGAGGCCTTGGGAATATCTCCGGATATGCCCGATATAACAAAAACCCGATTTGTTTCTTTTCGTGAACGCCCGGGAGAGGACGCCAGCTGCCTTAATTTATACAAATCACAGGAGCCGACAATCCTCGGGGCTCCCGAGGCCTTTCTTTCAGAAGAAAGATTTTCGTTTCAGAAATCCATGCCCTCAGGGCCCAAACAAAAACTCAATCCTTGGCTGTTGCTCCAGTCCCCACTGCAGGATGGCGCGATTCCGGCTATTGCCGACGCCAATACGATTCAATATTCTCTTCATCTATCGGTCGGCCAGGATCTGATCCTGGGCGGCAGAAAAGGACATCCCGTCCGCCTGCGCCTGGTGGCGGCTTTAAAGGACAGCATTTTCCAGGGGAAAATTCTTATATCTGATTCAAATTTCCTTAAAGCGTTTCCCGAGCAGGAAGGGCGCCGATTTTTCCTTTTGGAGCCGCCCGGGGATCAAGCCGCTTCGTTGATCCGTCCGCTGCAGGAAACGCTTGCGGATTGGGGATTCAGCATTGAGCTTTCCAGTGAACGGCTTTCTGCATTCCACAGAGTCGAAAATGCCTACCTTTCCACTTTTCAATCGCTGGGATCCCTGGGGTTGTTTTTAGGAACTATCGGGCTGGCAGCGGTGTTGTTGCGCAACGTATTCGAGCGCCGCCGGGAATTAGCTCTGTTGAGAGCGGTGGGTTACCGCCGAAAGATTCTCACCTTTGCCATCCTGGCTGAAAATGCACTGCTGATTATATGGGGGTTGGCGACAGGAGCTGTTTGCGCGCTCCTGGCAGTGACTCCAGCCATGCTGGAGCGCGGTTCGGCATTTCCCATCGCAACGATTGGCCGGGTTCTGTTCACAGTATTGATAATCGGATTAGCGGCTTCTTTCCTCGCAGTGATTGCAGCCTTCCGCTCGCCGCTCCTCACGTCTTTACACTCAGAATAAAGGAATCGCCTATGAAAGGAAAACCGGTAGCACCCGTGCTCGTGGGAAGGGGAATGGCAGGAAAAGCTATTTTGCAAAGCCTCGCCATTCTCGAACAAACGGATCCCGAACTTGACCTGCTCCCGGTGCGTGTAATCAAGAGGGGGGATGAACTGGAATCGTTCATCAACAGACAGGCGGAAAACGT
The DNA here is from genome assembly GCA_964441405.1 of uncultured Acidobacteriota bacterium. Lineage (GTDB taxonomy): Bacteria > Acidobacteriota > UBA6911 > UBA6911 > UBA6911 > UBA6911. The sequence goes on from CAYTYP010000042.1 coordinate 20,294, forward strand.
TTTGTTCCTGGCAAATCCCAGCGGATTGCATGCGCAGTTCATTGCTGCGGGAATACAGGCTGGGTTCAGCGCCCTGGCAGCGGACAAACCTGTTTGCGTTCGACCTGAAGAGTTGTCGTTATTGAAAAAAATAGAGGGGCGGGTCACGGTTTTCCATGGATACAGAGTTATGTGGGGGACCCGAACCATCAAAAGCCTGATCGATTCGGGAGAACTCGGCGATGTCTTTTCTTTTGAATCGCGCTATTGGCAATCTTCCAGCGCTCAAGCGGCTTTAAGCCAAGCTCCCGAGAAAAGAAAGTGGAAAAACGATCTCCAGTTGAATGGTCCCCGGGATGCGCTCATCGATCTTGGAAGCCATGTGGTTGATATTTGTCTCTATCTGCTGTCCGATATGCCGATCAAAACTCAATGCTGGACGGGCTATCGGAACGCTCCCGCTCCACACCGCGACACGCACGTGCATCTGAGCATGAGTTTTAATGAGGACAGGCGTGGACTAGCCTCCATTTCCAAAACCATGCATGGAGCCTCCAATGATTTCGAATATACGGTCCTCGGGACTAAAGGAGCGGCGACGTGGAATTTCATGCGGCCGGATGAAATCGAATTGGGATCCGGCGGAGAAAGCAAGATCCTACGCCGGGAAATGGCGAATCCAGCCAGCGGGACAGCGCCATTTCATGGACTCGGCTGGCTCGAAGGATATGTAGAGATTTCACGCCAGACCCTGCGCCTTGCCGCCGGGCTCGAATCCACTCCGGTTCCAACGTTAAAAGAGTCGCTGGCGACGATGAATGTCCTGCTGAATTCGGTCATGGAATAGGCCTGAAATTTCCAGCCATGGACCATCGCAGAAACAAGCGGGACCAGGCGCTTCCGCGCAGGTCAGCGGCTATTGGTTTGCAGACTCACGGGAGCCAGATGCGGCGCTATCTGCTGCCAGAGATTTTCGAATACCTCGATGACAGCCACTTGCGGATTGCCGATGGAAATCCGGCGAGTCGGTTTCCAGTAAAGCCTGCCGGCGCCGACCAACCGGATCTGAGACCAAGGAATGAGCGCCGATTGGGGAGCAGTTAAAAATAATTTCGCCGACAAATAAAGTCCCGCATCCACAACGGCTACGGTCAAGCATCGCCGGTACTGGATTGCCCCGATTTTTGCCGTTTGCCAACGCCAGGCATTTGCCGGTTCCTTCATGGCAGGGTATTGCGCCGCCATAGCGTTCATCCCGCTGTTTTTTGTAAATCCGCGGATGGCAATTACAATGACGGCGATTATCAATCCGACAAATAAAATCAAACCTGCAAATCCAGCAACGAGGATGATCCAAAAACTGATTCCCATGGTCCCGCCTTAATGGCTAGTGTTGGGCCGCCGAAAAAAAATAAGCCGTATTTTTTTGTGATTGATTCTCTTTCAGCACTCTTCCCGCTTATGAGAAAGTATTTCATGAATCTTCGGGATCAATTTTACTACAGGTTGCAACAAAAAAACCTGATATTTGACAGATCTTCCATAAATGGCGTCGGGTCGCATATAATATACCGATGAGGAGGAATGATGGAGAAAAACAAATACACTAGACGAGAGACTCTGAAGCTTGGGATGGGGGCGGCAGCACTGGGCGTTGCCGGCGCGGCAATTTCCGCCGCGCAGACATTAAACAAACCTGTTCCGGGCGAGGGGAATCCTGCGCCTGCATTGGATGAGTTTAAAAAATACGGAGAAGACCTGGAAACGTCACTGCTTTTAAGGACATCTCCCATTGCCGTTAAAATGCTGGAGAAGGAGGCGGACATCCCGAAAGAAGCCTATCGTCCGAAAAGAGACGGGGGGAGCCACATAGCCCAGTGCCAGGCTTTTGGCATGTCACGGCGTGAGGGAAAAACCGTCGCCATGCTGAAGGAGGATCATTGGTGTCCGACGGCGCTCACGGCGTACGGAATAGTAAAAAATCAGAATGCCCAAGGAAGCTGGGGAGAATCCAATCTGAGCTTCGAATATGGAAAATATATCGGCGTCCTTACAGCGCCCCTGAAGAGAGCCTCCTTTATACCGGACGTCGTACTTATTTATTCAAATCCCGCGCAACTTCGAGGATTGCTTTTGCCGATGATGTTCAATGGCGCGTCTCAAGTCAGCGGTCATTTCTTCCTTCCATCCTGCGGACATAGCGTCGTCGATCCCATGAAAACCGGGAAATATTGTGTCGTGTTGCCGGATCCTGGAGAGTATCAAAGAGCCCTGGCGCTGGAAGAAGAGATTATCTTTGCAGCGCCGCAGGGAAAAATGCGGGGGCTGATGGCAGGATTGAAAAGCGGAGGCAGGATGTATTCCCATCGGGATCAATACATGTCCATGCATCCGGATTTCGAACAACCGCAGTTTTATAAGGATATGTTTAAAAGCTGGGGGCTGGAGTCAAAATAAAAAGTCAGCTTGAAACCGGGCTTTTTCTTAAGGGCCGTTTCGGAGGCGGCTGCTCGACAATCCGGAGAAGATTCGTGGGAAGGCCGGCGCCGGCGCCCTGTTTGGGACGAAGGCGTTTCAACCACAATATCAACACGGCCGCAGAAATCAGAAGAATCCATCCGACACGGTCGTATATAAAACGCCGGGACGCAGCAGCCGCCTGTTGGCGATCCAGCTCGGGCTGGAGAATTCTTTGAACCGCAGCGTCGGTCTTTGCTTTTTCCTGCAAGGATTCAACCAAAGCCGTATCGCGGGAAGCCGCTCGTTTTTGTGTGATATATACAGTCAGGATAAACCCGAGAGCCACAAGAACAATCAAACCGGCGACGAGGCCGGTCCATGTACGCGCGACCGCTTCCCAAGACCGCGGCGCCGTTACGGCGGAAACGCCGGCTTTTTTCGGGCCGGCGCGCAAGGCAATCAATCTTCTCTGACGCGGGCAATCTTCGTAACAACGAGTACAGGCCAAACAAGCAGCCCTGTCCGCTCGACATCCCACAATCGCGCCGTAGGGGCAGGACTCGGAGCACATCCCGCAGTCCAATTCCTTATCAGGAGTAATGCTTAAATTTTTCCAGGCAATCCGGGAAAGGATCGAAAGAATTCCACCATAGGGGCAAAGCCATCGACAATAGGGCCGTCCGATGAACATTCCCGCCAGGACGAAAGCAATCCCGATGGCCACCATGGACATCGGCCCGGAGCGGCGAAAGATAGGAATGAACGGATCCCATTCGCAGATAAGGAAGCGCTGGCCTATATTGATCTTCCAGGCGCCCAGGCTCAGATGCAATCCCCAGCCGGCAAAAAAAACGGCTGCGCCGAGATAGATAAATTGAAGCCACCGGAGCGCCCGGTCGAGTTTTAAAGGCACTTTCAGCGGTCTCACCACCACTAAATCCTGAATCGCTCCAAGCGGACAAACGCCGCCGCAAAAAATGCGTCCGAACAACAGAGTGATGATTAACGGCAGGAAGAAAATAGCCAGGGCGCTGAGGCTCATCACATAACGAGAATCGGTGAGACAGAGCACGACATTCTGAATAGCGCCAACGGAACAGATGCACCCTTTTCGGTAAAATCCAAAATAAACGACGCTTCCAATACTGACCAGGATCATCCCGGTGCGATTTCGGTATTTAAAAACAAGCCAGGCGGAAATTCCCAGCGCGAGCGCCAACAGTCCAACATCAAGAAACTGCAGCCAGTTGGGATCCGGCTCAGGATGCTGCGGCGCCGGGAAATTGTAAGTCCCGCCAAAATCCGGAGGCTCTTTCTGGTACTGCGCCCAGAGGGCATTGGGGCCTAAAATAACAATAGAAACTATCGTCCAAAACCAACAAGGCCGTGCACGCGCCTTCAGGGCTCGAGCTAAATTATATATGTCATTTAAAAAGGCTGGGATTGTCATTCTTAAATCGGTTTTTTGGAATGTTCATGATCCTCCGCCGGAGGCAATCCCGGCGTCGCGACTCGAACGATAGCATTTTCCGGGCAGGCAATTTGAATGGCGCAGGAATCGCATTCGAGGCAGCGGTTGTATCGAACTTCCAAATGAAGGGCTCCATTGCCGGCCGGAGGTTTGCAAGCCTTTACGCACTTTCCGCAACCGTCACAAAGGGACTCGTCGATTGTGTATTCATAATAATTGTTATTGGGATCTGCTTCATCAACCTTTCCCACTATCCGTCTTTTCAATGCATCTCGTGGGCAGGTCCTGCCCGTCGGAAGCCCCATGTCATCCGGCTGGCTTGCGACATCATAATAAGCGGGGCAAAGCTGGCAATATCCGCATTGGTCGAAGATGTTGACGGCTTTCACTGCCGAATGGCTCATGACGCAGGATGTACGGCAAAGATCGCATGCGGCGCACCGGTTGGGATCAACCTGAAATACCGTGCTTTGGGCCGCCCTTTTGCCAAGCAGCGCCGCCGCTCCGCCTATTCCTGCAAGGCCGACGATGCGGAGAGAACGGTCGATAAATTGCCGACGATCGGATTTTTCACTCATAAGCTTTTATGAACTCCGGGCTTGCGATCGGGTGAAAAAATCTTCAATTCAAGCCGAACAGGATCCGCGACGATGATCCGCCCTTTCGAATCAACAGCCAGGGGCAGATGCGTGTTGCTTTGATTGAAATGCTCCGGGCCAATGAGGGCCAGAAGTTTACCATCCAAGCCATACACTTTGACACGAGCCGTTACTTTTTCCCCTGTAACAATTTTCCCATCCGGCGCAATGGCAAGATTCACCGGATTGCAGCAACCGACAAAATCCTCAACATTTTGGTGGCCAAATTTCCCGAATTGTCTGTTGCGCGCGCCGTCAATATTCCATGAACTGACACGATGCCGGCCGGGATCTGTCGCCCAGATCATACCATTGGCGTCCACCGCTATATCCAGCGACCGATTGGGAAGCATGAATCCCGGCTGACCTTTGGTCCCAAGCTCACCTATCTGTTGCCCATTCAAGTCGTATCGTCGGATACGGCGAGCGGAGGCATCGGCAATCAGAACTTGATTATGGAGAATTTTTATTGATGTTATACTCGCCGGCTTGCCTGCCTCGCCGACAGCGAAACCGCCCAGGCTTTTTCCATCATTGCTGAAAATCTCAATGCGTCCGGGGTTGCCGATCCAAACCTTTTCATCCGGGCCGACCGCAAGACACACAGCCTTGTCCGGCGCTTTCCATTTTCGAACAAAATCGCCGCCGGGGCTGAATAGGAATGCCTGCCCATCGCCTAAAACAAAAATCCTATCCTTTGGGCCGACGGCGACTCCCTCAAGTGAATGTCTGAAGAGAGACGCTTCTTTGCCCAGCACAAAAAACAGGGCGTACTCGAGAGACGGATTAAAAGGTTTTGAAAAATTTACCTGTACCAGCGGAGAGGCGGACGGGGGTGTCTTTTGAGGTTCTGCCTTTGTTAGCGAAGAAAAAGCGCCGATAGTGGCGGCAGACGAAAGCCCCAGTTCTTTAAGACGCTGGAGAAGCTTTTTCTGTTTTGACTCAACGGAGGTTCCCACTACTTCTTGCCTCCGGTATTTGAAGCCGGTCCCACCTGAAGGCAAACCATTTCACCCATATCGCGGATGACCAGTTTCCCGTTTGACAGGGCCATCGGCCCCCAAACCTCTTCCTCCTTTAGTATTTGAGCGGAAGCGAGTTCCTTATATTGATTCGCTCGGGCGTCTATCAAGCGAAGCGCGCCGCTGTCCCCGTCAAGCAGGAAAAACATACCATCGGCCAGCAGAAATGATCCGAGGCCGAACGTTCGGCTCTCTTTCGGATTCTCGGCGCTGACAGGGCTTTGCCATACAATTTTTCCGTCAAGCCCGAGGCATGTAAATCTTCCTCGTGTTGTGCTGCTTACCGCAAACAAATGATTCCTGTATAAGATTGGAGTTTGGGCTTCAGAATTGAATTCGGTTTCTTTCAGACTATAAAGCTTTCGGGCGGAAAATCCCGAGGCGCTCTTATCGACCTGGACCATCATGCTTCCCGACTTATATCCGCTTGTTACGAATATTCTTCCATCGCCAATCGGAACCGGCGAAGGAACTACCACCACCCTGCCCGGGAATGGAATGCTCCAAAGCAGTTTCCCGTCGTCGGCGGCTATGCCGGTCAGGTTTTTCATCGTCACATAGAGGTATTGTTTGACTCCGCCGATCGTCGTAGGGACAAGAGAGGAATGAGACATTAATTCCTTCGCAGGATTCGGCGCGCGCCATATTTCTTTACCGGTCGCCTGGTCAAAAGCAATAGCCAGAGCGTCTCCGCCTGTGGCAAGAAGAACTCTATCTCCGTCCAAAATCGGATTCTGGCCGGCATACCATCCAGGGATAATAGACTTAAATTCCTTGACCAGATCTTTTTTCCAGACAGGCTTGCCGGTTGTAATATCCAGGACATGCAGGTAGCATTTGGGATCGAGTGAAAATACCAGGTTTTTCCCTACCGCAGGAACTGTTCGGGTAATGCCATGATTGGGGCGCACTTCAATGGGATGGCTCCAATTCCAGATATCTTTTCCATCGGCAATCGAAAGACAGCGGACAAGATGCGCTTTTTCTTTCAAATTATAGTCGTTGATGTAAACACGCCCATTTTTTATCGCAGCTCCGGCATAGCCTTCACAAACAGGAGTTCTCCACAGCACTTTGGGGCCCTGGGAGGGCCAACTCCGGAACAAGCCGGTCTCCGTCGAGATATTGTCGTGAACTGGACCGCGAAATTGCGGCCAATCCCCGGAGAAAACAGGGATGGATAAAAGCAGGCAAATTTTGATACATAGGGATGTTTTCTTCATAGCAATCTCTTTCCCTGGGAACGCCGGCCAAAGGCCTGCGCTCCCCGGCTTTATGCTTTTCCAGCTAAAATTTCCTTGCCGAACTGCAAACAATCCGCCCGGCTAAGATTATCCATGTCTAGTTTAACGCCCAAACTTGAATACATAGTTTCGATTTTTTGATACTCCGCCGTAGGCATAAGCGATTTGGTGATACGGCCGCCAAAAGCTTGACTGGGCACTTTACCCGCCTGGCAAATCTTGGCTAAATAATTATCCACCAACAGGGTGACTTCCTGCGGCCCCGGCTTTTTACCCCTATTGCCGCAGACGGCAAAAAGTCCTCGGATCTTGTTTTTGAGTTTGGCGTTGTTGGCCTGAAGATAAGATTCCAATTCAGGACGACCTTTCCCGGAGCGGATAGCTGTTCCGACAATAATGTGGTCGTAAGAAGCAAGGTCTGAAGGTGCGTGTCTAACATCAAAGATTGCAGCAATTCCTCCCATTCCTTCCGAAATCCACATGCTGGCGTCCCTGGCCGTACCATACCAAGTTCCGTAGAGAATGGCCCATTTCTCCTTGGAAGGATTAGGAATGAATTGCAGCGGATCCGGACCAGCCATCGCAACGGTTGTCCCCAATCCCACTATTCCAAGATTCAAAAAGGTCCGCCTTTGCATTAACACCTCCATCTTTCTACCATGGTCCTGCACTTATTGTTTTAACTGTCTCATTTTCCCTGTAAATCTCTCATGAAACAAGCCGAATCGTAAGCCTGTCAGGAGCTATGCCGATACAATAATTGGTATGATCTTGGCGCGAATTCATTTCGCAAATCTGGCATGCTTAATTGCAATGACAGCAAATCTTATGATAAAAGGCCTCTTCATGAAAAAACAATTTAGAATTATTGAGCTTTTTCTGTTTATCGGTTCACTTATAACACCATCATTTGCCGCGGACCATCCCTGGCAAATCACTTCTTCAGATGGAAATTCCTCTATAGCTTTTGGCTTTCTTGCCCAAGGGCAGGTGGAAAGAGTCCGGACAACAACGGGAGCCGGCGATTCGCAGGATCTTTTCCTTCGACGTACCCGCTTGATCGCTTCCGGTCAATTGTCAAAAAAACTGAGCTTTTTTATCGAGACCGACAGCCCGAACCTTGGAAAAGGAACAGCCGGCGGGACTAAGGTCGAAGACCGTATCGATATACAGGATGCGGTTTTGACCTATACATTCCGACCTGAATTTCAGATTGACGCCGGCATGATACTGGTCCCACTTTCACATAATTCAGGACAAAGTGCAGCCAGCCTACTGGCCATTGACTATGGTCCCTACTCCTTCCTGGCATCTGACCCGACCAATTCCCGAGTAGGACGGGATTACGGCGTTCAGGCTCGAGGCTATCTGTTTAATAAGCATTTCGAGTACCGGGCGGGAATGTATCAGGGCAATCGGTCAAAAATTGAATCCAATCCGGGAACTACCAATGATTTCCGCTATGCTGGACGGATCGCATGGTATCCATTTGACGCCGAGACGAGTTTGTTTTACTCCGGAACAACATTGGGAGCGAAAAAGATACTGGCCATTGGAGCAGGCTTCGATCACCAGATGAATTACAGCGCCCGATCTTTTGATGTCTTTTACGATCAACCTGTATGTCATGGGGACTCAATTACGCTACAAGCAGGCTTCACTCGTTTTATTGGCGACGTTACATTCCCACAATTGCCTACCGAGAACGTCTGGATGGTTGAAGCAGGATATTACAATCATCAAGCCAAGGTAGGTCCGTTCGTTCAACTGTCCAACCGGTTATTCACAGATACCGGCAGAAGCGATCTGAAAAAGTATATCGGCGGAATCGCTTATTGGCCGTCGGGACATCGCTTCAACCTGAAATTCGGCGTAGGCCGTTCCCTGGGAACTCCTTCCGCTGAATCCTGGCAAGTAGTATTACAAGGTCAAACCTTCTTATTTTAAGCTATTTCTCACAGGAGCGTGGGCGTCAGCGTCCGCGCTCCTATTAGGTAAAATCCCCGCCAACGCCACTATCCCATGCCGCTTAATATTTGCCTTGCCGCATAGCTCGGGCTGGGAATGCTATCTCGCCCTATACCGCATTGTTTTTCGTTCCTTACTTCTTAACGGGGGCAGGCGGCGGGAATTCCACTTCAAAAGAAAAGGAGGAATCGAACACTTCCCCGTTTTTGGTAGCGGGGAGAAAGAGCCAGCCGTTTTTTACCCCTTCCATCGCTTTTTGATCCAAACCATGGCCGAGGCCTTTCACTACCTTGAGATCCTGGATGCCGCCATTTTTGTTTATAAGGACAGAGAGTTTTACTTTCCCATAAGTGCGCGATTTTCGAGCGTCATCGGTTGGAGAAATTTCCGGGCGTTCTATTATTTTCGGTAAATTGACCCCATCGGCGTCAAGTAAACCTTGCCAATCCCGATCCCATTCGGATGTGCCATCGGTACTTTTGGCGTTCCCCATTTCGCCGATACCGGCCCTTTGAAGCGCCGCCGGCGCATCATCGTCCTGCATATCCAAATCGCTTATTTTGGAAGCCAATTGTTCAAAAGGCTCCTTTTCCAAAGACTGTAGATAAAATCGCTTAGCGCCTATCCTCACACTTAAAAATTCAATCTGATCCAGCTCCTGAAAAGAACCAACGAGCTTCAAACCGATAAAGGAGTGTCCCTTCAGCAAAATCGAAGCGGAGTATTTCAGCTTTTCACCTCGTATATCGGTATGTTCTTCTTCAAAGACCTGTCCTATATAGAATCTACCGGAAGCTCCCTTGTAAATGAACTCGCTAGGTTGTGTGACAATTACAAAATCGGAGAGGTTGATAAAATTCACAATGAAAGAACGTTCCGACGCCACTTCTGCAGTTATGACATAGGTGGGATTGACGAAGGCAAAATGCCTGGGATTCACCTCAGCGCCTTGGGCATTTCCAAGAAATATCAGAAACAAAAACGCCATTGCGGCAATCTTGTCATACAGGCGCATAGAGCTCTCACAGCTAAATGGTTTTATTGACCTGATTTTGCCAAATGCACACGCTCTTCAACCTGCGATCGTATGGAATCAAGGTTGTCCTGGGTATCCGCCTCAAAACGCATGACAAGCACATCCTGAGTATTGGAAGCCCGCACCAAGCCCCATCCTCGTGGGAATACAATCCGAGCCCCATCCACGTCAATTACTTGCTGACGCTGCTGAAAATAGGACTTAACTTTCTCCACGACCAGGAATTTCTTATCATCATCGCATTGAACACGGATCTCGGGAGTAACCACGGTGGGCGGCAGGTCCGAAAGCATTTCAGACAAGGAAGCGGGTGAATCCGCCAGAAGTTCGAGCAGCCGGCAAGCTGCATAAATTGCATCATCGTAACCGAAATATCGATCGGCAAAAAACATATGGCCGCTCATCTCTCCCGCAAGGACAGCCTTCTCCTCTTTCATTTTGGCTTTAATCAGGGAATGGCCCGTCTTCCACATAATGGCGCGGCCGCCATGTTTTTCGATATCACGATAGAGATTCATCGAGCATTTAACTTCCGAAATAAAAGTGGCTCCGGGCGTCTCCTTGAGTATGCTCCGAGCATATAAAGCCAATAGAATATCGCCCCAAACGATTCTTCCATCATCCGCTATCACTCCGATACGATCGGCGTCCCCATCGAATGCAATTCCCAATTCCAGCTTTTTGGATGAAACTGCCGTCTGAAGGTCTCTCAAGTTCTCCACCAACGTCGGATCCGGATGATGATTAGGGAATCTCCCATCCATTTCACAAAAAAGCCTTGTAACATCGCAACCCAGCAGGGCTATTAAATCAGGTGCGATCGGGCTCGCCGTCCCATTGCCGCAATCCAGGGCGACGCGGATTGGGCGCGACACTTTGATATGATCGAGAATGTATTGGCGGTAGGGAGCGACAACATCCACCGTCGATACTTTTCCGGTCCCTTTGATAAAATCGCGCGATTGAATAATTTTAAATATATCCTGAATCTGTTCCCCATAAACGGAATCGGAGCCTACGCATGTCTTGAAGCCATTGTATTCGGGAGGATTATGGCTGCCGGTGATCATAACGCCTCCATCGCTCTCGAGCTTGTGGATCGAGTAATAAAGAAGAGGCGTTGGTACGACGCCGATATCGACAACCGATATCCCTGTCGCAGTCAAACCGGCCGCAATGGCGTTCCGGAATGGATCGGAGCTTGGGCGACAGTCGCGTCCCAGAGTAATTCGTTGCCGGCCCAGGCGCCGCAGCATTGTGCCTATTCCAAGGCCCAGCAGTTCTACTGTTTCCTCTGTCAGATCTTTCCCGGCAATCCCTCTAATGTCGTACTCACGAAAAATCTCCCGCCTCACCATCTCCTCCTTAAGCTATTAGTTCAAAACACTTCTTGCGGAATTCAACCACATCAATCGGCTTGGTGATAAAAAAATCGGCTCCTGCGCGCAGGATGCGCTTTTTTATTGCAGGATCATGATCTCCGGATATCGCTACTATTTTAATATTTTGGGTGCTTGGATTTGATCTGAGCTTCCGACAAATCTCATATCCGTCCATCCCAGGCATTCTGATATCGAGAATCAGGAGAGAAGGTTTGCTCTCGCCAATCTTTAACAAGGCTTCGATCCCATTTTGAGCTTTCATAACTTCGACCTCTTCGTCACCTGAGGTCATAACGCCCTCCAGCAAATCGAGTATGTCGATTTCATCGTCGACCAGCATGATCAAATGGGGATCAGAAGCAAGGCCGGCAGGAATAGGCATGCCAAACTCTTTCAGAAAAGATACCAAATCGGGCCGACGGACACGCCTGTGACCGCCCGGAGTTTGAAAAGCTCGCAACTTCTTTCCCTTAATCCAGTTTTGGACTGTTGTAGGATTGACTTCGCAGATCTGGCTGATTTCGAAAGTTGTAAAAAAAGAACGCCTTATCATAGGGGAATCACTACGAGATTAGATTTCAAATATTCCGGATCTCTATGTAAAAGCTAATTATGTCCCATTTTTTGACGGCGTCAAGCAATTCAACACGCGATGGATCCAGACATTTTTGCCACTACCAGAGTCATGTCATCATCTCTTTCTTCAGCAAATGTCCAGGAAAGAACTTCATCGACTATGACGCTCTTCATTTGATCTGCGCTCAATCCGGAGTGTTTCTGAATTAATTGGATCAAACGATTCTCCCCGAACTCTTCTCCGTCTTCGTTCAAACTTTCAGTAATGCCGTCGGTATAAGCGACCAGGAAGTCCCCCGGTCTCATGGGAATTGTCTCCTGTTCATACTTGGAATCGGCGAATATTCCTACTACGGTTCCGCCGGTGCGCAATTGTTTTACATCCTTGCCGTTAAAGAACAGCGGGGGATTATGACCTGCATTGCAGTAAGTGAGGGTTTGAGCCAGGTCATCATATACGGCATAGAAGAACGTGGCAAATTTATTGTCAGAGGTGTAATCAAAAAGCTGTCCATTGAGCGTCTCGACAATTTTAGAGAGCGATTTTTCTCCATTGTCGCCATTTTTATTCCACAAATTCAAAACATTGCTCCTCAAAGAGGCATGCAAGCTGGACATCAATAGCGCGGCGGATATGCCTTTTCCGCAAATATCTGCGAGCGCCAATCCCAATTGATTCGTTCCCATGGGTAAAAAATCATAATAATCTCCGCTGACAATACGAGCCGGCAAACATACGCCGGTAACTTCCAACCTGCCCATGTGGGGATTTTGAGAGGGAAACAAGCGCTGCTGAACTTCCTTGGCAATCTCGAGTTCTCGTTCCAGTCGTTCCTTTTGAACGCTTTCCTTTAAAAGCCTTTGAACATGTTCCGTCATTTGGTTGAAGGATGCAGCAAGCGCTCCGAGCTGATCTTCGGATCGAACCACAATACGGTGGCCAAAATCTCCCTGTTTGACAAGTTCAGTGCCGAGATCCAGGTTGTGAACGGCATCGGTAATGGACTTGGTCAGCAGTATCCCGATCACAGCCGACACAATTTCCACAATCAGGAAAAACACCACTATCCCCTTCAAAATACTCAACAGATTTTTGCCGATCTCATTTTTGGATCGAGATAAATTTTTGATCAGATTGGACGTGGACAGTTCGACATTAAGAGATTCTCCGGATTTTATTTCCTCGTCATTTTTCCATGAAATCGGATACAAAAACATCGGACGGAGGTTGCTTCGCAATGTCTGGGCGGATTGGATTTCGAAAGTAGAATCAATGATGTTTTCCTTGGTTATTTCGGAACTCTGAAGTCCGGCAAGCCAGCCATCGGACGAAACATTGCGGGCCAGCAGCATATTCTGTCCTAAAGAGGCTTTCAGCGTCATGAGAAAATATCGATCCAATGGCGCCGAGGTCTCAATGCTGAACGGCAAATCGCTCCGAAAATCGCTGGCTACGTAACTCCTCAGCAACAATTTTCGACTATAGAACTGCGGTTGCATGTCTTCAACCACAAGACCGCTGAACTCTCGGTCGATCCATTCAGGGATTTGATACCCCTGGATCAGGCCCGAATTCCCGCTTTGATTTGCATAGATTACAACTTGATGAGCCGCCGGGTTGGAGTAACGGAAAATGATCGAAGCGTAGGGATAGGATGCGTGCAGATCCCTGGCATACGTATCAATAGCTTGAATCAGAACTGCCTGCGTGGGAGGCTCGGCGCCAATCATCAACTCCTGCAGCCGATCCCTCAATGTAAGGTTAAAAGCATGAATCCGGGAAGTGTGAATTCCTATCTGGTTGGAAATAAGATAATAACTGAGCTGATAATAAAACAACAGCGCAGAAACGGAAAAGATGCCGACGGCTATAAAAACAGGAATAGCCCCGATAAAAACATTGGCCAGGATCAAGCGCCGCCGGATTTTCCAAAGCAGCCGGACGCGCACGCTTTTAAAAATCTCCCAAATGAAAAAAATAGCGGCTATCGAAAACAGCAGATCAACAATATCCAATAGAAAACTATAACCAGGGGCGATAGATTTCAGCCAGGGCGCAATAAACAGCCATTTCAGAATCCACAACAAAGCGATGGCGGCGGTAATAATCCCCAATATTGATCTTGTGTTAAACCGGCGCACTTACGCCTCCGAATGAACAAACTTCCATTTCTTTACGCTGGCAAAGGCGGATAGCGCTAACGTACCCGCACGTGTCGGCGCAAATCAGCCGCTGTTTCTTGCGCTTCTTTTCCACCGTTCTTGGTGGCTGGATGAATGGCACAACCTAATTAGATGGAGATTGGCCATGCATTCGCAAGATCACTGACTTTTCCATTTTAAGCATTTTCCGGGCGATTTCTCCAAATTCGTTTTGGCTGATCTCCTCCAAGTTTTTTGGGATTGCTGCATACTCTTCGATTCCTTTGCCCGCCAGGATATTCATCGCAACATCCTGAATTTGAAACAAGCGATTTTGATTTCGTATCCTATGCATTCCAACGGTTTTATTCACAGCGGATCTAAAGTCTCGGTATAGGATTGGACCGGTTGCAATCTTTGACATCTGCGCCATGATTGCATCGAGCGCCATCTTCTCCTTGTCTGGATTTGAAGCTGCGCAAGCGACAAAAGTTCCTCCTCGCAGATTCGGTTGATAGCTCAGCTGCACTTCAAAAGCATTTCCACTCTGATCTCTGATATCTTGTAAAAAACTTCCCCTCGTTGCCACATAGCTTCGCAGAACAGACATGCCATATCGGTCTTCATCATCCGCCGGCGGAGCCTGGAGTCCAACACAAACCAGACTCGTACTGCCATTCCATTTTCTTTCGATTGTTTGTCCGCTGTTCAAAGGCTGAACATACTCGGCCGGCAATTCCATCGGCCGGATCCGGGATCCGCTTAATTGCTTTACAAAATAGGAAGCCAGACTAGTCCCTTTCGTATCCCCGACAGCAATGATCAAAGCTTTCCGATTTTTAAGTTGCTTATTATACCAGCTTTGGAGAGAATCGGGATTAATTGTAGACAGGCTCGCCTCGGTTCCATTGACATCGAGCGAATACGGAGAACCTGCATACAACGCCGACTTCATTAATTGAAGCGGACAATCATTCGAACCCTTGCGGCAAAGAATTTCGGATAATTGGGCATCTTTTAGCATGCCGATAACATCTTTATCAAAGACAGGGGTTTTGATCGCGTCCAGCAACAGGTTGAGGCCCGGTTCAATGTTGCGCGACAGGATTGTAAAATAAAAGCCGAAGTAATCGTCCGCAACAATAGGTTGAATCCGAGCTCCATAGATTTCAAACTGCCGATTAAAATGCGAAACTCCCTCTTCAGCATTTCCACGCGTTATCAGGCTTGTTAAAAGCTTTGTAATGCCGGCGTCGTCCTTGGTTTCCAACAGCCTGCCTCCCGGGAAAAATAGCCCCATTTGAATAAGCGGAGCCGTACTATCCTCACGGATGAATAAATCGGGACCACGAAAAATAGTAGCTGCTTGGAAAGGATATCGTATCTCGTTAAACTTGTAATGATCCTCATTTTGCGGAATATCCAGGCCGGGAAGCGTTTCTTTTTCCCGCTCGGCCTGTTCTTGATCTGCAGCCGGCTTCATAAGATCTTCAAAGGTTCTCTTCACGGACTCGTAAGACAAGTTTCGCTCTTCAGCAAATGGGAGGCATTCCAAAAGCGAGCAGTTCTCAAGAGTTAAATACTTATTAGCGACGCGCCGGACATCTGCGGGTTTGACCTTTCGGATTCTGGAACCATAGTCCTCTAATCTCTTCCAATCCCCCAATAACTCATAATGGGCGAAGGATCGGGCCCGTTCTGAAACGCTCTCCATGTCGATCCAGTGCTTGAGCTCTAATTGAGCCAATGCGCGTGCCATTTCGGTTTCATCGGGTTCGTGTCTTCTGAGCAATTCCAGTTCCGTGAATAAAGCAATTTCGCTGGAATCAATTTTCTTGGGATCCACCTGCAGCTGAATTTGCAAAAAACCAAAATTCGAAGCAAATGTGAGTTGCGTCTCTTCTTTCAGGATTAGTTTCTTCTGATCCCGCAAGCGCGTGGCCAAAACCGATCCTTCGCCCAATCCAATAATAGCATGCAGCACTTCAAGCGCAGCCCGATCCTCAGAATTCGATCCGGACGTTCGGAAGCCATAAAACAGACCGGGGACTGGGACATCCCCCCGCAAAGCCTGATACCGGAATCCGCTCGTTAAGTTCGAAAAATTTAAGGGGGCGGAAGCTTTTGTTTCAGGCGCCGATTTATCGTAGATGGGCGCAATTTCATTGAGCGCTTCACCGGCGTTGACATCGCCGGATATAACCAAAATCATGCGCGACGGTACATACATCGATTTGTAGAAAGCAGTCATGCTTTCACGAGTGACTTTGTTCAATCCACCATTGACAAGGCAATCCCATTTTCCCATCCGTGGCTGGTTAAAACTCAATTCCAAAAGCTTCTCACTTGCGAGCGTCTCAGGATCATCCAATGAAGCTCGCGCCTGATCCAGCAAAAGTTGGCTCTCCAGTTTCATCGCATCCTGATTCGTTGATAAATTAAGGATCGCCTCCGCCTGAATATTTAAAGCCTTTTTCCATTGCGCCGCCGGTGCCACTATTTCGAACCGCGCGAAGTCACAGTCAATCGAATAATTCCAAAAGCCTCCTAGGGCTTGAACCTTTTGAAGCAGGGCGCCCGATATCTGATTCGGCGCTCCTCGATAAAGCATCGATCCGAGAAGTGAAGCCAAGCCGGGGTGTTGCGCCGGTTCGTCCAGGAAACCAGCCTGCACCAGGACATTTATTGAAACCACCGGCTGCGCCTTAAATTCATTCACCAGTACAGTCATGCCGTTTTTCAGAACGAGTTTAGCAACGTAGGCAGTCTCCTGATAAGATTCTGCATGCTGCATGAACAGGGCAGTTTGACGTTCAGGCGTGGGACGCACTTGAGAGAAGCTTAGGGAAAACGCAAGTAAGGCCAAGCCTGTGAGGTTAAGCCGGAATGGAATTCTTGTTTTCATGAGAAGCCTCTTTTCGGCAAAATGATATCAGAGGATGCCTTAACCAAGAGACATAAAAGATGCAAGAGGGATGAGCGAATAATTTATGTAATAGTGAAAATAAGCCGGCGGAACGTTTGCTTCTTATATCCAGACTTATTTTTCGGGCAGATTCAGGATATAAACGCCATCGGACTGCGTTCCCAAATATATGGTTGTAGGGCGTTCGGGATTCTGAGCAAGACAATAAACAGGCGATTCATTGCCGGGAGAGTAGAGGAGATTCCAACTATCTCCTCCGTTCATTGAATAAAACACGCCTCCGGATGTCTTGTTGGCGGCCAGCAGTTTTTTCCCTGAGTCGTCCAGGAAAAGAACCGAAGAGATGGCCACCCGCATTCTTTCATCGATCGCCCGGTTCCAATGAATCCCTCCGTTCCTTGATTCAAAGAGTCCGGCGGAAGTGCCGGCGAAAAGCTGATTAGGATCGGAAGGAGAGATGGACAAGCTTCCGATAACGGTGCGTTCGGGCAATCCTGAAGCGGAAATGACATTCCATGTAGTCCCTTTATCCCAAGAACGAAGCAACCCCAGACTTGTTCCCGCATAGATCATACCGGGCGAGGATTTGGGCGCCACGACAGACCAGACTTTCGGTCTGAAACGAAAGCTGCGAGGCATACGAAAATTCATAACGGACAACGAAGTTCGAAAAACACCTTGGTCCGTCCCGGCGTAAAGCACGGAATTGTCCGAATCGACCTCGAGGCTGTAGATTATGCGATTAGCGGTCAGTCCCGGCAATTTCTTCCATGAACCATCACTTTTATCCTGACGATAAATCCCCCGGGAAGTGCCGGCGAGACGCCCAACTCTCCCAGGAAGCGTCAGAAAAGACAAAATTCGCATTCCCGGTTCAATTTGAAACAGTGACCATTCATGAGCATGGCTATCAAAAAGATACATACCCCCGGTCCCGGAATGGAGGCCGCTAAAAAATTGGCCTGATTTCGTTGGATTCGGAAGCATCCAGGCAATCTGCCGATGCACAAATCCCGAATTGGATTCTTCCCATGTGCGTCCCCCATCCGGACTGATAAGAATTCCATTATATTCCGTTCCAATAAGAATGCGTTGGCTGTCGATCGGATCCACTTGTATTGTATTTACATTCACATCCGCGGAAGTCAGCCGAGTCCAATTCCTGCCATCATCCGCGCTGACAAAAAGCCCTTCCGTGGTTCCAACATAGATTTTGTATGAATCGGTGGGATCGGGATAAACCACTTGCGCCCGAATCGTAAAGCGATCGGGAAGGAGTTTCAGTCGAGTCCAGGATAAAGCGCGATTCGAGGAGCGATAGACGCCGGAGCAGGCGCTGGCATATATAATTTCCGGGTTGCTGGAATTAATCGAAATGGAAAAGAGATCGGAATCCAAAGGCATTCCATTGTCGACTCGAATCCAAGTCTTGCCGAAATCACTGGACTTGTAACCAAGTCTCCAGGTCCCCACATAAAGGAATCGATGATCCGTGGGATCTATCGCGACAGATTCAGCTTTCTCGAGATCTCTTCCTCCCACCCGTTTCCAGCTACGACCGCCATCCGCGCTGACAAAGGGACCCGAAAGCGTACCGGCGATCATGTACTTAGGATTGGCGTGACAAATGGCCAATCCTCTGATTGCGGAAGATGATTGCGACAAAATAATTTTCGTCCAAGTGAGGCCGGCGTCTTTTGATTCAAAAAAACCGCCCCCATCGCTATGAAGATCCCAAGATCCGGCGTAAATATGATCCTGTTCACTGGGATGCTGAACGAGAGTGTCGATAACAAATTGGTAGTCGCCAATCCCAGGCTGCAATGGATTCCAGGACTTGCCGGAATTGGAGGTCTTGAAAATCTTCCCATTGCTTGTTCCAAGATACGCCACTTCCGGTCGTTTTGAATCGATCAGGAGAGAACGGACATCGCCTCCAAACGGACCTATGCGTTCGAAAGGCAGCGCAAGACTGCTTTCTTCAGCAAGAGCCAATCCATTTACAGGGATTATAGAAAGGAAAATATTGATGAATAGGATGATAAAACAACGAAGCATCAAGAAATATTTAGCAGCTAAGATTGAAAAAAAGAATGGACGAGCGATCAGAAAACTCTGTCACTCGTCCATTCTGTCCTATCGTTAGTGAACAGTAACTTCAATCTCTACACGACGATTGAGTTTTCGTCCGGCGGCAGTCTTGTTGTCGCCCACCGGGAGATTAATTCCTCCGTTAGTAACCTTGAGACGGGAAGATTCTACCCCCTGCTGCTCAAGGTAATCCGCGACCGCTTGGGCGCGCTTTTCTCCGAGCTTTCTATTCGACTTCTCGGAGGCGTCGGTATATCCGATTATATTCGCGGCCAGCTTCGGATCGTTTTTCATACGGACGGCGAGATCGTCAAGAATAGCTTTGGCGCAGTTGTCTACGCGAAATCCATTGCGAGCGAAATAGCCGCATTTTTCTTTGGTCACGCTTAAACGTTCCGAAACATTCACCGTCATAGAGCAGGAAGCTTTTCCTCCGCGGCCGTCATCTACTGTAACGTTTACGGTATAACTTCCAGCTTTTACTCCAGAAGAATTGAACGTCGCTGCGTCTCCGGAACCGGAAACCGCTCCGCCCGTACTGGACCATGTGTAATTTAATTTGTCGCCATCCGGATCGGAAGCCTTTGCACTGAGCTCGATGGAATTGCCGGAATCGACATCTTTCGTAGTAGTCAGGCATTCAATCGTAGGCGGCTGATTCGGAATGACTCTCGGGCGAATCGTTACCTTGGAGGAACCGCTATTGGAAGCCTCTCCATCGCTCGCGGTGCAGGTCACCGTGTAGTCGCCTGGATTTCGTCCCTCAGAACCGAAAGAAATCTGAGGACCGGTAGCAGCCAAAGGCTGTCCATTGACAGTCCATGCATAGGTCAAACTGTCGTTGTTTGGATCCGTAGCGTTACAACGCAAATTGACGCTTTCCCCTTGAGTAATTGTAGCAAAAGGAGGCTCAACGGAAGCAGTGGGCTTCTGGTTTCGCTTCAGTACGGTTATTTCTGTGGAACAATCGACCGTATGCTTGCCATCCGAAACTGCCACGCTGACGGTGTATTTTCCGGGCGCCACGTTAGTTGCATCAAAAGTAACGGTATCGCCGGTTCCGGAAACCTTCCCGCCTGTGGAAGTCCAGGAGTAAGTTAAAGCATCGTCATCCGGATCGACGGCATTGGCGCGTACAGTGGTGGTGTCTTCCTGAAGGATGGAATTCTTGGCAACCGCGCATGTCACTTTGGGCGGATCATTGCGCCGCGTCCCAAAAGCGCCCTGAACTACAAATCCGTTGTGGCCCGCTTCCAGAGATCCGGCCGGTCGGGTTATCTCGTTGTTCGTATGGCGCAGAGAAGCCTGGTACCCGGCTCCCAACGATATCCATTCGCGAGGATAAAACCGCAGACCCATTATGAGGTCAATGGGATTCGTTGGGTTTAATCCGGCGTTATGGTCGCCGAAATATTTCATCGCGCTCAATTCCGTAATAATCCGAATGCGTTTGTAAGGCAGGAATTCGGCGCCGCCTTTATAAACGAATTCATTTTGGAGATCCGCCAGTTGGAAGTCTGTATCTTTCCATCCGGGATCTGCGATGAAATTAGGCCCGACATTCAAGTATAATCGCGCGATTTCTTTTGCCGTCTTGGAAAGCAGAAAAGCAAATCCTCCCTGGTAAGATCCAGTGGTCAGGCCCCGCTTTAACCCTTCATCGTCTCTATGACCGGGAAACGTGCCCACTCCAGCAAGACCCAAGCTAACAGGCTTGCCGCGAAATTCGGAAAGAAGATTGTATTTCAATCCCAAGCGAAAATCGCCACGACCGGTCGCTTTAGGCACATCGATGAATGGAGCGTCCTGGGTGAAATAATCCTGAGCGGATCCAGGGACTCTTGCCGGCAACAAATACTGATTCTTCGCTTGCCTATAGGAAACAATGTTGTCTGCTGTAATATGCCGTTGAATATCAATCGATCCGAAAACTTCCAATCGATCGAAGACGCCTACTGCAGCCCCGATGGGCGCTCGGCCAATAGTCAACTGGCCGGGATCACGATTAAATTGATCGTAACCAATGGTCCAATTGGTTTCCCCCTTCCTCAGCGTTTCGGCATCCCATGATTTGAAAAGACCCGTCGTGCCATCGAGACTGGCGGACTTCCATTTTTTCTTGCCATCTTGCTGAGAAAAACCGGAGAAAGAAAATACAAGCATTGACATCAGAGCCACAAGCAATCGTACACTTCTTCTCTTCATTGTAGCCTCTCCATTCTGCGGTTTTAGACTAATCAAATAACATAGAACAGCATGAAAACTCACGTTGCATGCATTAAAATAGAAATTCAGTTAAATCAACTTAAAGTATACCATTAACGAAGCCGGGTATTCAAATCATTACATTAGTAAATAATAATTTTTGCATTGATCGTTGAGAGCAGAAAACGCCGTAACAGTAAGAACACGTCACCCGATCATCCCTAAAAATGGCCTCAAGCGTCGTAAAGTTGGAAATTATTTCACCAAGTCATTGAACGTGACCAGTTCTGCATGATACCTGGCCGCCAAACTTTGAGCTTCCGATGGATTTTTGAAAGCAACTAAACCTTCATTTTTCGGCGTCTGTATCTTGTCCGATCGGACGAATTGAGCATGTTCCGCAGGGATCAATGTAACGGATATATTATCCATTACATAGAAGGATTGGATATTTTCCTTGCCTATTTCCTTTGCGCTCGCAATCAAACAGGCCATATCGTCGAACTTGCGAACCGATCCGCTGTTGGTAAGAAATTCCGCTGCAAAAGCAGGGTCCGTTATTTTTGATTTGCAGAAATAGCATTCATCCTCGGAACTGATTTCCACAGGCATAACAGGCGCTTTCTGGCATCCGGCGGCCATCAAAGCACAGGCGGAAATGCATGCGGCGACAACTTTAATCTTCATGAATCCAAACAAATTCATAACTTTATCCCTTGCAATAAGAATTCAATGGTGTTGGATTATAAACACGGCGGATGAAAAAGCAACACCGCCGATTCTTGAAGAGTGGCGTCCTTTTGTCAGAAACTACC
>CAYTYP010000043.1:0-40028 GCA_964441405.1 uncultured Acidobacteriota bacterium
GATCGCTCGGAGCCACTCGAAGCTCCAGCACCGTAGTCTGCTCTCCTTCAACCTCGGTGACCACAACTTGCTCGGGGTTATCCACAAGCGCTTTAGCAATCATTTCTACAAGATCTTTCATATCCGCCTCTCCTCCGAGATCGCGTAAAACTCAAGCTCGGGAGCTCACTGGGGAATTACTTTAAATCAGCTGGCGGCTATAGGCGTGGGGGGAGCGGCCTTTTTCAACAGTGAATGAACTGTTTCTGAAGGTTGCGCGCCGCATGCCAGCCAGTGATTAACTCTATCCATGTTCAGCTCGATCAAGGGAGGATTTGTTGTTGGATTATAACGTCCAACAATTTCAACAAAACTCCCATCGCGAGGCTGCCTTTGTTCCATTATTACAACTCTATAAAAGGGCTTCTTTTTCGCCCCCATGCGTGTCAGGCGTATTCTAAGCAAAATTCCTCCTCATATCACAAAGACCTTAAATCTCGACAATTCTGGCATATAACGAGATAGGTTTCAACTGTTGCCGGATTTACATCAAAAATTGCCGGGCAGGCAGGGCTATCATGCCGGGGGGAATTTCAACCCTCGCAGCATGCGAGGCATGATTCCCCGGCTTAAGTTTTTCATTAATTTTCTCGCTTCTACGTATTGTTTTAGAAGCTGATTGATCTCCTGCACCGGCCTTCCACTTCCACGAGCTACCCGTTTTTTCCTGCTTCCACTCAGGATTGCATGATTTCTCCGCTCCTGGGAGGTCATCGAATTAATAATGGCTTCTATGTGGATCAGTTCTTTTTCGTCCACTTTCATCTGGTTGATCCCGCGTAACGGCCCCATGTTGGGAAGCATTCCCAAAATCTGATCCAACGGCCCCATTTGACGTATCTGCTTCAACTGATCGCGGAAATCATTTAATGTGAATTCATCTTTACGAAGCTTCTCTGCGAATTCCGCAGCTTGTTCCTTGTCGACGGATTCCTCTGCCTTCTCGATGAGAGACAAGACATCTCCCATTCCAAGAATCCTGCCCGCCAGTCGATCCGGGAAAAATGGCTCCAAAGCATCTATCTTTTCCCCAGTGCCGACAAACTTGATTGGCTGGCCCGTAACACTCTTTATCGAAAGCGCTGCGCCTCCACGAGCATCTCCATCCATTTTGGTAAGAATGACCCCGGTTAATCCCAGCCGATCGTGAAATTCCTTCGCGCTTCGAACTGCATCTTGCCCCGTCATGGAATCTGCCACGAGCAGAATTTCAACGGGCGGAACTTTTTTCCGAATCCGGTCTAATTCCAGCATCATTTCGTCATCTATATGCAACCGACCGGCAGTATCGATCAAAACCACATCGTAGCCGCCGTTGCAAGCATGCCGCAAGCCCTGCTCCGCCCTTTTTATCGGGTCTTGGTTGTCAGGAACATCAAAATAGCCGAGCTGATTGGCTGAACATAAAACGCGCAATTGCTCGATCGCAGCTGGGCGATATACATCTACGGAAAGCAGCAAAGGGGTGTGGTTGTTTTTTGCCAACCAGAAAGCAAGCTTGGCGCTGCTGGTGGTCTTTCCTGATCCCTGCAGTCCCACCATTAGAAAAACACTAGGCGGATGTTTCGAGAATAGAAGTTCCGTCTGACTCCCGCCAAGCAGTTCAATCAACTCGTCGCGAACCACCCGGATAACCTGCTGACCGGGCGTTAATGATTCCAGGACTTCCTGACCGAGAGCTTTCTGCTTAACTCGCTCGACGAAATCTTTGGCTATTTTGAAATGAACGTCCGCTTCCAGAAGGGCATTCCGTATTTCGCGTGCGGTTTCATCAATGTGTCGGCCGGAGACTCTTCCCTGCCCAGTGAGATTCCTCAGTATTTTTTGAAGCTTGTTAGAAAGATTATCGAGCATCCCTATATATTACCGGAGAAGCGCTCCCCGTTTCCAGTTCAGAGTTCCCGGTTCAAAATTAAAAACATGCTAAATGATCTTATTCTTAAGTCTGGACTGGGGACTTTATATTGGGAACTCTGAACCCTGAACTGAGAACCATGTTAATATAAACAAATTGGTGAAAATATGAGGCATGTAATCGTTGGGACGGCAGGCCATATCGATCATGGGAAGAGCGCTTTAGTCAAAGCCTTGACCGGCGTTGATCCTGACAGGCTTAAGGAAGAACAGATTCGAGGCATTACCATCGACCTGGGATTTGCTCATCTTGATTTGGGGGATGTGCAGGTCGGATTCGTAGACGTGCCCGGTCATGAAAAATTCGTCAAAAACATGCTTGCCGGCGTAGGCGGAATAGATTTCGTCCTGCTTGTAATTGCGGCGGATGAATCCATAATGCCTCAAACCCGGGAGCATTTTGACATCTGCAGGTTGCTTGGCGTCAGTTCGGGCATTGTCGTGATCAATAAAACCGATCTGGTCGATCCGGAAATGATAGAGCTCGTACTCGACGAGGTGACGGAAACAATAAAGGGATCCTTTCTCGAAGGAGCGGAAATAATCGCCGTCAGCTCCAAAACAGGCGATGGAATTGAGAAGTTGAAAAAGACAGTGCATGACTTGGCTTTGGCAATCCAGCCACGTCCTTCCAACAGAATGCTCCGATTGCCTATCGATCGGGCTTTCAGCATCCGGGGATTCGGCACCGTAATAACAGGGACCCTGACTTCGGGCGAAATTCGAAAAGATCAGGAAGTGGAGTTGATTCCCGGCGGGTTGATCGCACGGGTTCGAGGGCTTCAGGTTCACGGAAACATGACCTCCCAATCGGTCGCCGGACAGCGCACTGCGGTTAATCTCCAGGGTATTGATCTTGCGCAGGTCGAACGCGGAATGGTCGTAACGGTTCCCCATATATTCCGCTCCACCCAGATCTTGGATGTTCGCCTGCATCTATTGCCGGATGCAAAACCACTTAAAAATCTGGTGAAGGTCCGATTCCATCAGGGAACAATAGAAGTGTTGGCTCGTGTAGCACTTCTAGGCAGGGATACGCTGATGCCGGGAGAAACCGGTTACGCTCAGCTTCGGCTGGATTCGCCTGTCTTTTGCCTTCATGGCGACTCCTTCATCATTCGCAGGTTTTCACCAACTATTACTATAGGCGGCGGCGTAATTCTTCATCCAAATCCTTTAAAGCATAAAAGCACCGACAAGGAAATTCTGTGCGCATTACAAGGACTCGACATAGGAGACCTTTCAAAAAAAATACCGGTTTTGCTGGCAGCAGGCGCCAAGCGCGCAATGGATTTGAATGAACTTAATTCTCTATTAGGGCTCCCTGGGTCCGAACTGAACAAGATCTGCTCAACACTGGCTCAGGCCGGGAAACTCGTTATCGTATCCGCACCTGCTCCGATTTTGGTTTTGCCATCCATAATCGAATCTCTCTCAAAAGAGACTGTGCAGCAGGTCAATGCATTTCACAAAGATAATCCGCTGCAAAAGGGCATCTCTAAAGAGGAATTGCGGAAACGAATCTATGACGACCTTCCCCTGGAAGTATTTCGATACTGCCTCGATGCATTGGTTGCAAAGCATAAAATATCTTCCCAGGAGGATATGGTTTCGCTTCATGGACGAGAGGTGCAGCTCACGTCAGAAGGACAACAGCTTAGAGAAAAAATCGAGGCTTTTTTCCACAAGGCCGGATTTCAACCCCCCTCTTTATCTGATCTTCCAGGTTCTCTCGATGCAAATCCCGAAGAAGCGCGACGGATAATCTTCTGGATGATTCGAGAAAAAATACTTGTAAAACTCTCCGATGACCTTATTTATCATCGGGATACGCTGGACAAGATCAAAAAACAGATCAAGGCCAAGTTCACTCCCGGAAGCAAATTTGGAGTCGCCGAGTTTAAAGAAATCTTCGATATCACCCGCAAACATGCCATTCCACTGCTGGAACATCTTGATCGGGAAAAGTTCACTCGTCGCCTGGGAAACGACCGCCTTCTCCTGTAGTATTGTCCGTTCCCTGTTTGACTTTGCGGTACGTGTAACGTACCCTATTACCAGTTTTACACGGAGGTCGGTATGAATTTAAGCCCCTGGGAGATAATAGCCATTCTGGTGGTCATAGTTCTGATTTTTGGAGTAAACAAAATCCCTCAATTGGGAAAGGGCTTGGGTGAAGGCATCCGTAATTTCAAGTCGGCGATCAAATCCCCCGAAGAAAAGCCGGAAGAAAAACAGGAAGAAAAATCCAATTTGGAAAAGTAGCAAGTCTGATTATTCCAAATCCTTGCAGCTATAGCGAACTCGACGCAATATCCGAACTCCACGGCGCCAATCCTCATTAATTGAAATCTTCCATACTTCCAAGTCCGGATCCAAGAATCGAAGCAACCATTCGGTAGAATTGTGGAAAGAAAAAACGGGCGAGACGAGATAAATTTTAGGAGGACGACGATTAAGCTTTATTTCTGAAAAATAGCCGCGATGTTTAAAATCTCCGTTTGCGTTATGTCGAATGACCCGTCCCCAATAATCCAGCGCCTGTACCGGCATATCGGCGTCTTCCGATACTTTTAATTCCATTATCGTCAGCGTTCCCTGACGGTCGGCGCCTAGGATATCCACTCGCCCCGGATCTTTCCCTACATAAACCGGTATTTGGGAATATACGAATTCCGGCGTCATCTCCGGGAAAAGCTCAGGAATATTTTCCAGAATAAGGGCTTCGAGCCATCTCTCCGGTTGCAGTCTGTAATAGGAGTGCCGGGTATCGGGGCTATCCGGTCTTCTATAAAATAAGATTCCATTGATTAGCTCCTGAAGACGACCACAATTATCCTGATTCAATTCAATCCGCGGCGCTCCCACTCCGAAGCAGATGCGATCACGATCGGGTCCAACCGCCTGGGCAAATTCCAAGCCCCAAAGTCGTAGGGAATCATAATCGCTGAACCGGGGATAACGTCGAATAAGATCCGGAGCCATTTGGAGTACCTGTTCAAGCTGAGCGCTCCAGCGGAACGGGCCTGTAACGGGCCAGCGAAAATCCTTATTTTCAATGTCACGGACGGGAGACGCGGCGCGATGGATATGGACGCCTTCAACAAACTCCCCTTCCCCATATTCCCATACTTTCACATCAACCCGTTTTCTGTTCAGGTTTTGACATCGATGTTTCAGTATTGATGAATTCTCTGAGGGAACAAGCAGGTGGATGGACGCAGGCTTGACAGTCAGACATGAAAGCCATAAAAGAGCCTGGCCTAACGCCAGAGGCGCTTCAACATCGGAGTCTCGATCAGCCGCCATTAAAAGATAGTGTCGTCCGCGATATCGAAACAATACACGAAGAAATCTTCCGGAGAGACTGCGGGAGAGATCCGATCTTTTACCGGCCCAAACAATCTCGCTTAAGGGAAAATTCTGTCTCAGCCAAAACCTGGCTAAAGACCAGAGCCGGCTGGAATCAGGCAATTGAGAGACTTCTGATTCCAGCCACTTCACATCAAAAGCTTCAGAAACCGGACTTTTTAAAGAAGAAAGAAGAATCCTGAGCCCCCAGGACATTGGTTTAACAGAGGAAATAAAAAAAACCTGATTTTTCTCGTAAAAGAAACGGAAGCGAATTTTTCCTCCGATTAACTGCCAGTGAGGCTTCACTGCATCCCACAAGCCCAAATCCATCGATCGCCATTGGATTCGAGCCATGCTTCCCTTGCTCTCTGCGATTTCCAAGTACGACTGATTTTTACGCAAATGCGCCGCTGTCGACAGTCTCATGAACTGGTAATTTCGGCTGCTGGTGATTCATTTCAAAAATATTCTTTCATATATTTTGAACCGGAGAAAATCAGCCGTTAAATATATTGCATTCCTGCCCTGTCACTTATTATTATGCCAAGGTCAGACAAATCAACCTATGACCTACCATAAAAATCGACTTTCTCATAAAAAAGAACTCTACTATATCCTTTGTATCGTCGCGATCATTGTCACTCTTCTATTCAGCATCTGGGGTCCGGGTGGGTATCGGGATCTTTCCAAAGCGCGCATGGAATTACAGGAGAAGCGGCGCCGCGTCGACGAATTGAAACAAAAAAATTACGAACGCATGCGGAACATAGAAAACCTAAAATCCGACAAAGACGCCCTGGAGAAACATGCACGTGAGAAGGGTTACGCCCGGGAAGGCGATATCATTCAGCAGCTTCCCGAGAAACCCGAGAATCCCGAAAAGCCACCGAAGTCACAGAAGAAATAGACACGCCTTGATCGAGCGCGGGCATCTTGCCCGCATGCGCGCGGAACGCTTAATGCTAATGCGTTTTTGAATTGATCTATGGCAGCGGCGGAGCGGCGTAATTTGGATAGCCGGGGGTTCCCGTTAACTCCAAACCACTTTCCCTTTAACTATAGTCATGACGGGAGCGCCGCGCAATTTCCAGCCTTCGAAGGGAGTATTGCGACTGCGCGATAAGAATTCAGCCGAACGAACTTCATAGTTAATTTCCGGATCCAGCACAGTAATGTCCGCCCAAGCTTCTTTCGCCAGAGTCCCTCGATCGATGTTTAAAATACGCGCCGGATTCACTGAAAAAAGCTCGGCCATGCGCTCTAAAGCAATGATTCCGGTCCGGACGAAACGATCACAAATAAGGCTGACGGCTGTCTCTAATCCAACAATGCCGAAGGGGGCGCGATTAAATTCCAGCATTTTGTCATTAATGTTGTGAGGCGCATGATCGGTTGCTATTGCATCAATAGCGCCGGAAGCAATTCCCTTCACAAGCGCATCTACATCTTCCTGGGAGCGCAGAGGCGGGTTCATCTTTGCGTTTGTATTGTAGGAAGTCACCTGGGCGTCAGTCAGAATGAGGTGATGGGGCGTCACCTCGCAAGTAATGCAAACTCCATCTTTTTCTCTTGCGCGCAAAACCGCCTCAAGCGAGCGTCGGGTGGATATGTGGGCGATATGGACACGCGCTCCGGTCTGACGCGCAAGAATGGCGTCGCGCAATACTTGAATCTCCTCGGCGGCCGGATTTATCCCCCTCAATCCGAGCACCGTCGAATAATATCCCTCATTCATCACGCCGCCGGCGGCAAGATCCTTATCTTCGCAATGATCGATTACGGGCAGATTGAATAATGTGGAATATTCCATTGCGCGGCGCATTACCTGTCCATCCTGGATGGGGTGACCGTCATCGCTGATCGCCACAATACCCGCCCGATACATCTCTCCGATCTCGGCAAGATTTTTTCCCTGGCTCCCTTGGGTAATGGCGCCGATCGGGTAAATGGCGATTTTGGAAACTTCACGAGCTTTTTCCAGGATAAAAGAGGTCACCGCCTCCGAATCATTCACCGGCTGCGTGTTAGGCATGCAGGCCACAGCGGTGAAACCTCCACGAGCGGCGGCATTGGAGCCTGTTTCAATAGTTTCGGCGTCTTCTCTTCCCGGTTCTCGAAGATGCACATGCATGTCAATAAAGCCCGGCATCACGATGAGCCCACGCGCATCCACTTCTTTGCGCGCTTTTTTGCTGATTTTCGGTGCAATCTCGACTACGCGACCATCCTCGACGCCGAGATCCATGACTTTATTCAACTTTTGCGACGGATCCACGATCCGTCCCTGGCGGATTATCAATTGCATAGAAAACTCAACGAGAGTGTTTTTTCAACTTCAGTCCGGAATTGCCGGAGAGCAGGTACAGCACCGCCATCCGGGTTGCGACGCCGTTCGCCACCTGGTTCAGGATCGCAGAATAGCTCGCATCAGCCACCTCGGAATCGATTTCGACTCCGCGGTTCATAGGTCCGGGATGCATAACAATAGTATCCTTTTTAGCAATCCGCATCCTTTCCCGGGTAAGGCCATAAAAATTGTAATATTCCCTGGTCGAAGGAATGAATGCTTCATTTTGCCTTTCGTGCTGCAATCGAAGCATCATTATGACATCGGCGTTTTCGATAGCCTCTTCCATGTTGCCCGTAATCTTGGCGCCCAGTTTATCGAAATCCCACGGGATCAGGGTGGGAGGGCCGCAGGCCCAAACATCCACGCCAAGCTTATGGAATAGCAGGGTATCCGATCGCGCCACACGGCTGTGGGAAATATCTCCGATTATAGCTAACTTGAGGCCTTCAAAACGACCCTTTATCGTCCGAACGGTCAATGCATCCAAAAGAGCTTGGGTGGGATGCTCGTGCATCCCATCTCCCGCATTGACGATAGACGACCGGCATTCTCTGCTCAGGAGATTGGGCGCCCCCGCGGATTCATGACGGATCACAATGATATCCGGCGACATCGCCTCGAGATTTCGAGCCGTATCCAGCAAAGTCTCCCCTTTGGACACGCTGCTGGTGGAAGCTGAAAAATTCAGAATATCCGCGCTCAGTCTTTTCTCCGCCAACTCGAAAGAAGATCGCGTCCTGGTAGAAGGTTCGAAAAACAGGTTGATTATAGTTTTGCCCCTAAGGGTGGGCACCTTCTTAATCGGCCGTGCGGCGACTTCTCTCAAAGCTTCGGCCGTATCCAGGATGATCTGGATATCTTCAATGGACAACTGCTCTACGCCCAGCAGGTCTTTGTGGCTCAGCGATGCCATAGCCCTCGCAGTATCAAAAAAAATATATTGCCAGTTTAAAACTATAAAATTTCATAATCCATCAGGATTTTCAGAATAATCCGATGGATAGGGTCTCTTGAGGAGGACGACTCGCTCCTCTTGATCTTCTTCATTCAAGCGGACTTCAACAATCTCTTCTTCGGTTGCTTGCACATGCTTGCCCACATAATCCGCCTGTATCGGAAGTTCCCGATTTCCACGGTCGACCAGGACCGCAAGTTGGACTTTTTTGGGACGGCCAAGATCCACAATCCCATCCAGCGCGGCGCGAATGGTCCGACCTGTGTAAAGAACATCGTCTACCAATACCAGGCTGAGATTGTTTATGTCAAAATCGATTAAGGTTTCCCGCAGCATTGGCTTGTTGCTGACGGTTGTCAGATCGTCTCTGTATAAGGTAATATCCAGGATTCCAAGTGGAATGGGACGTTGGAGTATCTCTTCCACTCGCTTGCATAGGCGTTGTGCCAAAGGGACGCCTCTGCGTCTAATGCCCAGGAAAGCAAATTCATCCTGAGAGCTTAATTTTTCGACAATTTCGGCCGAAATTCTCGCGAGCGCAAGATCGATTTCAGCGGCCGACATGAGGAGCTTGCCTTTAGGTTTTCTCATTATAAAATTACGCTCCCAGTTACGCGGCGCGGATGATATCACAGGGAAAAATGCGTTGCAAACGGCTAGTTCCAACTTATACTGAATTGAGATGCTAGACAGAAAAGTAAAAATCAAAGAAATCAAGGATCTTGGGTCAAATAATTATCTTCTGACGCTGAATGCCCCCGAGCAGGCGCGCTTGATTCGTCCGGGTCAGTTCGTCATGCTGAAATGCGTCGAGAATGTCGAGGAAGCTCCTCTCCTGCGACGCCCATTCACTATTTTTAACATTCAGAAAAGCGGGCGCAGCGGCAAACCTGTCGGCATCGATCTGCTGGTGAAAGATGTCGGGGTGGGGACGCACAAGCTGACCCGCTTGCGTTCCGGGCAGACTCTTTTTTGTCTGGGCCCTCAGGGACATGGCTTTCAAATCTCCGCCGAGATGCGCAACCGGCTGGAAATAGCCTGCCTGGTGGCCGGCGGCGTTGGAATCGCCCCTCTATATCTGCTGGCGCAGGGCCTACTGGCGCAAAACGTCAAGCCGGTCTTGTTTTATGGCGGCGCCGGCGCCGCCGATCTTGTACTGCGCGAATATTTTGAAAACCTGGGCATTGAAATATTTTATTCAACCGAGGATGGATCTTTCGGCGAACGCGGACTGGTAACGCAGCCTTTTGCACAATTCCTTAAATCGCACCATCGCCGTGATATTCGCGTTTATACCTGCGGGCCATGGGGAATGATGAAGGCGGTCCATGCGCTTTCAGCGCAGAACAACCTGCAGTGCGAAGTCAGCCTGGAAGCGCGGATGGGCTGTGCGCTCGGAGCTTGTCTGGGATGTGTTGTTCGCTGCAAAAATCATGAAGGAGAGGAACAGTTTCTCCGTGTATGCCAGGACGGCCCGGTAATGGACAGCAGGTTAATTGATTGGGAAACGGCGCCGGTGTAAAAACAAAAACGCCATGGATTTCACGGATTAAAATACTTTTAGCTCGTGACGAATTTTATGAAAAATAGGACGGATCGAGAATTGCCACGAGGCCCAAGCCTGGCGGTAGATATTGCAGGAGTGCGTTTTAAAAATCCGATTCTCACAGCCAGCGGCACATTCGGCTATGGCCTGGAATTCGCCAACCTGATGGATCTCAACGCGATAGGTGGAATTGTTGTCAAGGGCTTGTCGATGACGCCCATCAAAGGGAATCCTCCGCCCCGCGTGTATGAAACAGCATCCGGCATGCTCAATGCCATCGGATGGCAAAACATTGGCGCAACCGAGTTCGTGACCAAAAAACTGCCGGCGTTAAGAAACTATGAAACCAAAATTATAGTCAATATTGTTGGCTTCGAGCTGAATGACTATCTTGAAGTCGCTCGGTTTCTGAATGATTGTCCGGGCATAGCGGCGCTGGAGTTGAATATCTCTTGTCCGAATGTAAAAAAAGGCGGTTTCCATTTCAACAAAGATCCGCGCGACGCTTTCACCATAACAACCGAGGTCAAGAAAGCTTCACAGCGCCTCCCTTTATGGGTCAAGCTGTCTCCTAATGTTACCGACATACGTGAATTCGCAAGAGCTTGCCAGGATGCGGGGGCTGACGCCCTTTCCGTCATCAATACTCTTGTTGGAATGTCCATTGACGTCAAAAAAAGACGCTCCAGGCTGCGATTCATGACCGGAGGACTTTCAGGTCCTGCAATCAAACCGGTAGCGTTGCGAATGGTTTGGGAAACCTGTCAAGCAGTCCGGATCCCGGTCATTGGAGTAGGAGGCATTGCCACTACGGAAGATGTCCTTGAGTTTCTTATAGCCGGCGCCCGGGCCGTGCAAATCGGCACCGCCAATTTTTATCAACCGGAAGTTTCCCAGAGCGTTGCATTAGGCTTGCAGGAATACTGTCGATCCAACCATATAGATGACATCAATGAAATTATCGGGAGCCTCCAACCTTATGAATGATCCGAGATCGAGTCTGATTGTCGCTTTGGATGTCCCTGATCGCAACAGTGCGCTTAATGCCGTAAAGCAGCTATCCGGCCATGTCGGATTCTTTAAAATCGGGTTGGAATTGTTTACGCGCGAAGGGCCCAGGCTGGTCGAAGAAATTCGCGACCGGGGAGAAAAGATATTCCTGGATTTAAAGCTGCATGACATACCCAATACGGTAAAGGGAGCCGTTCGATCTGTTTGCTCCCTTGGCGTCCAGATGCTCACAATCCACGCATCGGGCGGATCCAAAATGCTCGAAGCGGCATGCCGGGAAGCGCAATTGTCCGAAGCCCCGCCGCTTATCCTGGCGGTCACCGCTTTGACCAGCCTTTCGGATGCGGACGTAAAGAACCTGGGCGTGCTTGGAACAGCGGAACAGTGGGTGAAAAAACTCTCCCGGATTGC
This sequence comes from uncultured Acidobacteriota bacterium, assembly GCA_964441405.1. Lineage (GTDB taxonomy): Bacteria > Acidobacteriota > UBA6911 > UBA6911 > UBA6911 > UBA6911. Next base: position 11,581 of record CAYTYP010000043.1, read on the forward strand.
CTACGAATCCGGAATCCGGGGAGTTGTGGCTTCCGCAAAAGAACTGCCCATGCTTCGAGCTGAATTTCAGGATAAGCTGCAATGCGTCATTCCAGGCATTCGCCCCGCCGGAGCCGCGCTGCAGGATCAATCCCGCGCAGTCACTCCAGGCGAAGCGATTCTCGCCGGCGCCAACTATATAGTCGTCGGCCGCCCCATCCTTCAGGCTGCCGATCCTGCCGCCGCCGCACACGCAATCGTTTCGGAAATCAGCCAAGCTCAACGGTCTTTAAAACTACCATAGGGCGTGATGAGTCTGACCGCCGGGAAATAGGTGCGATATCTCGACGGACCACGCGTCAATCCCTGATTAAAACGGGAATTCCAGAAATGACCAACGCTGAGTTTGATCTTGCCGCACAATTCGCCCTGTACACACGCAAGCACTGCTTTATCACAGGCAAGGCAGGGACCGGCAAGACAACTCTGCTGAAGCAAATCGTCGAACAAACGCAAAAAAATGTGGCGGTCGTGGCCCCCACAGGGGTGGCTGCCATCAATGCCGGGGGCGTCACCATCCATTCGATGTTTGGTTTGCCGCTCACCTGTTTCACTCCCGGCAATGACTTCGTAAATTTGAATCTGGCTACGAACCATCAGCGGCTGCTGCGCGATCACATACATTTCCGCAAAGACAAGCTCCGAGTGCTCCGGGAATTGGACGTCCTCGTTATCGACGAAGTCAGCATGGTGCGTTGCGACATACTCGACGCCATTGATTTCGTGATGCGCACCGTCCGCCGCAACGATCAACCCTTCGGGGATGCGCAGATCCTGCTGTTCGGCGACATGCATCAGCTGCCGCCGGTGGTAAAAGAGCCGGAATGGAATATTCTAAAGGCGTATTACTCCAGCCCGTATTTCTTCGATTCGCTGGTCTGGCCTCAGCTGCACGCGGCGGAGATCGCGTTGCAGACAATCTATCGGCAGAGCGATGCGCGTTTTCTCACGCTGCTCAGCCACGTGCGCGACCGCACAATGGACGAAGACGATTACGAGCGACTGCGTGAACGCTATAATCCGAATTTTAAAGCCACTGAAAAAGGCTATATCCTCCTCTCTACCCACAACTATAAAGCCGATAGTGTGAACACGTCCGAACTGGCAAAGCTTCCCGGCCAGATGAATTCATTTGATGCGCAGATCGAGGGCGAATTTCCCGAAAACATGTTTCCTTGCGATCGGGTGTTGCGCCTGAAAGCCGGAGCGCAGGTGATGTTCATACGCAACGACACCGAAGAGGGGAAATACTATAACGGCAAATTGGCTGTTGTTAAGAAGACAGATCGGGAAAATATCACCGTCATTTTCAGCGACTCCGGGGAGGAATATGCGCTCCATCGCGAAAAGTGGGAGAATATCGATTACAGGGTGGAAGAGGAATCAGGCGAGATTGTGAAGCAAGAGCTGGGGACCTTCAGTCAATACCCCTTGCGCCTCGCCTGGGCCATTACAATACACAAGAGTCAAGGCCTAACCTTCGACAAGGTCATCATCGACGCCGGGCGATCGTTTGCGGCCGGACAGGTTTATGTCGCGCTGAGCCGTTGCCGTTCGCTGGAGGGAATCGTTTTACATTCGCTCATTCCACCCCATGCCCTGCATAACGATGAACGCATTGGCGAATTCAGCTCCACGCACCATTCAACCGGTGAATTGCAGGACGTGTTCATCCGGGAGAAAGCCTTCTATGCCAATTACTTGTTGCTCAAGCTGTTCACTTTCCCGGAACTTTCCACACACCTGGAAGAATGGAAAACTCTGATAGCCAAAAAGGATATCCCCGAGAAAGATGCGGCGCTGGCGCTTCATTCACAGGTTTGCGCCCGCGTGAGAGATATGGACGCCACAGCCGAGAAATTCCAACGCCAGTTGCAGCGTTTGCTTGCCGCGATTGAAAAGGACGCCGGCCAATTATCGCTGCTGAAAGAACGCTGCGCAAAAGCGATTCAATACTTCACCGACCAGATTGCAAACGAACTCATTGCACCGTTGCGCACCCACACGAACGAGCTTGCCTACAAGAAGAAAGTGAAACGCTATTTGCAGCATGTGCAGATTATAGAGGAAACATGCTGGAGCAAAATCGACCGGCTCTACAATGGCCGGTTTATGGACGAAACGCTTCATAACGGTGAACGGTCGCACTCTAAAGAGAAGTTCAAGCAGGTAGTCAGTTCCGCTACCCGAAGCAAAAAAGAAAAGGGCGGCACCTATAAAGACACTCTTGATCTGCACCGGCAAGGGAAGACGGTGGATGAGATCGCGGAAATTCGGAGCCTCACGGCAGGTACGATCAAACATCATATGGCGCGGTGGATCGCGCTGGGAGAAATCAATGTTTATGACGTGCTTCCCGCGAAAACGATCGAAGCCGTTATGGATTTCATAGAAAAGGAAAGAATAATAGCGCTCGGAGCTATCCGAGGAGGATTAGGCGACAACTTCGACTACAACGATATCAGAATGATCGTGAGTCACGCGATCAGGATCCGGAATCAAAAGCCTCAGGCCGAGAAAGAATAGCTGAAACCTGAACGGGGAATTTGGGATTCAGACGGGAACCGGATTGGGATTCCTGCGTATTAATTGCCTGGACGTAAAGCTCAAAGAAAGAACCGGGCATTTATGGATGATATTGAAATCATAAGAAGCATCCAGGAGGGGAACAGCGAATATTTTTCTCTGATTGTGGATAAATATCAAAAGCATTTATTGAACTTTATATATCGGCTGATACGAGACAAGCAGATTGTAGAAGACATCGGACAGGAAGTTTTTCTCAGCATTTATAAATCCATAAGAACTTTCAATCTTCAACGAGGCGTCCCTTTCTCCGCCTGGCTGTTCATTACCGCCAGGAACCGTTGCATCAGCGAACTAAGGAAAAAGAACCGGCAGACTATTCCAATCGACTGTACGGTCAGCCCGGCAGCCCGCGGAAAGACGCCCGAGCAGACCGCATGCGATGAAGAGCGGCTCGAGGCAATCCATGGCGCACTCGAACAATTGCCGGAGCCCTATAAACACACCATTCTGGAAAGCCTTTCCGGGCATTCGCTGGAAGAAATAGCTTTCAATAATAAAATTTCCGTGGGAACTGCAAAATCGAGGCTTTTTCGAGCAAGAGAGAAGATAAAAATGTTTTTGCATGAGCGCTTCAAAGGAAACAACTATGGACGAATTTAAACCCTCCATCGATTTTTCGACCAGGATTATGGCAGAGGTTCAATGCTATGAAATGGAGTTGAATCAGAAGATGAAGCGCATGGACAGGCTTCTGCATTCCAAGCTTGTGTTATCTGTTTTATCCGCGACCGGCGTACTTTTCGGAGTGATAAATCTTATTCGATTAGCGTCGATACTGCTTGCCCCTGCTCAGTGCCTCTGAGACGCAGATTGGACAGGCGCCACAGGAGCCATCTGAAATTCCTGTCGCCATGTTTCCACCCATGGCGCGTCCCGTAGATCCTGAGAAAAAATAGAAAAATTGTCGGCTGCAGCCTAAACTAAAACAACGCCACGGAATCGAACACAGAGTACACGGAATTTATTGATTTATATCTGTGCTTTCCGTGCTCTTCTTTCTGTGGCAAAAGCAATGTTTGCCTGCCAACAAAAGCAGCCGGCCACAGTCAAAATGCCCCATGCCGGCGTTCAACGCTTCGGGAACCTTCTTCTTTTTCTGCGTATTAATAGAAAGAAAACAATGAATCGGAGGAATGAATATGGCTAGGAATAGATGGTTGGCCGTTTTATCGGGACTGCTCATGCCGGGCTTAGGCCAAATTTACAATGGAGAGTTGGTTAAAGGGGTCAGTTACTACATTATTATCCTGGCGCTGGGCATCGCAGGCGTACGGTGGGCGGTCTTGACGCCTGACAAATGGCTGATCTTCGGAATTCTTGGTACGGTTGCAGCGACTATGGCTGTTTATATCTTTGCCATTGTATGCGGCTATCGAAAAGCTAATACCTTGAAAGACTCTTATCAACCGAAGCAATACAACCGTTGGTATTTCTACCTTGCAGTCTGGTTGCTCGGCTTTGTATTAATACCGGGAACCGTCTTTGGTTACATCACGAATAATATCCTCCAAGCTTATAAGATCCCAACCGGAAGCATGGAACCGGGAGTTCTAAGAGGAGATTACGTTTTAGCAGATAAAACGGCCTACAACCGGATGTCGCCGAAAAAAGGCGATCTTGTCATTTTTGTGTATCCTGACAACCGGAGCAAACGCTTCATCAAAAGATTGGAAGCGCTTCCCGGTGATACAGTCGTTTTCCCTGACGGATCCAAGCAGCAAGTTCCACATGGTTTTATTTATGTGCTGGGCGACAATCGGGAAAACAGCGTGGACAGCCGCATATTCGGCTTTGTTCCACTTGCGGATGTGGTTGGCAAAGCTCGTCAGGTTTATTACTCATCCGGGAAGGATGGAATCCGGTGGAGCAGAATCGGAACGACATTGAATTGAGACGATCATTTCGGATAATAACCCTGGCGGGCTTTAATTTGAAGTTCGGGCTTTCCGCGCACCTTTATTGAAATGCGACGATAGATCCCGGGCCCGCTGGTAGAGGGGGAATAATATCCGAGCAAGTATTGCCCCTGCAATTCGTCCGCAATTCGATCGTAGAATTCAGCCAATTCCTCGATTTTATCCGCAACAAAGGACGCGCCGCCCATCTGTTGTGAAAATTTCTCCATACTTTCCTGAGCGCGGCGGCTGATGATATTTGCTTTATACGATTGGCCCGCGGGATTGATCGAATAGAAGAGGCAATTCGTAAGATCGAGTTCTTTTAACACATCCTCCAGCCTGCTCTCGATACTGCGGTTGTCCTCGCCGTCCGAAAGCGCGACGATCACTCGCCGGGCATCCGGCCGTTCCACCGTCCGCAACAGTCGCGACGCTTTGACCATAGCATTATAGAAAGCAGTCGCTTGAGTCGTTGGTTTAATCCGGTCAATCGCCTGCAGCGCCAGCACAAGCGACGTCGTTCGTTCCTGCAGGATTTCAGGCTTGTTTGCGATCGAAATGATAAAAGTGGAGTCATAAGGCCGCATCATCCTGCGCAGGAAACGTGCGGCAGCCTGGCGTTCAAGTTCGAATCGGGGATACACCGTCCCGGATACGTCGAATAGCAGGGCAAAATCCAACGGAGCCTCCCCGGGCTCGCCCAGGCGCGCCGCCGGAATCCTCACTCCGTTTTCCTCGATTTCAAAATCTTCAACCTTCAAATTGCGAATTGCCTTGCCGTCGGCGTCGGCAATCCCGACCGGCGTAAGGACCATATTGGAGTCAACCCGGAAAGTGGTCGACTGAGAAAATGCAATTGTCGCGATACAGCTTGCCAGCGCCAGCCGGAAAAAACATGCTTTCATCGTTTTTATCTATCCAGTCTTCATGGGAATGATGAAACTCATCCCGAAATCCCATGGCATAAGAGTATCATAGTCTGGATTAACGACTTCGATTGTTTGATTCTTGGAGTTATATGGACAACAACGACGAACTTACAATTTCCAACCTTGCACCGCTGATCCGCAGCAAAAAGATATCTCCTGTCGAGTTGACCACTTTTCTATTAGAGCGCATATACCGGCTGCAACCGGAAATAAACGCCTTTATAACCATTGCGTCCGAAATCGCCATCTCACAAGCCAGACAGGCTGAAAGAGAAATCGTCCAAGGATGCTACCGAGGCGCATTGCACGGCATTCCGATAAGCATTAAAGATCTTTTCCATACAAAAGACATCCGTACTACCGCCGGCTCTTTGATTTTAAAGAGGTATGTTCCCAAAAAAAATGCGGTGGCGGTTGATCGGTTATTAGCAGCCGGGTGCATTCTCTTGGGCAAGACCAATCTTCATGAGTTTGCGTATGGCGCAACCAATATCAATCCTCATTATGGATCGGTTCATAATCCATGGAACGTCCGCCATATCTCGGGAGGCTCCAGCGGAGGCAGCGCCGCATCGGTTGTTACAGCGCAGGCGATCGCATCCCTGGGGACAGACACCGGCGGTTCGATTCGCATTCCTTCCGCCGCCTGCGGATGTGTTGGATTCAAACCAACACACGGCCTTATATCCCTGGAAGGAGTGATTCCGCTTGCCGGCAGTCTCGATCATGCAGGGCCGTTGAGCCGATGCGTCATGGATTCCGCACTGCTGTTTCAAGCTATTGCCGATCCGGATTCCCGGCGTCCACATTTTGGTAAAACAATCCTATCCATGATCCGCAAAAGCATCCGAGGTCTTCGAATCGGAGTTCCCAAACAATATTTCTTCCGTCGCATTCAGCCTGATGTTCATAAGGCGATTCAGACGGCATTGGCGGTTTTCGAACAACTCGGCGCCGTCCTTTGCGAAGTGAATTTAAAAGGATTGGAAGAAACAACTTTCATCGCAGCGGATATTACCGCCGGCGAAGCATTGGCTTATCATGCAAAATGGCTGACTAAGAATCCTGAAAAATATGGAAAAGACCTGCGCGTCCGCCTGGAGCGAGCAAAGGACATGACGGCTCTTACTTATGTTCAAGCCCAACAAAAGAGAGAGGCATACACGGAAAGGATGGAACGGGCGTTGGATTCGGTTCATGTTCTCCTGACTCCCACATTGCCGACGACCGCTCCAAGCATCCATGCGTGCCAAGCGCCTGGAAAACGGCAAGGGGATATTCGGACGGCGTTGTTGAGTCTGACTCGGCCGGCGAATCTTTCCGGGCTGCCGGCGCTATCCATGCCTTGCGGATTCTCAAGGGAAAAACTTCCCATTGGCATGCAAATCATTGGGCGGCGTCAGGATGACGCAACGACGCTTCGTGTCGCCTATGCCTATGAAAATGCGACTTCCTGGCATAAATGCTTTCCGCCGGATCCTGGAAAATACCAATAATCTGACGCGGACACACGGGGATGAACGCTGAAACCATAAGCGTTCCACTCCCCAAACGTCAGCGGCGCTAAGATTTATTCTGGATTTTTCCGCCCTGCTCGTAAGATGATTTGAGTTGAGGATCACTATGAAAATTGCGATGGCTCAGATTAATACAATCGTGGGAGATATTGCCGGCAATTGCGACCGGATTTTGGGCATGATTGAAGAAGCGACAACTGCAGGCGCAGATATCGTCGTTTTCCCCGAACTTTGTCTCACCGGCTATCCGCCCAGAGACCTGCTCGGGCTGCATGGCTTCGTAGAATCCAATTACAAAGCGCTGCAAACAATAAGCGCCCATACGGATCGTATTGGAGTTGTAGCAGGTTTTGTTGATCGCAATACAAAAAAAGAGGGACGGGATTTCTTTAATTCTGCGGCGTTCATTGCACAAGGGAAAGTGCAGGCCGTCATACATAAAACGCTTTTGCCGACTTACGATGTATTCGATGAAGATCGTTATTTCGAACCATCGGATGGCATCCAGCTTATAAATTTCAAAGGCCGCACGATAGGAATTTCCATTTGCGAGGACGCATGGAATTCCGTGGATTTCCGCCCCCGGCCTCTTTATGCCGTCGATCCCATCCAATTGCAGGTCGAGAAAGGCGCAGACCTGCTGATCAATATATCCGCTTCTCCTTTTGAAATGGAAAAGCCCAGATTCCGCCATCAAATGCTATTAGATCATGTCCGCAAACATTCCGTGCCTCTTGTATATGTAAATCTCGTGGGAGGCAACGACGATCTTCTCTTCGACGGCAATAGTCTGGCGCTTGGCAAGACCGGCAATGTCATTGCACAGTGCAAAAGCTTTTCGGAGGATCTTCTCATTATCGATCCCGATTCGACGGTCAATCAGGAGTATCGCGAAGGAAAACAAATCGAGAATCTGTTCCAAGCTCTCGTCATGGGCGCAGGAGATTATGTGCGAAAATGCGGCTTTAAATCCGCCGTCCTGGGACTAAGCGGCGGGATCGATTCCGCCGTCACGGCTTGCATTGCAGTCCAGGCCTTGGGAAGCGACAATGTGCTGGGAGTCGCTATGCCTTCCATGTATTCTTCCCCCGATAGTTGCGAGGACGCCCGCGCTCTTGCACGCAACCTGGGCATGCCATTTGAAGTTATCCCCATAGAACCGGCATTCCGGGCTTTTGAGAAATCCTTGGAGGGGATATTTGCCGGGCTGCCCCAGGACACAACTGAAGAAAATCTGCAGGCTCGCATTAGAGGCGCCATCCTTATGGCTTTATCCAACAAGTTCCGCCATCTGGTGCTTGGCACAGGGAACAAATCGGAACTTGCCGCAGGCTATTGCACTCTTTACGGAGATATGGTCGGCGGATTGGCAGTCGTTTCCGACGTGCCCAAAACAATGATTTATCAATTGGCGGATTACATCAACAGGGAGAAAGAAGTGATTCCCTTCAATACCATTCGCCGCGCTCCCACCGCGGAGTTGAAACCCAACCAGACGGATCAAGACACCCTTCCTGAATATGAAATATTGGACGGAATATTAAAACTGCGCGTTGAAGAGCAAAAGAGCGTTGATGAAATCGTCGCCCGGGGCTATGAAAGGCAAACAGTGAAGGAAGTGGTTCGAATGATTCACGCAAATGAATATAAGCGCCGCCAGGCCGCCCCGGGATTGAAAGTCACTACCCGCGCCTTTGGAACCGGACGGCGCATGCCGATTGCCATGCGCTTGGGCGCCTATTGATTTTAGAGCTTCTATTTCAGAGGAGGGTCAAGTCTTTTGTATACTCACGCGCTTCTGACAGATCTATACGAACTTACTATGGCGGCGGCTTATTTCGAGCATGGGAAAGCCGCCGATACCGCTACCTTCGACCTGTATTATCGCCATAACCCGTTCAAAGGAGGCTATGCGATAGCCGCAGGGCTGGAAAATGCCGTTCGGACCGTCCTGGATACAAGATTCAGCGAAGAGGATCTGGCGTTTCTTCGTTCGTTGAAGTCCTCCGCAGGCGCGCCGACCTTTTCTGAAAATTTTCTGAGCTATTTATCCTCTTTTAAATTCACCGGAGATATCCGGGCGGTCCCCGAAGGAACGGTGGTATTTCCCAACGAACCTCTCCTGCAATCAAGCGGAAACCTGATTGAATGCCAGATGATCGAATCCGTACTGCTTTGCCATATCAATTTCCAAACGCTGATTGCATCCAAAGCCGCTCGAATATGGGAAGCCTCCCAACACAGCCCTGTAATCGAGTTCGGACTCCGCCGGGCCCAAGGTCCCGATGGAGCTTTAAGCGCATGCCGAGCCGCATTCATCGGCGGCGCGGACAGCACGTCCAACGTGCTGGGCGCAGCGCTGCTCGGAATTCCGGCGAAAGGAACTCATGCACACAGCTGGATACAATCCTTCGACTCGGAATTGGAAGCTTTTCGCGCCTATGCGCGCCTGTTCCCGGATGAATGCGTCCTTCTGGTCGACACTTATGACACATTGAAAAGCGGCGTCCCCAATGCAATTCAAGTCGCAAAGGAGTTGGAACGGGATGGACATCATTTGAACGGAATCCGAATCGATTCCGGAGACTTGGCGTTTTTAAGCAAACAGGCCAGGCGGATGTTCGACGAACAGGGTTTATCTTATGTCAAAATCATCGCGTCGAATGACCTGGATGAATACATAATTTCCGACATTCTGGCTCAAGGGGGGAAAGTGGACGCCTGGGGGGTTGGCTCCAATCTCGCAACGGGCTGTGGAGAGGGAGGATGCGCCTTGGGCGGAATTTATAAGATGGTCGAACACAATGGACAGCCCAAAATAAAGTTGAGCGCCAATCCGGAAAAAATGACCAATCCCGGAAAAAAGAAAGTCGTCCGATTTTACGGTGAAGAAGGCTTGATGGAGGCGGACGCCCTGGCCGACAATTCGGAAACCATCGGACCTGCGGGAGTTCTTATCATCGATCCGAACAATCCGCTGCGGCGCAAAAAAATAAATTCAGAACGCCATCTGGAACTGCTGAATACGATCGTCAAGTCGGGAAAGCTGATCCACGAGTTCCCCTCGCTCGAACAGATAAGAAACAAACGCAAAGAACAACTATCTCAACTGCACGAAAGCCATAAGAGGCTTTATAATCCTCACGAATATAAAGTAGGCCTCACCCATAAACTGTGGCGACAGAAGGAGCAAATGCTTAACAGGGAAACCGTTTGACGACTGTATCAAGTTCCCTTTATTCGTCCTGGGCTCTGCCGGTCATCGGCACAAACCGCACCGGGATGGTGGACCGGCGCGATAGCCCGGAACTGTTCTTTTCCAAAATCACCAAATCCTGATCCATTCTCCCGATAGGAATTATTATCCGGCCCCCTGTTTTGAGTTGATCGATCAGCGGCTGAGGAACTCGTTCCGGCGCGGCTGTAACAATAATTCGATCGTAGGGTGCATGCTCCGGCCAGCCGGCGTAACCATCGCCAATCCGGAAATGAACGTTTTTATAATTGAGTCGGGCTAACGTCTCGGCGGCATGTTTACTGAGTTCCGGCAGAATTTCAATGGTATAAACCTCTTGAACGATTTCAGCCAGAACCGCCGCCTGATAACCCGAACCGGTCCCGACCTCCAATACCCGTTCCGATCCTTGCAGTTCAAGCGCCTGGGTCATGTAGCCCACGATATACGGTTGAGAAATAGTCTGCCCCAATTGCAATGGAAGCGCGCAATCGTCATAGGCGGACTTGATTAAATCCACCGGCACGAATTCGTGGCGTGGCACTTGAATCATGGACGCAAGGACTCGAGGATCCTTGATATCACGAGCTTCCAACTGCTCGCGAACCATTTTTTCGCGCAAACGAACCAGTTCGGCGGAATCAGGCGAAGCGGTTGTGTATTGAATATTTCGAGGATTCGTAGAACACCCTCCCGGCATCAAGAGAAATGGCGTTGCAAGGAATACAACGAAAAAGATTTTAAACTCTCCAGCCGCCAAGTTATATCTCCAACCAACAGCGGTTTTCATATGGGCTGCGATACTTATAATACAGCCATATTACAACCCATTTCCGGATTTATTTAATATATTGCTTTATGCGAAACTCAATTTTGTCGGTAAGACGCTGCCAATTATATAGCAAGCATAGTAAACTGTTATGGGAGGATTGGATGATCTTTTCGCTCGACGCCTGGCTTCTGCCTGCCATCGCGGCAGGCTCTTCCTCTTACTTGGTTTGTCTTCTATGGGAGCGCATTAAAAAAAATTCGGCGCCGAGCCGATTAATGGCAGGTTTTCTTGCAGCCTTGAGCTTTCTTATGGGAGGGATTTCCGCTTATATTCGAAATACAATGTTCAAGCCGGTGCTTGAAATCAACGTCATCATCATGTTTTTAGTCGGAGCCAGCACAACTTTTATTTGGCTTTTGTTGCGCAAATATCTGCCTGGATTCAACAGACGCAAGAAAGAAGAAATTTAAGATAAAAATTTTGGCGCGCGGGCCGTTGCTTGATAAGGCGGTCCCCTCACCCGTTTTTCTCACCGAGCGCTTCTCCGCCTGACCTCAACGTCCCGCGCATAAGTAGAAGCAATACAGGACCATGGCCCCCCTCGCTTCTATTCAATTTTTTTTGTCTGGTATATATATCGACAGGGCTTTTAGATCAGTTAGCTGTTTTTGAACATAAACCGCCGGAATCATAATATATTCAGCAGTTGACTTGCGCCTATCAGGATAATTACAATGCAGGAACGCGATAAACTCATGAAAGGACATTCCAATGTTGAATGATCGAAGTAGAATATTAGAATTAGCGCTGGAATCCCTGGAAAACAGAAAGAAACAGATCGATCAGGAAATCGCTGAAATAAAACGCGAATTCAGAGGCGGAACCAATAAGAAATCAACATCTGCCGCTTCCGCGCAAACAAAAACAATCTCTTCGCCGCGAACAAGCAGGAAAAGATCACGATTTTCAAAAGAAGAAAAACTCCGGCGCTCTGAAAGAATGAAATCTTACTGGGACAACTGGCGCAAAAATAAATCCCGCGAGAAATGACTCATGCGGGAACGACTTCAACCGTCCGGGCTCTCCCCAATTTTTCAGGAGTACAACCAATGTCTTTTACAAAACATCAACTGCTGCCTGGAGAGAATCTAATCCTTCTTGCGCGCCAGCATCTTTTTGTACTGTTGAAACCTATTTTGTTGAATATACTCGTTTTGACAATTCTTGTGTGGATCTCCATTCAATCCGAAAATGCATGGTACCTGGTTGTCGGTCTGGCGCCGCTGACTTATTTGCTTATAAAATATATGCAATGGAGGAAGCGGGAATATGTATTAACCGATCGAAGAATAGTAAAACAGGAAGGCGTGTTATCGGTTTCTTCCTTCGACGCTCCCCTGGACAAAATAAATAACGTGTACCATCAGCAGAGTTTTCTGGGCAGGATATTCCAATATGGAGAGGTCGGCATCGAAACGGCCAGCGAACAAGGCACTTCTGTTTTCAGTTTTCTCTCGCAACCGGTGGCTTTCAAAAACAGCCTGGTACGCCAGCGAGAGCTTTATTTGGGCAGCGGCAATCCGGTAAATGCGCCACCCTCTCCGGACGTTCCCAAATTGCTTGAAGAATTGGCATCCCTCCGCGATCGCAACATCATTACCGCATCCGAATTCGAAGAGAAAAAAAGATCTCTTCTCCAAAAGATTTAGGCTCCTGTCCGAGAATAAGGATATGCGCGGCGCATCCTTAGGGCCTGTATGGTAGGCTGATGAGATATTAAAAGGGAGTTTTGATGCGCGCTTGGCTCATCTCAGGTTGTGTAGCGCTTTTGCTGGCTGGAGCGGTTCTGGGAGGCGTCTATTTCCACATAACACAATACGATTACATTATCAGCCAAGCCGCGGCTCGGAATCATCTTGATTTCTACCTTGTCAAATCATTGATCTTTGAAGAAAGCTGGTTTCGCCCTAAGATCCGAGGATCAGTCGGCGAACTTGGCCTGATGCAGATAACCAAGGCTGCCGCAATGGACTATGCGATTCAGAAGGGATTCCCTCCATTGCAGGAAATAAGGCTTCTGGAACCGGAACTTAATGTGGAAATCGGCTGCTGGTATCTCCAGCGCTCCTTCGCCCGCTATAAAAGCTCTCCCCACCCTAGTCTTTTCGCTCTCCTGCGCTACAACGCTGGAGAATCGAGATCCGATCTTTGGCTTAAACGCGCATTGTCCTCCTCACCGCCTCCTGGGATGTCTCAAGAAGACTATTATCTGTCTATTGTCGATTTCCCTAAAACCCGCGCTTATGCGAGCCGAATATTGCAACGGACCCGAACCCGGAATTATTGGCATTAATCTATTTCCGGCGATGATGGATTTATGACAAAAATATATTTGCCCAGGCTTATGCTGGCCGGCCCCGGTGGAGACTGCGGGAAGACATTTATCGCCCTCGGGCTTGCAGCCGCTTGGCGCCAAAGGGGCGTCAAAATCGCACCCTTTAAAAAAGGACCGGACTATATCGACGCAGCCTGGCTCACATTAGCCTCCGGAATTCCTGCGCGCAATCTCGACACCTGGATGGCGCATCCTTCGGCAGTATTGCATTCTTTCCTGCATTATGCCGCTTCAGACGGAATCAGCCTGGTAGAAGGCGCCCGGGGGCTTTATGACGGGGAAAACGCGAGCGGCTCCCATTCTTCCGCCGAGCTGGCAAAACTTCTCAAAATGCCGGTCTTGCTTATCATCCCCGCAGTGAAAGTGACGCGCACAGCAGCCGCTATTGCACTCGGATTGAAGATGATGGATGCGCAAGTACAAATTGCCGGAGTAATTCTTAATCGTGTGGCGAATTCCCGACAGGAGGAAATTCTTCGAGCGTCCGTTGAAAACTGCGCCGGATTGCCTGTTTTAGGCGCTATTCCAAAAATTGAAGGAGAGCCGCTTACAAGCCGTCACCTCGGTCTTGTGACTCCGGAAGAACACCTGCAAAGCAACAAGGCCATTGATTCGGCCGCTCAAATCATTGCAAACTACACGGATCTGGACAGGTTGAAACAGATTTCAGAAGCGGCGCCGCCGCTCGACAGGAAAACAGAGGATAATGTTGCGGACCAGCCTGACGCCTCCGGCCTTCGAATAGGGTATTTCCAAAGCCCGGCATTCACATTTTATTACCCGGAAAACCTGGAGGCGATCGACCGCCGCGGAGCGGTGCGAGTTCCTATCGATCCATTGAAAGATCGGGAACTGCCGGAATTGGACGCACTATATATCGGCGGAGGATTTCCCGAAACCCATGCGGCTTTGCTCTCCGCAAACTCCGGATTTATGGCTTCCGTGGCCCGAGCAGCCCATTCCGGCCTGCCTATCTGGGCGGAATGCGGCGGCTTAATTTTCCTGTGCCGGTCCGTTCAATGGAATGGGGTTCGTTATCCCATGGCCGGCATATTCCCGGCGGATGTCCTATTGGATCGCAAACCGGTCGGTCACGGGTATGAAGAAATCCAGGTGGACGCCCCCAACCCCTTTATCAAAGCAGGCGCAGTTTTGCGCGGCCACGAATTCCACTACTCCCGGCTGGAAACAACAGCCTTAATAGAAACTGCTTTTAAAGTGACACGGGGCGCAGGCCTGGGAAACGGGCGCGATGGATTGATTTTTAATCAGACCTTAGCCTCCTATCTTCATATTCATGCTTTGGGAACAGCAGAATGGGCGACAGGACTTTTAGCCGCAGCAACCAGATACAAATTACGAGTTTGAGATTATCCCTATCGATTAAGCTACCCTAGGCCGGCCTGCGTCGAATATAATTCGATAAAAATCAAGCGAGGTACGGCAGATGGCTGAAACAACATACGGGAAATACATTGTCTCTGATTTGAACAAAGCAGCGGATGCACTGGGGACGCGCGTGTACTGCCTGCATGGCGGCGTATTCGAGGGAGCGCCCTACGTGGACTGCGCGTGGTTCTGGCCGCGAAACCAGGAAGTGGTGGTCGTCGGTAAAGGCCATACGCATGATTTTGGAGAAGTAGTGACCTTTTTCGGCTCCAATCCCGATGATCCCACGGATCTGGGAGGAGAAATAGAGTTTTGGCTGGGAGACGAGCCGCACACAATCACCAAAAGCAGCGTCATCTTTGTCCCCAAAGGCGTCCAGCACTGCCCATTGATTTTAAAAAAAGTAACCCGGCCCATTTTCCATTTTGCCACCGCGACCGATAAAGACTATAGAGGGCCGCTTGAAACATAAACATTATTTATGGACAGGCTCTTATTCGCGAACCGAGAGTGTGATTTTATAGAAGATTGTTACGAGGAGGAGACCGAGCGCCCAAATTCCAAGCGTAATCAGAATTTCAGGAAAGGTAGGGAAATATTCCGCTACGGAGCCAAGAGGAGAAGGAATAAAGCCGCCGACAATCAAACCAAGTCCTTTATCAATCCAAAGAGACAGAAACACAATTGCGCAGATCACCGGCAGCGCTTTCTCGTTATTCCTGGCCTTCGGAATAAGCAGCAACCCAAGAGCAATCGCCGCCAGAAGCGCCGAAGTCCACATCCACGGAACCAAGGAGTTTCGCCCATCCAGGCCGGCGAACAAGTATTGGAAATGCTCCATGTGTTCAGGGATCCGGCTGTAAAAGGCCGTGAATACTTCCATCAGCAAAAAAAACACGTGGAGAATCATGCCGTAAGCAACAATCACGGCAAGTTTCCGGATCGCTTCTTTTCCCACGTCGTAGCCCGTCAGTCTACGGACAACCAGACAAAGCAGAATCAGCAATGCAGGTCCGGAAGCGAAAGCGGATGCAAGAAAACGCGGCGCCAGAATCGCGGTCAGCCAGAAGGAACGGCCGGGCAATCCGCTGTAAAGGAACGCCGTCACCGTATGAATGCTGATGGCCCAAGGGATAGAAATGATGATAACGGGTTTGATCCATTTCGGAGATGCGATGCCTTTCTGCTCCGAACTCAACATAACATAGGCAATCACCGCATTGAGAAGAAGGTAGCCTCCCAGGGCCAGGAAATCCCAGAACATCGGAGAGCCGGGAGTCGGATACAACAGTACATTAAAAACTCTGGACGGCTGTCCCATATCTACAAAGATAAAAAGCATGCACATAATCACGGCGGAGATAGACAGGAACTCTCCCAGAATTGTTATTTTCCCGAAGGCCTTATAATTGTGCACATAATAGGGGAGGACGACCATAACCGCCGATGCTGCAACTCCAACAAAAAAAGTGAACTGGGCAATGTATAATCCCCAAGTCACGTCCCGGCTCATTCCCGTAATCCCAAGCCCATAATCCAATTGCCTGAGATAGGCCAGGAAACCCAAGCCTGCCGGAACCAGCAAACCCAGGATCCAGCTCCAATATTTCCGGTCTCCCGCAAGCGCTTTTTCAAACATGAACATGGGCTGCCCTTATACCAAATAGTATAGCCGCGGATTCGTACCGAGTTCCGGCTTGCGCCGGATGGCAAAACGGTTCCGCAGCAATTCCCGGACCCGCGAATTCGAATCATTCAGATCGCCAAAAAGCATGGCTCCCTGAGGACAAGCTTTTACACAATACGGCGAATCCCCTGCTCCGACCCTTTCTTCGCAGAAATTGCATTTTTCCACAATTCCTTTGGTCCTGGCAGGAAAATCCGGATTGAGTGTCGAGATATGGTTCCGCGGATCAGTCCAATTGAAGCTGCGCGATCCATAAGGGCACGCCGCCATACAGTACCTGCATCCGATGCAACGGTGGAAATCCATCATGACAATGCCGTCCTCCCGTTTCCACGTAGCCTTTGTAGGACACACCCGAACACATGGAGGATTTTCGCAATGGTTGCAGAAAACAGGGACAGGCGCGTTCTTTACGCCGGCGTCCCGGTATTCATTTTTATCGGCAGGAAATGCATGAGAATAATCCGTCTTCCAGATCCATTCGATCCGATGCCCTTGACGGTTGAATTTCGGAACGTTATGGGCTCGATGGCATGCTTCGACGCACAAAGTGCAGCCTTCTTCTTTCAAGCACTTTTCAAGATCAACAACCATAGCCCAGCGAATAGATTTCGAGCTTTGAACCGTTCCACCTTTCAACAACTCTCCGGCCGCAACTACGATAGAGCACCCTGATATCTGCAAAAATCGTTTTCGGCTGATGATCATAGTCCGCTCCGCTGAGTTTTCGCCGGGTCGATATGGCAGTCCATGCAGTAGGGTCCTTGAACGCCCGCATAGTTATGACAGCGATCGCAGAATTCAGCCTTATCCTTATGGCATTGATCCATACATGCGCCCGTCAAAGACACCGTATATTTCTTTCCATCGAAAGCGGTATAGGTCCGGATATTCCTTCTTACTTTGTTTTCCCTCCAGTTCAGAAGCAACTGCATATGGGAGCTTTTCATATAAGCCGTTGGGGCGACGCATTGCTTCTCTTTTTCAGGCAGCTTCAGATCGGGGCTCGATCTTTTTTCGGCGAATAGATTCCAGGTAAAAGGAAGGGTCATCAAGACTAGAAATAGAAACAAACCGGCATAGATAACGATTCGATCACGCATGGATTGTCTCTCCTGTTGCCACATTAAGCGGATCGCCGCGCAAATCGCCGGTCCGTTTTTTTTCCCCTTTTACGACGAGCGCATTGGCAAGGAGTTCATGCACGCCGGCCACCCCGGTTCCCGGGACCCAATAATCCAGGAGGGTTGACAACGTAGCCTTATCGATGGCGCAAATGCACGCCAGAAGATTCACTCCAAATTTTTCCCGGACGTATTGAACGGCATTCGCCCTGGGGAATCCGCCCCTCAGCCGCATTTCCAGATTTTCATCTGTGCCCAGACCGGCGCCGCTGCCGCAGCAGAAAGTCCGCTCACGGATTGTGTCCTCAGGCATTTCGTGAAAATGATTGCAAGCATTGCGTAAAATGTAACGAGGCTCTTCAAAAAGGCCCATCGCCCGGGCCGGATTGCATGAATCGTGAAAAGTGACGACTCGATGATCATTTCTGCCGGGGTCCAGGTTGAGCTTATTATTTTTGATCAGATCCGCCGTGAACTCACAGATATGCACCATTTTTGTGGAGCAGGCGTTTTCAAATCGGGTTCCGGTCACCGGAGAAACAGGCGCTTCCAGAAAATCAGCCGGGCCATTCATCGTATCCATATACTGATGCAATACGCGCCACATATGGCCGCATTCGCCGCCAATAAGCCACTTGACGCCCAGCCGTTTCGCCTCGGTGTAGATTTTTGCATTCAATCTTTTGATCATTTCATGGGAAGAGAACAGGCCGAAATTCCCCCCTTCGGAAGCATAGGCGCTCAAAGTGTAGTCCAAGCCGATTTCGTGAAAAAGAAGCAGGTATCCCAGCAACGTGTAGTAATGAGGGGAGGCAAAGTAATCGGCCGAAGGGATAACGAACAGTATCTCCGCCCCTTTTTTATTGATGGGAGCTTCCACCCTGATTCCGGTTATTTCTTCCAGATCGTCTACGGCGAAGTCGATGCTGTCTTTGAACCCATGCGGCTGAATTCCAAGATGATTCCCGGTGCGGAAGCAGTTGGCTGCAGGCTCCAGCACCCAGTTAATATTGCAGCCCACAAGATTCAGCAATTCCCTGCCAATCATGGTTATTTCCGCCGTATCGATGCCATAGGGGCAAAAGACCGAACAGCGCCGGCATTCCGTGCATTGATAAAAATAGTAGAACCATTCCTTGAGCACCGCTTCATCGAGTTCCCGAGCGCCGGCCATCTTTCCGAAGAGTTTTCCTACTTTCGTGAAATAACGCCGATAGACGGAACGGAGGAGTTCGGCCCTCAGAACCGGCATGTTCTTGGGATCTCCGGAGCCGATATAAAAATGGCATTTATCAGCGCATGCCCCGCAGCGCACGCAGATGTCCATGAACAGACGAAAGGACCGGTACTTCTCCAACCTTTCCTTCATCCCATCTAAAATGATGCGTTTCCAATCGAGTGGGAGTTTCCAGTCTTTATCGAAGGGCTGCCAATCTCTCGGATTTGGAAGATCGAGATAGCGCAGATGCTTGGCTCCGGCGCTATAACAAAAAAATCCTTTGCGAAATTCCACAGCCGGGTCCATCCAACTCTTGCGAGGAGGCTTATAATTTATAGAGGCCAGTTGCTCGGGCGTAGGGTTCTGCTCAACCATTGCCTATCTATCCTTTATCAAGCGGCAGACCGGAAGCTATTATTTTATCTTTAAATTCCGCTTCCCATTCTTCATAGCTGTGAACTTTTACAGGATAATCCCAGGGATTCACCTGCCTTTTGCGGCGATTGTTGTTCGCCATATTTCTTGTCGGACTCAGGAAAACGCCTCCCATATGCATCAGCTTGCTATAAGGCAAGTACGCGATAAGAGCGCTCAGTAAAAACAAATGCATGAAAAATAACGCGCCGGCGCCTTCCGGAACCACCGGAGCGAACGTCACTAAACCTTGCGCCATCTGTTTGACTTCCCGGATGTCCGTTTTTATGAAATAACGCATAAGAATTCCTGAAGCGGCCAAGCCGAGCAGCAGGAAAAGGGCGAAATAGTCCGTAAAAAGGGAAATATACCGAATCCGGGAATCAAATATCCTTCGTATCAGAAGGTAAAGAAGGGCTGCGGAAACAACAAGGTCCGTCGCATAAACCACCGGGGCGCCGATCTGAAAAAAACCATCCAGATTCTGCGCAGATATCACCCATCCCGGGACAGGCTCCAGGAAATACCTCAGATGCCTCAGAATAATGAACAAGAAAGACCAGTGGAACGCCAGAGCTCCCAACCAAAGGAATTTATTTTCGCCGAAGACAAGTCTCGGTCCTTTGTGGATTCCGGCTTTCGTATTACGAAACAGCGAGCGGAATAGAAGAATTTCCAAAGCCATTCTTGTAATAGCGCCCAGAGCGGTGCTCGGGTTGTCTAATCGGCTGGGCTTTATCCACGACAGGGATTTCTGTTGCCCGCAGGACACCGGAACTCTAAAGGGAACGGGGCTGTTTGCCCATCCGAGAACTCGGCGCACGACTCCGGTTAGAAAAAGAAAAATAGCGGCATAGGGAACAATCACTCCAAAAAACATACGCAACGACGAGTGAGCGCCGCCGAAATAGCCCAATGCGCTGAGAAGCAAAACCAGAATCAGCGCGTAGAATATAGTCATTGCATTCTTTCTGAAAGAAAATTCATCCGCCGGTTTTCCTTAATTTTAAGCTCATCGATTCGGACACGGCATTTCACGAACAGATCAAATGCCAACAGGGCCATGGCATCGATCCGGTTGTCGATGACAAAAAACTCATCCGGACGACTCGCAATTTCGGCGGCAAATTGGGTTCGGATAATTGGTTTGAGCGCGAACACAAAAGCAACAGCCTGGGCGGCGGAAAAATCCTGAACGGCGCCAATGCTGATTATGCTTTCCAGCGCCTGCTGCGCGTCATTAGCATTGTCCGATAGGATCAGGCTGTCAAACAGGATCGATAGTCCTTCGCTCAACCTGTGTCCAACAGGATTCTGGAATTGGTCCCGCCGACTCACTGCAGGATATTGCAGCAGCGCTTGATCGAGCCACTTCGAAACAAGCCCGATCCTGTTCTCCGATAGCAATGCGGCCGGCGACGAGCTTCTCACTGCAACACTCTCCAGTTGTCCATTCGCTATACACAACCCGTAGGCTTAGGCAAGCCTGCAAGCTTGCATGCGCCTTTGGCGGGACCGGACGGAAACAGGGTGTATATTTCGTTCAGTTTGAAACCGCTTTCCTTGCAAAGCTTCCGGATCATGGGAGCGATGCCGAATTGCAAATAATAGTTTCGAATATAATTGATTATTTTCCAGTGATCCTCGGTCAGGGCCTCGACTCCTTCGGAGTTGGCAAAATCTTTGGCCACCTCCTGGCTCCAAATTTCAGGATTTTCTAAAAAACCATCTTCATCTACAGCGTAACTTCTTCCGCCAACTTCGAATGTAGGCATTGTCTGACTCCCCTAAATGTTTATATTAAATCAATATAGCCGCTGGGACACGCTTCCGCGCATTTCTTGCAGCCATTGCAGACTTCCAGCTTGATTTTGTAATGTTCGCCCTTAGGCAATCGTACGAAACAGTTATAGGTGCAATACATCCAGCAGGTTTCACAGTCCATGCACATGCCGCAGGACATACACCGTTTCGCTTCTTCCAGGGCTTCCGATTCCGAGAAACCGTTCTCAATTTCAGCATCCAGGCTGCGCTGTTCGACTGGAATGCGGCGCCGTTCATTACGAACCGATTCCTTATACCAATCCAGCTTTACGTTCGAACCAGGAGGATGAACCGCGGGTTTTTCCAATTCCCTGCCATGAAAATGGGCGTCAATCGCCTGAGCCGCAATACGCCCCTGGTAAATAGCGGTGGCCACCAGCGCCAGTTCAATGGCATCGCCTCCGGCATAGACTCCCGGCATTGGAGTCCTGCCCGAATCATCCGTCTTAATCCAGTCTTTCCCTTCCCGCAGTTCGGCGACCGGCGCAAAATCAGGCTCCTGGCTGATAGCGGCAATAATTGTTGTCGCTTCCAAATCAAATTCAGCCCCCGGTTTGGGCACAGGCCTGGGCCGGCCCGAAGCATCGGGGGCGCCTAATTCCATCCGGATGCATCTCAGCCCCACAGCGGTTCCGTTATTTCGGATAACTTCGATTGGAGCCGCCAGGAATTCAATGGAGACTCCTTCTTCCAAAGCGCCTTCTATTTCCGGGGCAATAGCCGGCATTTCAGCCCTGGTGCGACGATACAGCAGGGTGACGTCCGCGCCGAGGCGTTTGCTCACCCGAGCTGCGTCAATGGCGGTATCGCCGCCGCCGACAACAACGACTTTTGAGCCCACCTGAATTTTTTCGCCCGAATTGGCGCGGTTCAAAAACTCCGTTCCGGTCCATACATTGGACGCATCCTCGCCCGTCACTCCGAGTTTAAGCCCTTTGTGCGCGCCTATTGCCACGAATACTGCATTAAAATCCTTCCGCAGCTGTTCATAGGATATATCGTTCCCAATTCCGCAATCGCACCGGAGCTCAACCCCGAGATCGAGAATTCTATTTATCTCTGAATCCAGAACCTTTCTTGGCAGGCGATATACGGGTATGCCATAACGGAGCATCCCTCCAGGCCGGCTGAACGCCTCAAAAATCGTGACGGAATAGCCTCGCCGGCTGAGCTGATAGGCGCAAGACAGGCCCGCAGGACCGGACCCGATAACGGCGATTCTTTCCAGCCGTTTCTCCTCAACAAGCCTGGGCAATTTCAATCCTTCTGCGATCCCGAAATCACCGATGAAACGCTCCAGTGCGTTTATCGCGACCGGCCCATCCTTGTTTTTGCGATTGCATTCCGATTCGCAGGGATGAGGACAAACCCGGCCGCAAATCGCCGGGAAAGGATTCCGATCAACGATTTTTAACCAGGCCGCCTCCAACGCCTGTTCATGGGTTCTTCCGTAAGCCTCAGCCTGGGCAATCGTCGTAAGCCAACCCCGGATATCGGCTCCATTGGGACAATGACCGGCGCAGGGGGGAGTTTTTTCAGAATATCGCGGCCGAAGAGGGCTGACCTCCGCTCCCGCAGTAGAAGTTCGGATTACCGGTTTTTTCACATCTTTAAATAGCGCCATAGAATTTATATCTTTTAAAAAACGCCACGGATTACACGGATATATTTATCCTTTAAATCCGTATAATCCGTGGCGTTTTAATTCTAGAATTTTAAATGGGTCGATCGTGCAAAGGTCATTCCAGCATGCTTGAAATCATCAATGTGATATCGAGTGAATTCGATTCCCGTCAATTTAAAAAACTTCGGCCATCCGATCCTCTCGATCCACTCTCCCAGGCGTTCGTATTTTTGGGCGTTCCGGGCATAGACCTCGACGATGTTGACCACCGCATCAACGACCTCCGGCCAGCGGGGCGGATTATTAGGCAGGTAGGGGATGGCAAGTTTGCTGAACTTAGGCGCAGTCCGGGCGTTGCTCACTTTTCCGCCCACCCATATCGACAATCCATCGTTTTCGGCGTCGCTGAGCGGCATTGCAGGACACACGGTATAGCAGTTGCCGCAATACATGCATTGCTCTTGAAGGACCTCCACCGACGGTTTGCCGTTCACGGTAGCCGGGCGGATGGCGCCGGTCGGGCAGGACGAAATCAAAGTAGGAATTTCGCAGACTTTGGCAAGCAGGTCGTGTTTGATCTTGGGCGGAGTCCGATGGATCCCCAGGATGGCGATATCGGAACAATGGACGGCGCCGCACATATTCAGACAGCAAGCCAGCGCAATACGAAGCTTGGCGGGTAAATTCTCATGGGTAAACCGTTCGTAAAGGGCGTCCATAACGCTTTTTACTATGCCCGAAGCGTCCGTCGCCGCCGAGTGGCAATGCACCCATCCCTGGGTATGGACAATATTGCTGATGGAGTTGTTGGTGCCCCCGACTGGAAATCCGGCTTTTATCAGCTCTGCCTTAAGCGGTTCGATATTCTCCTGTTTGTCCGTCAGGAACTCGACATTATTGCGGCTCGTAAAACGCAGGTATCCGTCGCTGTATTTGTCCGCCAGGTCCGCAAACAGGCGGATGGATTCAATGCTCAGCAAACGAGGAGATCCGGCCCTTACGCTGTAAATTTTGTCGCCCGACTCTGCAACATGACATAGCACGCCCGGAGCAATAGAAATATGGTTTTCCCATTTGCCATAGTTCTTTTTAATTATAGGATGAAGAAACTTCTCGAAATTCGGCGGTCCTATATCGGTAATCCGTTTAGTTGTCAAAACTGCCATCTTGTTCTCCTTTTCCGTTCGCCTGGCTATTTTTTATCTTCGGGCTTGAAGTAAATGTATGGATTGTCTCGCGGAGCAGTAATCATTTCGGGAACAGGATCGAGTCCAATCCCATCAAGGAAATTAGCCATTCCAACCCGTTGAACCAGTTCACCTATCCGTTCGCGATTATTCCCGTATTCATCCCAAAACTCCCAGATCCGGCGAATGAGTTCATGGAGCGTTTCCGTCAATTCTTCCGCCGGCACAAAGGGAACGAGGACGGAGGAAAGCAGCGCGCCTTGAAGGATGGGCGCTTTTGCGCCCAGCAGCAGGGTGGCGCCTTTTTCGATGCCGGGCCGGAGCGCATTGTGCAGAACATTGATGCAATGCATGCAGCGCACGCATTCGCTATTGTCGATAACAAGCCTGCCGTCTTTATACGCCATGCATTTTGAAGGGCATCGATCGCAGACATCGCGTTGAATGTCCATTCCCTTGGCCGCATATTCGGCGATGGCCTTGTCATCCTGCCGGATGCTGTCTTTCCATGTACCGATGATGGAAAGATCGGCGCGAGCAATCGAAGCCACACAGTCGTTCGGGCAGCCGGAGAATTTGATTTTAAATTTGTAAGGGAATGGGGGACGATGCAATTCATCCTGGAAATCGTGAGTTATCTGATCGCAGATTCCCATAGTATCGTAACAAGACCATTCACAGCGCGCCTGTCCTACACAACAGGACGGGGTGCGCATACAGGAACCTGAACCACCCAGATCAAAACCGGCTTCCGTCAATTCCTTGAAGGCCGGCTCAAGCTCATCCGTTTTGGCGCCCAGAAAGATAATGTCCCCTGTGGAGCCATGCATGTTGGTAAGCCCCGATCCATGGCGCTCCCAAATATTGCACAATGTTCTCAAAGCATCGCTGGTATAAAACCAGCCCGCGGGCTGGTTGACGCGCATGGTATGAAAATGGGAGACCTTCGGGAATTTTTCAGGGACATCACTGTACCGGCCGATCACTCCTCCTCCGTAACCCATGACGCCTACAACCCCGCCGTGTTTCCAATGCCCTACTTTCTCCTGATAAGAAAGCTCGAGCTGTCCAAGGAGATCGTCGCAAATCGGGTTCGACTCCCCAGCCTTTTTTATCTCCTTGACAAAACTCGGCCAAGGCCCTTTTTCAAGCTGGTCGAGTAATTCGGTTTTCCTTTTTCCGTTGTCGGCCATGTATTCTCCTGAAATGCTGCTAATGCTGCTGATTGATCCTTTTTACAAACGACTGCCGAATTCCATAATGAATTTCAGGGCGGCATTGTTCTCATGCAGAACCTTACATAAAAACCACCATCGAAAATAAATTCCGCCCCATTATGAAAGGTAAGGACTTGAAATGTCAAATTTCCCAGACACTTCATTTTAACCCCGCCGCAAATTTCATGGATTTCACAAAATTTTTCATCTGTGAAATTTGTGCAATCTGTGGTCGAATGAGCAGGAACAGTTGAAAAAGGAGATTGCCTAATGGGAACAACGCCTATGGAAACGCTTGCGGAAGACATGTATCAGCTCATAGTTGAATGCACCGGAAAGAAAAATCTTAAAGCCGGGGACCTCACAAAGGCGATGATTGCCAAGCATGGCGAAGAAGGCTGCAGCAAAGATGACTGCAAAAAGGCCATTCGGTTGCTTATCGATTCCGGCCGATGCGTCTATAGCTATTTAGGCGGATCTTATATTCAGCTCCCGCCCAAAGAGGACGTCCAATAATAACTGCAGAACAAAATTGAATGTATTCAGTAATGGAATGGCAAAAAATTTGAAGTCCGGCGGCATTGTTTACCTTGTCGGGGCCGGTCCCGGACACCCCGATCTTATTACACGCCTGGGATATGACCTTTTGCAGAATTGCGACGCCGTCGCCTACGATGCATTAATTCCGATGGAATTAATTTCAGGACTTCCTGCTGGAGTCGAAAAATACTATGTCGGGAAAAGAGCCGGGAAGCATTCCCTGCCGCAGTCTCAAATCAACGAACTACTTTTAAAACTGGCCCGACGCGGACTAAAAGTAGTTCGGTTAAAAGGCGGAGATCCATTTATTTTCGGCAGAAGCGGGGAAGAAACAGAACGCCTGGCCGCCGCAGGAATCCCCATAGTAATGGTTCCCGGCGTAACGGCTGCATCCGCTGCAGCTGCAATGTCGGGATTCTCCCTCACCAATCGACAGACGTCGTCCTGGATTTTCCTGGCTACCGGCCATGGCGCTGAATCCACATCAATTCCTGTGCCGTGGGATCAAGTCGCCGCTCTTCCCGGCGGCACGTTTGTAATTTATATGGGGCTGGCTCAACTCGATCATTTAATTTCACAGCTTCTTTCATCCGGACTGGCGCCCGAGACTCCAGCAATGGTTGTCCACGCCGCCTCAACCGGAATCCAGGAAACTGTCGAAGCGCCATTAAGCGAATTAAGCGGAGAATGCAAAAAACAGGCGCTGAAGCCTCCGGCTTTAATAATCATCGGCGAGGCGGTACGGAGCAAAGCAACCCTCTTCAAACCCGGTTCCAGCCCGCTGTCCCGAATGAGGATTCTTGTAACCGGCGCGGCGCAAACAGCCGTCCGATTATGCAAACTACTGCGCCAAGAAGGCGCCGAACCGATCCCCTATCCAACGGTTCTCCGCAAACCGGTTCACGATGCTGAGGGCTGGGCGGATCTTCTGGAATCGGTCCGTCTAGGAGGGCTTTGTCTCGTTTCCGGCGATTTGGACATCGACTTATTTTTTAATGGTCTGATCGCGCAGGGTCTGGACGCGAGAAGCCTCTATCGTATTAAAATCATCGCCGGCAGCCTCGCGACTGAAGCGGCTTTGCTTCAACGCGGAATTAAAGCGGATCAAACTTTCGATCCGAACGACTTTAACGGTCTGACAAGCGTCCTTTCAAAATTGGACTCAAGCCCCAGGCCGCGCCTGATCATGATACATAGCGGTTTGGGAGATCGACAATTAGAATCCGACCTCCGCCGCTTACGAAACGATTTCAGCCAATTAAAGATGAGTGCGGAAACCACAGCACGATGGGAAGACCACTGGCGCGAGGCGTTGGTTGCGAATCCTCCTGCATGGCTCCTATTTACGGGAACTGCTGAAGTTGAGGGATTCTTCGAACTTCTTGGAGATGGGGCTCAATCGATTGCGGATAAAACAAGGATTGCCGCTCTGGACGGATTTGTAGCGGAATCGCTCCGCAAGCATAACCTATCGGCAGAAGTTCAGGCGCGCATTCCCACTCTGGAGTCTTTGGTCCAAGCTGTAACGAATTTTAGATTGACGATTGACGATTAACGATTGGAAGCCTCCAATCAATCCGGCCGGTTTATCTTATCCAGCCAGGAAAGCCAATCATTCAGCCGTTCCTCTTGTGGAGGGTCGTCGTATTCGCCCGGCGGTCTTTGGTCCGGAAACAATTGATAAAGTTTTCCCTTTTCTTCCGGATCTTTGATTTCTTTTCGCACAAGGGCGCGAAACCTTCCGGCAATCTCGACCCAATCGCCCAGATGATTTGTGTAAGCGGCCAGCCGCGTCCGGATCTTTGAAGCCATAAAAGGCGCAACCCCTTCTGTGCTTACGGCAATCACCAGCGATTTATCTCTCAATACCGCCGGGAAAATTACAGTGCTCAGAGATGGGTCATCGACCACGTTGACGGGAATCCCAAGTGTTTTGGCTTCTCCGGACACAATGCGGTTGACTTCCCTGACAGGGGTCGCCGCAATAATCAATTGAAATCCACCGCAATCCCCTGCTTTGAATTCTCTTTCAAACCAATGCACGGATCCGGTGCGAACTTCCTGATAGATGGAATCCGTTATCTGCGGCGCGACAATTGAAATGGAGCATGGCAGTTCCATCAAAACTTTCAGTTTTCGAGCGGCGACCTGGCCTCCGCCTACCATAAGGCATGAAAAACCGTCTTTGAGAAGCAATGGGAGAAACATATTGCCTACTCTAAAACATTAAGGCTCCAACGCTCCAAGGAAAAAATGAAATAAAAAGCTCTTTGAGCAAACAATAAGGCTATGATCGCCCAACATCTTCTGAAGGGCCGCCAAGGAGAAAGAATCGCATGCCGCTTTCTCTTGCGCCAGGGCTTTGATATTTTGGCTCGGCGCTATCAAGGAAGATCCGGAGAATTGGATATAGTGGCATTCGAAAAGGAAACGCTGGTTTTCGTGGAAGTAAAGGCTCGGAGCTCACGCGATTTCGGCGAACCCTATGAATTTGTCGACTGGCAAAAACAGCATATTCTTCGCCGAGTTGCGGAGCAGTTTATCGCTGATAACGATCTCGGCAAATATTCCTATAGATTCGACATCGTTTCGGTCCTGATTCCCAAGGGATCGCGTGAACAAGTGGCTCTCTACCGAAACGCTTTTTAAAATCATAGGTTGCACAGATTGAAATACTTTTAGTAAATCCGTGGAATCGGCGCAATCCGTGGTGTTTTTTGTTTTTCGTTATTACCCCTCTTTCACTGTTGATTCTGCTTTTATGGTTTGTTAATATCCCGCGTTGCATGTCCTGTGAGCGGGAATAACTCAGTGGTAGAGTGCAACCTTGCCAAGGTTGAAGTCGCGGG
>CAYTYP010000044.1:0-39109 GCA_964441405.1 uncultured Acidobacteriota bacterium
AGAGGGCGTGACAGAAGGATTATTTAAGCGCCATTCGTGACAGGCACCAATTATTCGCACCGATATCTTGGAGGCTTCCGGCTCTATAATTGGTGACAGGCGCCAATTATTTGAGATCGGAGTTTGATTCTCAAAGCCTCCCGGAAGGCAGCCTTGCCTATTTCAGTTTCGTGGCGGTGACTTCGACCTGCAACCGGTGTTTGGTCCCCGGATCATCCACGCTGCCCAACAGTGTGGCTTTCCCCAGTGCAAGAAGAGCGTCGGCGTTGATATTGGTTGACCGGAAGATCGGCGGGTACGCATCACCGGTCTTTTCGGAAGGAGCAAGACCGCTGATGTCAATCATCGAGGACAGCCATGGATTTCCATCGTTTTCCTGCAGCATGCAGTTAATACTCACGCCAATGTTTCTATAAGCCATATTCGACGAACTGGTTGGGTAAGGGACTTGACTTCCGGCTGTCATTTTTGCCGATTGACCTGCCCGAACCAATAAGCTGTAGCCACTCTTGTTTAAAGCTTTTTCCCCCTCCATTTCACGAATCGCAAACTCCAGCAGATAAAAAGCAGCAGGCTTGGCTGAATCTGCCGCCTTGGAAGGCGATGGGGGAACTGGGGGCGAAGGAGGAACTTGCGGCTGTTGGGCCGACAGAAGCGGAACTATCGCAAATAACGCGACTGCAATCATAGTGGTGGCGATTATTCTGTTCATAATGGGTCCTCGCTCTGGTGCGCTATGGGCAACTGCACCATGTCGATGTTAATGGATGAAACCTGTGCTTTAGGTATTTGAATGGTTGAGAGCTCAAAATCGGGCATTTGCAGTGGTCTGAATTCGGCTTCGGGTTCGCCCGCAAAATATTGTTCCGAGACCGTTTTGACAAAAGACAGCAGATATCGTTCCTGGTCGGATATCTTGGCAGATAGGAAATGGCCTTTGGGTGTGTCCCTCACCTCAATGTGAACATGCTTTTTAGCATGCACTTTCGTGGAAGGCTCCGCCTGGACGATTAACTGTGGCTGTTCCTGTTTCGCGATGGGCGGCAGATCGGATCCCTGCTGCTTTTGCATGACGCTCTCTCCTGCCGGATGGTCCTCAATTCGAGTGAGAAGCACATAGCACAAGAAAATGATTATTGCCGTTGCGGCCAGTGCCGGCGACAGCCATCGAAAATGCAGTCGTCTTTGGGCCAGCCTGTTGTTTACACTGGCAATGATCCGCGCCTCAAATCCAGCCCGCGATTCCGCCGTTCCGTATTCGGCAGAGGCTCTGTCGAGCCATGTGTCCAACTCTCTGTCCAAATCTTTACGGTTCATTGTTTCCCTCCGCAAGGGATGCAAGTTTTTCCTTTATCACTTTCCGCGCCCTGGAAAGCCTGTCGCGTACAGAAGAGTCGGCAATGCCCAAAATCTCCGCCGCATTCCGGGAAGTCATTCCCTCGACAGTAAGAAGTGCAAACGTTTCGCGCAGATCGCGTGGCAACGACAGCAAAACTCGTTCCAGCAAAATGGCTCTCTCCTTTCGGACCAGCATCTCATCTGCAGCCGTCTCCACGGCAGGCAGGGTGCGCAACAGGTCCTCTGATCGGATATTCCGTCGATCCTCAGATCGGTTTCTGGAGTGATTCAATGCCAGGCGCCATGCGATGCGGCCCAGCCAGGCGCGTATATGCTCGATTTTGCTCAGGTCTCCTGTGCGGAACGCTCTGAAAAAAGTCTCCTGCGCAATATCCTCCGCATCCTGAGGGTTCCGGACTACTGAATAGGCGATATTCAGGATAAAGCGCCCGTGAGCGAATACGAGCGCATCGAAGTCCAGAGTGTCGGCGTCACAGGAAAATGCAACGGGCGTATCGGCCAAGATCTTACTCTCCATAGTGCAACTCTCAAATCAGAGCATTCACATATATAGACACGGTTGCCCCCCGGAGTGTTGGAATATATTTGATACGGGAAACCTACTCAAATCTTTCCTGCTTGAATAAAGACGTTTGCTTAGCTTAAATTGATACCATCATAGGACATGAGCTATGGATGTAGTGACACTTTCACACATGCAATTCGCCCTCACTATCATGTTTCATTACCTGTTCCCGCCATTAACCATCGGGATGGGAGTTTTTCTGGTTTTCCTGGAAGCGCGTTACCTGAAAACCAAGGATCTACGACCAGAATTGGTAGAATTGGTGACAGGCACCAATTAATAATCTTGAAACACCGGCAGCAACTCGATTTCAGGCGGTTGCATTCAGTGCTTTGAGCTTCTCTTTCATGCGTCGAATAGCATTGGAATGCATCTGAGAAATTCTGGATTCATTCACACCTAGGATTGCGCCGATTTCACGCATAGTCAACTCTTCATAATAGTAGAGGGAGACAATGAGCCGTTCCCTTTTAGATAGATTGTTAACTGCCTTACTTATAAGATCTCTGATTTCAGACTTCTCGAAAATAGCATAGGGACGCACGTTTGGCGAATCGGGTATGGATCCTGATAGTGATTGGCCTTTTTGATCATTGCTGTCTATAGCCATATCCAGACTGTCCACGTTCATGCGCACCATATCCTCACTCATCTCTTGGTACTCGGCGATACTGATCCCCAGCGCCTCACTTTTCTCTTCTTCCGTTGAAACGCGGCCAAGGGTTTGTTCCAAAGCACCGCAAACAGCCTGCATCTTGCGATTCTCAGAACGAAGGCTGCGCGGAGCCCAGTCGAGACTACGGAGGCTGTCGAGCATTGCTCCACGGATGCGGTATTCGGCATAAGTCCTAAGCCTAACCCCATGTTTGGGATTGAATTTCTTGATCGCCTCGATCAAACCCAGGGTTCCTATGCTCACCAGATCAGACATCTCGACGCCTGCAGGTATTTTGCGGTAGATGCGCTTAGCGATGATTTTGACCTGCGCCAGATTTTCAAGGATTAATCGCTCGCATTCGTCGTCACTTAAAATGTATGCAGGTGTTTCCGGCATCGCACATGTTGATGGATTCATCAAATATTGCCTCCTGAAATGCGCCAATCCGGCGCCCGTTGCCTTTAATGTTTGGGTGCAAGAAAAACACTTTGAGAGCTT
The DNA here is from genome assembly GCA_964441405.1 of uncultured Acidobacteriota bacterium. GTDB lineage: Bacteria > Acidobacteriota > UBA6911 > UBA6911 > UBA6911 > UBA6911. The sequence continues at coordinate 3,081 of CAYTYP010000044.1, forward strand.
AACAGCGTATTAGTTATAGCAAATAGCATGCCAATGCTTGATCCTAGGAATCCAGGCCTCGCACAATGCAATCCGAACGTCTTTGCCTGTAAAGCTAAGTTGTTGAGTGTGTGAATGATAAAGTGATTCGGCAATGGGAGAGGCTGCCTGTTTGACGCCGCTTTCGAAGTTTCTCAATGAGGATTCTCCGCCCTGTAAAGGGGAATCCAATCCTCAACTGCCGCGGGGGATGCGCCGGTTGATGATATGATGCTGACAAATAAAAGGAAAGACAGCCAGGCATCGGCCCCAAGGCTTTTAGAGTGTTGCGCTTGCAGTGGATTGCTGTTATTTTTATGTAATAGGATTTTCTATAATCAGCGAATCAGCGGAGTTTCAATGAAAAAAATCCTCATCGTGGATGACGATCTCGATATTATGCACATGCTTAGCCAGTATTTTAAAAAGCTGGGGTATCAAGTCGAAGAAGCAGCCTCAGGCATGATTGCTCTCGACAAGGCTCGGCGCAATGCTCCGGATCTTGTGTTGCTCGACCTTAATCTCCCCGACTATAGCGGGATCGTTATGCTTGAACGAATTCTGCGGGTAAGCCCCAGAGCGCAAGTAGTCATCATGACCGGTGAAGGCGACATTGCAACCGCTGTACAGGCAATGAAACTCGGCGCAAGGGATTTTCTGTGCAAACCGTTCGATAATGACCAGCTCAAAAATACCGTTCAATCACTTCTCCAGAGAGGACCCGATTTCTCAAAGCTGTTGACTCGTCCCATTATTGGCGAAAGTCCGGAAATAAAGGAGGTCTGGACGAACATAGCCCGCTATGCCCTGCCCGACGTAAGCATCCTTCTCAGCGGCCCGAGCGGTACAGGAAAAGAGCTGTTTGCACGCGCCATCCATATGCAGAGCAAACGCCGCGAAAAGGTGTTCGTAGCTCTTGATTGCGCTACCCTCCCCGAAACTCTCGTCGAGAGTGAACTTTTCGGTCACGAAAAAGGCGCATTCACAGGGGCGATGGAACAGAAGATAGGCAAATTCGAACAAGCTTGCGGCGGCACAATTTTCCTGGACGAAATAGGAAACTTACCGCTGAATTTCCAGGCGAAGTTGCTGCGCGTTCTCCAGGAGCGATATATCGATCGCCTTGGAGGACAGAAGCCGATCCATGTGGATGTGCGCATAGTATCGGCGACCAATTTCGACCTGGAACTGGCAGTTCATAAAGGCACTTTTCGCGAGGACCTCTATTACCGGTTGGCCGAGATGGTCATCCACATTCCGCCGCTGCGGGAGCGTCAGGGGGATATCCGGTTGCTGGCCTGTCATTATATAAACGAGTTTAATCATAGATTTACCCGCAATATATTAGGGATATCGGACGATGCCTGGCTTATCTTGACTCAGTATCGCTGGCCCGGGAATGTTCGTGAACTCGAGAACGTGATTCGTGCCTCTCTACTGGCTGCAGAGAGTTTCATCAATGTGGAGCATCTTCCGGAATATCTCCGCCGCACCGATGCCGGATCCAGTGAAAACAAATCTTCAACAGCGCCTCTCTCCAATTCACTACACCAACAAATAAAGACCGCGCTTGAAGATGGATCGCTGGATTTAAAAGCTGCCGTGGCTCGAAACACTGAAGAAATTGAGAAAGCCATCCTTACCGAGATCCTCGAGAGTAGGCCCTTCACGCAACACGAACTCTGTGGTTTGTTGAAACTTGATCCCAAAACGCTTCGCGCGAAGCTTCGCAAATACGGACTCAAGACTATGGGTGGCGGTCCTCAGTATCCAATGTTCAAAATATAACGATGTTCTCCTAGACCTGTCCGAGAATCCGGTATCCTATTCCCTCTTCCGTAGGCGCCGCCTCCCGCATTTCCGGCTATTTTGTAGATCGCACCCTTTTGAATTTTTGCAGCGCGAACCCCCACGCCAATCCGAAACCGGGCGTCCCAGGGATCCGGTCATTCTTGGATTTGTCCTATTATCAAACGTTTACTGTTTCGGACAACCGTTCCTTCAAGGACAGGTCTTTTAATAAAATCTGCCATCTTCCCTTTTACGACAATGCTTTCCGCTATATGGCACGGCAATTGCTCTAATGACGGTAAACTGGAAGCATGTACAAGAATTTCGACAGGTCGCTTCCGGACCGAACCTTAACACAGCAAGGGTGGATGACATTAAAAGGCGGAGCGAATCTTGATTGGATTAATCACAGACGAGGAGTTGGCTGCGCTTCTAGGCGACAAATTCGCTCTCGCAGCCCCGGTTGTACAAAAATTCAACACCAGGGAACATTCTGAAGCAATACAGCCTCAAATCCGGATAGCCCTTGTAGAATCCACTCCAATTCCTTCGCTTCGTAATTTGATATCCGCTGAGGAGATTGCCGCACTTCTCGCCTGCTTCCCTATAGATGATAGGATATCTTATCCGAAGATAGCCCGAAAAAGGGACACTCGCAGAAAATCTCAATCCAAATCTTTCCGGAGGCCCTAGATACATGTCGACTTATAACGCGAGCATGGCGCCCAATCCTGATCGCATCGAGTTGGACATCAAATGCATGGATATAAGCGAAGGCAGTCAAAACAGGAGCAATTCGCTGGAAATTGTGCTCGAAATTGCCAGACAGGCGGTTGCAGTGGAAGATCCGGGGGAGTTTTTGCGAAAAGTCGCCGAGACACTTCAGAGGATCGATGATTATAGTTTGGTTCAGATCTGGGTTTTGGCGCCCAACCAAGATAGTCCATTTCTGAACGGCTGCTCATTCAATACCCTGCGCGATCTCTTTGTCAGCGGAACTATTCCGGCTTTGTTGGAGGAGTGCCGCCGGGACAGCGCATCCTTTGAAATAGTGACTCCGGCGGAGCAGAAAACAGGTTCATCTTTAACGCCGACGGTTCAAAGGCTTATCACTCCTCTTTGTCTTCATGATAAAATTTTTGGCCTTCTTTCGATCGAGGATGACCAGCCGGGCGCTTTTTCCGCCAAGTGCCGAGATACGATGAACAGTGTCGCTTCCATTATCGATACCGCATTTGACAAGTTTAAGGCTATTGCAAAAGCACGCCGGTCCAATGAATACCTGCAGGGCATCCTGAATTCCGCTACGGATTTAGCGATCCTTGCCACAGACCGACAGGGGTATGTCGTAACCGGTAGTTTGGGGACTGAAACAATTTTCCATGCGCCGCTGCAATCATTCTTAAGCCGGGATATCATCACCCTATTCACCGACGAGAAATTTCAACAGGAGCTTATTATTGCCATCAATAGCGGGGAAGGAAATAACGTTGCATTAAAAAATAACAGGTTAAAACAAACGATAAAGACTGCAACGCGTTTTTTGGATGTTTCATTTCAGAAGTTGTACTGCTCCGAAAACAGCCAGATAGGCTTTCTTTGTTTTATCAAGGACGTTACCGACAATACTCTCTATCAGCAGAAAATGGAAGCAACGGCTCGCATCGATAATATCACAGGCTTCTTCAATCGCAGGCATATGACTAATGCTCTTGCATTTGAAATCGAGCGCTGCCGGCTCTTCAACCGGTCTTTTTCACTCTGTCTCATAAAACTGAACAATTTTAAGAAAGATAATGATTCCCAGGAAAGCTCCAATGGCAATGAAACGATAAAGGCTGTCGCCGACCTAATGCGCACCCTCATCCGAACCAACGTAGATACCTGCTACCGATATGGAGATGCTGAGTTTGCCATCATCATGCCTGAGACTTCAACTCACGATGCGACTCGCATGAGAGAACGCATCCTTAAGCAATTCTGCGACACCTTTAACGGTGCAATTACCGTAAAAATCGGGATAGCAGAATATTCTCCCGCACTCAAAGCCGAGAACATAGTAGACAAAGCAGTTCAAACCATGAATCAATCCGGAACCGGTGGCGTCGGCCAGATGGTTTTCGTAGAATAAGCTCATGGTGACGACATAAAAAGTTGATTTTCATTAGGATGCGATACGGTTGAGACTAAAGCTTTCAGCTTCCGAAGATTTATTTTTCCGGCATCCCTGTGCTTTTCTTCCTTGCAGTACCTCCCGTACGCTCCGTGTTAAGTCCTCAGCAGTAAAAGGTTTCTGAAGAATAATAATATCAGGGCTCGGTGCGCCATTGGCCGCATAATCTCCGATATATCCCGTGACAATAAGCGCCTCAATGTTGGGGTGGGATCGCCGGACGAACTTGATTAATTCGATACCATTCATGCCTCCCGGCATTACCATATCGGTTATCAGCAAATGGATTGTCCTGCCATATTCTTCTGCAATTCGGAGAGCATTGGGACCGTTGTCTGCTTCGAGCACGGTATAGCCTTTTACACACAGATACTGCGAAGCCAATTTTCTGACCTCGTTGTCGTCTTCCACCAAAAGAATCGTTTCCGAACCGTCAGCCGACATCACTTCACTGGTTTCTATTAATGCATCCGCCCTGTAAACTCGGGGCAGGTAGATCGTGAAAGTAGCGCCTCGTTCCGGTTCGCTGTCAATGGTTATTAATCCGCCGCTCTGGTTTATGATGCCATAAACAGTCGCCAGACCGATGCCGGTCCCTTTTCCAATTGTCTTTGTCGTATAAAATGGTTCGAAAATATGGGACTTTACCTCCGCATCCATCCCCACACCTGTATCCGATATAGCCAACATTACGTATTCGCCCTCAGGCAAACCTGCCTGCGCGATCACATTATACTTATCCAGCCTTATATTACGGGCTTTTATGATCAGCTTCCCGCCGAGAGGCATGGCATCTCTTGAATTAACGGCAAGATTCATGATCACCTGATCCATCTGGACATTGTCGACTTTCACACACCCGAGATCCGATGCGAGATCTGTAACCAGTTCGATATCCTCACCGATAAGACGGCGGAGGAGTTTGGAGCTATCCTGAACCAAGGTTTTGATGTTGATAACTTTTGGCTGTAAAATTTGTTTGCGACTAAACGCCAGCAGCATAGAGGTGAGCGCAGTTGCGCGATTCCCCGCATTTCTTATTTGCTCCAGGTTTTCCCGCACAGAATCATCCTTGGGGAAGCTATCCATGAGAGAATTGCTGTAGCCGAGTATTATCGTCAAGAGATTGTTGAAATCATGAGCGATCCCTCCCGCAAGTCTTCCGACTGCTTCCATTTTTTGCGCCTGTATCAGCTGTGTCTGGAGCGACTTGCGCTCTGTGATATCACGGGAGATCCCCTGCAATTGCGTGACATGATTTTGTTTTCCGGCAATCAGCGTAGTAACCGTCTCGGTGGCGATAATGGTCCCGTCCTTTCGCACTTGGTCTACTTCGTAGGTTTGAGTACGCACAGAATCATCGCCGGCTTCAAAGGCGGCCACGCGTTTGGACAGATTCTCTGTCAGCATCCGATACGATGCCGTGGTGAGGACGTTCTGCATGGGATGAGACAGCGCTTCCTCCACCTTGAATCCCCTCAGTTTCTCCACGGAAGGGCTGATATAAATGAAACGATCCAGGTTTAAATCGAAAAGCCAGATAACGTCCGTGGTATTATTGGCAATCAGCTGATACTGCGCATCTCTTTCTTCCAGCTCACTTTCCGCGTGCTTTCTCTCGGTAATGTCCTGGTTCACACCATAGGTCTTTACCTGGCCGCAAAGGTCATCCTTTTTGGCGAAGAATCGAACCGACGTATAGCCAACCTGACCGTCTGCATAAATTATTCGGTGTTCCTGTTGGTCGAAATAGCGGCCATCGACAGTTTTCAGATCCTTATAGATTTTTTCCGTGACCATGGATCGATCATCAGGGTGGACGAAGCGCTCCATATATTGTTTTGATGTCATGGTGTAGCCGCCTTCTTGTTCTACTGTGGTTCGCAACACATCGTAGAAGTGATCGTTGAAGGTAAACAGATCCTTATGAACATCATACTCCCAATGGCCAAGGCGGGCTATTTTGAGAGCATTGGAAAGGCGCGCTTCGCTTGCACGCAGTGAATTCATCAACCGATCGCGCTCGGCCAGAGATCGGGCAATCTTGATATTGCTGTAACTCAGCTTGGAAAGCATGTCGGCCAGTTTCATGAAAAAAGCCATGCCCGCATCTATAGATTCTCGGCTCAGCCGTGGAACGGATTCCAATGCTGCAATATACTCTTCTTCGTTGAAACCGTTGCGCCGGGCTTGCGCCCGGAAGAGTTCATAATCCGGGGATTCGTCTGAAAAAAAGAATTGCCCAACAAAGACGCTGCCGACGTGTCGGTCTCCGACAATTATGGGAGTGGCTATATCCCACATGTTGTTCTTGCACTTGTATTGCTTGAATTCTCCCCGCGATATGCCTTTGGAAAGTACAGTGTCGCTTTCAACACAGCCACTGCAAGTGTCCGGATGAATTCGATGAAACTTGGTGCAGATGTCCTGCCATCCTACGCCGACAAGGACCTTGCCTTTTAGATCAATGATTGACATGGGAATTCCGTTAAGCTTGTAGAAGCTATCCATGAGCGATTGCATACCCGGCACGTCAATAATTTCTTCAAGTTCCAGTATTCCCAAATCCCCCTCTGGCGAAAGTACGCTGTCCAGTTTCCGCCGAACATCCCCTTCGCTTGCACGTAAGGAGTTCTCCAACTTCTTACGTTCGCTGAGATCGCGAACTATAGCCCACATATTCACCGGAACTCCCGATTCATCTCTCAAGAGGGATGTTCGAAGTTCGATCGGGAACAGTTCCCCATCCTTTCTGCGATACTCCTTTTCGTACACTTCCGAGTAACCGCGTGGGATAATCTGCCTGGCGACAATCTCGGACTCAAACGCGTGCCACCTTTCAGGAGTCAACTGCATATAGGTTAATGAATGAAGTTCTTCTTCCGAGTAACCCAGCATTTTTTGAAAGGTTGAATTGCTGTCAACTATATGCCCCTCCATATCCACTAGAACAAATCCATCCATCAGGCTTTCGTGAAGCCGCTGATACCTTGTTTCACTGATGCGCAACAACTGATCCGCACGTTTACGCTCTACCGCATAATGTAAAATCCTTGCAAGGGAGGAGCCCTTCATGACCGGTTTTAACAGAAAGTCCTGAGCTCCAAGCTTAATGGCTTTTCGACCGAGAGCATGATCCTCATTTCCCGTAAGCACCACCACGGGCTTCTGAGGGTTCGCTTTGATTAGCGTACGTAAAGTGTCAAGGCCCTGGCTATCCGGCAATCCCAGGTCGGTCAGGACAGTGTCTACAGGTTTGGATAATAGGCAATTGACGGCGTCTGATAATCGGCCGACAACATCCAAAGAAATTTCAGGCGAATTGCGCAATACATCCTGTACGAGGTTGGCGTCGTTTGGTGCATCCTCGACAAGAAGGACGTGTATTTCCTCTGTATTCATTAGATCTCCTCTTTAAAAGGCCCCGGCGGCGCGCTTGGGCAGCTTCACAACCGTTAACCAAAGACTATCTATTGATTTCATCGCCTTGAGAAACTGGTTCATGTCTATGGGTTTGATGATGCAACAGTTTGGATGCAAATTGCATGAGATCACATCATCCGCCTCATCGCCTGAAACAGTTAGGATGACGACAGGTATTCGCTTGAGATTCCTGTCTTTTTTAAGTTCTGCGAGCACCTCGATTCCATTCTTCCTCGGCAGGTTGAGGTCGAGCAGAATGAGATCAGGTCGAGGCGCCTGAGCATATTTGCCCTCTAAATGCAGGAAGCTCATAGCATCCACTCCGTCATACACATGATGAATTGAATTTCTTATTTTGCTTTCGCGCAGCGCTTTTATCGCAAGATGTACGTCGCCCTTGTTATCTTCTACCAAAAGAATATCTATAGGTTTGATCTCTGTTCGAACGGCCATATCCCCCCTTCTGTCCAAGAATTAGGTTGGCTCCCAGTAATAGTGCAGTATTTCTTTAGGATTAACGATATCGTCGGACAATACCCGGCGACCACGCTTACTTGGTTTTAAATCAAAAGGAACCAAATAAATTCACCCTCAATTATGATAGGCAATGTTCAATGAGATTCAAATCCCCTAATAGTATTAGATCGGTAGCTATTAATGGGGATAAGGATAGCCGCCCATTTGCGATTTGCCATCCGCGCCGGGGAGCGAATCCTGGAACAACCCTTAGTGTGCAATAGAGGCGTTGATTGGTATAGGCGGCGAGTTGTTTAATATGTATCGAATCCAGGAGATAAAATACCCAAATACTAATATAGCAATCGATCCTCTTATGTAAACGCCAACTGTGTGTAGCGGGAAGCAGTTACTAAACAATTAAATCGATAGTTTTTATAAAGCGCCTCTTACAATTAGACAAAGCTGTCCAAGCAGGGATATACTACTTATAGTAGAATACGATAACTAAAAATCGAAATGATTTACAGAGCCGACTTAACTCGATACAAAAATAAATTTGGAATCAATAACCTAAAACAATTCGCATTGAGAAGTGCATACATTTCAAATCCTAATAAGGATAATCAGAGTAAATGGCAGACAAATCGAAAGACAATGCCCTTGCGGCAAAAGCAAAGCCTGCCTCATCGCGGGAGCGAAGGGGAATGTTCGAAAAAGGTCCTGATACTGAGAATTGGATTCGGGCGGAACTGAAGGCTATATACAGGCATGTCCCGGTGATGCTTTGCACACTGGACATGAATCGATGCGTGGTTTATGCAAATCGAGCATTCTGCAAGTATACCGGCGTGCCGGATATCAAATTTCTAAAAGGCCGCGCCTGTGGCTTTTTGGGTTGCGTCAATGCTTTCGACAATCCGCGTGGATGTAGTTTTGGGCCAAAATGTTCCAAGTGCAAACTCAACCTTGCCATCCAAGACACTCTGAAGACCGGTCGCAAACACAGAAATGTTGAATACAGCGCTACGCTTGAGCGGCATTGTTCCAGGCGGAATATTGTTCTCCTGGGATCCACGACCCGAATTTCAGCGGGTGGAAAGTACAGAATCCTTCTCTGCCTGCAGGACATCACGGAATGGATGCGTTCGGAACAAGCTTTACGCGGAAGCGAAGCCCGCTTACGTACGATATTTGAGCATAGCATGGCCGGCATTCTGCTTACAGAACCAAACGGTCGCGTGATTGCCGCCAATCCGGCCGCCTGCATGTTGTTGGGAAGAGATGCAGGGTATATCCGCCGAGTTGGGCGATCCGGCATTGTCGATATGAAGGATCCGCGGATTGGCGCATTGCTTAGAGAAAGATCGAAAAAGGGATATGCGACAGGTGAAATAGCTTTAATCCGAGCTGACGGAACTCGCTTTCCTGTTCAGATATCTTCAACGCTGTTTGAAACAACGGAAGGTCTTCGATCCTCTATGGTATTTTTGGATATATCCGAGAGGAAATTGGCGGAAGAGAGCATTTATCGTTTTTCACGGAAACTTCTATCTGTAAGAGAGGAGGAGAAACGTCATATTTCTTCGATGCTCCATCAAGATGTAGGTTCTGCGGCAGTGGAGGTGACGGCGCACTTGAATGCTGTAGAGGATGATTTGGTAAAGGGACGCAATAAAGAAGCATTGGAATCGCTGCAGAAATGTCGCATGGTATTTGAGCAATCAATAAAGAACCTAAAAAAACTAGCGGTGGAGCTTCGCCCTCCGGATTTAGACCTTCTTGGATTGTGCGCCGCTCTGCGCCGATATTTAGCGCAAATAGCCCGCGAGACGTCGCTGGAAATCCATTTTACCAACGCAACCGGTTCTGAAAAAATTTCTTCTGTGAACCAAACCTGCCTGTTTCGCGCTGCTCAGGAATGCATAAACAACGTAATTAAACATGCAGGCGCACATCATGTGAGGGTCCGTCTATCTTCAGCCCAGCAGAAAATAAAGCTCTCCGTTGCGGACGATGGAACGGGTTTTGATACGGACCAGTTGCCGGCCAGCCAAGTATCTCATTTAGGACTGCGGTCCATGCAGGAGATGGCGGCGGAACTGAATGGCAGTCTCGATATTACGTCCCATCCGCAAAAAGGTACGAAGGTAATCATGACTTTGCCCGGAGGAGGCGCAGGTGAAAAGTAAAAGAATATTTATTTAAATACCCGGTCGACGCTCAATCCCGGCCGCAGATTGCCGGCGTTGTTGGTTGAATCGATAAAGAGAGTTTAATCGTGAATATTTCCGTCTTAATCGCCGACGATCATCCGCTTGTGCGGGATGGACTGCGTTTCAGCGTCGAGCGCAGTGGCAAGAATATTGAGATTTCGGGTGAAGCGGCAGACGGTCTTGAAGTCCTGCAGATAGCCAAGAAACATCCCATTGATGTCTTCATACTCGATATTATCATGCCCCGTCTAAACGGGCTGGATACAGCACGCGCTCTGATCAAGATGCACCCCGGTTCCAAAATCATCATCCTGAGCATCCATGACACGCGTTCGCTGGTCGAGGAAGCCATGGAGTTGGGCGTCCATGGATACCTGACAAAAGAGACAGCCAGTCGCAATGTTGTGGAAGCCATTTGCGAAGTGCATGCGGGTCGTTATTATTTAAGTCCGGACATCGCCCATATCATGGTGGAAAAAGCTCTATCAGGCTCGCGTAAAAGCCCTATTCTAAAAATCTCCACCCTTACTGTACAGGAAAGAAAGGTCCTGCAGCTTATTGCCGAAGGCCGGACCTCAAAGGAAATCGCATCGGAGTTAGGGTGCGCGGCAAACACCATCCATGCTCACCGGAAGAACCTGATGACCAAGCTTGGCATTCACAAAGGAACCGATCTCGTACGCTTCGCCATAAAAGAAGGCATTGCCAAGCTATAGCGGACCCAGAGAATTAATCATCCCTGGAATGAATCAGCGGATCATTGTGAGACCGGAAGCTGTTTACCTGCCCAAGGGAACCATCTCCCTAATTCCCCTCCCCGGGTTGAAGCTCTTGCAGGATGAAGCCTAAAAAGGCCGTTCCGATTGCCCCCGACAAGCGAAGTTTGACAAATAATTGAAGAAATAGCTTTATCCTCAACGATTTATGTTCCGAACGTCAAGCGGCTCACTCTCTCCAATCCTCAAAATATCCATTTGGCCTGACCTATGCAATCCTAATATGCAATCCCACCCATAGAAGTGGCCCGACATTTGCATAGTAGTCCCATGGAAGGATCCAAATCCAAAGAGGCTCCTGCCCCGAAACGGGAATAGTCCCAACGCATTCATACTTCCTAGCATAGGTTGGACATTATGAGGATTCTAGTCGCAGATGATGATGAGTTTTATCGCCATGCCATCGAGAGAGCTCTCCGGCAATGGGGATATAAGGTTGAGACCGCATTGGACGGAATCTCGGCATTTCAGATACTTCAAGGACCGGATCCTCCAAGAATTGCGATCCTGGATTGGGTGATGCCGATCTTGAATGGCATTGATGTCTGCCGCAGAGTAAGAAGTTGCAAAAGCGATACCTATGTTTACATTGTGCTGATTACAGCAAAAAATCAAATGGAGGATGTTATCGCGGGGTTGAGTGCGGAAGCGGACGATTACCTGATCAAGCCTTTTAACTTTCAGGAATTAAGAGCGCGGCTGCAGGCGGGAACTCGAGTCGTCAAACTCCAGGCGGACCTGGCCTCCAAACACCAGGAACTCAACTATCGTGCGACGCACGACTCTCTTACGAATCTATGGAACCGACCCGGCATCCTGGAGATTGCCTCCCGGGAGTTGGCTCGAGGGAATCGAGAGAAACGCCCACTTTGGCTGGCGATTGTAGACATCGATCACTTTAAAAAGATCAACGACACACTGGGGCATGCGGCCGGCGACATCATTCTGTGCGAGGTGGCACAGAGGATGCGGTCCGCATTGCGCTCATATGATTTAATCGGCCGATATGGAGGCGATGAGTTCCTCGTGGTCATGCCGGACTTGGATGAGCGCCAGGCAGTCGACCTGGTCGAAAGACTTCGAAATCAAGTCGGGAAAATCCAGGTTGACGTTATGAATGTGCAGATCGATGTTTCTGTCAGCCTGGGCGTAGCTCTCAATAATGGAAGCTCCCTTATTGAGCATCTTATCCATTCTGCAGACAAAGCACTCTATCGAGCCAAGGCCGGCGGGCGCAATCGCATCGCGTTCGCAGGATCGGAAACCGAGTATATCGAACGGCAACTTCTCACCGATCAACGCAGCTTAGCCCTGATAGAAAAACCTGACGATTGCATACAGAGAGCGCAGAATATTTGACCGCTGTAATCCGCGCCCGAATTGCGGTGTGAAACGCCGGAACTGCAGATCTTTTACGGATCTTTAATAGAGGAGATGACAGATGTTCGATTCCATCAGAGAGTCACCAACTCCTGAACGGCATTTATCCCCGGAACCCACCTTGAGTGCGCTCAGCAAAAAGTTATATTTAAAGCAGGTTCGTAATTATTTTATTCTAACTATAGTTGCAGGCTTGTCTCTCCTGTCCACGCTATATTTTGACTTTCAGCACAGAAACCATTTCAGAGCATTGCAGGAGACACAGCATCAATGGAGCAACCGGCATTCCGATGCTGACCAACTCCTGAACCTTGCTGAAGGCGTGTATAAATCGAACTATGAGAAATATAAATCACGAGGCTCTGCGTCCCCAGCGGATACGCGGCAGCCGGCGGCGGATGGGCTTGATACCAGGCTGACCGCCCTGCAGGAAAAATTGCGCCTGGCATCCGCGCAATTCTATACCCCGCAGCTGTTTCCTCTTGTGGAATCCATCCGGACATCCGTTCATGAATTGGAGATAACGATCGAAAAGCTTAATGCCCGATCCCGGCATAGGCAATCCGGCATGGACTCGGGAGAACTGATAATCCTAAAGGACAAGTATCAGGAAGTTCGAGTTGGGCTGCACCAGTTGCAGGAAAATATTTCGCTGATTCAGTATGATCTTCTCGGCGAGAGATACAAAGCCAGCAACAGCTTGCTTATAATCGAGTTCTTGCTCAAGTTGCAAACCTTCGTCATGATCGCCGGATCGATCTATTTCGGATTCAGGATCACCCGGCAGGCGAACCTTGATGCAAATACGGCGCAGCAACGCGCCGAAGAGTTCGCCGCATTGTATAACACCTCGATGGTCCTTTCACTGCAGCAGGATTTGTCCTCTTTGCTGACAGCTATAACACAACACGCAAAGAAGCTGCTTGCGGCAAGCGATGCAGTCGTTTTTCTCTTTAATGAGAGCAGAGGCGATCTGGAGGTGGCAGTAAGCGGTTTGATACCCTTGGGTTCACGTCTTCGATTAGGCGAGGGAATTGCGGGAACAATCGCTCAAACCCGAAAGCCGATGATAGTGAACGACTATACCGCCTGGTTGCATCCTACGGAGCGACTTCAAAAGCTGAATACCCTGGCGGTCGTAGGCGTGCCTATGCTCTATTGCGGTCGATTGCTTGGCGTGTTGGGTGTAAACGAATCAGTTAATAGTTCGCGCAAGTTTACCGACGCCGACGCACGTCTCTTGTCACTCTTTGCAGGACAAGCGGCGAGCGCCGTTCATAATGCCGCTCTGTTGAAAAAAAGCCAGGAATCCGAAGAACGGTTCCGAATTGCAGCCGAATGCGCTTCCGACCTTATATATGACTTTGACCTGGTAAATGATCACGTGGAATACTTTGGCGCTCTTCCCGAAGTTGCTTGCTCCGACGGAGTGCTTTTGCCTAAAACACGGCAGGAATTCAGGGATGGAATTTACGCCGACGATCAAGCTCGCGTACTTGCCGCACTTGAGAGCCACTTCACTACCGGCAAGCCTTTCGCAGAGGAATATCGCATCACGCACAGTGATGCCATACAAAGGTATTTGGCGCATCGAGCTCAGGTAATCCGGGACATCCATGGCTGCCCGATCAAACTAATCGGAGCCTTAACCGATATCAGCGAGCGCAAGAATGCTGAAAATATGAAGTCCGACTTCGTCTCCTTCGTTGCCCATCAACTGCGCACCCCTCTGACAGGAGTAAAGTGGATGCTCGATCTGGCAATCGAGGATTCGGAGAATCCGGTAGGGCTCCAATCTTACATACTGGACGCCCGGACTTCGACTGAGCGCCTGATACAGCTTGTTAATAACATGCTCGATATTGCCCGCCTCGAACGCGGCAGCGTGCAGATGGAGCCAAGCGATGTCGATTTGCAGGAAATGACGAAAAGCGTGCTCCTCGAGATGTCGCCGATGATTTCAGAGAAGAAGCTCCAAATCTCATTCCAAGACGCCGAGGCCGCGCCCAAGCTCTACGCCGATCCACAGCTGCTCCGGCAGGTGATTTTAAACCTGGCATCCAATGCTTCGAAGTACACGTCGGCCGGAGGGGAAATTTCAATCCATATTTGCCGCGATGATGGCCAGGTTCGTTGGGAGATCAAGGATAACGGGATGGGCATCCCAAAATTGGATCAGCAAAAGCTGTTTCAGAAATTCTACCGCGCAGGCAACGTCCGGGCGGTTGAAACGGAAGGCACGGGACTGGGACTATATTTTGTCCGGCTGATTGTTGAACGGCATGGCGGGCGGATTTGGTACGAGTCCGAGGAAGGAACGGGCTCTACTTTTAAATTCAGTATTCCTGTAATTCCCACGCCGGAGCAAGCGCAACCGGATAGCGGCAATGCTGAGCGCCTTGCCCTGTGCACTGCCTGAAAGGAATAGGACTATGAACAAGGATCGAATCCTTATAGTTGAAGATGACGCATTTTTACGCAAAGCCTCCGAAGTAGGTCTGAAAAAAAGGGGATTCACGGTGTTTACGGCGTGTGATGGAGAGGAAGCCCTGCGGCAGGTGCGCGTCGGCGCACCCGACCTCATCCTGCTCGACCTGTTGATGCCAAAGCTGTCCGGGATGCAAGTGCTCGAAGCGCTCAAACAGGATAAGGGAACGTGTGATATTCCCATCGTCGTCCTTTCGAACTCATTCATAGACTCGGATGTGAAAAAAGCCGCAAATCTCGGAGCAGTCGGATACCTGGTGAAAGTCAATCTCTCACTTCAAGAACTGGGAGATAGGGTAATCGAATACCTCGGAGGAAACAATGACCGATCGGAAACAAACCATTCTGCGGATCGAAGATGATCGCTATTTGAGTAAAGCTGCAGATATCGCCAACTGATTAAAGACTGACGGAGATCCAATGAATTTGGGAATACAACTGAATATTTGCCCCACCCCGGAGCCTAAAGCTTCTATGGCGGTTCCATTCGGAGATATTTCAATGGGCCGATTCAATAGAAAAAGGATGAACACCCGCTTGCTTATTGTGGACGATGAGTTTCCGATCCGCCAATTGCTGGCGCGATGCTTTACGAAACTCGGATACCATTGCACCCAGGCGGAGGGAGGGCGCGAAGCGTTAGAACTCCTGCAATGCAGATCATTTGATGCTGTCGTGTCGGATATCCTGATGCCTTCTATGAATGGAATCGAGCTTCTAAGCAAGATCAAATCCTTTAATGAGGGATTGGTTGTAGTCGTGATCACGGGAGACCCGGATCTCCAGGATGCCGTTGAGGCGATGAAGCTTGGCGCCGACGATTTCATCCGGAAGCCCATTGATTTTGAAAAGGTCGCTCGCGGGCTCGATCGCAGCCTGGAAAAAATGGAGATCAAACGTCAGATTCGCGAGTATCAGCAAAACCTCGAAAGCATGGTCGCGAAACGCACGGAACAAGTGAATCGCCTCTTCATGAATACAATCCAATCTTTGATCTACACCTTGGAAGCCAAGGATTCATTTACCAACGGCCATTCGGCCCGAGTAACCTGGCTTGCACAGCAACTGGGAAAGGCCGCCGGCTGTGAAACTCACGACCTGGAACTATTGCAGCTCGGGGGAATCCTTCATGACCTCGGCAAGATTGGAATTCGGGAAAAAGTTCTCTTGAAAGTTTCCGCTCTAACGGACGACGAGTATGATCATATCAAAACGCATCCCGAAATCGGAGTTCGCATACTGCAGCCAC
The DNA here is from genome assembly GCA_964441405.1 of uncultured Acidobacteriota bacterium. Taxonomy (GTDB): domain Bacteria; phylum Acidobacteriota; class UBA6911; order UBA6911; family UBA6911; genus UBA6911. Next base: position 19,050 of record CAYTYP010000044.1, read on the forward strand.
TGGCGGAGCTTGGCGAGATCCTCCCCCTTGTACGGCATCATCATGAACGTTACGACGGCGGCGGTTACCCGATGGGGCTTCGGGGAGAAAACATCCCGCTGCTTGCAAGGATAATCTCCATAGCGGACGCTTATGATGCCATAACTTCCGTACGACCCTATCGAGGCGCTCTACCGGCGGATGAAGCCTTCCGGCGCCTTAAAGCGGGTGCGGGGTCTCAGTTTGACGCCCGCCTGGTCGATTTGTTTTTGCTTATAGCTCAAAACAATGATTTCGGGAAAATACTTGCATCCAAACAGTGGACGTCGATGCACATAGACTTGGAAAACGCCAATATAGGGGCAATGGGCTCTGCTGAGGCATCCCGATGCATTCAAGCTGTCCGGGTTTGCTGAAACAGGGCGATCCATCCTGCGACAATAGGATCGAAGTCCCGGAGATTCGGCGCCCGCGGACTGGAACGATTACGGCATGGGAAAAAACGCCAGCCGCTTAATTGCTTTCCTTCACCGGCCGACAACTATGCTGTTAAGTCAACGCAGAACCGGGGAAGACCTGTTTAAGGCAAACAGGAATACCGTTCTGATACACCAAGGAGGTTTTATGAATAAGAGGAACAGTTCACAGGGATTCACCCTTATCGAAGTAATTGTCGCCATCGCAGTTGTGGCTATTCTTGCGGGGATCATCACGCCAAGCGTGATCAAACATTTGGATGACTCCAAACATTCCCGCTCGCAAAATGATTGCCTGGTCATCGGCACGGCAGTCAGCAGTTTTTACAAGGATACTGCACGCTGGCCCAATATGAACGCAGCCGGCGCTGTTGGAGTCACCTTGCTTGTAAGCCAGGGGAATATTCCAGCTCTAGCCGCCGGTGTTAATACATGGAATTCAGCTCTTAACACTTCCAACGCTGATATTCTGTCCAATCATTTGTCGGCGAACACTCCCAAGACACAGACGGCCAATGTTTACCCAACGGCGGTTTCTGCGCCAGGTTCTGAATTTATATGGCGCGGTCCTTACCAGAATGAATTCCCACCGGATCCATGGGGAAACCGCTATGCCGTAAACATCGGCAACGTAACAGTCACTGCCGCGGCTACAAGCAATGCAGTGTGGGTGCTTTCGGCTGGGCGGGATGGAATTATCCAGACCCCTTGGAATCCGGCAGCGCCGGCAGTAGGAACCGTTGTGACTGCAACCGGAGATGATATCGTTTACCGGATCAGGTAGCACTATTGCCGTGGATTCAACGCTTTAGTCCCGACAACGGAACTGATGCGAGAAAAAAATATATTACCAAAATGGATTGCCATGGTTGAGACAAATACAAGAGCGGCTCCATCCAGAGTTTTACTTGGCGAGCAGCTTTTAGCTGCGGGGGTTATTACAAAACCGCAGCTGACAATCGCGCTTCAGCAACAGAAACGAACCGGGGAGTTGCTGGGAGAAATACTGCACAAACTGGGATTCCTTTCCTCGGATGGTTTGTCGTTGGCGTTGGCAAACCAGTTTGGCGCAGAGCATATTGACTTGGATCACCTGGAACCGAACGGGGAATATGCCGCCATGGTGCCTGAAAATATGGCGCGGGAACTGCATGTAGTGCCGGTGCATCTGGGAAACGGCGTCTTGACGGTCGCCATGGCCAATATTTATGACGTCGTTACCATATCGGAAATCGAGAATCGCAACAACGTCTTGGTTCATGCCGTTTCCTGCTCTTTGGATTCCATGCAGCGGGCCATTGTCCGGCTTTATGAGCAAGCCGGTTCCATGGAGCAGATGATTGATCAATGCATCGTTCAGGCGGCCGCTCGCGTCGGAGAATCCTCCGAAGCCTTGCAGGACGCCCAGGATGCGCCCATCGTCAAGCTGGTCGAGCTCATGCTTCTTCGTTGCATTCGTCAGGAAGCGACCGATCTGCATATTGAACCGGAGCAGCAGTTGGTGCGAACCCGGCTTCGGATGGACGGCATACTGCAGTTGGGGAACACTCTTCCTCTCTCCATTCTTCCCGCCGTTGTGGCGCGGTTGAAAATTTTATCAGGCGCAAATATCGCCGAGAGCCGGCAACCTCAGGATGGACGAATCAGCTATGTCCTTGACAGGCGCACCGTCGATATTCGCGCTTCCTTTTTTCCAACGCTGTTTGGGGAAAATGTCGTTTTGCGTTTTTTGGATCGTTCCAAGCTGATTGTCGGTCTGGAGCAGCTTGGTTTGACGGATTCCAACCTGCAGGACTTGCAGTTCGCCTTAACTCGGCCCCACGGCATGATCCTGGTAACAGGCCCGACAGGATCCGGCAAAACCACAACTTTGTATTCAGCCCTGAATTTCATCAACTCGCTGGAAAAAAATATCATGACCATCGAGGATCCGGTAGAGTACGAAATCCCACTCATTCGCCAAGCCCAAGTCAATACCAAAGCGGGTTTGACCTTTGCAGTCGCGCTGCGCGCCTTCCTGCGCCAGGATCCCGACGTCGTTCTGGTTGGAGAAATACGAGACAGTGAAACGGCGGAGTTGAGCGTACATGCCGCCCTGACGGGACATATGCTCCTGTCCACGTTGCACACCAATAATGCAGCCGGAGCCATCCCGCGTCTGGTTGAAATGGGCCAGTCCCCCCACACTCTTGCATCCTCGTTGATAATGGTTGTAGCGCAGCGTCTATTCCGCCGGATCTGTCCGGCCTGCAAAGAGCAATATGATCCGGACCCGGTTCAACTCCAACGACTGGAACTGCCCTCTTCATCGGAAAACGCTTATTATCATGGCCGCGGCTGCGCAAAATGCCATCACAGCGGTTACAAGGGACGAGCCGGGATATTCGAAATACTCAAGGTCACTCCTGAAATACAGGATTTGATCGCCCGCCGCGTTTCTCATCAGGAAATTGCAAAATTATCCCGTCAACAGGGGATGATCACACTCAAGGAAAATGCGGCTGCAAAAGTCCTGGAGGGCCTTGCCACCGTGGAAGAATCCGTCCGTGTCAGTTACGAGGGATTTTGAAATGCCCGTATTTCAATACTCCGCAAGGAGCGAAACAGGGAAAAACAGCTCCGGGGTCACTTTCGCCGCAAATGAAGATATGCTCTACCAATTGCTGCGCAATCAAGGTCTTTTTCTTTTGCGCAGTCGCGAGCGGCATCGTCAATCGCTGCGCCCGGATCGTTTGCATATAAGCTCTAAACAAGTTCTGGCTTTTACGATTCATCTTGCCACTTATCAGGAAGCGGGCATTCCGCTAATGCAGACCCTGCAGTCTTTAGCTCGGGATTCCTCAGGCGTCAAATTCCACACCATGGTTGAAGGCTTAATTTCAACAATTTCCCGCGGATCCACATTTTCGGACGCTCTGGCGCAGTACCCGCGAATTTTCAACAAACATTATGTACAGATGGCAGCCACCGGTGAAGCTTCCGGACAGTTGGATGCGCGGTTGCAAGAGCTTGTCAAACATATGGAGTGGCAACAGGATATTCATGCGCAGGTTAAACAAAGCAGCACCTATCCGTTAATAATCGTGGGATTGCTTTTAATGGTCATCGTGCTTCTGATGACTTTTACTTTGCCCAAGTTCATCAAGCTGCTGCTGCAATTTCACGTGAACCTGCCGGCGCCCACCCGCATGGTCATCGCCGCATCCAACGCCTTTTCCCACTATTGGTATTTGCTGCCGCTGATTCCTGCGATTTTTTATTTAATTTTACGAACGTTAAAAAATAATCCGCAAGGCATGATGTTTCTGGATCGACTGAAATTGGGCCTTCCCATATTCGGACCCTTGCAGCGCAAAATTGCACTGTCCCGCTTTGCGCATCATTTCGGCACTCTGTATGCCGCCGGCATCGACATTCCAACGAATCTAAAAATTGTTGAGGGACTCGTCGGCAACATGTTGATTGCCGATCAGATTCACCGGATCCGACAAGGAGTCGAATCCGGCAAGTCTCTGACCGAGTTGCTGTCTCGAAGCGGCGAGTTTCCTCAGTTTGTAATTCAGATGTTATCCGCCGGGGAAGAAAGCGGAAACCTGGAAGGAACTTTAAAAAAAGTATCCCTGTATTATGACCGCGAAATCCCGGCCACAATCAAACATGCATTTTCGATTATTGAACCTCTGATTCTTGTGGTGATGGGAGCGTTGGTCGCTTTTATAGCCCTATCCATTTTATTGCCTATATATGAGTTTGGCACGTCTATCAACCAATGACGAGAACGGCGCTTATGGAATTTCACTGGAAGGATCGGGAGCACGCAAAAGGATTCACCCTGATGGAGGTGATCATTGTCATAGCTATTCTTGCGATAGTCGCCGGCGCCATGGCTCCTCTGGCGAGCCGAGCCATCGACAGCTCCCGTCAGGACCTGACGGTAAAACGCCAACGCCTGATCTATCAAGCCATCATGGGAGACGCTTTAACGTCCGGATCAGGATTTCTCAGCGATATAGGACGACTTCCGAATCCAGCCCTTGCAGAACTCTCGGTTATGGGAGCCCTGCCTCCCTACGCCATCCAGGCATGCGGCATCGGAGCGGGATGGCGCGGCCCTTACCTGCAGGACGGAATCGATACTTCGGGACGCCCTCTTGACGGCTGGGGAACGCCGATGGATTTCGTCAATGGACAGATCCGCAGCTCGGGATTGGACCGTGATAGGAACACCGCAGCGGATAATCTCCTTTACCCGGCGAATCCAATTGTTGCGAATAATATTAATGGAAGAGTCATTATTACGGTAATGACTCTGGAAAGCAGTTCCGGGCAGCCTATTTATGCGCCTTCTACAGGACAAGCGACCATCTATTTTGCACAAAACGGAGCGCTGCAATCCGCGGTCCTCGATTCACAAACCGGTTCCTATACTTATCCTCCTCAGACCGCCGGGTTGCCTCAAGGCATTTATGCCGTAACAGCCACACGCGATCCTGACGGATCGGGACCGCTGCCGGCATTAACACGGACGATCACCGCCTATTGTCCCGGAGGCGGAACCGTTCAACAGACATTGGCGCTACGATGAAACAAGCATGGTTTAGTTACAGCAAAGAGCGACGGTTGAAGCGTTTTTTGTTGTTGGAAACAGGCATAACCCACATGCGTCTGCACGCAGTGGACGCAACACGGCCGCAGATCGGCGTCACTCTGGTTGGCCAGGAACCTCTAATACCGGGCGATAGCGCCGACTTAGTCGAATCCGCTAAAAAACTATTGGATGCGGACTCTGAGATTAGGGACCTGGCTATTGTGATGAATTCACCGGTCATCCATCATCATATTATCCCTATTCCTTCCATGAGTTCCGCGGAACGTGAAAAAATCATACGTCTGGAAATGAACCGATTCACATCTCCGGGAGAAGCCGCCGGAGTCCTATCTTTTTGGCCGGCCGGAAAAATCAAAGAGAATGGTTTGATCAAAGAGTGTGTGCTGGGCGCAATCATGCCCAGCGCTTTCTCCGAAGCATTGATTTCCGTAATTCAGGAAAAGAAACTTAACCTGATTGGATTTACTACCCATCCACAAATAACATCTCATCTCCTCAAGGAATGCCGGCTTAACAGCGTATCCAATTTGGCCCTGGTGGAAGTAAATGAACATGAGGGGAGCGTCACGCTGTTCCATTCCAATATCTGGAATATGGAACGTCCATTCCTTTTAGGAAGCAGCGCGCCTCCGGGAACTGAAACGCCCACGGCTCTGGATATGGATAAGCTGAAGCTGGAAGTCGGCAGAGCGCTTCAATATTTTAAACAACAAGTTCGGAATGAAAATATCAGTCAGATCTTTCTATACGGCACAACAGGCCAGGCGGATTCAATAAAGTCTATTCTGGAGAGCTCCTTTCGAATCCCGGTTTCCCTTATGGCGCTGGATGCAAAAACGTTTGCCGAACAATCTACCGTGCAGCTTCTCAGCATCCCTCATATAACGGCTCTTCACTCCAATTTTGAAAAATATATAGATTTCCTCCCTTCCGGATGGCGCCGGAAAAAGCAAATAAAAATCGGTAGAATTGCCATAACAGCTGCAGTTGCAGCTCTTTATTTATTGCTGGCCGGCGTCAGCTACGTCTTCAAACATGAAGCGATTCAGATCGATAAAAACGAAAAATCCGGCATTCAAATGCACCAAGTCTCCACGAAACCCGCAGTAAAAATTATCCATAACGATCGGATTTTTGCCTTGGCGGCGGAACAAAGTGAGGAGTGGATGCACAGACGGCATTATCTACTGGCTAACTTCGCTCGTGAGCTGTCCAGCGCAATGCCGGCGGAAATGAGGATCCTCTCATTGGATGCGGCTGAAAAGGAAAATGCCTGGTCGGTCAAAATTGAAGTGGAGATATGCAGCTCAAACGGCTCTCGTTCACGAGAGCTTTTCCTGCGTTTTCAAGACCGGATCCGGACTCAATCGGATCTGAATCACTTGAATTGGGACGGAATTCTGCTGACGGATTCCCAGCCGGGTTCAACCGCCGGAGAGGAAAAGGCCGGATTCAGATCGCAGAACGTTTTGACTTTTTCCATGCAAGGCTCTATTGCGATCAATCCCAAAACCTAATAGAGGCAAGAAAATCCAGTTCGTAGACATTTTAGGCGCACGGGCCATATTTGAAGAAGTTTCGTACAAGGGTGGATCCGATTACACCGTTTTCAGCATGAGGGCAGCATGGCAATGAAACGCCACTGGCAGTTTGGAATAATAGCGATGGCATTTACAGGGGTTTCCACATACAACTTCCTATTTTTCAAGGACTATTCCGCAAGTGGTCCGGCAAACGCCCCGATGGAAACCGCAGCGTTGATAGCTGAGTCCGAGCCTGTTTCTCAAGCGCTCACCGATTCATTCGGGCGGCAAATTGCCGGCTCTCGGCCTCCCATTTCCCTGGAGACATTGCAGCAAAAAGCTCAATTTGCGTTTACGCCATCTCCGGAAAAAGAGGCGGAGCTTGAAATGGAGAACCGTTTGCAAACTCGCAATGAGTTTTCCACCTATCAAGCGCCGCCGCAAATCCGATCAAAACCGGCGAAATCTTCTCCAGTGATCAAAGAGAAGCCGACGCCGGAAGTAAAGTTACCTGAACCGCAGTACGCTTTGTCCGGGACCTTGATCGATCACGATCGCAGGTTGGCTTTAATAGACGGGATCCCTTTATCCGTCGGCTCCCGGATGGGCGCATGGCAACTTGCCCGTATCGAATCCGACTTCATCATTTTGCAGTCGGGTACAAAGACCCATCGCATCGAATTAATGAATGTGGGACTCCAAGTCGCACAGAAAGAGCCTTGATGAGTCAATTCTGGGGGAAAAAATATAATCGCTGGATTGTCATGGCGCTGATTTTCAGCGTCGGCCCTCTCTTTTTTTTCCTGGTCTATATTAATCCGGCCACGGTTCGCATCTCCGATTTCAAAGACCGCATCCAAGTGCAGTACGCCGGCGCGCGCACAATAGCCCGAACTCCGGCAGGCGCTTCCGATCTGGAATTAAAACAGCTGGAAGAGATCAAGCGCCTCAATCTTTCCCGTATAAAAAAAATCGACAGCAGAGAATCGCTGTTGCGCTTCAGTGGAGTCTTGGCGGATGGACTGGCTTCCGAAGCGCGGTCCTTTGGCTTGCAAGTTATAGGAGTGGATTTCCAAAATACTATAATTAAAGGCGGCTATTTGCCTGAAAACGAGCGCGCCTTGGATGAACTGGATAAATTGCCGACCGTCGAGTGGAGCGATTTATCCGATCCACTCGACCTGCCAATGCTGAAACTCCCATCCATCGAAATCCAGATGATTGTCGGCCCTGGTTGCCCCAAAGTGCTTTCCTTTATCGAATCTCTGCCGGAGTTCCCGGTGCAGGTCAGTCTTATAGAACTGAGCACTGTTGATAATTCTCAAGGAAAAGGATTCCGCCTGAAAATGCGCGGATTTTATTTCGGCTCCCTTGAGAAACCAGTTTCAGGTCCCAGCTAAACAAGGAAAAATAGGAAAATAATGCAAGTTCAAACGATGTTATATCTAAGACGGTATCTAAAATTGACGGCACTCGGCTTCTTGATTCTCCTGGCATCCGGGATTTCACATGGCCAGGCAGTTCAGGCTCCACAAAAAGACAAGCCCAATTTAACTTTGAATATCCAAAAAGCTAATTTACGCGAGCTTCTGCTTCTGTTGACCGGAGACAGCTCTATGAACCTCATCATGGAACCTGGAATAGATGTGGTCCTTCCCGCGTTGGATTTGAAAAATGTGACGCTGGAAGAAGCTCTGCAATCCTTGTTGCCGGGCTTGGGCCTGGAATATCGCTTTGAAGGAAATTTGTTGAGGGTCAACCGGCCGCGAATGCAAACCCGCATTTTTTATTTGAATTACATCGCGGCGTCCCGAAAAGGCAAGCGGGATATGAGGATGTCTTCCCGTTCGGAAGTAGGGGGCGGAGCGTCCGGTGGAAGCTCCGGAGGAGGCAATTCAGGATCCGGCGGAGGCGGGGGAAGCTCAACCGAAAATGAGAGCGCCATCGTCACAACGAATAATTCGGAAGTCTGGACCGATTTGCAGCTCGGCTTGGAAAATATTATTTTCACCGCTCATGAATCGGGGAAAACAGTTGTACAGTCCGAAGCCGGTCCAATAGCAACCGCCAGCAGCGACGCTTCAGGCCGCAGGATCCTCATAAATCCTCAAGCAGGCATAATCATGATTCATGCTGAGGCGCTGGCTATTGAGGAAGCCGCCGGTTACATAGAAGCGGTTGAAGGATCTGTGCAGCGCCAAGTGTTGATAGAAGCACGCGTCGTGGAAGTAACGCTCTCTAAAAATTATCAGCTGGGAGTTGATTGGACGGCGATTCTCAATCCAACAGCCCATTTTATCGGACTGCTTCCGGGCGTAAATGGAGTGATCAGCCCGTCGATCGGCCTTTCCACAGGATCAGTTCTGAACCAAGCGGTGAATCAATCGTTAGGACGCGCCCAGTATGCGATCGGCAATGGCAAGGTCGGCGCCGTTATTGACGCCTTGTCACGTCAAGGACAGCTGCGAGTATTATCCAGCCCACGCGTATCCACGATGAATAATCAAAAAGCCGTGATTCGCGTCGTACGTGAAGAGGTTTTCTTCACCCAAACGTCTACAGTCTCTCAAAGCGTAGGACCAACCGTGATCGTGCAGGATGTGCAGAACCAGATCGTTCCCATCGGCGTTGTTCTGGATATCATTCCTCAAATCTCGCCTGCCGGGGAAATAATCCTAAGCATCAATCCAAGCATCAGCGAACTGGTCGAGGTGCGCACATTCTCATCCGACGACGGCAGCGCTGTTTCCACTCAGCCGGTGATCGACAGACGTGATCTGGATACCGTGGCAAAGGTTCACAGCGGCGAAACCATTTTGATCGCAGGGATCATGCGCGAAAGAAAGTCGGAGGATGTGAGAGGCGTGCCTTGGCTGATGAACCTTCCGCTGATAGGCAATGCCTTTCGTCGAACCGAACAGTCCTCCACCCGCACAGAACTGGTTATCTTCATCACCCCGACTCTTCTTTCCGGAAAGCCTTTTGAAGAGTTGACCGAACAAGAAATAAAACGGCTGAAAGAGCTGGAACAGCCTTTCAAACTCGGAACAGTAGCGCCTATCAAAGAAAGTTTAAAAGGCGAATTCAACATCAAGAAATAAACCCTCGAGCCATACCCCATGGCCGACAGGAAACTCAAGCTCCGAACGCCCAGTGACGCTTGCGGGCGCACGAGTGCGGCAGCTCTGCTTGCGCCTTGCTGTGTAAAGTGGCAGCAGAGCTGCCGCTCCAAAGAAACAAGCTCCACTCCAATTACTGCCGGCTTTGAAAAACCGGGAACGGGAAACCTACTCAAATCTTTCCTGCTTGAATAAAGACGTTTGCTTAGCTTAAATTGATACCATCATAGGACATGAGCTATGGATGTAGTGACACTTTCACACATGCAATTCGCCCTCACTATCATGTTTCATTACCTGTTCCCGCCATTAACCATCGGAATGGGAGTTTTTCTGGTTTTTCTGGAAGCGCGTTACCTGAGAACCAAGGATCCGCAATTTGAAGCGGCGGCCAAATTCTGGACAAAAATATTCGCGCTTAATTTCGTCATTGGAGCAGCTTCCGGAATCGTCATGGAATTCCAGTTTGGAACCAACTGGGCGGCTTATTCCAGGTACGTGGGCGATGTATTCGGATCGGTGCTGGCGGCAGAAGCCATTTTCGCCTTCTTTCTCGAATCGGGATTCCTGGCTCTTCTGGTTTTCGGCTGGGATAGAGTCTCGCCCAAGGTGCACTTTTTTTCAACCGTTATGGTCGCGTTTGGATCCATATTCTCAGCCGTCTGGATTACCGTGGCGATCTCGTGGCAGCAAACCCCTGCGGGCTTTGTCATTCGAAACGTTTCCAACGCCGCCGGAACTACGACTAGAGCAGAACTGACGGATTTCTGGATCGCGGTCTTTAATCCTTCCGCCATGGACAGGCTCGTTCATGTCTTGCTTGGCGCTTTCGTACTCGGCGCTTTTTTCATCATGAGCGTTTCCGCTTATTATCTGCTTAAAAACAGGCATGTCGATTTTGCGCGTAAATCATTCCTAACCGCTCTATACATAGCGGCAATCGCGTCCATCGCTATTCTGATTTCCGGCGATTCACAAGGCAGAACGGTGGCCCGCCATCAACCCGCCAAGCTTGCGGCGTTGGAAGGGATTTATAAGACGACGAATACAGGCGCTCCCATGCACGCCTTCGGCGTGCCTGACGATGCCGCCAAAATCCTTCGCTACAAAATAGAAATACCGGGGCTATTGAGCTTTTTAGTTCACAGGGATTTCAACAAACCTGTGCCGGGACTGGATCAATTCGAACCCGATATTCCGCCGGTAGCGCTCCCGTTTTATTCTTTCCATGTTATGGCCGGACTGGGATTCTATTTCATTGCCCTGACTCTTTATGCGCTCTGGCTTCATTTCAGAGGAAGACTTTTTGAAAAGAAATGGCTTCTTTGGGTTTTCGTCTTTTCTGTCATTGCGCCGTTTATAGCCAATGAACTTGGGTGGGTGGCGGCCGAAGTCGGGAGGCAGCCATGGATCGTATACAATCTATTGCGCACCAGTGACGCCGTTTCCCCCAACCTATCCGCCTCTCAAGTGGCTGGATCTATTGCAATGTTCGGAGTGATATACACATTGCTGTTCGCCGTCTGGATTTTTTTACTCAACGACAAGATCATGAAAGGCCCGGAGCCTGTCTCTGCGCCTGGGAGCTGATTTGTGGATCTGAACCTGCTGTGGTTTGTTCTGTTGGGAGTTCTTCTTGCCGGCTACGCCATCCTGGATGGGTTCGACCTGGGAGTCGGCATTATCCACCTCACAGCCCGGAACAACGAACAACGCCGGATGACGATCAATTCCATCGGGCCTCACTGGGACGGCAATGAAGTCTGGCTGGTCACATTCGGCGGCGCTATGTTCGCAGCCTTTCCCAACGCCTATGCCACAATTTTCTCGGGATTCTACATCCCGTTTATGATCTTGCTGTTCGCCCTGATTTTCCGGGCGGTCTCGATTGAGTTTCGCAGCAAGCGCGAATCAAAAGCATGGAGAAGTTTTTGGGACTGGTCTTTCTTTGCAGCCAGCGCACTGGCAACGCTTCTATTTGGCGTGGCCGCCGGCAATGCTTTAATCGGCATATCCGTGAATGCCCAGGGGTATTACGTTGGATCGTTTTTCGATCTTATCCGGCCCTTCCCCATCCTCGTTGGACTGCTGGCGGTTTTTTTCGCGGCCATGCATGGCTCCGTATATCTCTATCTAAAAACCGAAGGAGAGCTGCAGAAACTGGTGCGTCCCTTGATATGGCGGACGTTCATTTTCAGCTTGTTTCTTTATTTACTGTCCACGTTCTGGCTTCTGGTGAAAGAACCACAGGCAGTCCGGAATTTCTACAACCATCCCTGGTCCTGGGCTATCGTCGCGCTGTTCGTCTTGGCCTTTGCCAACATTCCTCGTATGATTTTGCGAAACCGGCCGTTTTACGCATTTCTTTCTTCCTCTTCAGCCATTCTTGCGCTGGTTTTCCTGTTCAGCTTCACCCTTTATCCCAATTTAGTCGTTTCAACCACGCACCCGTTTTATCTTTCTCGCCTTGTTCCCAATGATGCAGCCCTTCCACTCCTACCCGCGAATTTCAACCTCACCATTTACAACGCAGCCTCTTCTCAAAAAACTTTAGGCATTATGGCTATCATAGCTTTGATTGGCATGCCCTTGGTTCTTGCCTATACCGCCGCGATTTACTGGGCCTTCCGGGGGAAAGTAAAAATCACCGATCACAGTTATTAGTCGTCAGTCGTCCGTGGTTCGTTTTGAATAATTTATTGAATAGAGATTTTCTCCCGGTCCGTTTCTGACATTGTTGGAACCGGATCCGGCGGAGCTTTAAGGGTAAAAACTGCGGACAGTAAAATAATCAAGCATCCTGCGATAGCATACATATGCCGATAGCTTGTCTTATCGGAAATCCACCCGAATACGGGCGATCCCAATCCCATGCCGATGTCATAGAGCGAAAGGTAAAGGCCCAGAGCAAATCCTTTATTTTCGCGTCCCAGAAAGTCTATGACATAGGTGCTGAGAGCCGGGAACATGAACCCCTGCCCCAATCCGGCGACAAAACCGCATGCTATAAAACCCCAGTAGGAATGGACTCCGGCGATCCAGAATAAATCGAGGCCGATCAGGATCGCGGTTGGAAGTATGATGCGCTTGCGTCCATAGCGATCCGAAAGATCGCCAAGTCCAAGGCGTGTCAGGATGGCGGCGGCGGAGAATGCTATAAAAAACGGCGCTATCCGGCCGAATCCGGCGCCGGCGCCGAACAAAGCAATGAAGTTCAGGACCGTTCCTCGGGCGGCTCCGTGGGCGATAGGCATGGCGGCGACGATGAGCAGTATAAAAATCGGATAGGCCCAATAACTGCTGTTCCGTTCTACCTTTTCCGGGACCTTATATGACGGCGTTTCTTTGATTGCAATCATACAAACAAGCGCCGCAATAAGCGTAATTAAAGCTGCGGTGAAAACAGCGTTGAAATTGTAGCGGCGTAAAATTTCCTCGGCCAGCGCGGGTCCGATCGCCCCCGGAACTATCCCGGCAGCGCCGATTATTCCGAGTGACTGGGCCATCCTATCCGGAGGAGACATTTCCGAGCAGATCCCCAGAATGGCTGTTGTGGCAATTCCCCATCCGATTCCGCTCACGATACGCAGAAAAATGGTCAGGATTCCGGCACTTTCGACCAGGTAAAAGCCGGGAATTACCGCGATCATAAGCAGGATGCCCGCAATAGTCACCTTGCGGCCGCCTCGCTTATCCAGGACGCGGCCAAACAGCGGGCGAATCATAATGGACGCGATGCTGTGAACGCCCATGATCAAACCGACCCGGCCCTTGGAAGCATGAAACTGATCGAGGAAAAGCGGGAATAAGTAGAATATTGCAGCGCTCAAAAAAACAAAGAAATACGCCAGTGAAACCAATATGAAATTCTTGCCGAACAACGACGAACTTCTCACCATCAATCTCCAAAACCAAGCAAAACCTAGAAGCATAAATCATCGGGCCGGGAATAAAAATGATGAATTTAACCGCGAATTGACGCAAATCGACACAGAGCCTTCTTGCCAGGAGCCTGTCCGGAAATTAGGATATGCCGCGTTCCTAATTCCCGGACAGGCTCCTGGACACGTTCTGAGAGGTATGATTCAATAGCGCGCGTGACAGATCCGACATTGCGTTTTTCAAGCCGAGTGGAAAATTACTGCAAATACCGGCCCCGCTATCCGCAGTCGGTAGTCTCAACCCTCCGGGAGGAATGTCAACTCACTGCCGATTCATGGATAGCCGATATCGGCTCGGGCACGGGCTTTTTATCCGAACTTTTCCTGAAAAACGGCAATCGGGTTTTTGCCGTTGAGCCCAACCGCGAGATGCGGGAAGCCGGGGTGCGTTTTTTGGCTAAATATCCCCGTTTCCACGCTGTGGACGGCAGAGCCGAGGCTACGACATTATCCGATCATAGTATTGATTTCGTAGTTGCAGGACAATCTTTTCATTGGTTTGATCGCCCAAAGGCGCGGAATGAATTTTTGCGTCTTCTGAAGCCGGCCGGATGGATGATGATAGTCTGGAACGAACGCGATGTTCAGGCGACGCCTTTCATGGCTGCTTACGACCAAATTTTGCAGAAATACGTGATCGATCCTACTCGATTAGCTCATAAGAAGGTTTATGACACCGCCCTAAACGATTTCTTCGGAGCGCATGGATTCACAACCAGGATTTTCCGTTATCAGCAGCCTTTGAATTATGAAGGCGTTGAAGGCCGGCTGCTGTCATCCTCTTATACGCCGGAATCCGGTCATTCCAACCACGCGCCCATGCTTGCCGAACTGAAGAAAATATTTCAAGACCACGAAACCGGAGGGCGAGTAACACTGGAATACATTACCCGTATGTACTACGGGCGATTGATCTAGTCCGCTTTTATTCAAATGCCGTCAGTTCCGCCTGCCGCCGCTCATAGCGGGCGAGAAATTTAAACCCGGCCTTTCGGATGAATTTCAAAGCCTGATCCAGTTGGAGGCCAACATCCTCCGGGGTGTGGGCGTCGGAACCAAGAGTCAGGCGTTGGCCGCCCATCTCCTGATACCACCGCAGGATCATCAAATCAGGCATTAGGTTGTTAGCTGCTCTCCGCAGCCCTCCCGAGTTGACGTCGAGGGAGATCCCGTGATCGATGCAGTTCCGGAGCACTGCGCGGATGAGCGCTTCGTAGCGCCGAGGATCATAGGATCCCCAGATCGGTTTCCCGTTTCGCACCGGCACATCAAAATGGCCCAGGATTTCGAATTGGGGGGCGCGGGTCATCTCCTCAAGCTCCAGGAAATAAGAGCGCATGATTTCATCAACGCCTTTATGTTTCAGGAGCTTATTGTCGAACATGGAATCTTTTCCGACAGAATGCAGGGAGCCGATGACGAAATCATAAGGATATCGATCAAGCAGGGCTTTGACTTCTTCCGGGTAGCGATGCGGCTCCCCAATCTCCACGCCGGCGCGGAGGATCAATTGGCCCGCGAGACTTTTGCGGATGCGCTCGATCTCCTTCCACCAGACATCCGGCCGGTAGAAAACCGGCCAATCATTCGGATGCAAATCGTAATGCTCGGTCAGACCGATCTCAGGAATGCCCCTTTGAATTGCACTCTCGCACATGGCCCATACACTTGCATTCGAATCGGAAGAGAAATTGGAGTGCATGTGGTAATCGTACGGAATAGTCGAAAGCATGGGTGAATTAAACCATGAAAAGACGAAGCGGGGGGAAATAATTGCGGTTTATTGACATAGCCATACCCTCGACGGAACGAATGATTATATAGAGTTCGGACTATACCAACGTTCATTCTTGGCGATACGACTGCATGCTTGACTATTTAAGTATGAATCCATACTATAAAAGTATGAAATCAATAGTGTCTGAAAAAGGACAAGTGACCATTCCCAAACCTTGCCGCGATAGGCTTGGCTTGCATGCCGGCGTAGTTCTTGACTTCGAGGCTTGCGACGGCAAGCTTATCGCCATAAAACAACAGACCGAAGATGTTTTAACAAAATGGCGAGGGAAGGGTAAACTGCCCGGCGGCTTGAATGTAGATAAATATCTCAAAGTGATCCGAAAATGATCTCGGCTCTTGATAGTTCGATAATCCTGGATGTGCTGACGGACAATCCGCAGTTTTCCGATAGTTCTGAAGCGCTGCTACGCCGAGCAATGACTGAAGGCAAGCTGGTAATCGGTGAATGCGTCCTTGCAGAGATTGCGCCTGCGTTCGATGACGAGAAAACTCTCCGTACATTCCTTGCGGATTGGCAAATAGAATTCGTCCCGTCCTCGCTCGACAGTACAATACTGGCCGGCGTCAACTTCGCCCGTTATTTGTCGCGCGGCGGCCGGGCAGGTCGCATTGTTGCTGATTTTCTCATTGGCGCTCATGCTATGGTTCATGCAGATCGTCTTCTTGCGCGGGATCGCGGATTTCTCCGGGACTATTTTTCCAAATTGACAGTTCTCGGTTAAAGACGAAATTTGCCTCATTCCTTGTTCCGCAGTACAATTCTTTCCGCTATGAATGTCCCTGAATTATTTATCCGCCCTAATAAAACGAAAGTATATTTAAAAAAGCTGCTCTGGCGAGTTATCGCCCTGCCAGCCAGAGAAGTGACTTTGAAGACAAAAAACGGCCTATTGACAGTCAACACACGGGATCGTGTCTTGGGAAAAGAGCTTTTCAGCGTCGGCCATTACGAATGGAACACCATCCTCACAGTCATCGAAACTCTCAAGAGCCATTCCCTGCTCAAAGGCTCCTGCATGCTTGATGTGGGCGCCAACATAGGGATGATTTCAACAGCCTTCATCGGAAACGGCTTTTTTGAAAAATCGATCGCCATCGAACCGGAGCCTTACAATTTCCAGCTTCTGCAAAAGAATGTGATTCAGAACAATCTGGCGTCCAAGATCGAATGCCATAACATGGCGATTTCATCACAGAACGGGATTCTGGATCTGGAGATCGCAAAAGATAATTTCGGGGATCATCGGTTGAGGCCGGCTCAAGCTTCCGCACCGGGCTTTTATCATGAGGAAAAACGGGATACGCGGCCCGTGAAAGTGATGAAGCTGGATGATTTCCTGGCCGAGTCGGCCCTCCGGGATTCCATCGGGCTCATTTGGGTGGACATACAAGGCTACGAAGGCCATTTGTTTGCGGGCGCGAAAAAGACCATCGGGAAAAAGATCCCGATGGTGTGTGAATTCTGGCCCTATGCAATGAATCGAGCGGGAACTTCCAAGGATCAGTTCATTGAACTGGCCCGAGAGCTATTCACAGGCTTCTTCCATATAAAATCCGAGAAACCGGAATGGGAAGCCCTCGACGCCCTGCCGCGCCTCTTCGACGAATACCGTCAGCCCCGAGAAATGAGCACAGTGCTGTTCGTATAGGAGTTAAACCTTCATTCATCGGATGGCGAGTGATGATAGATGTCGTGAAATAAAACGCCGGCGCCTATCGGAATGAAATTTGCCCACATCGCGAAGGAGGTAAAAAGAATCAAACTGCTGAAGGCGGCGAGGGGGAAAATGCATAGAAAGCCCGTTAAGATACCCAGGCGATTCGGGAGCCAATGATAGATACAAATGCAAAATACGCCGCAAAGAATATCCACTAGAATCAGTAAAGCCTTTGGAGGCTGATACAGACTTCCACCCGTTAATTCGGATTGGAGAGCTTTTGCCCAGATTTTAACTCCTTCTGTAGATTCCAGGGGAGTTTCATGTGTATCGTACGCCTCCTTGTATGTCGCACCCAAAAAGACGATTCGATTCGTGAGTGGTCCATTCTTTCGCCATTCTTCCCCCTCTTGAGAATCCTGTATTGCTGAAGCAGAAATCGTATGAAGAGTCCGCGAGTCGCCTAAATACTTGAAATAGCTTTCTTGAGTGCTGTTCTTTTTATCATCGAAGTTTCTGCAACCCCTAAAATGAACCTTATTGTCTTTATTTCCGCAAATAGTCCGTGTAATAGCCCAGTGGAAAGATTCAATTTGTTTTCCGTTTTCTCCTTTATAGAAGCGGCGGACTTTTCTGACCTTGCCGTCATTATCCACTATCGGAAGACGAGCAATCCCCATTTTCCCAGCACCAACCATCTCTTTATCCCACCCATCTTTCAGTTTGTAAATTTTCTGTTTTTTAAAAAGGATATCGAGGTTCTTTTCAACACTGGATATCGAATGTTTAGGAGCGGGTGGATCTTCAATAGTCGCGTTGCAAGCCCAAATCACATTTTCAATAACTCTTGCTTTTTTCTTAATATTGTCCGGCACAGCCGAAGTATTCAAGTCCACCGCAATTAACAGAGGCCTGCCACTCGATATCTTAATCAGAAGGTCTAGTATCTTTTGAGCGTCCAATCCTCCGCCGCTCTTTTTAAAGCGGGCGTAATCCTTCTGGGTTATTTCAATCACTCGGATTTTATCTTCAAAAAGAGGCTTCTGAATCGTCTGAAAAAAATCCAGGCTTCCATTTGAAAACCGGTCCAATAGATTAAAATGGTCCAACAGGAGCGTGATAAGTGTTAATACAAGAATAGCGGGAGCATTTCGCCTAAGCCTGCGTGCGAGAGAAATATTTTGTTTTTTCTTACTTGTGGTTAAAGGCAAGATTCAGTTTCCTTCCCTCGTCAATGCTGTTGAATGCTCCAACAAATACGATCGAATGATAAAATTGCGATTCCGGTTCGCGTTGGATCCATCCCATTCTGATGTAATCGTCCTTAATGCGGAAAACTCCGGCAGACATTGCTCATAGGTGTATTTGTCGAGGAGAAGCAGATAGGAAGAAACGCTTTCGAACACAGAATCTCCACGTAAAATCAATTTATACAGACCGGGACGAATGCCGGGGACTTCTATGGAAAAGCCGTCCGGTCCGGGTTTCCATCGAATGGGAGACTTGGTGAGAGCGGCGCCGACATCAAAATCTTTTTCAATCGGCCGGATATCGAAATGATATTCGACCGATGCGATACGACCCGCCAGATCCTTCAGGAATATGCGATTCGTTTCCATATATCCCATCGAATCAGGAAAAAACGTTTTGCCGCGAACCCCATCTTCGGCCAATGCTGCTATATCGCTGTCGGGTTGCTGGAATTGTTTCAGGAAATTGCTAATGCCCATCAATACTCGTACGGCGAGAGAAGGTATGGGGATGATTTCTTTTGGCAGATTGAAGATGGGTTCCTTCTTTGCATTATGTGATATCGGGTCCGTACCATCGTAAAGACATATGGTAATAACATCGAGGGGATTGTTGGTATCACTTTTAATTTGAGCGCCCGGTAGAAGCTCCCTGCCGGCTTTCACTTCAACACCGGCGTCCTTTTGGGATTTGGCATCCGATACAATCTTCCATTTTCCCGTTCCTTTGATATTCACAACGAAGCCCACATACTTCATATCTTCCTGTGGAAGGACAAAGGGCTTGAATGCCGGGAAAAAAGAAAATATGAGTAAAAGCGTTCCAAGGGGTAGTTTCATTGAAAGTCTCCTGCAAAAATCCAACCTGCCCAATTTTTGGGATTTCCCCAAGTTTTTCCGCCATTAAAGTTCCGAACCGCTTCCTGTGCTCTGCGCAGAGACTCCGCCTTGCTGAGCCCTTTTTTCCAAATGCCCGCGTAAAATTCCGACATCAGCATTGAAGTGGGGGCATCCGGTATTTTCCATAAAGACAAAAGCATTCCTCGTGCACCGCTGGCCAGTACTGCAGCCTGCAGCCCAAGAACTCCCTGGCCGGTCATAGGTGCTCCCAGTCCGGCATCGCAGGCAGAGAGCGTTACCAGGTCTGTTTGTCTTAAATCCAGGCCGATAAGTTCATGAGCGGTAAAGAAGGCATCGAGAAAGGGACGATTATTAGCTCCGGACAAAGCGAGATAAGAATTCAACAGGGGATCTTTGTCCACCAATTCCTGGGGTGTTTTGGGTAGTTTTTCCAGATAACCATGCGTTGCAAAATGCACATACCTATATCCGGCAAGTTCTTTAAGAAGTTTGCTTTTAGTGGCCTGATCCTTTTCCAAAATAACAGCTGTCAATTTCCCGGCAGCTGCTTCTTTAATCTTTAAAATCTCCTCAGCGCTCCCAGGCAGATTATTGATACCTCGGCCCTGAGCGCCCGTTCCATAATCAAGATTTCCCACCAATAGAACTCTGGAAGACGATTTAGGGCTCTTGGGGGAAGGATCCTTTCTTAGATGATTTAGCTGAAGAACGGAATTCAGCTGCACAACTTCCATGGAGCGCGATAGATTCAATCGTAAAGCGGCCCAGGGAATTCTGTGCAATTCACTATCGTAACAGTTCAGCCTCTAAATAGCTTTGGGAAGCAATGAAGGAGTCGCTTCTC
>CAYTYP010000045.1:0-34327 GCA_964441405.1 uncultured Acidobacteriota bacterium
TAATGGGTAACGGGACGGGGCATTCGATACATGCTTGCGATATTGCAACAATTATCGCAAATGGTGACAGGCGCCACAGGCGCCATTTAAATTAATCGTTATTCCGTACGTTCCGTGGCTGTATTCCGTGGCACGCTTTTACGGATTCAAGATAAAGCTTCAGTTGTAGATTTTTCAATCCGGCATGCCGGGCGGCGGGGCTGCTATGGTAAATCGAGATCGGGTCAAGAGCTTTGATCCCGAACATTTTTTGAATCGGGAACACTATAAGGCGCGCATATATTCAGGCCGAAGCAGCTCCGGATTCTTCGCTTCAAGCACGCTCCGGATCAATTCGAGCGCTTTTTCTTTTTCCGCCGGCATCCGGATTCTCAAAGGGAGGTAGTTGGAGGCGTGATTGGAAGCAAAGAAACAATCGGTGAACCGGCAATGAGCAATCATGGTCCCCAATTCCCTTATCAATTCAAAGGGAGTGGGAAGCACAAGTTTCCCAGTCCGGAGTTCTTCCTCAATAGGCGTTCCAGGAACAATGATCAAAGACAGAGCGCCCACGAACTCCGGATCCATTTCCGAAAGAACTTTTCCAGTGTCCTCGGCGTGCGCTTGACTCAATTCCACTCCGCCGATTCCAAGGAGCACGGTAACGGAGAGCAAGATGCCGGCTTCTTTGACCATCCGGGCGGCTCGAATCATCTGATCGGCCCTGGCGTTTTTCTTGATCCGTTTGAGGACTTCCGGATTGCCCGATTCCAATCCGAGATAAACAATGCCTAACCCAAGTTTTTTGAGTTCCCTTAATTCAGGGATATCTTTCTTCAGGATGTCGACGGCATTCGCATATATTCCGACTCGCTGCAGCCCTTTAATTTTCTTCTTCAGATAGGTCAGGATGCGAACCAGATCCGGTTGAGGTATGGCCAATGCGTCTCCATCCGCCAGAAAAACGCGCGGAATTACGCCATATTGGCCGGCTTCATCGATGTCTTCCTGAATTTCTTCGAAGGACTTTATTCGAAAAGACTTGCCCTGGAATGAGTGACAAAAGGTGCAGCGGTTATAAGAACAGCCTACCGCCACCTGGAGAATCAGACTGTTGGCCTCACTGGGAGGCCTGTAGATCATTCCTTCATATTTCATATTCTTTTAAGTCGAAGTAAAAATATCATAATAATCGGGTCTGGTGAAAGGTCATTCCTCTGCAGGTCGTTGCAGCACCGCAATTTACCTAAAGGTTTTGTCGCGTAATTACGATAACTATAAGGTAAATCTATAAATAGAGGGTTGAATTGCGCAGTTGACAAAAAGCGGCTAAAGCTAAACCTCGGCATTGCAGAAAATGAACACGGAAAATAGAGAGTCCGGAAAAAAAATTTCAGATGAGCTGGAGTCTATCCGCGATCAAATTGCGCATCTGCAGGGACTGATTCAAAAAAAACAAGCGTACGATCCCAATCATCCACCGACCCAAAATGAAAATGGGAGTGTTTGGGAATTGGATAGACGCAATTTGGAACGGCTGATAAACAGCAGTGTGGATGGCATCCTGGCCTTCGATCGCGCTCTGGTCTTTACAGTCTGGAATCTCGGGATGGAGCGCATTTTCGGGATCAGCGCCCAAGATACTCTGGGCAGGCATGTTTCAGAAGCATGCCCGTTCTTAAGAGAACTCGGTGAAATATCCTATTTTGAAGACGCGCTCGGCGGTAAAAGAACAATATCGGGAGATAGCCGCTATCCCATTCCCGGTACAATACGGCAAGGATATTTCGAAGGTTATTACGGGCCGATATTCGAATCCAACGATGGAGGAAACGTAATCGGCGGATTGGCTATTATTCGGGATATTACGGAACGAAAGCTTGCAGAAGAACGCCGGCGCATCAGCGAAGAACAGTGTCGCGAATTGTTCGAAAATGCCTGCGATATGGTGTACACCCATGATCTTGCGGGCAATTTTACCGCAATAAACCGGGCGGTCGAACGCATCCTGGGTT
Source organism: uncultured Acidobacteriota bacterium (assembly GCA_964441405.1). GTDB lineage: Bacteria > Acidobacteriota > UBA6911 > UBA6911 > UBA6911 > UBA6911. The sequence goes on from CAYTYP010000045.1 coordinate 1,995, forward strand.
ACTCCAAGGTTGATGTTCTTCAAATGAGATTCCACCAGCTGGTGGCTCCGGAATGTCAGCAGATTGCGCATAGAATGATTGATCGCCAATTGGTCGAAGGCGCCCCTGTGATCCAGGAAATCGATATTATCGCCAAAGATTCCAGCCGGGTCACAATCGAGGTGGGCAACCGGCTCATATTTCAGGAAGGCAGAGCGGTAGCAGTTCAGGGAATCGCACGGGATATTACAGAGCGCAAAAAGGCTGAGAAAGCGCTTCTGAAAGCTAATCAGGAGTTGGAAACAAGAGTGCGGGATCTGCAACAACGCACATACGAAATGACGCTCTTAAGCGAACTGGGAGACATCCTTCGCGCCTGTCTCTCCACCGATGAAATTTATGAAGTGATAATTAAAGTCGCCCAGGAGATTTTTCCGGAACAGTCCGGCGCGCTTTATGTCATCGGACCTCAACGAACGATCGTCGAAGCAGTCGCGGAATGGGGTGATACTTCGAAATTTGAGCTCACATTCGCTCCCGACGATTGCTGGGCTTTGCGACGGGGCAGAAGCCACTGGGTTCGGGGTTCAAGCGCAGGTTTGGTCTGCAAACATCTATACTCTCCGCCGCCTCGGGGCAGTTTGTGCGTTCCCATGATGGCCCAGAGTGAAGCCTTGGGCATTCTCCATCTGGCGCAGTCGAATGATAATCCTTTGCCGGAAGCGAAGGGAGAACTGGCCGTAGCGATGGCGGACCATGTGGCCATGGCTATATCGAATCTGAAGTTGCATGAGACTCTGCGCAATCAGTCGATTCGTGATCCCCTGACAGGTCTTTTCAATCGCAGCTTCATGGAGGAGTCGCTCGAACTGGAACTGCGCCGCGCTATCCGGGCTCAATACCCGCTCAGCATCATTATGCTTTCGCTCGATCATTTTCAGCAACTCAATGATCATTTCGGAATCGATACGGGTGATGCCATTTTGAAAGATACCGGCGACCTTCTTCAGACGAATGTTCGCAAGGGAGACATAGCCTGTCGCTACGGAACTCATTCCTTTGTTCTGATCATGCCGCAAAGCGGCTTTGACACAAGCATTCAACGGGCGGAGAACATGCGCGCTTTGGCGCGCAATCTGGACGGAAAATATCGGAACGAAACCGGCCATATCACAGTATCGATTGGATTAGCGGCTTTCCCGGGTCATGGACAAACTGTCGATATGCTTCTCAGTTCAGCCGAAGCCGCCCTCAAACGAGCTATTGCCGGCGGCGATTGCGTTGTAGCCGCCAGTTGATTGAGCTACTGTAACTGCAAATAATTACGGGTTCCATATTTCTTAATTCCTCGCAATAAACCAGGAGGAAGGGCAGCGTTATTCAATCACTGAATGACTAAAGAGATGATGGATTTCACTATTTTTTTCTTTGTCTTTTTCAGGAGATAGTCCAGAATTTCCTCTTTAATATTAAATATTAAATATCTTGTTCGGCAGGGTCAACCATGGACATGGAGCGTCGGATCAGTCATGAACTCGATTCTCTTTGGAAGAAATTAGACGACCTGAAGCAACTCGAATCAAATATTTCTCAGGACGGAGTTTCAGGGCCAAAGGATCGAACTTCCAAACTGATCCAAGAGGAAATTGTAAAGCGGCTTGGCTATTTCCCGCCCTTTTTTGCGCCTGCACTGGAATCGCCTTCTTTGCTTGAAGCGCTTTGGCGACAACAACTCTCTGCCTGCTACGACAATCCCTTGCCTGAGATTTTTAAGGAAAAGCTTGCGTCACGACTTGCCTGGCATTGCGCCTCGCCCTATTTCTTTATGACGCATGCTTCCCGCCTGCACCGTCTCGGAATGCCCGCCAAAGATATACGGCGATGGTTGGAACGGTCCTTGTCGAAGTCGAACAGTCTGGAGCAAGTCTATGACGCACTCGCAACGGCGCCTCGCCCATTGAGTTCATGGCCGGAAAACAACGGGTTTGAAGAAAATTTGATCGATTGCTGCAACGCTCTTTTCCTGAGGAATGCGGAATCGAAAAAATGCGCGGCGGAATTGAAACAGATCCTGGGAGCCTCGCACTACGGTTATGTCTCGGTTTTTCTGGCGAATATCAAATTCAACCATCAATGGGTGGACGCTCATTCCGAGATATCCTTTGAGAATCACCCTGCTGTGCAGGATTATTTTCAGGCTTTAGTCCGCGAAGAACCCGTCTTAGCGGAAATGTTCCGGAATTATGGAGAACTCATTGTTCAAAACGTGAATTCTCGTCACGCGAACGACGAGGATAGCGGATATCGTGAATTGTTTGAAAACGCCAGCGATGTTATCTATACCCATGACTTCGAAGGGAAAATTTTATCCATCAACAGAGCCGTCGAACGGATCGTCGGGTATACCCGGGCTGAAGCGCTTCAGAAGAATATCCTGAAGGCGATAACTCCTGAATTTCAGCAGCTGGGTCAAAGGATGATTGATCCGCAAATAGCCGGCGAGAGTCCCCTCAATTGCGAGCTGGAACTTTTCGCGAAAGATGGAAGCCGCGTTGCCATGGGCATCAGCACCCGGCCGATTTACCGCGGTGGGAAAGCTGTCGCCGTCCAGGGAATTGCCCGGGACATTACCAAACGGAAAAAAACCGAGGCCGCTCTGCAAGAGGCGAATCAGAAGCTCGAAGCCTGGGTGAATGAGCTCGAACAACGAACCCGTGAAATGACCCTGCTCAATGATATGGGAGATATTTTACGCGCCTGCCTTTCAACCGAGGAAGCCTACAAAGTCATCGTCCAGGTGGCGCAACAGATTTTTCCCGTGAAGGTTGGAGCCCTTTATATCATTTCCCCGTCCCGCAATACGGTGGAAGCCACCGCCGTATGGGGCGATACGGCGCTCGCGGAACGCGCTTTCTCTCCGCCGGAATGCTGGGCGTTGCGCCGAGGGCGAACTCATTCCGTGGAACAGCCCGGGTCCGGACTTATCTGCAGGCATATCCACCAGCCTTTGCCCTACGGCTATCTTTGCATCCCTATGATGGCCCAAAGCGAGGCGCTCGGCGTGCTGCATCTTATGCAGCCGGATAATGTCAAGATGACCGAAGCCAAGCAGCGTTTGGCTGAAACGATGTCCGAACATATTGCGATGGCTTTATCCAACTTGAAACTGCACGAGACGCTTCGCAGCCAATCGATCCGCGATCCCTTGACCGGCCTCTTCAATCGCCGATTCATGGAAGAAGCGCTTGAACTCGAGATTCGCCGCGCCGCCCGAAATCAGCGCCCCCTCGGGATGATCATGATCGATATGGATAATTTCAAGCTCATCAACGATACATACGGACATGAAGCCGGCGACATGCTGCTGAAGGGGCTGGGCGTGCTGCTGAAGAGCAACATACGCGCGGAAGATATCGCCTGTCGCTATGGGGGAGAAGAGTTCACCCTCATTTTGCCGGAAGGAACCGGCGGCGTCACCCGACAACGCGCCGAATTTTTCAGGGAATCCATCCAGCGCATCAATATGCAATATCGTGGAAACCCTCTCGGACCCATCACCGCTTCCATGGGAGTCGCAGTCTTTCCAGACCATGGACGAACGTCCCACGATCTGATCGCATCCGCCGATAAGGCTTTGTATCGCAGTAAAAACGCCGGCCGCGATCGAGTCACCCTCGCAGAATAAATTACGAATCAGGGGACGGAGACCCTATCCGATTCCACAGAATTGCCGGTAAGCCGGTCCTTGATCTGAACATAGATATTTTTGGGTTGAAGATTGCCCGGCAAAGAAAAATTAAGCGATTGCAGATAATTGGATGACGGCATTCCGCAGATAGATCGGATCCGTTCTCCCGATTCACTCATTATGAGAAGCTCCATGCGTGAGACATTCGGCGTTGTCGCATAGATTACAGCGCTGCGGTCGCATGGCGGAACGTTCTTGTCCGGCGCAAAGAGCTCATCCGGCATGGACGCCCAATTCAGGATGCGCAACATGTAAGAACTGCCGACCGTTCGAATCGCCGAACCGCTCACTTCCATATTGGAGATCTGCAGAACAGGTTTGGGCATCCAGAAACTAAAGGCTTCCGGATTTTCAGGTTTGGGTGCGGGAATGGAAGCCGTTCGCGCTCCGGTCGGATCCGGAGGCGCAGGCATAATAGCCGCGTATTTGGGCATGGGATTGCTATTTAAATCGGCAGCCCATTTCAGGGCGAATTTGATTTGCTCTTCAAGCTGGTTGGTAGTGGCCATAGAGCGAAACCGGATGGCCCCTTCATGGTCGATCAGGATGTAGGCGGGCACGTTGGTGATCTTGAACGCCTGCACCAGCTTTTGATTGGTTTCCAATGTCTGCGGCCAGTCCATTTTAAATTTGTCGAGATATTCGCGCCATTTCGATTCTGCGTCGAACGGATTCACGCCGATCAGGATGAAGGGATCATTTTTGAATTTGTCAGCCAGTTTGGACAGATAAGGAATTGCATCCAGGCATGCAGTGTTCCGGCCGCTCCAGAAATTAAGTAAAAGCACCTTGCCTCGCAATTCGTCCGAAGTCTTGTAATCGCCGTCCGAGGAAAGATAAGAAAAATAAGGCGACAGATCCGTTGTTGCGAGCCGTGGATTATCCTGGAATATGCGGGCTTTTCGGGCTGTTTCCCGGTCATTGGCGTTTTTAAGATAAGTCTGAAATTCTCCGACTGCTTCGCCGAATCGATTGATCCATGCCAGCGCCACTCCCAGGTTGTAATGCGCCATACTCTGCTCCGGCTTAATCTTGAGGAATTCGTGGAATGCCTCTACCGCCTGCGTGAGCAGCGCCGGATCGGGCCTTTCGGGAACTGCGGTGGCGGAAGCCAGAAGCGTCGTTCCCAACAACTCCCACGCTTTGGCTCGGTATAAAAGATTATCGCCGGATAGCCGGATCAATTTATCACAGGTTTGCAAAACATTTTTATGAGCGCCCAATTTGCTGTATGTCTGAGCAATGCGCCAGATACATTCCCGGCTGGTATTATTTTTCATGCTATTGGCTTTATGGAACAGTCGCAAAGCTTCTTCGTAATTGTTTCTTATGAAATTCTGGCTGGCTTCGTCGTAGATGCTTTCGTAGTTCTCCTGCGCAACAGCCGAAACGGATGCCATCGTGATCGTCATAATTATTGCCGATATCAACCGCACAAAATATCGAAGATCAATGGATTTTAAATTTTTGCTCATGGGCCGACTCCAAGGAATTTTTTGAATTCTAACTAATAGGATATTAGCAAGCAAGCAATTATTTATTGACGGACCCTAAGGCAAGGGCACGATGTCGGATTGGACTGAATTGCCGGTGAGCCGGTCTTTCACTATTACATATACTTTACTCGTATCCGAACTCCTCGATACTGAAAACATCATGTTCTGGAGAATTTCAGGTCGGGAGGGTCCGCATACGGTTTTGAGCCTTAATCCTTGTTCGTTCCATAGGGTAATTTCCATCCGGGTGGGATTGGGCTGAGGAGAAAAACCGTAGGTTGCCATTCCCGTTTGATTGCCGCTGCAGGGAGGCAGGTCCTTGATTTGCATAAAAAGATCGTCGGGCATCGAAGCCCAGTTTTTTATTTGCATGGTGAAAAGATAGTTTGATTGCAGCGATATCGAATTATTCGAAGTTGTAACAGGCCTGAGGGTCACTTCTATGACCGGTTTGGGAATCCTGAAAGGATACTCTTTTCTTACAGCGGGTCTGGCGGCGGCGTGGGTTGGAATCGAAGGTGGAACGGACCCTGGTTGCGCTGCCGCAGGCGTCTGCCGTGCATAACGCGGCTGCATGTTGTATGCGGTTGCGGCTTTTAAAGCTTTTTTTATTTCCTTTTCCAGTTGCGAGGCGGTTTCCGCGCTGCGATAGCGGATTATGCCTTCATGGTCGATCAGGATGTAGGAGGGTAAAATTCCGATAAAGAGGTCTCGTTGAAGCTTGGAATTTTTGTCGCGGACATGTTTCCAATTCGGTTTATATTGAGCTATATAGCTGCGCCAGGCCTGCTCCTCGTCGGCGCAGTTGACGCTGATCGGAATAATCCCTTCATTTTTGTATTTGTCCGCCAGTTTTGTGAGGAAAGGACCTGCTTTCAAGCTCAAATCGTTCCGGATAATCCAGAAGTCGAGCAAAATGACTTTGCCTCGCAATTCATCGGAGGAAAGGTATTCACCATCCGCAGTTACAAGTGAAAAATCGGGCCCATAATTTTCATCTATCCGGTTGGGATTTTCGATTATCTTGCGAGCTCTATCGGCTGTATCCCGTTCATCGGCATTCTGGATATAAGTTTGTAATTCTGCAATGCCTTCGTCCACCCGGTTCAACCGGATCAAGGCAAGGCCCAAATTATAGCGGGCCATGTTCAATCCGGGATTTATTTTAAGAACTTCGCGGAACGCGGTCTCTGCTTGCTGAAAAGCGCTTTTTTGGGATTCCGGGTCATGAAATAGTGCGCTATTGAAAAGCGCATTGCCTCGCATATTCCATGCTTTTACCAGGTAACCGGCGTCGTCGCCGCCAAGCTGGATCATCTGATCGCATGTTTTCAAGGCATTTTTGTAATCTCTGAGCTTGACATAGGTTTCGGCGGCGCCTAAAAGACACTCCAGGCTGGTTTTGCCTTTCAAATTATTTGCTTTTTGATACAGCTTCAGAGCTTCCGGGTAGTTGCTTTTCCTATAATTCTGCCGAGCTTTATCAAAAATTGCGTCGTAATCCTCTTCCGCGGCGGAACGCATCGGCGCCGGCGCCACGGCCAATAGAAGGGTCCCTAGCATGGGAACAAGAAACGAAATACGTTTCCTTTGCGTCATAGTCTGATCGCTCCGTATGAATTTATGGGATTCTAACTCTTAGGAAATTAGCAATCAATCAGAATCGCGCATGGAAACGCACCGCTCAGTCTGTTTCCATTATTAATTCGGGATTCGCAGTTCGCAATTCCTGTTTGTAATTTTCAGGAATTTTCAGATACTTCACGGTGGATTCGGGATGGAGCCGAACGGAACCGCTTTGGGGATCATATTGATAAGGAACTCCGAGCGGATCCGCCATGTTATAGGGGCGGGTTCGGCCGCGAAGAAGTTCATTGAGTGAAGAAGGGGAAAAACCGTTTTTCTTCTGATACTTTTCCAGCAGAATTTCCAGCGACCAGAGATCTTTTGCAACCTGGATGCTGATCAGGTAATTCCGGGCGTTTTCTTTAATATCCGCCCGGGTCGATTCCTCGTACTGGCGCCGCCATAAGGAGATCGCGATCTCCATCGCTCCGCCTTTTGAAAAAGAGGTGGCGGCCAGACTCTTAAGCCATACCGGAGCCCCTTGCACGTCGCAACCGGCCAGCCAGACATCCCCGGCGGTCTTGTAATCGTTTAAGTAAATATAATAGACAAAACCTTTGTCATAATATAATCGCCATTCCTTCGGAATATTATGGATTCCCTTGTTTAACAGCTTGATCGCTTCCCTGGGCTGCCCGGCTCCAATCGGCTCAGGTTCGGCAAGAAAGGAACTGCCGGAACGATAGGCGTCCAGAAGATAGGGATCGAGGGTTGTCGTGATATCGAGAAGCGTGGATAAGTTTTTATAGCGCACCTTCCTTTTCGCAGCTTCCTCGCGGCGACCGTAATATTGAATGGCGCGCATCCAATAAAGATCCGCGATAAGCCCTTGATAACCCAGCGCCATTCGTTGCACTAATTGGGGAGAGCTGAAAAAAAGCAGGTCGGGTTCCGGATTATTTTGAACTGTGCGCGATTCAAGAAAACCCTGCGCCGGTTGGATCAGCAGCGCGCAGACAACAAAAATTGCGATGAAAATCCATAAGCGCTGCAAAGGGTTCCCCAGGCGTCCGGACTTCATTTGAAATCCCGACGCATAAAAATTGCGATGGACAGGGAAAGGGCCGCTGCACAATAAAGAAGGGCGTAGAGTGTGGCGCCCAGGACCGAATAGAAATCCAGCGGTTGGTAAAAAACGGAGTCCTGAAGGATATTGCGGCTATCGACGCTGAAGTTGGTGAAATTGGGAATCCCATAATACAGAATGTTGCATAGCCACCTTGCCGCGCCGGACTTGGCCAGGGCGCCGAAATTTTGCAGATCTTTGCCGAAATGCCCGGCTATCCAAAGGAAAAAAGTGAACAGGGCGGACAACGCGGGAGTGGAAAAAGTTGAGAACAACAGCGCCAGGGCGGTGATAACCATGAAAGAAAGAAACGCCAGATAAGCGGCCGGCAAAATACGCAAATGCCCGCCGACTCCGATATTGCCGGCGCACAACATTGCAAGCTCCAGCCCGACAGTCATAATCGCCAGATTGACGAGCACGGTAAAAAGCAGGCCGACGTATTTGCCCAGGATCAATTCATATCTGTGAACCGGCTTCGCAATTAATGCATACACGGTTCTTTTTTCCAGTTCTTTATAGACAAGTCCTATTCCGATGAAAATGGAAATAAGCATTCCTATAACGGAAATGGACGCCAGTCCCAGATTCAACAGCACCGTTTGTTCGTTTCCGAGAGTCAATTGGCCCAGCGCCAAGGCGCTTAGAATCATAATCAACGCGAAGAGGATCAGGTTGTAGAGAATCCTGTCCCGGATGTTCTCGCGGAAGGTGTTTCGGGCGATCGTAAGAATCCGCGTCATCGCTCCCCCCGCGCATCTGGACTGCCGACTAAGGATTGAAAATATTCCTCGAGCGACGGTCGGACCGGATTGATGGAAATCAATTCCAGTTTGCGTGCTGAGATTATCGAAAGGAGTGCATCCATTTGAGCGGGACGGCTCAGTCTCAAATGAAGACGGTTTCCCATTATCCTGCAATCATCACAGGCCCTCTTTATTTCGCTCAAGGTCGACTCCGACCAGCCGGCCAGAATTACATCGCGCGCCTCATTCCCGGACTTCAAGATTTCTTCGAGCGTCCCTGCTTGTTGAAGTTTTCCCTTGTTCAAAATCGCCACTCTGTCGCAGATCGCTTCCACGTCGGGAAGAATATGAGAACTGAAAAATACTGTGACGCCCCGGGTTTTAAGGGAAGTGATGATCCGGCGAACCTCCATGCGTCCCAACGGATCCAGGCCGGACATGGGTTCATCCAAAAAAACTATTTCCGGATCATTGATGATCGCCTGCGCGATTCCGATGCGCTGCACCATTCCTTTGGAAAATTTCCGTAGTTGAAGCTTGCGCGCACCGGCCAGCCCCACCAGGGTCAACAATGTGTCGACTTTTTGGCCCAACCCGGGCTGCCGTAATCCAAAGAGCCGCCCCATATAGGTCAGCAGTTCTTCCGGAGTCAGGTAGTCGTAGAAATAGGGATTTTCCGGGAGGTAGCCGATGGACTGGTGCATGGAAACCGAGTCTATAGGTTTGCCCAGGATTGTGGCTTTTCCCGAAGTCGGATGCAGAAGCTGCATCAGGATTTTGAGGGTAGTGCTTTTACCGGCGCCGTTCGGTCCTAAAAATCCAAACACTTCGCCTTGACCCACCTGCAGGTTGAGGTTGTCCAAAGCGCGCACCGGCCGCTTTTTCCAGAATCCTACCTGGAAATCCTTCGTTAGGTTTTCTATTTCAACAACTGGCATACTCATAGATCGAAGAAAATGCGCAATTACTAAGAGCGCTGGCGCAACACTTCATAAAGAGCTATGCCGGCAGCTACGCTGACGTTATACGAGCCCACATTCCCACGTATCGGCAGCGAAACGAGAAAATCGCATTTTTCCTTAACGAGTCTGTGCAGTCCGCTCCCCTCATTGCCAAGAACCAGAACTGTAGGGATGGCAAGATCAATTTTCCAAATCGGGAGATCGGATGCGGCGTCGAGGCCGACGGTCCAGTAGCCGTTTTCTTTCAGCAATTCAAGCGTTTGGGCTACGTTCTTGATCCGCGCTACTTTGACGTGGGATGCGGCTCCCGCGCTGGCTTTGACCACCGAGGCGGTCAGGCCGGCGCTGCGGTGTTGAGGAACGAAGACGCCATCGGCATTGGCCGCTTCCGCCGAGCGAAGGATAGCGCCCAGGTTGTGAGGATCTTCGATCCCATCCAGGATGACGATGAGCCCCGGCGATTTCGCCTGCGCAAGGATGTCTTCGGGGTCGTAAGTGGCAAGTTCCGCAACGTAACAGAGAACTCCCTGGTGCCGGGCGCGATCGGTTTTTCGGTCCAGCCAGGATTTGTCTTCAAACGAAATCCGAACGTGATTCTGCTTCGCCAGCTCTATAATTTCCTGGATCCGGGGATTCTTCTGGCCTCGCTCGATGCAAAGCCTTTCGATTTTCCCCGGCTGCGCCTTTATGGCTTCATGGATTGCATTGATTCCGCATAAAACCGACATAGTTTTTGATTTGCCCTTTTTAGCAGCCTGGACTGCACAGTGACGATTCTGGGAAAACGCATGCGGCATGCATACGGGCCGCCTTACACAAGCTTATTAACCCCGAACTATTCGTATGTTTCCATTCGTAATTCGTCATTCGTAATTCGTCATTACTGCGCTGACGCGTTGCTTGCAAGACATGACTTTGCGCGGCAAATTCAAACGGCTTCCTGACTCATAAAGCGGAATCAATTTTTCCATTTCCGGGCCGGACCCTTGTCCGGTCAATGCAGCGCGAATGGGATGGAACAAATTGCGCCCCTTCTGTTTTGTCTTTGCTTTTACCTGTCCAACGATTTCGCGATAAGTCTCGGCAGTCAGGAGTTCTTGTTCCTGAACCCTATGCGCGAATTCCAGCGCTACAGCCAGCGCTTCCGGACCGGCGAGTATTTCCTCCGCTTCTTTATCGATCTTTGGCGGATCCGCTTCAAATCCGTAGACGATGGCCGCCTCGGTTGCGAGTTGGTCAAACCTGTCAATATGCGTTTTGATCAGCTCCAACATCTGAGCGAACCAGGCTTGCGTCTGAGAATCCGGCTGAGCCGGAATGAGGCCGTCGTGAACGGCAAAGGGCATCGCCCTCTCGGCAAGAGAATCGATCGGCATTTTATTGATATAGCTGCGATTCATCCAATCGAGCTTGGTAGTATCAAAGATCGCGGGGCTTTTTAAGACCCGGGCAAGCTCGAACTGCTGTTTTATTTCATTTAGCGACAGTATTTCCTGGCCTTCATTGGGCGGCGACCATCCCAGGAGCGCTAAATAGTTCACCAAAGCTTCCGGCAGGTATCCCTGCCGCCGAAACTCTTCAATCGAGGTGGCTCCGTGCCGCTTGCTCAGCTTCTGTCCATCGGGTCCGAGGATGGTCGACAAATGGGCGAACTGCGGAACCGATGCGCCTAAGGCTTCATAAATCAGAATCTGCCGATGCGTATTCGAAATATGGCCTTCGCCGCGGATTACATGCGATATCTTCATCAACGAATCGTCTACGACGCAGCAGAAATTGTAGGTAGGGCTGCTGTCGCTGCGGAGAATCACCGGATCGCTGATCTGCTGCGTATCAATTTCGATCCTGCCGAAGACAAGATCGGAAAATCCCACCATGCCTTCTCTGACCCGCAACCGGACGGTTGATGTCGCCCCGGCCTCCTGCCGGGCGCATACTTCAGCGGGAGAAAGGCGTCGGCATTTTCCGGAGTATCGCTGCATCTCGTTGCGAGCCAGTTGAGTCTGGCGAACCTGGTCCAGTTCCTCTTCGGTGCAGAAGCAGTGAAACGCCTTGTCTTCATCCAGCAGCCGTTGCACGTATTGCCGGTAAATGGAGTATCGTTCGGATTGCCGATAGGGTCCGCAGTCTCCTCCGCACTCTATCCCTTCATTCCATTCGAGTCCCAGCCATTGCATGTCCTCGATGAGTTGCTTTTCATATTTGGGTCTGCTCCGTTCGGCGTCGGTATCTTCGATGCGGAGGATGAAAACGCCGTCATTATGCCCGGCGAAAAGCCAATTAAAAAATGCGGTCCGGACATTGCCGACATGAAGAAACCCTGTCGGGCTGGGCGCGAATCGCACACGAACGGGAATTTGTCTATTTTCCATAGTTCAATACAACTCTATTACTGTTTCAAATAAAGAAACAGAATCGAATCAACAGGTTTTGAACCGCGTAGCGGCCCTGGGATTATAGTCGTTTACTTAATAGCACAACCGCCTGTGCGGACATGCCTTCGCCGCGTCCTTCTGCGTTCAAGCCCTCGGTCGTCGTGGCCTTGACGCTCACCTCGGATATTTCGAGCCTGAGGACCCGGGCGATATTTTGTTTCATGACGAGCGCATAGGGAGCCACTTTCGGACGTTGCGCCAGCAGCGTTACATCCACATTTTGCACCGACCAACCCGCCGCCTCGATCTTGGCGTGTATTTCCCGTAAAAATTCCAGGCTGGACTTTCCCTTGTTCGCGGGATCGGTATCGGGAAAATGTCGGCCGATGTCTCCAAGGGCGGCGGCCCCAAGCAAAGCATCACATACTGCATGAGAAAGGACATCGGCGTCGGAATGCCCCTCGAGCCCTTTTGAGTAGGGAATTTCCACGCCCCCAAGGATCAATTTGCGGCCTTCCACCAGGCGATGATAATCAATCCCCTGTCCGATACGAATTTCATTCATTTCAGCGCGCGCCCCTTTGCGTTTCGCAATCAGCAGTTCTGCGATTTCCAGATCCAATGGCCGAGTGATTTTAATATTATCGGGTGCGCCCTCGACTACCAGGACGGGATGGCCCGCCCAACGCACGACCGAAGATTCGTCCGTTCCTAAAAAACCCGCTTCCTTGGCCTGATTCAACGCTGATCGAATAAGTTCGGCGTGAAAAGCCTGTGGCGTTTGAATGGCGTACAGCTCCTCGCGCGGCGGCGTCGGAAGCACATGGCCGTTTCCAGACCTCCGCTGAATCGTTTCCGTGGCAGGGAGGCCGGGGACGGCGGCTCCGTTTTCCCAGGCGGCCTTCAGAACGCGCTTCATCATGCCTGGATCGCAGATAGGCCGCACCGCATCATGAACCATAATGATATCCGTGTCGGGGCGGATATGCGCAACTCCCAGCCGCACCGATTCCTGCCTGCTGGAACCGCCGGGAACGCATTGGACGTCAATACGGATGGGCTCTCGTCGCAGTATGGACTGCGCCTCTGCAATGTGTTCGGGCGGAAGAGCGATGACAATCTGGGTTACTTCTTCAAGCGCGGCGATGCCCTCAACAGCGTGGAGAAGAATCGGCTTGCCGGCGATTTCCAGAAACTGCTTCGGAACAGTGGATTGCATACGAGTCCCCGTTCCACCGGCGGCTATCACAGCCGCCGCTTTCAATTTCCTGTCACGCCCTGTATTTCTGAAATCAGGATCGAGGCTATTGCGCCCAACGTCCATACCACAGACCGTATCGAGACTTATCGTTGCTTCAATCGCTCTTTGTCTTCTTCGACAATCGTCCTGCCGTTTGCCATAGCCTGTTTTTCATAAATCCGGCGATCCGGCTGTTGTCGGACAGGCTGAGCGTTTGCAGCGGCTTCCGACTCTTCGGGAAAACGTCCGAAAATCATTTTACCGGCGGTAGTCTGAAGCACCGATGTGACTTGAGTGGCAATGGTTTTGCCGATCATCCGGCGGGCATTATCGACCACTACCATAGTTCCATCGTCAAGATAGGCAACGCCCTGATTGTATTCTTTGCCTTCTTTGAGGATAAAAACTTTCATTGTTTCTCCGGGAAGCACGACGGGCTTGAGCGCATTGGCCAGCTCGTTGATATTCAACACGTCAACGCCCCGGAGCTGCGAAACCTTGTTCAAATTAAAATCGTTGGTGACGATTTTTGCGCCCATTTCTTTGGCCAGCTCAATCAGCTTTAAATCCACCTCTTTGACATCCGGGTAGTCCTTCTCGAGGATATTAACCGAAACTCCCGGGACGGATTTAATTTTCTCCAACACGTCCAGGCCGCGACGGCCGCGATTTCGCTTCGCCGAATCTGCGCTGTCGGCAATCTGTTGAAGCTCGCGCAGCACAAAATGAGGAATGACCAGGATGCCTTCCAGGAACCCGGTTTTGCAGATGTCCGCCACCCGCCCGTCAATAATGACGCTCGTATCAAGAACCTTGGCTGTTCTCTTCAACGAGTTGTCGCTGAAGAATCCGCCAAGAACTCCCAACTCAAGGTTCTCTCCCTTGTGGGCTCCCGAGATCAATCCGAGATAAGTCATGAGGATTAAAATCATGAGCTGAATAAAGGTCTCGGTCTGGGGATTGGAGAAATTCATGCGCCCGATTATTATGCTGATCAGGCTGGCGCCGATGATGCCGAGGAGGGATCCAAGGGCGGCGCCGAGAATCGTTTTTATTGTAAGGCGGCGAATGCGTATTTCCGCCAGGAGTATGACTGCTCCGAGAGCGATACTATAGGAAACCGTGAGATAGAGATTGGGACCAAAAGGGCGGATCAAGTATCCGCTTATCAGGAGTGCCACGAATAAAAGTGCACGTATTATCCAGAGATCCATCGATGAACTCCTTACGAGTAATCCACTTAATATCAATGGAATAGATTATTAAAGGCCAGAGGACCGGAAAGAACGTGAACCATACTTTTTCGACAAACCAATAATTATCAGGATAAGGCCTGAATATCATGGTTGAAGCTCCTCCTGATCGCTCCGGCGGTTTAAGAAACCGACAAAATCACAAATAGAAAACCTAAATCCCCTATTTAAATAAATAATTTATCACACCTACCAGTTTTTTAGTATTGCTATTCATAATTTGGCCTAGAAAGTCAGGGGGCGGCCTCGCTGCCGGCCGTGCTGGATTGATAGATCTGTGACTGGACGCTTTTTCCCGATTTTTAACAGAAGAGAAGGTCGGAGAGTTGAGCCACGGTTTTGATAGGAATCAGCTCAATTCCTTGAACCGCTTCAACTAAGGGAAGGTTTCCCGCAGGCAGAATGCATTTTAAAAACCCCATGGCGGCGGCTTCCCGCACGCGCAAATGCGCCTGGCTGATCGGGCGCACATCGCCGGACAGGCTGAGCTCTCCCATCAGGACGGTATGGGCGGGCAAAGGACGATTCCGGAAGCTGCTCAGGATGGCGGCAAAAATGCCCAGATCGGCTCCAGGCTCATCAACTTCCAGTCCGCCCGCCGTGTTGGCATAGATATCGCACCCGTTCATCTGAACTCCGAGGCGTTTTTCCAGCATAGCCATCAGCACGGAAATGCGGTTGTAGTCGATCCCTGTCGCAACCCTTCGTGCGGTTCCGTATTGGGTTGCGACGACAAGCGCCTGGATTTCGACCAGCAGCGGGCGAGTCCCTTCCAGTGCGCATACAACAGCGCTTCCAGGCGAAATATTTTCCCGTTCCATTAAAAAAATGCTGGAAGGATGGCTTACCGGGATAAGGCCCCGGGAAGTCATTTCGAAAATGCCGACTTCATTGGAAGCGCCAAACCGATTTTTCACCGCACGGATGATTCGATGATTTTGCCGCCGCTCCCCCTCGAAATAAAGCACCACATCCACAATATGTTCCAGCGCTTTCGGACCGGCGATCGTTCCGTCCTTGGTCACATGGCCGATTAAAAAAACGGTCAGGTTGCGCGCCTTGGCGATGTTGAGACACCTGGTTGCGATATGACGCACCTGACTGACGCTTCCTGCAGAGGAATTGAGCGTTTCTGAAAAAGTGGTTTGTATCGAGTCCAGCACAAGAGTCTCAGCTTTGACTTCGTCCAGGACCGAAAGGATGCGCTCAAGATTGGATTCGGAAAGGAGAAAAATATCGCCGTTTTTGCCGGCCGGATCTTCCAGCCTGTCTGCCCGGAGTTTTATCTGCTGGATGGATTCTTCGCCCGAAACATAAAGCACACTCCGGTTCTTGTTCTGCAGGCTGCGGGCTATTTGAAGCAATAGGGTTGATTTGCCGGCTCCCGGCTCTCCTCCCAGCAAAATCAAGGACCCCGGCACAATTCCGCCTCCAAGGACGCGGTCAAATTCCGTATTGAGCGTTTCTATCCTTGGAGCCGATTCCGTAGACGCTTCATTCAACCGTACCGGTTTGGCGGCTTCGCCGAGCGCTACTGCAACCTCTCCGTTTTTCGGGCGCTTCTCCTCCATGAAGGAATTCCAGCTGCCGCAATCAGGGCATCGCCCAAGCCATTTTGCAGTTTCGTATCCACAGCTTTGGCATTCATAAATGGATGGCGATTTGGTCATCTCAACTCCTTAATTGCATTTTCTCCTCATAAGTTGCAGTAACCAGTAAAGCATGCAGTATTTTTTTATTCGTCAATCGTCAATTCATTCTGTTCTTGTTGGTCTGCGCTGCATATCAATATCTTTCAGCTTCTGCAGTTCTTCGCTGAGGCGTTTTACTTTCTCATCCCGATCTTTGACTTCCACCCGGATTTTTTCGATCTGCGCCTGCAAACCAAGGATTAATTCCGCCTGGACTTTATATTGGCTGTTGGGGAATTCTGCGATCAGTTTTTTAAAAGCCGCTTCCGTTAGATTGAGATCTCGAGTTGAACCCAGGGCGCCGGCGAGTCCCATGTGGTACAGCGCTCTATCCCGGTCCTCGGATTTTGGATAAGCGTTCAGGAAGGTTTGGTAGAACTTGATAGCTTTTCCATAGTCGCCGATCTGGAAATTCATTTCTCCCAGATCAAAGCTGTTTGTCTTTGAGGCCGCGGTGGCAAGAGGAATTATCGCCGGGGGCGCTTCTTCGGCTTTGATAATTTCGGGAGTTTTAGCGACAGGCGTTGTAGCGGTTGTTTTCCGACGACAGCTCCAGGAAATCAGCAGCGCAAACAGCAAAATCGAGTTAAGTATTAATGAACGATAATGAATTGCAACCAGCCTTTCCCTTTTGTTCAAAGCGGGGAATATTCTACATTGAGACGAGGTTTTATATTCTCGTTTGAGGCAAAAACAAAAAAACTTGCCGGAAAGACGCCCGAGCTTTCTATATCGGAACGGATGATCGTGCAATCGCTTCTTCACCTTCTTGCCCCGGACGTAACAGCAACAGGAACCGGCTTCCACCTCCCGGATTGTCTTCCACCCAAATAGCTCCGCGATGCGCTTGTACGATCGTGCTGCAAATAGCCAGGCCCAACCCTACGCCCTGGCCAACGGTTTTTTGGCCCTGCTTGACCTGATGGAATTTTTCGAAAATCTTTTCTTTGTCGGAATCAGGAACGCCGGGGCCGGCGTCTGCAATCGCAACCAATCCGAAACATTTTCCATCCGCTGGGTCGGTGAACAACCGGCGCCGGCTCTTCGGGACATTTTGGGGAATTCCTTCAACAGCCTGGACTGTAACCTGGACGGTTCCTTCTTTGGGAGCGAACTTCACCGCATTCCCGAGCAGGTTGACAAGGACCTGAACGATGCGATCGCTATCGCATTCCACAGGCAAAGGAGCCTTGGGAAGAACGGCTTCGATCTTAATCCTGCGTTCCTGCGCCTGGACTTCCAGCTCGGCTATCGCGTTCCGCACCAGCGGAATCAGGTCGCGGCTCTTCAGTTCATATTCCATCACTCCGGCTTCGGTTTTGGAAACATCCAACAGATTGCTGATCATGGAAGTCAGCCGCAATTCGCTCTGAAGATTGAGCTGAAGCAGCCGTTTCTGTTTTTCGGTTAAAGGCCCGGGTATTTCCTCGAGCAGCAACTGGATGGTCTCCCGCATCGAGGCGAGAGGAGCTTTCAGTTCATGAGAGACGTGGGAGACAAAATCTTTCTTCAACTCGTCCAACTCATTCAACCGGTGAGTCATCGTATTAAAGTCTTTGGCCAACTGGGAAAATTCATCCTTGCGGGTAGTGTCCAGGCGGTAGGAAAACTTTCCCTCGGCGATAGCCCGGGTTCCTTCGGTAAGATGGGCCAGCGGTTTGGAAATGGAACGGTATATAAGGAAAGATATAAGAATGCTGATTGCAAGAGCGAACAGAGTTGCGGAATAAAGGACCAGCGCCGCGGTTTCGCTGGTAGCTTCCGATTTATTAACCTTTCCAGTCATGGAGCGCAGCGTCGACTCATGAACCGCATGAGTCTGCATCTCCAGGCGTTCCAGCTCGTCTAGCAGCGCTGCGTCCGCATTCTCGCGTTGGGGGCTTGTCTGCAGAGTTTCCAGCTTTGAAGCAAAAGATTTCCAGGACTGGCCCAGGCGTTTGACGGAATCCTGCTCCTCGCTGGAAGCTGCTTTACTTTTGAGTTCTCTCAGGTTGGCTTCGTAAGAGTTTTTATAGTCGGCGAGTTTTTTCCGGTAGGTATCGGGATCGACAAAGAATTTTTTGGTGAAGTCCGTCATGCCTTTCAGGTTTTCCAGGGCGTTCAGGGAAACCATAGCGTTTTGAAAATTAATGTCTTTCAGGGTTCTGTTGATGGACTGCATGTGATGGATGGTGATTACCTGGTAAATCACCAATCCGGCCAGAATAGCTATAAACAGCCCATACCCCGCAATAATTCTCGTCGTTATTTTCATATAGGCCCTAAACCACGCATGTCCGTTTCCGGGAACTCCGGCGTTCTCGTGCCGGAAACTGCAAAAATAAAAACCGGGTTTAAAATGGCGATCAACTTATCCCATATCCTTTGAGTTTGTTGCGTATGGTTTTCACATCCAATCCCAACTGGCGCGCGGCCTCCGCTTTATTATTGTCGGTCGATTGCAATGTGCGGAGGATCAATTCTTTTTCGGCTTCCGCGGCGGTCACTCCGGTGGACGGGACCATCCGTGATCCGGTTCCCGAAACAGGAGAGTTCAGCACGTATGCAGGCAAATGGGAAGGTTCAATCCATTTGCCTTTCACAAGGATAACGGCTCTCTCGATGATATTCCTCAATTCCCTGACATTGCCCGGCCAGGGATAGGCCTTGAGCAGCTCCATCGTTTCGTTTTTGCACGACTCGACCTGGGAATTGTGTTTTCGATTGAATTCGCGGATAAACGACTGCGCCAGCAGGGGAATGTCCATAATACGTTCGCGCAACGGGGGGAGCGCCACCGTGAAGACATTGAGCCTGTAGAAAAGATCCTCGCGCAGTTTGCCTGCTTCCACAGCTTCGCGCGGCTCCCGGTTGGTCGCGGCGAGGACGCGCACGTCCACGGCAAATTCCTGGCTCCCGCCTACTCGTCGAATGAGCTGGTTTTCCAAAACTCTTAAAAGTTTGGGCTGCAAAGCCGCCGGCATCTCGGCGATTTCATCCAGGAAGAGGGTTCCCTTGTTGGCGAGCTCGAAACAGCCGGTCTGCATGCCGGTCGCGCCGGTAAATGAGCCTCGTTCATGACCGAACATTTCGCTTTCCATCAGGTTCTCAGGAATGGCCGAGGCATTGATGGCGACGAAGGGTCCTTTGGAGCGCAAACTGAGTTCATGAATTGTCCGTGCGGCCAACTCCTTGCCGGTCCCGCTCTCTCCGGTGATGATCACGGATGCGTCGCTGGCGCTGATGCTGGAAATCAGATCGTAGACTTCGCGCATCGGCTTGCTTGTCCCGATGAAAGTCCCAAATCCTGCTCCTCGATCGAGTTGAGTCACGATCTTACGGGATTCACGGTGCAGATCGATTTCCTGCTCGGCGGCCTTGAGAATTAAATTCAGTTTGGGATAGTCGATGGGCTTGGTCACGAAATCCTGAGCGCCCTGTTTCATTGCTTCCACAGCCAGATCGATGCTGGCCTGGGCGGTTATAAGAATGATCGGCCGATCGGGATTTCCCGCCTTCAAATCGTGGAGCAGCTCCATCCCGGAGACTTCAGGCATGACGACATCGGAAATTACAATATCGGGAGCAAAAGACTCCGCTTTTTCCTTTCCTTCTTTTCCGTTTTCGGCGAGGCAAACCTCGAATCCCCATCCCTGGAGACGCATTTCAAGCACCTCCCTCATGGCCGCCTCATCATCGACAACCAGAACTTTAATAGGGCGCTTGTTCACGTCTCCTCACTCTCCAGGTTAAACCATTCATCTAAGTATAGCCGCAACCCGCCCGTTCAGGGAATTTTTCCCTGTGTTTTCCCCATAATTACAACAATTACAACTGTCCCGTTAGGGACGATTGAGATCAACGAACGAAAACCTGCCGGCCGCAATTCGTTTTTATCATATAATTATCGAATATGATGACCATGCAACTCACCGAGAAAGCTATAAACCTGATCCGCAAATCGGATCGCATCGTCGCTCTTTCCGGCGCCGGCATCAGCACGGAAGCCGGCATCCCGGACTTTCGCGGCCCGGGGGGATTATGGGAAAGCTCCGATTTAACGGAACAGCTTTCCGCCACCGGATTCCATCGCGATCCCGAGACCTTTTATCGATCGAGCGCCCATTTATTTTCGACTATGTTCGCCGCCCAACCGACGGCGGCGCACCACTTGCTGGCTATGCTGGAAAAAATGGGGAAACTGCAGGCGGTCATTACGCAAAACATCGACGGGCTGCACCAGGCGGCCGGTTCCGGCAAAGTCTATGAAATACATGGCTCCTGCCGCACCGGCCATTGCGAAAAATGTGGCGCTTCTTTCGAGATGGAAGGATTCTACTCGGAAATTGAGCAGGGCCGATTGAAGGCGCCGCTTTGTCCCGCCTGCCGGATTCCCATAAAACCGGACGTAGTTCTTTTCGAAGAACTGCTGCCCGTGGAGGCGTGGAATAATTCTGTTGAAGCTGTGAAACAATGCGACCTGATGTTGGTTTTAGGATCTTCGCTGGTCGTGTATCCCGCGGCGGAATTGCCGATGATTGCTATAGAAAACGGCGCCCGGTTAATCATCGTGAATCTCGATGCGACATACTACGACCCTATGGCTGAAGTCATGATCCAGGGCAAGCTCGGAGAATTCGCGAAATACGCCCTCGCCGCTTTTAAGTAATTCCGCCGGCAGTAACGCCTTTGGCTGTTTTTGTCGGTCGGCAACCATAGTTTTGCCACAGAAAGAAGAACACGGAAAACACGGAACAAAACAGCTTCTTTTCCGTGCGTATTTTTTCCGTGGCTGCATCCCAGCTGCGGTTGTGAAGTAAAGAGCAGTTGCCGCCGGCAAGCTGTTTCGCCTTTTCGGCGCTCACCCATCCAATCCCTGATCAGGCGGCTTTAGCCGCCCTCACTGCGGGTGGCTCTTTCATCACCTTCATAAATACGAGAATAGTTGCGACTCCGCCGATCAGAGAGACAAACTGTGTCAAGCTCAGGTTCAACCCTACACGGCTCAACTGCGTTCCCCAAACAAACGCTACAAAAGCCGACACAAAGAAATTTGCGCCAAGCGAAACGAATCCCTGGCACGATGCAGCCAGCCCTCGTTGATTCGGGAAAAGATCCAGCGTCATCAATGAAAGGCTGGGCATAGCGACGCAGTTTCCCAGAATAAAAAAGAAGACCGGTGCGATGCTCCAAAACAATATCGGCGGGAATATCAGGTTATAGGCGACATTCCAAATTGCCGCCACGACCATAATAGCGTATCCCAGCAATACTGTTTGTTTGCCGGTGATTTTTCCGGCGAAGTGACCCGATATCCAGGCGCCGCTGACCATCGCCACTGCGACCGGGGCGTATAGATAGATATATTCCGTTTCCTTAAGATGTAAGTTCTTTACCAGGAAGACCGGGGCGGACAATAAATAGATAAAAAATCCTATGGAAGTGCATGCCATGGATGCGCAAGCAGTCATAAACGCAGGCTGCTTCAAAACCTTCCAGTAGGATCGAAGGAGAAACGCTAATTCAAAACGCTGTCGTTTCTCGGGCGTCAGGGTTTCAGGCAGGTAGCGGTAAGAACTTACAAACAGCAATGCGGAAAGAAGCACAAGGAAAAGAAAGATCGATCTCCAGCCAAACCAGACCTGTAGCCAGCCGCCTATTACAGGCGCGATCACCGGCGCAATGGAGAAGATTGTCATGGTGTGAGACATGAGCCGTTGAGCGGCGGCTCCGTCAAAAACATCGCGGATGACGGCGCGGCCGACAACCATGCCGGCTCCAGCAGTTGCGCCCTGCAGCGCCCGGAAGAACATAAGAACAAACAAGCTGTTGGAAACAGCACAGCCTAACGAGGCCAGGGAAAAGATTGTAAGGCAAATCAGGGTCAATCGCCGCCGGCCATAAGCATCTGAAATAGCGCCATGACACAGGGACATCGCGGCAAAAGCGCCCAGGAACGCCGTCATGGTCTGCTGAGTCTGTGCAGCCGTGGCATGCAGGCTATGTCCGATGGACAGCAGAGAAGGAAGATAACTGTCAATGGAAAATGGCCCAAGCCATGAGAGCGTTGCCAGCACAAAAGTTAAACCGCCGATTTTGATTCCCGCCGGAACCGGCCGGGTTTTTATTTCAGGCAATGCAATAGAAGACATAAATATTCTTTACCGGTAAAAATAATTAATAGAATGAGGGCTCACACAGCATTCCCAATGTTCAGAGGGGCATTCGCGACTGCTCAACAATACTGAGGCGGTCCGGGCGAGGATGTTTTTACGCTAATGCAGCCAAACCAAAAAACTTTACTTATACGTGCCATACTCCTTTGCAGATTCCATCATTTCAACTGTAACTTCTCATCATAGCACACATTTGGGATCCGTGGAATCTGAGTAAATCCGCGGTTAAATTACCTGTATTTTCCGTATTCCCTGGTAAAATCCATCATCGCCTTCAAATTCTCGGGCCTTACCTCATCCAACGCCGACGCCGGAGCCATGATGTATCCCCCATCCTTGCCCGCTACGTCAATCAATTGTTTGCATATTTTCTTTACATCATCCGTCGTCCCCAGCTGCAACGCCGAAACCGGCACATTCCCTGCTATGCACACCTTTCCGCCGAGAATCTTTTTCGCCCTTGCCATATCAATCTGATCGAATCGGGCAATCACTTTTCCCTTCGGCATCTCGGTTAAAAATTCCAACCGTGAATTGTAATCCCCTTCAAAGAAGATGTCAGGTGTGTATCCTGCTTCGACCAATGCTTCGATTGTCCGCAACAGGAATGGCCAGTAATATTTCTCGAACTGTTTCAAATTCATGAATCCATGAGCTCCTCGATGCAGCGCCATGAACGTCGGCATGAACTTGTTGGTTTTGGGCATTTGGGCGATCCGCTCCAATTGAATGGCGCTGACCTTTTCGATCGCCTGCAGCAATTTTTCCGGCCGCCGATACATGTCGAGCATTGCGCCGCGCATGCCGCGCAGGAAATCGGATATTGCGTCGAACGGCGCGCCGCCCAGGAAAAGCGGCTGGCGGCAGAAGAATCCGAGCTCGGTTAATTCTTCGATCAGCGTCGCCGTTTCCTTCTGCCACTGGACGGCTTCGCGGGCCGTGTGGACCAGGTTTTCGAGCATGTCGGCGAACTCCGGCGTGGCCAGGACGTGGAAGGGAAGCCCGGTCATTAATGTATTGAGCGGCGGCAGCTTTGCTGACGGAGCCAAAGCTCCATAGATGCGGGGCAGGTAAAAGCGCACCAGGAAATCGGAAGGATCGTTGAGGAAGAGGTCGTATTCATCTTCCTTCATGTACTCGCCTTCGACGAACTGGTGGGTATGGTAGCGGGAGACGCCGTGGCCGGGCCAGCGCAGCTGTTTGGCTTCGAGGGTTTCGAGCACGTGGCCGGACTGGTTGGGGACGACGAGGAGCCTGTCAGGCTCGTAATAAATTGCGGCGTCGATGTAAGCCTTTTTCCAGGTCGGGAAATCGTAATAAGCGGACCATGTGCTTGCGCCCGTGAATTTTGCCGGGAAATAATTCAGTCCGAATGAAATGGGGACCCGGTCCGGGGTTCTGAGTTGGACCGCATCCAGGAGTCTCTGTTCTCTTTCGCGGAAAGCCTGCTCGGTGGCTTGATCCATAAGCATTCTCCTGTCGGGACAGCTTCTCGTTTTTCACTGGTGAGCGCCGATTATAGCAGATATGGTGGGATTGCCTATTTGTGTTTTTCAATCGTCAATCGTCAACCGTCAATCGCAAATTGTAATTTAGTCCGACTCAGGCTAAACTGCTCCAATCGATTGTGCCGGGGTGGCGGAACTGGCAGACGCACAGGACTTAAAATCCTGGGTCCCTTACGGGACGTGTGGGTTCAATTCCCACCCTCGGTACCAACAATATCAACGACTTAGCGCAATTTCTCTCTTCAATCTCCAAAGCCTAAAAACGCGAAACTTACCGTGAACTTACCGTGTTCTCAAGATTCTAAAAAGTAATAAAGCTCGTCGATGCGAGCATGCGCTGCAATAACTAAATGCCTAAAGCTTTTAATATTCAATGAGATAGCTGAATATTAGTATTGGGATTTGAACCAAGAATTCCAGTGCGCCCGGGATAAAAACTCCTGGGCGTTAAGCCACAATTGCCATAAGGAATCTATGTTAAGATGCTCGTGAAATGCAATCGCTTGAGCGGATATGAAAAAAAAGCATTCGACCGTAACTGTAAGATCAGGTGGCGTTATCGTCCCTTGGCTGGCTGCTGATGGTCCATTGGCTTACTCGCCGGAAAATCCGCCCGATTCTAACTACGGCTTCCAATATGGCTGGCTGATGCCAAGAGTTTATGGAGACAGGAGGCATTACTACTTCGGGAAATGGGCGTCCTTGCACCGGGAATATGGAGATTGGGATGTAAAGATATTGATGGATTTCTGGGCTAAGGCGCGAGCAAATATGATCGAGCCTATTTGCGTCTTGTCCGGCGAGCGAACCGCGGATGGCTTTTTAGCCCCCATCGCCTGTTACCGGTTTCACAGAGGCTGGAATAATCGCGATACCTACCTCTTTATGCAACATGGGAGTTATCTGCTGATTGATGTAGCGGAACAACCGCTTATAAAGGATGGACTGCTTGTGCTCTATCGCGGACTCGGCGAAAAACAGAGTTTCAACTGGCAATCACGGTACAGCAATCTATCGCCGCAACAGAATTCGGATCTGCAGAGCTATTTTGATGTCCATTATAAAGCGTTCTCGGATTCCGAGATTTCTTTTCAAATCGCCCATGTTCGGGTGCGCCGCGCCGAAACCGGTTTTCTGAAATGGGAGATGTCCTGGATCGATCTTGCCCAACAAACCGGATTCGATCCGGACAGTGAGCCTTTGAATCAAACATTGACTCATGCATACCAGCAATCATTTACATTAATCAAACGTGTTGCGGGGTGGAAATTCGGTCCCAATTATGTGCAAGGCATCACTCCTTTAAACAATGTCAGAATTACGTCATTTTTCGCGGGTGAATCCGAGGTCAATGTTATAGATCCAAGGAAACTGGAGATTACAACGCCATGCCTCCGCAAATCGGTTTATGGAACATTAAACTTTAAAGATGAGGTATGGCGTTGATGAATGCCATGCCGATTGAAAAGAATTCCAATGGTGAAAAGACAAAGCAGAAGAGATAGCGTTTCGGAAATAGATAACCTGATGGAAAAGCTAGCGGCAAATTTTTCTGAAGATGAAATAGTAAATATCTTCGGTAACTCGCTTCTTGCTCTGGATGACGCAGGCTTTGAACGAATGGCCGTCGGCTTGGGGAAGAGAACATCTACTGCTTTGAAGAGAGTGTTGAAAGCCGGCGCTTCCAAAAAGTCCGATGAGTCAAAACCAAGCGTTTCTAAAATTCTACAAGAATGGGAGCCGGGGTGGAGGGATTGAGATGCCTGTAAAGCTGAAACTGCTGATGAACGCGGCAAATATATCAAGAGACCCGCTGGGAAGCTCCCTATCTGGACAACTCCGCCTTCTCAGAGGACCTGGAGCCAATCGCCGCCCGATTACAATCCATTCTTCCCATTGTTTTAGAAAAGAACCTGTGCGCCTCTATTATTCAATCCCGGATTTATCGTTCGTAATCAAGAAGCTTAAATCTCTGAAATGCATGATCGAAGTTCCTCCTGAGCAATGCTGGCAGTGGTTGTTTCAAGCAGAAGCCGCATCGTTTCGTTTTCCCGGGGGCTACGATGATGTGCCAAAAGAAAAGCGTCCGATTGTCCTCGGACGAATTCGCTTTTCCAATAATGGCACGATGACGCTGGCCGCGATTATTAAGCGTTTGATGAAGCAGGGCACGTAAGTTCACAGCAAATAAAAAAGGCAGCCGGTTGACGACGTTCCAGGAGGCAATAATGCAAACAGAAATCCCATCCGAATATCAGGGTTGGTGGCGGATCATCGAGACTTCACAGTGGGTGAATGACGATATTGACATCCTGGGCGCCGCGTTGATTTCGCTGACGGGGTTTGATGACCGCCTCCGGATGTTCACGCTATTGGCTTATGTCAACTGCAAATCCACAAAATCGGGCATATCATTCACCTGGGAAGGCGCCTGGGAATTCGATCCGATGTCGGGTTCCGGACGGGTGACGTTGGGAAAGGACGGCCGGCTTAAGGGGGTGATCAGAATCAAGGACGGAGATTCGAGCACATTCATCGCCGTACGGTCGACTGAGCCTGATTACCCGATCGAGGATCCCCCGAGCTATCGAGATAAATGGCGAAAACGTTGGTAGATTTGAACAGGAGCGGCAAAAACAATCTCATTGCGGCACTTGCAACGGATTTTAATCATCAGATCGCCTGCTAACGAATTCTCTCGGCGCCCATCCATCAGATACTTTTGAAGGGTTTTCGTGAAAACGCAGATAAATCCAACAGTAATTCACTTCCTAACTATCTTGCTCATAAGGTTAATAATACCTATAAATAGTAGGTGTAAAGATGCACTAAAGCAAATGATACTTGCAGAAAGGAATTATTATGCCTATAATTTATAGGCATAAGTTAGCTTAGGAGCAAGTCGTGCGGTCTCTTGATTTCTTCGAAAGTCATCCGGTCTTCAGGCATCCGGAATACCTGGACTCCCGGGTTTCTTTAGGGCGAAGTCCAAAGACCAGCGAAAACCTGCTTGCAATGCACCTGAAATCGGGTCGCCTCCAAAGAGTAAGGCGTGGCTTGTATGCTGTAATTCCTCGTAGGGCGGACAGAGATGTCTTCAAGGTGGATCCATACCTGGTAGCTTCGAAAGCTACGGAGAACTCGGTTGTTGCCTACCATGCAGCTCTGCAGCTCTTCGGAAAAACATATTCGGTCTGGCATCGATTTCACTATGGCACAGCAAAACGGGCAAGGCCATTTTCATTCCGTGGTTCGGAGTTCATACCGGTCCTGATCCCCGAGGCCCTTCGAGCAATTCCTAATAACAATCAGGGTATAGTTGAAAAGGAACATGCCGGCGGCCGAGTTCGCGTAACCACGCTTGAGCGTGCTCTTGTTGATGTTCTCGATCAGCCGGATAAGTGCGGCGGTTGGGAGGAAACCTGGCGCTCTCTGGAATTGGTTGAGTTTTTCGATCTTGATGCCGTGGTTTCCTATGTTCAGCTGATGGCTTCTGCGATCACATCAGCACGTGTAGGCTTTTTCCTTGAGCAGCATCGCGAGAGCCTAATGGTTGAGGAAAAGCATCTCGCAGCTCTCCGGAAACTTGCTCCGGCCCAACCCCGATACATTGATGGAGCCCGCAAATCCGGCAAGCTCATCCAACCATGGAATCTGGTTATTTCCGAAAATCTGCTGAATCGCCGTTGGGAGGAGACAGCGTGATTCTTTCTCGAGATGATCGGAATCTTGAATCTGTAGAAAAATTTCAAGCTGAACCCCTGGAGAAAGTTCGCCATCTCCTTGAATTGTTGGAATCACTGTGTAGCCATCCGTTCCTCAAGGAGAGAATAGCGCTGAAGGGCGGAACCGCGCTCAACCTGTTTGTGTTTCAATTGCCTAGGATTTCAGTTGATATTGACCTCAATTACATAGGCTCCAAAGATCGTGAAGCCATGCTCAGTGATCGGCCGAAGATCGAGCAAGCAATTCAAGCGCAATGCTAATAATGTCCGCAGTGCCATGGTCAGGTCGGCTCTGGGGCGAAACAAAGGCGTATAACGTCCCGCGATATTTTTCGAGAACAGTTTTCACCTCCCTATTGTTTCGGTATGGAACACGAGGCTGCAATCTGCGACTTGGAGTCCATCGCCGCTGGAATTTCCATTCTAAGGCGCGAGTTACGCGATCCCAGTCAACGGTGCCGAAATCAGCGCTCATGTCGCAGCGAAAAGTACAAGACACAATCACTTACCTGGAAAAACGCGGGCTGAGAAGAAAGTCGTCGAGCTTAGCGAAGCGGTGGAATAAAAATCTGCTAATCGTTTATTTCCTCATCATGGCA
This sequence comes from uncultured Acidobacteriota bacterium, assembly GCA_964441405.1. Taxonomy (GTDB): domain Bacteria; phylum Acidobacteriota; class UBA6911; order UBA6911; family UBA6911; genus UBA6911. Next base: position 30,164 of record CAYTYP010000045.1, read on the forward strand.
GAGCGCAGAATCTCATTGATGCGGGTCTGATATCCCTTGCCCTGGGATTTCAACCATGCAAGAACGTCGGCATCAACTCTGAGGGTGAGCGGTTTCTTGATGGGGCGATAGAATTTTCCAACAGTTGCTCCAGCCCAATCGCGCACTTCAGGAATATCGGACAGGTCAATGTCTTTATCCTTCATTTTTTTAAGATTTTGGAGCTCTTTTGTCTGTTTGCTATCTATTTTTTTCATATTGCCTTCTTTCATGCGACGTTGCTTTTCGAGCGGAGATGATCCGGATTATTTCCTCATTCTCCTCTCCGATAAAAGTATAGGCGACGAGGACGACCGCGACTCCGCCGATCAAACCCATTGTCTGCCAGCGCTCCTCTCTATCGACAATTCGATCCTGGAGGCTGAGGGCGAAGGGATCGTCAAAGACAAGCTTGGCGGTTTCAAAGCTTATCTTGTGCTTTGCGATATTGCGCCGGTTCTTGTTCTCGTCCCATGTGTATCGCATATTCTGAGTGACATTATAGTATGTACATTCATGTATGTGCAAATAAAATATCGGAAGCCGTGTTATTATTTCCGATCGGAATTCAACGGAATAGCAAGTTGGAATGGTCTGTTGTACTTGTTTTGTACTTAAAGCATCGGAGGGAACCGCGAAAATAGCGCTTTTTGTTATCGCGGCAGTGAGGTCTAAATGCTTGGAACGGTTGCAGATGGTTGCAATGTCCTAAAATGGCTGTTATATCAGGAGTATGACCATATCCAGTTATGCACTTCAGCCAAGTCGATGGACGCTCAGGATATAAACTCCTGAGCTTGTGTTCGGAAATTCCGCAGACAGTGTCTGCAGAATCTGCTCTTCTCAGTCTTGTTAACTTGATTTCTGCGGCGCCGACCGCTGTGTCGAAACCTAGGTCAATATTCAAAGGCGCCTAAGAAATCTTTTGGGGTGATAATCCGTTCCCGACAGCAAGCAAATTATAATTCTCAGCGGAATCAAGCGAATTGAACATTCAATAAAATGCCGGCATCTTGATTGCCGGGCAGAAAGGTTGCAATCAGCCGACCAGCAAACTTGCAATCAGCCGGGCATAAAACTTGCAATCAGCCGAGTGTCGGAGGTAGGATTGGCCATAATGAATACAAATAAGCTTTATCCTCGATTTGCTGCCAGGCGCCTCAAAGAAGCTCTCACCGACACACCGGTCGTCCTCATTCACGGGCCGCGCCAGTGCGGAAAAACCACTCTTGCCCGGCTTGTGGGCGATCCACTCGGATATTCCTATTTTAGTTTTGATGATCCGGTGCTCATCAGCGCGGCCGAATCGGATCCGATCGGTTTTGTCGATGATCTGCCGAACCACACGATTCTGGATGAAGTTCAGCGGGCCCCAAGCCTTTTCCCCGCGCTGAAGATGGCCGTGGACCGCCGCCGCGTGCCTGGAAGATTCCTTCTTACCGGCTCAGCCAATGTTATGCTCCTTCCAAAGCTGTCGGAATCTCTTGCCGGACGCATTGGGATTATTCAGCTTCATCCGCTGGCCCGGTGTGAACTCGCCGGAAAGGAGTCCCATTTCCTGGACGCGCTTTTTGCCGGATCATTCAAAACCCAAAAATTTGAGCGGCTTGGGAAAGCGCTGGCCGAACTCGTGGCTGACGGAGGGTATCCTGCAGCTTTAGCCCGCCCGAATCCGCGACGCCGTGCCGCATGGTGCCGCGATTATGTCGAAACACTGACACAGCGCGACGTGCGCGATTTGATCCGCATCCGATCTCTAGATGTGCTGCCGCGACTCCTCGAGCATGCGGCCGGGCAGACAGCGCGGTTGATGAATGTAAGCGAGCTTGCCGGCCCTCTTCAGGTCAGCCGCACGACAATCCGGGAGTATATGACACTGCTCGAACGTGTGTTCCTGATTGCGGAGCTTCGCCCGTGGCATAGCAACCGCGTAAGCCGGCTGATCAAGACTCCGAAGCTGCACTTGGGCGATACCGGGCTTGCGAGCGTCCTGATCGGACTTGATGCTGCTGCGCTTGAGAAAGATCGAACATCCCTTGGCCCGCTGCTGGAGACGTTTGTGTTTCAGGAGCTTAGCCGCCAGGCAAGCTGGTCCGAAAAGGACATCCGCTTCTACCATTTTCGCGACAAGGACAATTTCGAAGTGGATATTATTCTGGAGCGCGGGGCTTACGAAATAGCGGGCGTTGAAGTGAAAGCGTCTGCTACCGTTACTGGAGCCGATTTCCGGGGCCTGCGCAAACTCAGAGATACAGTAAAAAATCGCTTTGCCGGCGGCATTGTGCTGTATGACGGAGAGACCTGCGTGAGCTTCGGAGACGCATTATACGCCGTGCCGATCCGTTTGTTGTGGGAGATTGCATGAGTCCCAGGGAAACGATGAACACGTCGCCATATTTTATTGGAGCCATCCCATATCAAGAAGCACACTATTTAATGTCTGTATAAATTCTGGCGATGCCAGGCGTGCTCCCGATCACTTTGAAACGTCGGCTGGTGGTGTCAAATCCCGCTAAAAGAGCTGGGCCCAATAGTCTGTATCGAGCTCCTTCAGGATGCTCCTTCCCTCGAAAGGTAACTATCACTAGAAGTGGTTGCTTGTCTTTCAGGCAGGCGAATAAAGAACGGTTGATGGCAGAATCAAGTGAGCCGGCTTTCACGCGGCGGCTTGATTGCCCGTGTACGACAGGGACTATATCTTGTGCCGCCGCAATTGCCTCTGGGCGGCGCATGGACTCCCGGTGAGGCGCTGGCTTTGAATGCGCTGATGGAGGATCGAGGCGGGCGTTTTCAGATCTGCGGGCCCAATGCTTTCAACCGCTATGGATTTGATAATCAGATCCCTAACCGAATATATGCTTATAACAACCGGATTTCAGGGAAACGAGCGATTGGCTCCGTTTTGCTGATGCTGATAAAAGTGGCCAATGATCGGCTCGGAGAAACGGAAGAGGCGATTTTGGGCGGCGAAAGGGTTCTCTATTCATCGCGAGTGCGCACGCTGGTGGATGCGGTGTATGACTGGTCGCGGTTTAACAGCCTCCCACGCGGTTACGAATAGATCCGCGATGAGCTTAGGGCAAAGCGCGTAGAGGCGCGAGAACTTATCAAGGCCACCCTTCGCTACGGTGACACGGGAACCATCCGCCGAATGGGGGTGTTGCTCGAAGATGAAGGAGTTGATGCCGCATTTCTTCGAAAATTATGCCAAGCGCTTAATCCCACCTCCAGCTTGATCCCTTGGATCCCAGGCAGGCCAAAACGGGGGACTGTAAATCGTCGATGGGGCGTGGTTATCAATGAATAACTCTGTTTCGGAAGCTGTATAAATTCTGGCAGATCCTGACTTTTTTCGAGCTGCGGTCAATTTTACGGCACAGAGAACCGGCTTTGGCAGATATGGCCGCCCAACTACCCGCGTTAAAAATGGTCCACCTGCTAACGGGAGCGAATAACTCAACTCAATACATTGCAGTAGTTGGTTACATGTCGCTGATAACTGGACAACCGGAAACTATAAAAATTGAAGTGGGATTGAGAGAGCCTCTGTTGACGGCTGCAAAGACGGAGTTGGCAAACGCAATTCTGCTTAATCCTGTTTCAGACCGGACACTCTTAGATCCGATATCCTTGCGCTGTATTTCAAAAATGGAAGCTTTTGCAGAAAAATTCAGGGCGGCTTTAACCCGCCGCGGAGCTCATCCCTGGCTATTGTCTTGCGCGCCTTCGGCGCTTTGCTTACCGTTGACTTGATAAACATATAAGAGCAAGCAGTCGAATTCGAAGCGGCGGCGGAAAGTAACGCCTATCTAAATTTAGCTCCGATTTATAAGGGCCGGAGGCCCGATAGAGAATAGCCAGGGGTGAGCTCCGCGAACCCCTGGAACTCGATCATAGAATGAAAGAGCCCCGCAGGGGTGAAAGAAAGCAATTACCATTGAGCGAACAATTCTTTCGCCCCTTATAGGGGCTCCATCATCGTTGATCTCATTCCAGGGATTCGCTGCGCTCATCCCTGGCTACTTTCTGGCGCCGCTTCGCGGCTGATCTGCTGGTTGCTGATAATCACGAGTTCTAAGACAGCGCGGAGCTCATCCCTGGCTATTGTCTTGCGCGCCTTCGGCGCTTTGCTTACCGTTGACTTGA
>CAYTYP010000046.1:0-23362 GCA_964441405.1 uncultured Acidobacteriota bacterium
TCCCCCTCTTGACTTCAATGAAGTCTTTATCCGGAGTTACAAAATCAATCTCGTGCTCCTTCGAGGCCCAGAAACCTATCGCCTCCGGATTTGAACTCCCTCCGAGGACGCTCCGCCGCCATATTTCCTGGGCTACCAGCCATTCCATGAATACTCCTTGTATGCTTGGTGAAAGATTTTCGAATTCGCGAACATACCTCAGAGATGACGGATGAAAGGCGATGGCCACCGCCAAGTTGATAAAATGAAATTTACAGGGCTTTCGCATGAGGATGGTTTTCTTGTTTGTCTCAATTGGCCATGAAGGCATAACCGACAAAAGATCGGAGAGTTGCTCTATATACCCGCTTGCAACTGTGTTGTTAGCAAGCCCCCCATCGCGGGCAAGCTTCGCAAAACCGACGGAATTGCCGCCGTTATTCATGATGACGTGCAATAACTGGGTTAAAGCCAGCCTGCTTCTTCCGGACGAAACAACTTCTCCCAAAACCCAGTCGCGCACGATCTGAATAAAATATTCAGGAAGGCGTTCAAATTGGGAGATGTCATTGCAGGCAACGGGGGATCCTCCCGTCAGTAGATAGGCGATCCAGGATTTCTCTCCGTGAATCTCTCGAGCATTCAGCAAAAACTCCCGATAAGATATCGGAAGGAATATGTATTCATTCTTAGGCAGTTTCCCTTTTCTGCCTGGAAGCCTTTCCGAACCGTGGCGAAGATCGGACGCCTTTGAACCGGTCGTGATGATGAGAACATCCCTGAAAAGCCCCTGATCGATTACGCGTTTTATGGCTTTTTCCCAGCCGGGTACGGCAGTTATCTCATCGATGAATAGTCTTTTAATACCGGCGTCTCTGGAAAAAGAGGCATGCAGACTGGTCAATTCCACGGCTAATTCATCCGCGTTGGCGATTTCGTCGCCATTTAAATAATAGGAAGAACCTTTGCCAAACTCCTCCGCCGACCATCGCAAGTTCATATCGAGCCACGTGCTCTTGCCATATTGGCGCGGCCCTCGGATAATGATGAGTCCCGGTTCCTTCGGCAGTTCGTTAAGCCCAAATTCAAAACGAAACTGATGGGCTTTGGATTCCATTTCAACAATCCGAGGCCACATATCATTCCGATCTATATTTCCTTCGGCCAGGAGTTGATTTGTCGTCTTAACGTCCATAGCGTTAATATATCTAACGTTTAAAACGTTAGCAACAGGAAATCCTTTGCTTGCCTATTTTAGATCACGTTACACCTGCGCAGGTTTTTCCAGTCTCACAGACGCTGCTGAATTGTCTCTCTTAAAGAAACCTGGAAAAAGAAAAATAGGAAATCGCTGTAGCGCATCTGACCGAATCCTGTAATGGTTTTCTTCGCGAAAAACAAACCTAAGCGGGAGATAAGCCAGGATGCAATTAAAAACTATTCTAAACCGGGTGCAAAAGTACAAGTCCTTTGTTTAAGGATGCTCATTGCCGAATTCTGCTTCTTTTTCGGAACCGGACTGAGCTGTCATGCCAAGGCGGATCATCCGCCATTCTTCTTGCGACACAGGATTCGCAAAAGCCTCGCCCCTTGCATGAGAAAGGCAGGGCGCGATCCAGGCTGCATTCATCGCAATGAATGCGCAGAAATCCGCGCGCCGGAATCCCGCAGCTATCTTTCAAATCAACCCGAACTATTGGCATTGACGCAATTCGGACTGGAAAAAGAACGGGATTATAGGGAAATTCTTATGGATTTCTAATTATTTCTATAACTTATTGATTCTAAAGAGTACGCCTGCCCAGGTTCGAACTGGGGACCTACGGTTTAGGAAAGCGTTCAGGCCTTATTCTAAGATATTCCGCAATAAATCATCATATGTATATTCCCCTGTATTTATAGGCCTTCCATAAGAATTAAGCTATTTTGTTGTATTCTCTGGCATACTGAAATATAATTGACTTGCCGTTACTGTGCCGTTACAGAGAAATGGAGGGCTTAGGAATGAAAGCAAATATTACGGCGGATCTGGTGAAGAGTTTAAAGGTAAAAGGCAAAGCTTATGAAATATGGGACACCGAATTGAAGGGCTTCATCATACGAGTCCAGCCGTCCGGATTGAAAACATTTCTAGTGGAATATGCGCGGCATAAAAGAATTTCAATCGGACAATCAACACCGCAATTCTCCGCAGCTACTGCCCGAATAGAGGCCGGGAAAAAGATTGCCGATTATGTTAAGGGCAATGACCCGATGGAAACTAAGAGAGCTGGGAGGGCGCATACGCTTGAATCGTTCATTGAAGATAAATACAAACCATGGGCGGAATCACATTTACGTCAAGCAAAAGATGCGCTGGGAAAAATTGCTTCATGGTATCCAGTATTCAAAAATTCAAAGCTACCGGATATAACAGCATGGAATGTAGAAAAACAGCGGGCCGCATGGTTGAAAGCTGGCGCTAGTCCTCTAACAACGAATCATAAGATTGCATCCTTGAAGGCGGCGCTAAATAAAGCCGTTCAATGGGGAGTCCTTAAATCAAACCCTATAGCGACAGTGAAATTGTCCCGCGTGGATTCATCCGCAAACATTCGATATCTAACCTCCGATGAGGAAAAGCGTCTTCGCGAAGCCTTGGAAACCAGAGAGGCAAAGCGGCGCCAGAATCGGGAGAACTTCAATAAATGGCGTCGTGAACGTGGTTACAAAGAAGTTCCACAATACGCGGAAGGCGATTTCACAGACCACTTAAAGCCGATTGTTTTATTGGCGCTCAATACAGGCATGAGGCGCGGTGAATTTTTTAACCTGAAATGGGCTGACGTGAATTTTGTTGGACGAATTGTTACGGTTACGGGCGCAACGGCAAAGAGCGGAAAAACACGGCATATTCCGCTGAATGATGAGGCCTTCGCAGTTCTGCAAAAATGGCATAAACAGCGGAAGAAAACAGAACTGGTTTTTCCAAGTCCTGACGGCGGCCGGATGGATAATATTTCCACCTCCTGGGAAAAGTTAATCGGTGATGCGAAAATCGAAAATTTCCGCTTTCATGATTGCCGTCATGATTTCGCAAGCAAGCTTGTGATGCAAGGCGTCGACTTGAACACTGTTCGAGAATTACTTGGACATAGCGATATTAAAATGACCTTGCGATATGCTCACCTAGCGCCGCAAAAACTGGCTGCAGCCGTAGCTACATTGGGGGCGGCGCGATGAAAAACAAATCGGAGGTAAAAGAGTATAGGTTGAAGTGGGGTATCCCTGATTGGAGAGACGAAAAAGCATATCCTAATAAACTTTATGACATGGATTGGCACTGGGAATTTTTGCGACGGTACGAAGATTACCGTAAAGACTGGGAAGAATGGGCAAACAAAATAGAGAGTTACGAAAGGCTTATTTCGAACTATGGCTCAACAAAAGGTCCCCAAAAGGAACTAATGACGGAAATTCTTAACCTTGGGCGTGATATTGATGCAGTATTCCGACGTTATGGATTCCTTACTCACATTCCCATTCATCCGGCGGTTGCAGCTCCCGAAAGGGTAATACTGGAACCTCCGGATGAGGTGGATGTAAAGGACATTGGATTCCCCAATAATAAGGTTACACCAGGATCTCTGTACAGAATATCTGATAAATATTGTGGGTTCTTTTATGATTTAGACAAGCCAATTAACGCGCAGATCCGGAAGGCACAAAGCATGCTCTTGCAGGTCCAGCGAGAAAAGGGCGCGCGCATCAGTGGTAAGAGATCGCATCGGGACAAATTTATCGACTACCTCCGAGTTTATGACGCACGATGTGAGCATGCATCTTTTCAAAAAATCGGGAAAGTATTACGTCCTGACCTTGTATACAGCGAAGCTGCAGCACGGATGGAAGAATGTTATAAGGCGGCAAAACGCCTGATGGTTGATTTCCCGCAATATTAAGCATCCGAAATAAGAGATTTCCTTATATCGGATATTAATACTACATAGCACCCCTCATACTGCCCTCGTAACAAGAATACAAAAACAAACAACCGAATCGGGGCATACAGCAAAGCCCAAATTAAACTGGAAAAAATCATGAAATATATTTCCATTTTGACACCGGAAAACATAGAAATCGAAGTTCCCGAAAGCCTTTTCCGGATGCTACGCAAGGGCGGATTCCTGTATTGGAATCCTTCAAAATCACTTCGGCAATTGCACCCGACGATTTACGGGTGGGCGAATCTGTTTGCCGGTTTCGACCCGACACGCGGGCGATCTGTTCACGCCTTCGACTACAGCAAGCCACAACACGGCCGTCGGGAAACCCTGGCAGATGTTTTGCGGAAGGGAGCGGGAAATTGTTAAAAATCCACATTGAAGAAAAGAACAATCAATTGCTTGCCTGGGCTTTTAAAAAAGCAGGGCTGACCGTGATACAGGCCTATGCGCTTGGACGCAGGCTGGACGGCCTCAAACAAAGAGAGATTGCAGAAGAATTAGGCATATCAAGGGCAATGGTAACTAAGCACATCCAATTTGCTATGAAGAAAATTAAAAACGTTGTCCCTAAAAATGGCTCTCTATCGGGCAACCATTCTGCAATTATAAATAATAGCAATAAAAGGAATTAAGAAACCGATGGTTGCAAATCGCAACCCCTATATATATAGGAGAGTAAATTTAAATATCGTGAAAGACGCTGGTGTTAATCTGGAGAACAAAGTAGAAGTATTCACCGAATTTACACTTTTAGCTTGACAGGTCTTTTCCTAATGTGGAAAATACAAACATATCAAAGGTTGAATCACCCAATATTAAGGGATAACCAATGATTGCAGCATGGGGATGCGAAAACCCCAATAAAACACTCCCGCTGAGACGGTAGACGGCGGAGGAGTATTTAAAAGCAATACGAGAGGCTGAAACTCGATCCCAGCACACACCGCACTGGTCAACATCAGGCGGGCCGCAACACGCAGGCAGTTAAGAAGAATTGTCAAGATGAGTTGAAGTAGCAGCCCGGAGCTCTGAAAATAAACCGGATTATATAAATAGAAGTATTGACGCAATTATAGAAGCCTGACGGGCCTGGAGCCTTTCGGGCTTTTTTAGTTTTTACCTAACCCGATAATCCGTGAAAACGGAATCGGGTTTTTTTATGCCCGGAGGCAAAATGCAAGAATCAACAGCAAGACAAAGATTGACTGAGAGTGAAACGGCAATGTATCTCGCGATGTCTAAGCCATGGCTAAGGCTTCAGCGGATGCGCGGCCATGGTCCAAACTTTTTGAAAATTGGTCGAAGCGTCAGATATGACGTTCGGGATCTTGACGCATGGCTCCAAAAACATCGGGTGGAATGCGCATGATAGACCGCGCGGCGCTGCCTTCAATATCTCACATCCTATCAGATATGGACATTCCGGCAAACAGACACGGCCGGACTAAATGCCCGATTCACTTAGGCGACAATAACCAGGCCTTCAGTTACAACGACCAAAAGGGCGTCTGGTATTGCTTCCGATGCGGAATCGGCGGCGATGCCATAGATTTAGTGAAGAAGGCACAGGGTGTTGATTTTGTAGGCGCTCTGCGCTGGCTTGGACTCTCGCCGGATTTTATCAAAGCTCCTGACCCGGCAATTGTGCGACGCCACAGAATGCGAGCAAACCTTCAAAGGTGGGCGAAAATAGCAGCAAAGAAATTGCGCTTCGAATTCTACGTCAGAGAGCAAGCGGAAACGCGGGCGCAAGTGCGGTTAAAGAGAGATCCTGACGATCCACAGGCATGGGACTGGCTAGAGTGGGCATACAAAGGCAAAGAAGCGGCGGCTTACCACCTGGACATGCTCGAAGGCACAGAACAACAGCAAATTGAAATGTTCAAACAGCGGGGGGCTGCGGCATGAACGCAACAGTAGCAGATCCTTTTGCACAGCTTGACCCGGACGATATAGCACAGCTGGAACGCGAGGCGATACAAGCGGAATCCGAGGACCCGGAAAGAGGACGATTCAAACTCTGCACGGACAAGCCGAAAGAACGCAATATCACCGCAGAGGTCCGCGAGTATGTTAATACGCTTACGGGCTCATTCTCTACACGCCAACTATACACCGATCTGGGAATATTCGATCACGGGGACAAGGCCACAGCGCGGAAAGCTCTTGAGAGAATTCGGGGAACAGTTATAGAGCCCGATGGTACACAAGCTGGGTCTTACCGAATTGTATCGGATCGATTGCAAGAAATGGATCTGGATAATGTATGCCTTGAATCCCTGGAATTGTGGATGCCATTCGATCTTCACAATAAAGCATCGGTGATGCCTGGAAACCTGATTGTTGTCGCCGGGAGTCCTGACGCCGGGAAAAGCGCATTCATTCTCAACACAGTCAAGCGCAACGTGGACAAATGGCAATGTCACTACTTCAATTCAGAAATGGGACCAGAAGAATTGAGAAAGCGCTTGGATTTATTCGGAGACTTCCCGCGGAAGCATAAGAATTTTCATGCGTATGAGCGCTCCAATGATTTTCAGGATGTAATCCGTACTGGCAAGTACGTTTTGAACCTTATCGACTACCTGGAAGTATGTGACGAGTTTTACAAAGTCTCTGCGCTGATGTCTGCTATTCATCGGAACCTTAACGGCGCTGTGGCGATTGTGGCCATTCAAACAAAAACCGGCACGGAAATGCCCCTCGGGGGACAGAGGGCGCTTGAAAAAGCAAGACTGGCTATTTCACTTAAAGCCGGGAGTAGGACAGAACCGAACGTCGCAACCGTTCTTAAATGCAAAAACCGAAAAACGGATCATTCCATGATCGGACTATCGAGATCATACAAGCTAGTTGCGGGATCTGAATTCCGCTGTGATTCTCCGGAATGGAGGTAGGAAATGTCACAGATGTCACAGAATGTCACAGATGTCACAACTGTCACAGATGTCACAGGCATGTCACGCACTTGTCACAGCAATGTCACAGCAATGTCACAGTTTTTCCCGCAAACTATTGAAAACAAAAGATTGAATGCCAAAATGTCACAAACGGGCTGTGACACCTCGTATAAAAAACAAATACGTATAAGAAAAGGCGCACGCGCTGGAGGGCGCGTGCAAGTGCGCAGGGTCCTGTGGAGACGTGGCAGGATACTTGTCTATCAGGACGTAAACGGGCGCTATCTGTGGGCTGACCTGGACGCAGGGATTCAACATCCCGCGATTGTGAGGACATATGCCTAGACACCCGGCGGCACATAGACGACGGCAGACCGCGCGAGAATTCCGGCAGGAGGTCCGCGCCGTGTTGGATTGTTTCGCTCCGATATTGAAACCGGGAACCAAGACGGGGGGGCTATCACTATCTCCAGGGCAAAAGCCTCCGCAACCGGGCTGCTGGGGAAGAACGAGCATGTATGTACCCGATTCAAATAGGAAAGGTTGAAATATGAAAAAAAATGAGCTGAAACCACCGAAATATTTGCAGACAGCCACAAAAAAATGGTGGAAATCCGTTACCTCGCAATGGGTGCTCGAAGAACATCACATCCGCATCTTAACCCTGGCAGCTGGGGCCTGGGATCGAGCAGAACAAGCGCGGGAACTCCTTGCTGAGCATGGGCTGACCTTCGTCGATGGAAAATTAAATCGTCCCGTTGCGCGTCCGGAGGTTGCAATAGAACGCGATTCGCGACTCGCCTTCGCGCGATTGCTTCGCGAATTGGATTTAGACATTACAACACCTGCCGAGAGTAGTCGGCCGCCGCAATTACATTCAATTCGAGGGGGTAAAAAGTAAAAAAATGCCGAGAAAACAACGAATTGCCAAACAAAGAATGCAAATCACACACGGCCAAATCTCCCATTTGCGTTTTGGCTATGACTTCTTCAACGACGGTTTTGGTGGGCGAGACGGCGAACCACTTGACGACGATGCGATGAGGCAGGCATGGCGCGAAAATCGCGAGGCGGTAATCGCTTATCACCTAGCGGATTGTCTCCATTGCGACGACGCGATCTATGCAGAGCTCCGTTTTGACGAGGGCATGAGCCACAAAAAAGCTTTGGATTATCGCCAGAAGGCGAGATCGAGGAAAACCGCTGGCGGCGGCTCCGCCAAAATTCAGTAAACAATCACCCGGGCTGGATGCCTGGAAAGGAAAACAATGAAGATCACTGAATATCTTGACAGCAAGAAAAGAGAGTCACAAAAACTTGTCGACGAATTAGCGGCGCACCAGGCCAAATGGCCGGAAGTACAGGCCGCGTTCGACCGGGCTGATGGTGAGTGCATAGCACTTGCTCGCGATTTTTCCGCGTATTCAATTGCCGGTTCTCCGAAAGCGCTTGTAATCGCGGGAACGCTGAAAAAAAAGCGGTGGGAGAGAGACGGAATAAAAAACGCGCATACGATTCGCCGGGACGAACTTTTTCGAGCAATTGACGGAATCAACGCCGAACCAATTTCGGCAGCTCGGGAATACCTGCTGGGTATCGTCCGAAATTTGCTTGACAAATATGATTTCCAACGCCTGGAACGAACCCACGACGAAAGTGGGCGCAGAGTCCGTTACACCGTCAAAATCTCCCACAATGGCGCGGCTTTAGAACGTTGCAAAGACCGTATTTTCGCGATTTTGGGGCAGCTTGATTCAATGCAACATTCAACACTGGCCGACATTGAAAATTTCGTCAAAAAAGTAAAGGGCGAAATATCAACTTTTGATTTCCAGACGATGATCGTGGAGGAAGTCAAGCCGGATCGTGCCGCTGAGTTGGAAACCGTGATGCGTGACGCCAATTCGACCGAGAACGTTGTCACGGCGTCTCGCATGCCGGACGGTTCGCTGTATATAAGCCCAGACACAAAAATCGCACCGCGGCTAAAGTCACTAGAATCAAAAATCGCAAAAATGGAGACATCGTTATGAACTTAAATGAAGCTGAAACCCTAATTTTGGAAGATCGACTCACCGATCTTGAATTGAAAATCCTCGCACGTGAAGCGGATTCCGCATTGGCGAAGGTATGGCCGAAATCCAAGCCAACAGCGAGAGCCACCGATGCCGACAAGTGGTCGCTGCGAGTCACCCGAGACGCCAAAGGCTCATCAAATTACGAATTGCGAAACGATTCCGGCGCCGCTCTTCCCCTGCCGGCAGACCGTGCAACCTGGCCGAAGGCAGTCAGGGAGGCGGCGGAGAAATTCGAGGCAGCGGACAAGCAACGAACGCGCGACGGGCGGCTCATTTCTTCTGCAGTCGGAACAGTGGGGATCAAATAAATGTGCAAAAGCCAATGCAAACCATCCGCGATGCCTCTCAGTTTCGATGGCAAGCCGTTTATGTTGGCGCTGGAGAATGGCAGATTCCGGCAGGGTGTCTATCATGAGCCCTGCCGGGATTGCCCTTGCTGGCAGCCCCTTTTTCAAGCAATCCAATTCATGCAAGGGCAACCATAAGGCTATTTGAAGATCGTTCAACCAGAGGCGTTTTAACGCGATTCCTATTTGAGGGAATATCAATGATTATATCGGAAGAGACTCCAAAGGAAAAAACGCAACCAAAGATTCATTGGCGGCCGTTCGATTGTGAGAGCTGCAATGCTCCATTTGACCCTAAGACATGGCACGCCGAATGGAGCTTATCGGGTGAACTTACTTGGACGTGTCCGAAATGCGGACACCCGAACTTTCCGAGTTTGCAATAGGGGGCGCTTATGTCATTACCGGAAGAGAAAAATATACTGCTTGAGCTTTCCTACTTGCGCACGCGGATTGCATCCCTCGAAAAGGCGCTTGCGGACCTGCAGGCGAAACCGCAAGAGATACTCGAAGAGATTGAAAGGATCTGGCGCGAAGATCCGGAGGTGAACGAAAATGCCGTGTAATAATTGCCAGTGTGGAAAATCTACACATCCCTTGCAAAGCTTATTCGACAAACTCAACGCGGCGAAATTCACAGGAACGCTTGAGTTACGCCTTGAATCCGGCGCGATTGCCAGCGCTGAACTTCGCCATTATCTGGCTAACACAGAATTCTTGAAACCGCTGCCGGGGATTGACGACCGAGTGCAGCAAAAAGAAAACTGACGAAATTTCGTCAGTATCTCAATCACAATCGTCGACATCTGAACGAATCACAAAGGGCGATGGTTGGCGGAAGACTGGCGAACATGAAGCGCGAGGATACGCTTAAACAGAATAAGTCCGATGCGCAAATTTGCGCAACGACCCAATCCGAGGCCGCCGACAAACTGAACGGATTGCTTCACCTGAGGGATTCAGGCGGAGTCCGCTGATACTTATTATTTTGCAATTTCATATTTCTGATCTTATTATTTTTACGGAGGCGGAAAGGATTTTGATTAATGGATAGCATCAAATCGGAAATTAGCTTAAGTGAGAATGGCGATGAGATTTTCTCCTTTTCTAAAGAAGAGATTTTAACAAGCGGTAAAGAACAGATTGTCTCTATATTGGAGAAAGACGTATGTAAGCAAGTACCGACTCTTCCCAAGCACCGCCACAAGATCAAAATACACTTCAAGACAGATGTCACGCCGGAATTGGACAGAGAGATCCAAGTTATCTTCTGGAGCAATAAATGGTTCATTAGGGAGAGCGCCAACGGCATGGAACAAGCAGTAGGGGAAACTTTTCAACAAGTCCTTATTGAGTACCTGACACAATGGACTTATGGCACACTTCCAGTAACGGAATTCCAGCAGTTTTGACCTAAATCAAGGAGGGATCAGATGCATGCTGATCCCTCCGATCCCGAGTCTATTAAAATCACAATCATTTTAGCAGGAAAGCCGCCTATTTCGTCTTTGCTTTAAACTGTATCCAGAAGCATTTCATCAAGACTCTTCTCGTCAAGAATACCTTTTTTCTCAAATGTTCGATCAGCAGGGGGAGCGAACGGACATTGAACAAATTTGTTCTAAGTCGGTTTCTCTCGCTGATGCAGCGGAAAAGTTAAACGTGTCACGGGGAACCGCTGAATATGCCCGTAAGGTTCTCACCTCCGGCGAACCCGCGCTAATCCATGCTGTTGAATCCGAAAATTAACGATCATGATAGCAACCCGATAGTAGCAATTACGGCGAGGGGATTTTATGACCGATATCAGCACATTACTTGAGGCTATAGATAACGATTGCTATTTCTATATTTACCCTATTTCTTCCACCATCGGCGATAACTGAGTGAAATTGGAACAAGCCCAATGCCTAGAAGGAGCAGTGTGGAACCGGGTTCGGGGACGGGCGTAACGTCAAATGTTAAAGTATATGATGTACGAGTAGATGCATTAGGATTGTAGCCTGGATATGGACTATTGTATGCTACTTCATAATATAGTTTGCCTACGCCATGAAAATTATCAGAGGCAAAATTATTTATATCAAATATAACTCTGCCTCCATTGCAACTATCTACATAATTGTAAAAATATAAGCCAAACAGATCAGTCGTATATCCTTCTGCTCTAAATAAATGCGCATTTTGACCATTAGGTGAAATATCCACTTGATTCAAAGAAGAGATACCTATCCAAGAATAATATATACCAGATTGACCTTGAACAAATACTTCTGCCCCAAACATATACCAAGTTGGTTCACTTGTATAAGAACCTATGACATAAGTACCATGGACTTGACTGCCAATAGGAATTTCACCAATGTTTTCTATGTCACCCGTGTAACTGAAATCAGTGACAGTACCAACAAAGTTTTTATTTGCAAGGGGTGTAAAACCACCTGGAATTATTATACCGGCTTCCCCGAAACTACAAAATATGACTATTGATAAAAGAAATAGCCCAAGAATTATGGTGCAGTTCTTTTTATATAATTTTCGATTCATGATATTCTCCTCTTTTTGACACAAAAATAATTATTAACTCCTGAGCAATAACCGCACCATATCTCCTAATCCTGAATCCCTTCCTCCAAAGCCAATTGTTCATTATGCCTTAAATCTTTTTTGATTCTTAATTCCAAAAATGAGGAAATGCTGGGGAACGTATAATTTGGGGACGGTAACAGAAGACAGTTGCCAGAAAGTCGATTAATTAGAATATTTTAAGGCTAATCGTTCAGATTGTAGCTAATTGGGACGATATATGTTGCACAAGTCTTTAGATCATGACAGGAATACTAAAACGGGCTATTTGGAAAGCCTTTTTTGTTTGCCGTTACCTTGCCGTTACTAGTCTGATTTTTTAATCTGTGAATTCCGCTAACTTATTGATTCTAAAGAGTACGCCTGCCCAGGTTCGAACTGGGGACCTACGGTTTAGGAAACCGTTGCTCTATCCAGCTGAGCTACAGGCGCACAAGAGCTGACTTTTTTATATCACAGAGCTTGCAATTCTGCCATTTTTTGCTTTTCCATGCAAATTGTCATTTGCGCCCGTGACTGTGCCCATAAGTCTGTCGGAAATCATAGTCCTAACCGGAGCTTCAGTATTTAAGCAGGCTACGAACATCGTATTGGGCGAGTTTATCGCAGCCGTGCAGGAAGGCAAGCTCGACAACGAACGCAAGACCGACTACCTCCGCTCCCATTTTCTCCGCCAACCCCGCAACCGCCAGCGCAGTGCCTCCGGTGGCGATCAGATCATCAACGATCAGAACGCGCTGCCCGGGTTGAATCGCATCCTGGTGGATTTCCAAACAGTCCGTCCCATACTCCAGCTGGTATTCGGCCCGGAAACTCGCAGCCGGAAGCTTGCCCGGCTTGCGTACGGGAACGAAACCGGCCTTCAGCGCATAGGCCACGGTAGGAGCAAATATGAAGCCTCGAGCTTCCATCCCCAAAACCAGATCGATCTGCTTGCCTTTATAGGGTTCGATCAGGGCGTCAATAGTGTCGCTGAAACAACGAGGTTGTTTCAGGAGAGTAGTTACGTCGTAAAAAAGAATGCCTTTTTTGGGCCAGTCCGGAATTTCACGAATAGCAGCTTTGAGGTCTTTAATGCCCTGGTCGTTCATTTCACCATCCTTCTATAGAAAAAGATCCGTACGAACCGTTGACTGGAATATCGGCAGCATCCACCCGCTCCACCCTGGAAAGTCGCGGACCCTGCTTCACTTGTTCAATCAGTTCCGCAATAGCCCTTGCATTGCCTTCGGCAACAATCTCGACCGTTGAATCGGGACAATTGCGTACGTTGCCTGTCAGTCCAAGGCGCATGGCCGCGTGTTGGACAAAAAAGCGGAACCCAACTCCCTGCACTCTGCCGTGAACGGCAATCCGTCTTGCTTGAATCGATCCCACATCAAATTCCTTTTCACCACGGATCGGTGTTGACTTACACCTTATTTTTTAATCTACCCTGCGCAAAATCTCCAGCAGGAAACTCCAAAATTTTTCAACGGTGTCAATATAAAGCCGCTCATCGGGAGAGTGCGCGCCTTCCAGCGTTGGGCCCATCGAAATCATATCCATTCCCGGAACTCTTTCTCCAATAACTCCGCACTCCAATCCCGCATGGATTGCTTTTACTAAAGGATCTTTCCCAAAAAGCGACCGGTAAGCCGATTTCGCCACTTTCAGGATGGATGAATCCATGTTCGGCTTCCAACCCGGATAGGCGTCACTGATTTCCACCGACGCGCTTCCCAGCAGGAAGACAGAAGAAACTGCATCGGCGATTTCACCCAACTCCGACGCAACCGAACTCCGCTGGCTCGTCGCTATCTTGATTGCATGCTTCGTCGTACGAATGGCCGCCAGGTTGGTCGAAGTTTCCACAAGTCCTGGAAGATCCGCGCTCATTTTAATTACTCCGTGAGGAAGAGCGCTGATGGAGGCCAGGATTTTCCGCTGATCCGTTTTTTTCATCACCCTGGCTTTTTTCCTGCCCAACTCGATGAAGCTGACAGCCAGATCCGGCTCGACTGTGGCCATCTCCGATTTTACAATCGCTTCCAGATCGCTCGCCGCTTGTTTGGCCTGTTCAAGCGAGCGGCGAGGCGTCATTAATATCGCTGCGCATTCCCGCGGAATGGCGTTGTGCTTGTTGCCGCCTTCGATAGAAGCAATCCTGGCGCCGAGAGAATCAAGCGCGCGAAGGAACCGATTCATAATTTTA
This sequence comes from uncultured Acidobacteriota bacterium, assembly GCA_964441405.1. GTDB lineage: Bacteria > Acidobacteriota > UBA6911 > UBA6911 > UBA6911 > UBA6911. The sequence continues at coordinate 14,071 of CAYTYP010000046.1, forward strand.
ATGGCATTGCTTCTGCCCCTATCGATTTCCACCCCTGAGTGCCCGCCTTTAAGGCCCGAGACCTTGATCTGCACTCCTGACATTTGATCCGGAGCATCTTCAAATTGAATCGCCCACTCGCCAATAGTATCCTTGCCCCCGGAACAGCCGACATAAAGCGCGCCTTCTTCTTCCGAATCGAGATTCAACAGGGTTTTGCTCTCGATAAAATCCGGGGCCAGATTGCTTGCGCCGGTCAATCCGGTCTCTTCATCGACAGTGAACAGCAACTCCAGAGGCCCGTGCTCGAGCGATCGGTCTTCCATGATCGCCAGGTTTGCCGCGACTGCGATGCCGTTGTCGGCGCCCAAGGTAGTGCCTTTTGCCATCAGGAGATTGCCCCGGCGAACCAGCTCAATCGGATCTTTCAAAAAATCGTGCGCCGTTTCCGCATTCTTCTCACATACCATATCGAGGTGTCCCTGAAGCGCTACCGACCTTACGCGTTCACGGCCAGGCGATGCAGGTTTTTTGACGACGACATTCCCGCATTGATCGGATTTAGCCTGAAGCCCACATTTTTTGGCGAAATCCAGGACATATTTCGCTACAGCGGCTTCCTTGCGCGAACAGCGGGGAATTCGAGAAATATCGGCAAAGCGCTTCCAGATCAGTTCCGGTTTTAAGCCCTCAATTGCAATTGACATGCGCCACAGCTCCTTGAAATGGATTACCTTCTCCATTTTGCATCCTCCGCGCTCCCGGAGCAAGCAGATCCCAAGACAACAATATCGGAGCCGGGGATCGAATGGCGTTTTGTTAAGGATTTAAATTGGGATTCCGAAGGGGTGACGCAGCACGGCACAGAGCGGAAGTCAACTCATAGAAGCCTGTCCAAGAATTTAGCGCGTTGCTTCCTAATTTTCCAAACGGCTCCTATTCAAGGCCCTATTCGATGCCATGCCTCTACTGGGCGAAGGGAGTCTGAGTCCAACTGATAATCCGGAAAGGCTGGCGAATGCGGTTTTGATTGAGGCAGCCTTCATCAAAATGCACTTCCGGCGTTCCTTGTATTGTCACGGTGTCGCCAATAAAGGAGCCGAAAAAGTCGCTGGTGCCTACAAATTTCAAAGGCGCGTTGGGAGCATAAACTTCGAGGAACGCCTGCGCCCCGCCGACAATATCCATCTCTGCGGCTCCGGAATAAAATACCGTCAGCCTGGTTGGATCGCCCAACGGATTAATCACCCCTTGGCCGGACAAATCTATAGACCCTGTTATATATAGATTGGTATTCCCGGAGATAGTCAGTTTTCCGGAAGCGCCTTCATCCAAACTGGCGATGCAGTAGTCCCCCGGCGCCAAATCCAGAATTCCACTGGGACCCATGGTAATGTCCCCATAACACCCCGGATTGATCGGCACCGTCGCATTTTTTATAGTAGGAAGCGCATTTACGACGCAATTCACCAGGGGGCATGCGGGGACCGGCGGGAAGACTCGCGGCTCTTGCAGGGGATAGACAGTGCCTGTCACCGTCACGTTAGGAGAAGCTGCATAGGATCCCCCCGGTCCGTAAGCCAAATCACCTTTGACCACCACAGCTCCATTCGCGGTAATTACTCCATTGGATCCGATAGAACCTTCATTGCCGGCATTGGTAATTTTGTTATATGCGCCGAAGGCCGGGTCGTAGCTGTCGATCAGCACGGTTCCGCCCAAATCTACTTTGGATTTGCCCCAAAGAGCCCTGTCGAATAAAGCATTCCCGCTATTCTCAATTATGGCGGTGATTCTTGCAATACCCATTGGATTTTGTGGATTTCCCCAAAATCCGACGCTGCTGATACGCCACCTTTCCAGGGCGGAAGGGTAAGAAGCGAATGTCGCCGAGTCGATGAAGGAAACCGGCTGATATTTCAGCAGCGTGGCATTAATCGAATAAACGCCTGAATTATTGTTGCCCCCCTGGAGAGTCTTGCCGGTGAGCGCATCAGAAAAAGTAGCGGCAATTCCGTTGGCCGGGAATGATGGAGAACTGCCAAGCTTAACGTCGTTCCCGTCTGCGGTTAGGGTGACAGGAAGAGTTGTGGCATTGTAATCGCCGGCGGGGAGATGGGGATCGTAGCTTGTAACATACCAATCCAGCGCCCTTTGTACGCCGGCATTGGCCACATGAAACGCCTGCTGCGAAAATTTATAATTGGCGCTTGTTTTCATTTCGTTCTGAACAGTGAAAACCAGCGCGGTGCAAAGAATTCCCATCACGGTGAGGAAAAGCAGGGTTGTGATGAGCGCCATTCCCTTTGAATTTTTTAAATCGAATGCTTTATTGTTTTTCATCGGCTCACCCATGCAAGGACCCGAGCTGGGGTTGGGGGAATCTTGTTGACGCCGCCATATATTTGATTCTGATTAAAGAGCGAGGACGCCGCAATTGCGCTTGGGATCACGACTCTCGTGGAAAGCGTGGTTTCCTGGCGCTTGTTGTTGGTCATTATTGAGTCTTCCACCGTCAACCGAATGCCGATCGCTGTCACGATCTTCTGATTGTCTGTGTATAAAACAAATTGAACAGAGTCGCTTTTTATTTTACTAATGATTGGCTGTGGAGGATTTATCACATCCTGGGTTATCGGAGTCATCGATCGGGAGATTTGAGCAGTGCCGTCGTTGTTCTCCTGGTAACTGTACTCGCCGTAGGACAGGCTTCCGTCGCCATTGATATCTCCGAAAAAGCGTATGACGCCCACAGGTATCGCTGCATCGCGCCCCGCGTTCGCCGGCGGGATCACCCCCTGGGTATAGGGCAGAGCAAACAACCGGACCGGAACGCCGGCCGCGAGATGCTGCGTCCTGAATACGCCCGTTAAAGATCCGGCCGCGATGCCGGTCATCTCCACGAACTCCTGGTTGGCGCCACTGTCCACATAGACATAATCGCCGATATTAATTCCCGCGGAACTTGCAACGGTTAATGATTGTTCCGCGGCTGAAGGAACCTGGATGGTTCCGGTGGCCGTGGTGCTTACAGCGCCTGACGAATCATGCGATCCCGCCTGGGCCAATTCCATTGTCATCAGCTCAAATCCGGCGCGGACTTCCTGGTTCATGTCAATGCTGCTCTGTTCGGTCGTGTGTTGATCAACCCCGACAGCAAAGAATTCGACGGCTGCTCCCATAATTGGAATCAGTATCAAAAGACAGACCATCGTTTCTAAAAGTGAAAATCCGGAATCTGTTCTTTTATGAACGCGATAATTCATATTCAACTTCCCTTCCGGTTGTCCTCTAGGGCGCTTTTTGCGTTACGACGGTTGTGGATGGAGCCGTTCCGTACCGAAAGCTTTTATCACTCGAGACTACAACAGTAATTTTCTTGAGAGTGGCGGACTCATTTTCAATCTTCCATTGCCGCGTGTAGGCAGCGTTAGCGGCAGTGGTCCGGGAGCCGGAGAAATCCAGATAATCGGAATACCCGTTTACGGGAGCTGAAGGAGGAATGTCGCCACCCGGACTGAGGCCCTGACCCGTGTTGGTAAATGGCGGCTCGACAGTTACATTCGTGGTTGTATCCGAGAATTTGAGGCTCATCAGTTCTTCAATTTTATCGTGAGCGGAAGCTGTCGTTTTGGTTGCATCGCGACCATAAGTCTTGCTGGCTATCACACTGAAGGCCAGGACTTGAGCCATAGAAAGCAGGCCGGCAAGCAGGATCAAAAGAGCAATTATTGTTTCGATCAGGGTCATGCCGGATTCATCGGACGTGCGCCTTTTCATTCCAATACTCCCTGTAGAATTAATGACAAGTAGTCCATCCGCTATCTTCGTTTTTTAATACCTGGACCTTCCCGGTAAGCGAAACCGTAATTGCAAATTCAGTATTTGAACCGGCGAGGTAGATAACATTGCCCGCCGTCGGCGCTCCCGTCGAATCAATGGGAAAGCCCCGCGCATTGAATGTAATGAATTCCGATGAAGTAAGCGGAAAACCGGCAATCTCGGTTTGAGTGCCGCCCTTTAATTCGATTCCGCTATTCGCAAGCCCAGCGGACAACGTGTTCTCCGCTTCATAAGCTACAAAATCGTTTTCATCCTGATCATATCGTTCCAGTTGCCATGAATTGGCGCCCTGGTTGAAAACAATACGATAGGGATTTGTGTGGGATGAAGCGCTGAGTCTGGCGTTTGTCAATGTGGTTGCAATTTTTCGAGTTTCTGCGCTCAACTGCATGCTGCGCATTGCAGAATTGAGCATGGGCACGGAAAAAGCTCCGAGGATTGCCATCCCGGCTAGAACGAGACAGAGCTCAATGAGTGAGAAGGCTGCGCTATGATTCTTTGCCAAATGAAATCTCATCATGGATTGTAGATCGCATCCTTTCCTATCAATATATTTCCAGCAGCTCAGATACATTTTCCTTTCCGAGCTTCAACCCGACTCTATATTTATCCGACTTTCCCGGAGATAAAACGTGTCCCAGGACACAAAATCCTTACTTCACTTAAAAATAATTGTGATAGGGGTCACAAAAGCAGCATCTGGGAAGTGCAGGCATTTGAGGTTTTAATTGCAGATCTGAAACAAAATGGTTCTATTGCGATCTTTATAAAGAAGCAGTTGTCAGGGTTCTTCCATAATTATTGCGATTGCTCCGGCCAGACGGACAAAACCTTCAGCTTGTGTTTCGAGATGTTTGCGGCCTTCTGCAGTAATCTGATAAATACGTATCCGGCGTTTTAAACTGGATTCCCCCCACTCAGATTCAACCCATTCATTCGCAAGCAAGCGCTGCAATGCCGGATAGAGCGAGCTTTCTCCAATCTTCAATACATTTTTTGAAGTGCGTTCCAGGCGCCTGGCAATCGCATAGCCATGAGCCGGTCCGCTATTCAGTGTTTTCAGGATCAGCATTTCAAGAGTGCCCGGCAGCAATTCAGAGCCGAGAAATGTTCGGTGGCGCATTTGGTTTTAATACCTCAGTTACAGATGCATCATAAAATGTTTTATTTTATTGTCAATAAAATTTAGCCTGTAATCACTGCTTAGCGCATCTCACTAACGGCAGGCATGATTTCCGATTGAGAAAATATAAAATAGCCCTGATAATCAATACAGCGGCGGGAAGCCGGTCAATCTGACGCCAAAGGAACAAAATATATGAAACTGGATCAAGCCATTAAACAAGCGCTGGAGTATGAATCGGGAGTTCAAAAATTATATTTCGAAGCCATGAATAAAACCGCTGATGAAACAGCAAAACGCGTCTTCCGTGTTCTATGGGAAGAGGAAACGGGACACCTGGAATATCTGCAGAAGCGTCTCGATGAGTGGTCGGCTTCGGGAAAAATCAGAGTAGAAAAGCTGGGAACTTCAATTCCAGCGCAAGAGACCATCCATAAAAGCTTGCAGGATCTGCAGAAGACAATAAAACCCAAACCAACCAGGCAAATTCCAGAACTGGAGTTGCTGAAGAAAGCATTGGATGCCGAAATAAAAACAACTAATTTTTATAAAGACATGGTCGCCAGGCTGGATGGAGAAGGACGGGAGTTATTTAAAAGATTCATTGAGATCGAAGAAGGACATGAAGCTATCGTACGCGCCGAAATAAACAGCGTCAGCAATCTGGGCTTCTGGTTTGATACGCCCGAGTTCCGTCTCGAGATGGAGTAGAGAGACACGCTCTAAGCCTGTTCCAGGGCGTTCTGCGCTAACCGTAAATAAGCGGGATGGTGCATGGCGGATATCCACCATGCACCGGCGCATTGAATATTATAGAAAACTATTTGGCTTTTTTAGCGGTAAACGTTTCCCCTTCCAGTTCGCCAACCATACGCGACATTTTGATTTCATCGCCCGCAACTGTTCCCTTATAGGCAATCTTCAGCTCTTGGCCTTGATAATTCAGGTTTTCAACAAAAGTAATGTTGGCGCCTGTGATTTTTCCTTCTGTAATCGGAGTCTTGGCTTCAACGCCGCCTACATTTGAAATGGCTGTGCCCGTAAGCTTGTCGCCTTCAACTTTGAATTCAAAAGTGTATTTTTGAGCGCCGACCTGAGAATCAAATTCTGTAGTCCATTTACCCGTGATATCGGCTCCAAAAGCACAAACTAAACCCGTAAGAATCAGAACTGCCAAAATCGCGCTTTTGCGTATAACCATTTCTTTTCCCTCCCTATCAAAAATTTGGTCCCTCGTTGGATGCAAATGAATCTATTTTTCCCAAGTATATACTATTCTTATCTTCAAACAGTGTTAAAAAAAGCACCGAATTGGTTCAGGCTTTGCCACGCAAAAGAGGGGGAGCGGCCGCTCCCCCTCTTTTATCGATCCATCGCTACCGTTCTATTCCCAACCGGATTTCGTTCCGTAAGGCAACATAAATCCTATAGCCTCGATGTCGTATATCTTGCCTTTTTTAATCTTGTAAATATGCAAGGCAGGGAGATTGAACGTACCCTGGAACGATGGAATCTTGTCTATGCCGGGCGTGTTTTTAATCTGTACTTCCTTGATGTCGCTCCGATGATAGAACATTGAAAAACCTACCACTAATCCATTCTGTTCATCCGCAATATACACCCGGCGATTTTTGATATCCGTAATATAGGTAAAAGAACCGGTGCTGATCTGGCCTTCACAGGACTGCGGCATTTTCGCCATGGCTTCCAACATTTTTTTCGTCTCAGGATCCGTAGCGGCAATAGGCATTGCCGCATGTTTCTCTCTGGTTCCCGCCGTTGTGCTGCCGTTTTCCCGGCGTTCGCAATCGTCCGCAAAGGGCGCCAGCTTGCCGTCTTCCCCGGTTAACGCTACATAATAGGCTTCTCCGGCTTTCAGCATCTCCTCGCGGGGCGTTTTATCCTCCGGAGCCAGATCTTCAAGGAATGCCGGGCGTGGTTTTGCAAAATTTTTCAACTGCGTTGCGTTGAAAGTGTCCCGAAGCACCAGGTGTTCGGCTTCAGTTATATTTCCGTCCACGACTTTAAGACGGGCTCCCAACAGAATGTCTTTATTGCCGCCCATCCCGACTTCTTTCATCATCACCAGGCAGGCGACTTGTTGGGCTACCGGATCCGCAGCGTAAATCTGAAATGGCCCCGGCTTCTCGGCTGCGGTGATCCACAGGCCTTCGCCCACTGGAATTTCCGCCGTGCTTTCGACAAACTTCGCTTTTTCGGCAAACGGCACAGCCTTGGGATTGTGTTCGACCAGAGCGGCCAAATATTTCTGCATGAGATCGATCAAACCTTGCCGATCCATGTTGACGGCCGCTTTAGTTTCAGCCTTTTGAGCTTCCGGTTTTGGAGTTTCCGGCGCATTACAGCTATTTCCTATCAAGGCGATGGCTACGAGCGCTATCGCTATCCCAATAAATCGATTTATCTTCATTCAGTTGCCCCCCATTGGATCAGTAATTTTTATTGAGCTGAACAACTCCGCCGATTATAAAGCAACCCGAGGCGGAAGAATGTCAAGAGGATTTATGCATGGCTTTTTTAACTGCGGCGCGCAGTTCTTCCGGGATGAAGGGTTTGGGCAGGCAATCGAAGGCTCCCTTGCGGATAATCTCCGCCGCATTTTCTTGTGTCGCCGATCCGGTAATGATAATGACCGGAAGATCGGCATCCATGGCTTTTATTCGGGCCAGTACATCCATCCCGCTCATGCCGGGCATCAGCTGATCCAGCAGTACTGCATCATATTTTTCAGCGCTGTCGCTGATTTGCTTTAATCCTTCATCGCCGTTTTCGGCGCAAAATACTGAATATCCTTCTTGAGAAAGAACGCGCGAACATACGCTTCTCATATGACGATCATCATCAATGATAAGTATCCTGGTCATGCCTTAATTATCCGATAACAACCGGCCATAGTTTACGCTGCTCCAGGATTTCCCACAATGCCCGGGTAGCGGGCGTTTCGAAGTTCAGTTGTTCGCCGAGACGAAGAATAGCGCCGCAAAACAGATCACGCTCATCCGGTTTTCCCTCTGTTTCAAAATCCCGTTGGAATGATGTTTGGGTTTCGTATGCGAAATGGCTTGCTTTTTCGTAGCTATCGGCCACCACGGTTGCCGGCAAAACGATTCCTTTTTTTTCGGCTAACGCGGCGATCTCGCGCATTATCGTTTGGATTTGACGGCTCAGCCCGGGGGATTCCAGCATCCGGCCAAGCGTTTTATCCCTAGCGGCGCCGACCAGGCTTATTCCGGCAATAAAAATAAATTTAGTCCACAGGGTTGGAGAAATATCATCCGACCATTCATATTCAATATCGCTTTGGTTGAAAATATCGAAGACAGGACGCGGAAGAATGGTTGCAGCTTCCGGATTATTGCCAAAGAGGATTTTACAGCTTCCTCCGCGTTGGACAATTTTCCCGGGAGATTCGATATGGGTTCCGATATAAACACAGCCTGGATATATATGCCCGGCATGGATGCCGGCTCGAATCCGTTCATAGATATCGATGCCGTTGAGCAAAGGAATGAGCGCCGTTGATTCCGTTGTCTTTTCACAAAGCTGCTGAACAACTTTCGATAAATCATAGGATTTTACACATATCAGGCACATATCGAGCTGCGGCAGGTCTTCAATCCGATCGGTCGCCAAAGACGGATGACAAATCCATTCTCCTTCCATGGCGGTTTTTACCCGGAGTCCGTGCTGACGGATATTGTCAAGGTGCGGACCTCGAGCGATGAAATAGACCTTGGCGCCCTGCGCCGAAATCAGCCGGCAAAGCTTGCCTCCGAAATACCCGCCTACTCCACCGACCCCAATAACACCGATATTCAACGCCATTGATATTCCTGTATAAAACTACCTGTTTTGTTTTGGAACAAAGCTCAACCAGAGCATCATGTTCTTCAGACCTCCATAATAAGCATTATAAGCGTTGAGATAAGGATAATCCGTGGATTCTTTGACATAACGATCTCAAATCGTGTGTCTACCGAGACACGGTGTGGGACACAACACACAAAACCCGAAACATCGATTTCCGCTAAGTTATTATAATAAAATAATTTAATAGTTGGCACGCGGTTTGCTCTATTGCTTCTCGACGAGATAAGGAGGCAAACCATGAGGTCGGTCAAAAGAGAATCCAGGACAGCCACTTTAGTTGCGATGGCAATGATGGCGGCAATTTCGGCTCTGGCTGAAGAAAAATACCGGCGCGCAGCCACTCTCGATATAAAAATAGAGGACATTGTTCCGACTCAGCGGATCGTCGTGAGCCTTCAGGATCGGAAGTTAGCATTGATCGAGGGAGATAAAATAATCAAGATTTGGCAGACAGCA
>CAYTYP010000046.1:23372-32884 GCA_964441405.1 uncultured Acidobacteriota bacterium
TACCCCCAGTCCAGACGGTGAATTTACGATTATCACCCGATTGAGCCGCCCTACTTATTATCGCCCCGGCAAGGTAATCCCTCCCGGCCCGTCCAATCCATTAGGAACGCGCTGGCTCGGACTCAGCGTCAAAGGTTTCGGAATCCACGGCACCAACGTTCCCGGTTCTATCGGCAAGAAAGCTTCCCACGGCTGTATTAGGATGCGGAACCGCGATATCGAGGAATTATTCGAATTAGTGAAAGTCGGAGATGCAGTCGAGATATACAGCGAAACCAATTCCTATCTGGCGCAAATATTCCAGTCCGGAATACTGCCGGCGCCCGATCCGGCGCTGAGCGCTTCAGCAGCGACTTCCCTTTCAGTAAATTAAACCGGGAAAATAAAAGCGTTCGATCCGGGCGTCTGATAAAGAAACATTGGTTTTACATGCGGGAAACTATTATCATGACGGCTTGTGGACAATATAGCGCGGCGTTTCCAAAAGATCATTCTTATATTCGTGATTATCCTATCCCCTATCTTCGCTGAACCAATCTTTGCAGCCGATCCTTATGCTGAAGCGACGAAGGAGGTCGCAGAGAAAATTGTGAAATGTATCGGACGCTTGGAAAATGTCGAATTCACATTTCAGGCCCGCACTTCTCTTGGAGCAAAGGAGGTTTCTGCCGCACGCCAATCGCTTGAAAGCGAATTGCACGCTCGAGGCATGAGGTTGGCGAATACATCACAACCCGATATAAGTATCAACGTAACGCTGTCAGAAAATATAAATCAGCTTATTTGGATCGCACAGATCCGGCAGCCTCAGAACTCCAGTCTGCTAATGACGACACAGCCGCGCCCACAGCCCCCCCCGCTCCAGGAAGCAGCGCTCCGGATGGCAATCCAGGTAAAACTATTATACGAACAAAAGGATCCGGTGCTGGATGTGAAGTGGCAGGAAGATGAGTTGCTTATATTGGACCCGCAGCGGCTGGCATTATATCACCGTAAAAATGATTCCTGGGAGCTCGAGAGTTCGACGCCGCTGAAGCCTCCCTACCCTTTTCCACGCGATATCCGCGGGCGCCTGTTTACTGAAGGCGAGACGCTTCAGGTCCACGTTCCATTCCTATCTTGCAAGGGCGCTACGAAGCCATCCTTGACTCTGGTTTGTTCGCAGGATGAAACTCCCTGGCCTATCGGGCTCGGCGTCAGGACGCCGAAATACCAAAATAATTATTTTGTATTGGAAAATCTGCCTCCTTTCTATTCGGTCGCGAACGTAGTTGATGATGAAACGGAATTGCTGGCGCTCGCCGGGATTGATGGACAGACTTACTTGTTTGGAAAAGCGGCAAACCAAGTTGGGATTTTCGACAGTTGGGGCGACGATTTCGGAGCTATCGACGCCGGTTGCGGCGCCAGGCGGCCGATCCTGGTCGCCCTTGCCCAAGATCCTCCGGAGCGCGAAGCGATTCAGGCGTTTGAAATAGTGCATCGGAAACCGGTTGCCGTCAGTTCTGCTGTGGAATTTCCCGGACCTGTTACGGCCTTATGGTCTGTCCCGGGCCAAAATTCCGCAATCGCAATAGCGTATAACTTAAAAACAGGAAATTATGCAGCGTATCATTTGTCAATTTCTTGCAGCCGTTAGCCTGTGGATCGGATGGCAAACCTGCGCGGTCATCGGACGTCCCCGCTATGGAGGCATTCTATCTGTCGAGACGCACGAAAAAATCCGCAGCCTGGATCCGGCCGAATGGAGCGTCCCCGGAACGGAGTCCGTAAAAGCAAAACTGATTTCGCTTGTCTTTGAGCGATTGACAAGGCTGGATGAGAACAATCGCCCTCAAGCCTCATTGGCTCTTTCTTGGCAACATGATTCTAAAAACAGGCAATGGCGATTTCGGCTCCGAACAGATGTGAAGTTCCATGACGGATCCGACATGACTCCCGAAATGGTTGCAACGGCTTTGCGCCTTTCTGCGCCGGATTGGCAAATCAGCGCTCCAGGCGACGCTCTATTAATAGAATCGGACAAGCCCCTGCCGGATCTGCTTTTCGAACTGGCCCAGGCGTCGCATTCGATCTTCCTGCGCGGGACCGATCAAAAAGCCTTCGGCACCGGTCCGTTTCAAATAGTCCGATTGGATCCGGACCGGCGCATCGTTCTTGCCGCAAACGAACGACACTGGGCCGGAAGACCTTTTCTTGACGGCGTCACAATCGAGATGGGGCGAGCGCTGAAGGAACAATTGACAGATCTTGAATTGGGCAAAGCCGATTTCGTAGAGGTTTGGCCCAACGAAATACATCGTCTTCCCAAAGGAACAAAAATCTGGTCCTCCAGTGCGCATGTACTTATTGCTCTTTCCTTCGAACACGGACGGCGTTATTCCGAGGATGCAAAACTCCGGGAGACGCTGGCGCTTTCCATCGATCGCGCAGCCCTGCACAATTTTTTACAGAAACAAGGAGAAATAGCAGTCTCGCTGCTGCCACAAAAATTGAGCGGCTATGCTTTTCTTTTTTCGACCGGAACCGAAAAGAATGCCCGGCAATCAGTCACAAAATTAAACCAGTTATCTCCTGAGCTTTTGCTTTCTTATGACGCTTCCGACCCGCTGGCCGGCAATATTGCCTCAAGAATAGCTCTCAATGCGCGAGACGCTGCTATCACCATTAAAACAACCGCCCAGCCGATCCGTTCGGATCTTCGCCTTGTTCGTCTGCCTCTTCGAACTCCGAATCCGGCATTGGCTCTGTCCGGATTGCTCACATCTTTGCGCTTGAACAATGATATATCTATAATCGATGCATCATCAATCGAAGCTATATATACAGCCGAAAATGCCATTGTATCCGGATATCGAATAATTCCGTTGTTTCACGTCCCGGAACTTTATGGATCCGGCTTTCGGCTGAAAACATGGATGACGACAGGAGTGGATCCCTTCGGGAATTGGCGATTCGACACTATGTGGCTGGATAGGGAGAAACCGTGAGTTTCCGCACGCGTCTGCTGATCATGATTTTGCTGGCGGTTTCCATCACCGCCGCCCTGGTGACATGGATAGCTGTCGTCAGAATGCGCATCGCTTACGAGTCTCTGGATAATCAGCGAACCGCCGCGTCAGTGGCACAGTTTCGCCGTGAGTTCCAGAAGCGGGGCGAGGAAGTGGTTCATCAAATCGACGCCATCGCCCAAGCCGAATCCATTAGGCGCATAGCCATCGCATCGAGCCTCTCCGAGGAGGACCTGTCTACCTACATTGATGAAGCTTCCGGCCTGGCGGCTATCAACAATCTTGATTTTCTCGAACTGATTGACAGCAACGGCTCCATCTTATCTTCCGCACAATGGCCCGCCCGTTTCGGATATAAAGTCGATTGGATCGCCAAAGCCGACCGTTGGAGTTCGCAAGGATATTTTCTGAAAAGCGAAGAGTTGCCGGAGGGAATCGCGCTGGCGCTTGTAGCCGTTCAGTCGGTCAGGGCAGGTGATAAAAAGCTGTATATTGCGGGAGGAAGCCGTTTGGGCAAGGAATTTCTCTCATCGTTGACGCTTCAATCGGGCATGCGCGTTCTTCTATATCCAAACCTGACGCCCCAATTCTCCCCGCAGGCGCTGATATCCGATTCCGGGCTAACCCTGGGATCCGGGAAACTAGGCTCTCTGGTGGAGCACGTCATGCATGCCTCGCATGAAACGTCACAAACCATCCCCATGCCGGAAGGGCCTGAAACCTTTCACGCCCTTCCTTTGCTTGGCCCTGAAAAGAATCTGTTGGGAATGTTCCTCGTAGGAAGCTCCCGGCGAGAGCTGGAAAATACTATCCATAATATTCGCTTTATCGGCGTGGCGGCTGCGGCCATAGGAATTCTGTTTGGCATAGCCTTGAGTTACTGGGTTTCCCGCCAGGTGACTCATCCGGTAAAAGAGCTTGTCCAAGGCGTTCGCACGGTGGCGCACGGCGAATGGGATGCGCGCGTCCAAGTCTCTTCGAAAGATGAAATCGGCGAACTGGCGGAGGCCTTTAATGCCATGACCCGTCAGTTGATCGATCAACGCGAACGCCTGGTGCAGGCGGAGAGGGTCGCGGCATGGCGTGAACTGGCTCGCCGGCTGGCTCATGAATTAAAAAACCCCCTTTTCCCCTTGCAGATCACGATTGAAAATTTGCAAAGAGCCAAGGAACAAGCCCCGGAACAATTCGAAGAAGTTTTTCGCGAGAGCACCGAAGCTCTCCTGATACAACTCGCCAACCTTAAAACCATTATAGGGCGCTTCAGTGATTTTGCCAAAATGCCGCATCCGCAAATGGAATCGGTCGACTTGAATGAGTTGGTCCGAGGAACAGTACAATTGTTCGACGCTCAATTCCATGCTCCAGGACGACCTGCCATCCAGGCGGATTTGAATTTGGATCCCAAACTTGGCCCCATTCAAGCAGATCCGGAACAGTTGCAGCGCGTAATTCAGAATTTATTGCTGAATGCAATTGACGCCATGCCTCAAGGAGGCGCTCTGACCCTTAGCACTCGAAAAGAAAACGGCGTAAAAAGGCTGGAAATATCCGATACCGGCCAGGGCCTGACAAAAGAAGAATGCAGCCGGTTGTTCACTCCTTATTACACGACAAAACAACATGGCGCCGGCCTCGGGCTTGCAATCGTCCAATCGATCATCAGCGATCATGGAGCAAAAATCTCGGTCTCAAGCGAGCCTGGAACGGGTACGGCATTTCAGATCGAATTTCTGAATTAGGAGTTTCGATGAGCCATTTATTAATCGTGGATGATGATACAGGAACCTTGGCCTCTCTCTCCCGGGCGTTCCGCCTGGCCGGATATGAAGCGACCGTCTGTGATAACGCCAACCGCGCCTTCGAAATCGCCCAGACGCAACGCTTCGACATAATTTTGTCGGATGTGGTAATGCCCGGGAAGGATGGTCTATCCCTTTTGGCCGACTTGAAAAACGCGGGCGTCAAAGCGCCGATTGTCATGATTTCCGGGCAGGCTAATGTGGAGATGGCGGTTCGCGCCACCCGTCTCGGTGCGATCGACTTCCTGGAAAAACCGCTCTCGACTGAAAAGCTGCTTCTCACTGTTGAGAATGCTCTCAAACTGACCCGGCTGGAGGACGAAAATCAGCAACTGCGACAGCGCGTCGGCAAACACGAAATCATCTGGACCAGTGAAGCGATGCGTCGCGTCATGGCGCAAATTGAACGCGTGGGACCAAGCACATCCAGGGTTTATATCCACGGAGAGACTGGAACAGGCAAAGAATTAGTCGCCAGGGCTTTGCATGAGCGCAGCCTGCGCAACAAGGCGCCCTTCGTAACAATAAACTGCGCGGCAGTGCCTCCGGATCTGATTGAATCGGAACTCTTCGGTCATGAAAAAGGATCCTTTACCGGAGCGAACGCCCGTTATTTGGGAAAATTTGAACAGGCGCATGGCGGCACCCTCTTCCTTGATGAAATCGGCGATATGCCTTTGGGCATGCAGGCAAAGCTTCTTCGGGCGCTCGAAGAAGGAGAAATTGAGCGAATCGGCGCGGAGCGCCTCATCCCGGCAGACGTCCGGGTTTTGACGGCAACGCATCGAAATATTGAGAACCTGGTCCAGAAAGGCCAATTTCGCCAGGACCTCTACCACCGGATTTATGTTTTTCCGTTGATGCTTCCGCCACTGCGTGAACGGCTGGAGGATATCCCGATTCTCGTCAAGCATTTTTCCAACCAGATAGCGCTGCAGAATTCATGGAAGCTTAAATCGTTCACCCCGGAAGCAACCGAAGAACTGAAATCCTATTCATGGCCCGGGAACATCAGAGAATTACGCAACATTGTCGAACGCCTGTTGCTGTTAGCCGACGCGGAGGTTGATCGCAAAACGGTCCAAGCCGGACTGCCTTTTTCATCGGGAGGAATTCCTTCTGCCGTTCCAGGCGGCGGAAGCCTGGCTGAACGAGTCGAAGCCTTCGAGCGTGAAGTCGTTCAGATGGAATTACGGCGGCACGACTATCGGATGAGCGAAACCGCTAAAGCGCTCGCACTGGAGCGCAGCCACCTTTATAAAAAATGCCAGCACCTGGGAATCGATTTGCATGCGCATCGAACGGAGAGACAAGAGACGATTGACGATTGACGATTGCAAACCTTCAGCCGTATAGCGGTTTTAAAACAGTATTACTACGCTCTCTGGCAATATCGGCTATTTCGCATGGCCCTATTCTGCTAATGACCGGCCGAATACATGGGCTTGAGCGCCCTAAATAAATGGTCAGGGGAGTCGATGTTTCATCCCGGAAAATCCGTACAATGTAGAAGAATCTTCTTTACTCCTGCTTGAAACCATAAGGCTGCTCCTCGGAGCAGCCTTATCTATTTCTGGATTGCCCTCTCGATCGCTTCCAACCTGCTTTGAATGGACTCCTGCGAGGAACGAACTCGGATCAGCATGACGATAATCCAAATGCCTATTGCAACAGGCGCTATCATCAACGCCAACATCGGCAGTAAAGCGAAAAGCTCCCAAGCTCCAATATGCGGCATATTGTTATTCTCCTTATTTGTCCATAATTGTGCGCCGCAATTGTACCAGAATGGGGAATACAGTCTTCCTGTTTTTTAGCGTGCTTCTATGAATTGCGCGCAATACAGGCCTTCCCTTAAAACTTGCTTGCCTGAAGAAAACGGCTTATAAATAAGGTCTATAGAAACCAACAGGAGAATCACAATGGCCGCCAGGAAAGAAAAAGGCTCCACCCGAAGAGAGTTTGTTGAACGATTGACAGGAACGGTTTTCGCCGGCGCCCTGATAGGATTTCATTCAGCGGAGGCTGTGGAAACGACAGAAGGGGGCGAAAAGCTGGTCGCCGTTTGCGGCCTCTATTGCGGCGCCTGCCCCATGTATCTTGCGACCAAGCAAAACAGCGATGAGAAATTCAACGCTTTGATGAAACAATTTGGGGCGGGACCGTCTGCATTGAAAAAGGAAGATCTCCTGTGCGACGGATGTCTGGGCGGCGGTCGACTGGCTTCGTTCTGCCGGAAATGCGCCATGAGGGATTGCGCGGCAGGCAAGCAGAACGTCAAACGCTGCTCGGATTGTTCTGAATTCGCCTGCTCACGCATCACAAACTTCAACAATGACGGGATGTTGCATCATTCCGAGACGCTCGCCAACCTTCGTCAAATAAAATCCATGGGGATGCAGAAATGGACGCTGCACGAGGAAGATCGTTGGCGCTGCCCTCAATGCAAAACTACTCTTAGTTGGTATGATCCGAAATGCGCAAAGTGCGGCGCCAATCGATCCGAACGCTTGTTTCCGTTGAAAAAAGCCTGAAGCTTCATTCATGGAACAGGTTTCGTAATTCCCATAATTGCCGATCTGTAATGCGGGATGAAGTTGCCTGTAATCATGCATCTGCGGTTTAGCGCTTGGAAGGGGAACAGATGATCGGTGGATACCTGTATTGCAGGATCGATGAAGATATCCATGCCCGTTTGCAGCTGAAGTCGGCGTCCTACAAAAAAATAGACGTCTGGAATTCCGGATGCTTCTTCTGCGACAATTCTTTTCAAAACAGTCGAAATCCCTTTGCCGCAAAGCCCGATATAATCGCCATGAGCGAGGATTTGCTCATAGGATCGGATGCAAATTTAAAATACATGCCGATGGATATTGAATCGGATTTCCTGAACCGCTATCGCAGGAATGGAGTTCAATCTTTTGATGACATTCAATGCGATTTCCGAATGGCTGTGGCGTCCAAGAAGGAAGGCGGCGCCTCCCTCCGGCTGGTTTCTCATAGAGCAGGCGCCGGGAGAATGTATTATCATAAGCTGGAATCCGGCATACTCTTCTCCTCCGATCTCCGCTTTTTATTGGATATCCTCCCATTGGATGTAAATTTGTTGGGCTTCTATTCCATTATGAAATATGGAATGATCCCCGAGCCTTTGACCATCAGCCGCAACATTTCATCCGTTCCCGTCGCGCATTATTTGGAATACGACCTGAACAACGGCAAAGATTCCGTCCTGCCTTTCTTTAAATTCCGGTTCAATGCCGACCATAATGGAATCGAAGCTTCCCTGGATGCGGTTCGATCGACATTGAAAAAATCGGCGGATCTGATCGGCGGCTATCCCTCGGCGATGCTGCTAAGCGGCGGCATTGATTCAAGCCTGTACGGTTGTTATTTAAATGAAACCAAACATAAGCCGTTGCAGGCCTTTTATTGCGCATTCGGATTAAACGATCCTGAATATCCCTATGCTGCTGCGATCGCCGGAAAAATCGGAGTAGATCTGAAAGTCGCCAACATGGACAAATCGGACGCTCTGCAGGCTATGGATGATGCGGTTCGATTTGCCGATCATCCATTTTCGGATTTTTCAACTCTTCCCATTGTATTCCTCTTAAAATTCATTCGGGAGCATATGGATACGCAGGGAGTCGTTGTTGAATGCAACGGAGGCGATGATTGTTTCGGGTTCCCCGCCCTCCGGCACAAAACCAAATTCCTTATTAAACACGCCGTCCCCAAAGCGATAAAAAGAGCCTTAGCCGCTCATTATAGAAATTATCCTTTTTGGAAATGGGAAATGGATGGAGGTATCAGCGCCAGGATTGCAGCGCTGGCCGATGCGCATGAAAAGACCTATTTGAACTATTTCCTGGTTCAGGCCCCGGTTCATTACCTCTCTTTTGACACGCCTTCAAAATGGGACGATATTTTACAAGGACATATAGAGCAAACATCCATGAGTTGCAGTGAAGGCTATTCGGATTTTGGTTACGAAGAGAAAATTACCGTACGACAGCTTTTGTTTATAAACAGTCATCTGTGGACGGCAAAGGCATTGTCCGTGAATGAAAATCTCGGGCTTCGGATTATGTATCCTTTTATCTGGCGGGACATACTGCTGGAGCAAGGGAAAATGCCGTGGGGCGCCAAGGTGCATGAGGGCATTGTAAAATGGCCGCTGAAGAAACTGCTGGAAGATTTCATGCCCGCAGATTTTATTTATCGAAAGAAAAGCGGATTTGTTCCGCCGCTGGTTCATTGGCTGACCAATCGGGAATTCAACTCAAAAGTCCATGATGTGGTTGCCCGCAAGGATAGTTTTGCTTCGCAAATTATTCCCAGCCGAGTCTTAAACGAGCTTCTTTCGGATGCCTTAAGCGGCAAGAAACTTCGATTCCCATTATTAAACGTACTCTGGGGCGCAATTTTCACAGAGTTCTGGATCCAAGAACATAAAACCTATTGACGGTTGGAATCCTAGCCTGTAACTCGCCCGTGATTTGGATTATGGACATAGGCAACCTATTCGAGCGAGAAGACCGTGTAGCGGACGGGAATGAATCTAGCTGGGCCTTTCAAGGCCGGCGCCGGATTCGTGCAATGTGCAGCGCCTCCGGGTTTGCGGAAACACCTGTCGGCATGTTTCTGCCGATTACGCGTCCCGTTAGGGACGCTATGAGTTTAGCCCGGCGCTTTA
>CAYTYP010000047.1:0-20092 GCA_964441405.1 uncultured Acidobacteriota bacterium
AAGTGCGCGCTACGAAAACCCAGAGCCAGAGTTTCACGCCAGCGTCGCGCCATCCCGTTTCATCTCCATTGAGGACAGGTTCCTTTGGAAGCTGCTGTTCAAGCTCATCGATTTTTTTGTCGCGGTCGGCCAGTTCTTTTTCAAGATTCTTAAGGAGTTCAGCTTTTTTCTCGAGGTTGGCGATTCTTTCCTTGTCTTCGGCTGCCTTTTTTCGAAGGTCTTTGACTTCCTTGCGCAAATGGTCGATTTCATGTCGCAGCCTTTCAAACAAAGAAGCTGGACGAGGAATGAAAGACCTCGAAGGAAGCTGATCATGCTGCTTTCTGAAGGGGGCGGATATTTTCATCCACCTTATCGTAACCAATTTCTAGCGAATTGTCCAGCATGGATTTGAATGTTTTTTCATTTATGGGGTGAACTGTTACTAATTTGAGCCCTTGAGTAATTTTGCTCAAGGGCTCAAAGACTCAAAGAAATCGATGAGGATGATCGGGGCGAATGCATGCTGGATATGGTTCATCGTGAGCTCGCCCGGAGGAATGGATTGGGGAATCCAGGCGGCTGTCAGATGAAGATGCATCGGCGCATTGCCCGGCTTTGACTCGCCAATCCTGCCGAGAATTTGTCCTTGGGCGACTTGGCCCGTCAACCCGTTTGCGGGTTGGATGTGACTGTAAAGAGTATAAAAAATCGCCGCATCCTCGTTTCTGATTGCCGGATGCCGTACCAGGACGGTTTTGCCCAGGAAATCATCCAGAACAGCGACGGCTTCTCCGTCCATGATTGCACGAATCGGCGTCCCCGGAGGGATGCTTTCAACGTTTGCAACCGCATTTTTCCCCAGTGCGAAATCGATCCCCTCATGCTCCGTTCTGCGCCGGTTTTTATTTCCCCACCACTCCACGCGATCCAGAAAGAGCATCCCCTCGGAAAATATCCATGATTTTAATCCGCTCTCTTCACTCAACTGCTCTTTCCAGTTGCGAAAGCTCTGGACCAGAATTTTGGGCAATCGGGATTTGCGCGCCCGTTCGCTCCGGTATTCATTAAAGCTCAACCAGTGACTGGACTCGCCGGGATCGGGATCGAACTTCAATGCGACTTGCAGGAAGCTTGGCCGCGATGAGCCGGCAACCATCCGGATGGAAACGCCGCTGGCCAGTTGCTCCTGCGCCTTAACCCGCTTGAACGAAAATGTTGCGGGATCCACGGCTATATAACCGGAGTCTCTTCGGATCACTCCCCATTGTTCCACGTCGGGAGACATGTAAACGTTATTGCCGGATGCCGTGCTTCCGGTTCCTTCATGATCTCTTGCCCATCTTTTTGCGATGCTGCAGAATGGCCCTATTGGGTAATTTCCGCCCTGGTAAAAAACCTCAATGGCTTCATAGCGGCGATTCGGCTGAAGAGCGTATGTCAGGATGAAACCGTCGTCGGCCGGCAGGAAATCCTTTTGGATCGGATAACCGAAGTTCTTGTCCAGCTTGTGAGGTATAGAAACTTGGATATCACCCGTAGGGAGTGTAGCCATGAGTCCCATGGCCTGGGACGGCAGCTGTTGATAAAGGAATTTCGGCAGGTTGGAGGCGCCGGATGCCTGAGCGCGCACCCGCAAGGCTACCATGTCCGAGATGGACACACGAATTACGCAGGGCGAGTTTTCATTAGAATCCATCCCAATCCCTCAAGCAAGGCAAGACGATCTTAACAGCTTTTATAGAACGGAATACACACGAAAAACACGAAAGGCTCCAGCGGTAGGGCATAGGGGGTATTGGGAAAAGCCGCCGGCGCTTCCGGGGATTTTCCATTCTATTGCAGCAACGCCCCCGTTTCGTTATAAAATCACTTTGGTTTCCGTATTATCCCTTGGAGGGATTCACAATGAGAACATGTTTCAGTCTGACGTCCTTATTAATTGCGTTATGCGCTTATTTTTTGGTTTTTCAGGCATTCATTTTTGCTCAAACCGACAAGGCAAATATTTCGCAAGCCGGCCCACAGCAATCGAGCAGCGGTGGATTTTTGTCCGGCATTTTCCGATATCACGAACGATCGGTTCCTCGTCTAACCTTGGAGAATTCACCCAGAATCGAAAGTCTGGTGAGCAATGGAAAATTAAACCTGACGCTTGCCAGTGCATTGGCGCTGGCTTTGGAGAACAATCTGGATATTGCCGTCCAGCGTTATATTCCTGAATTTTCCCAGACAGACTTGCTTCGAACCAAGGCGGGACAATCGCCTCGCGGATTTACCGGGGGCTCTACGCCGGGCGGCCTGACTGCCGGAGCTCTGGGTTCCGGGCTTAGCGGGTCCGGAACCGGTTCGGGTGTCGGCAGCGCCGGCGGGATCACCGGCGGCGGAGGCGCCGTTTCGGTGGGATCTTCCGGCAACTTCGATCCCACTTTAAACGTGAACTTCAGCTACGATCGCGTGACCTCGCCTCTAAATTCCAGTGTGGTATCCGGGATTTACAACGTGGTTGGACAAACAACGGCGTTCACCGCAAGCTACGCTCAATTATTTTCTCCTGGTACGAGTTACTCCTTAACGCTTAACGGTCAAAGACAAAGCTCAACTCAGAAGAATCTCCGATTCAACCCGGCGTCGGTAACTCGATTTGCACTGGGAGTCAATCAACCCTTATTGAATGGCTTTGGTCGTCTTTATAACGAGCGATATATCCTCGTCGCCGGAAATAATACGAAAGTGGCTGAGCAGGTTTTTCGCCAGCAAGTCATCAATACCGTCGTAGCGGTTGAAAACGCTTACTGGGATTTGGCTGCTTTGCAGCAGAGCGTTCGTGTTGCGGAGCATTCTTTGGCGGTGGCGGAACAGCTTTTCAAAGATAATAACATTCGTCTTGAAGTCGGCGCCATGTCGCCGCTGGATGTGACATCTGCGGAGTCCGAAGTGGCTGCGCGCGCCAGGGACTTGACTGTCGCCAGGACTAATCTCCAATTCCAGGAAGCGACGCTTAAAAACATGCTGGTAAAAAAGGTCGGTTCCGAACTCGATTCAGCTCAAATTGCGATCGTTGATTCCATGCCCGAGCCGCGTCAGGCGGACATCCCGGACTTACAAGCCGCGCTGACCAGTGCGATGGAAACCAGGCCTGAGCTTTTACAAGCCGAAATCAATCTCAAAAATCAGGATATTTCCGTTCAATTTACCCAACAAGCCCTGAAACCGAGTTTTTCTGTGTTCGGATTTTACGCCGGATCCGGGCTGGACGGTTCCAATACCGATTCCAGCGGTGGGATGATGAGCGCTTTCGGCCAAAGCTTCAAATCCGATAATCCTGAATATGCCGGAGGCTTCAGCCTGAGTATTCCGATACGCAACCGAACCGCTCAGGCGGATAATCTGCGATCTCAGATCGAAACCAATCAGCTTTTAATCAATCAGCAGAAATCGCGTAATACCGTTTTGATGGAAGTTCGAAAAGCAATCATAGGATTGGTCCAAGGCAAAGCTCAGGTGGAAGCCGCTCATAAGGCTGCTTCTCTGGCTCGTGAAATGTGGGAAGGGGAGAAAATCAAACTCGAAGCGGGCGCTTCCACATCCTACCAGGTGATTCTGCGGGAACGTGATTATTACAGCGCCCAACAGTCGGAAGTGGCCGCGATCGCCACCTATGCTAAGGCAATGGTGGAAATGGATCGTTCCAGGGGGATGACGCTGGATAGAAATAATATCGAATATTCCGACGCCTTAAGCGGCAAAATTTCCCGGAATCCTATCGCTCCCTTCAGCATCCAGGATGCCAAGGAGGCGAACTAATGCGCCTTTTAGAAACCGCATGGATATGCGCTACAATGCTTCTCCTGTCCTTTGGTTTCGTGCGCTCCTCCGCGGCGCAGGGAATGAATCTCCAATCCGATTTCAGCCGGGATCACGAATGGTTCCCGCGCGTTTATAAACCTTACCAGGCTCAGAAAATATCCCGCCTGGAGCTTAAAAATTCTCCGGCTCTAACAGGCTTGATCTCCGACGGCAAGCTCCGGCTCTCGTTGGCGCAACTGAAAAGCGCCGTGGGTGAGAACAACCTCGATATTCTGGCTTCCTCCAACAGTGCGCGTTATGCAGAAACCGACATGTTGAGAGTCAAGGGAGGCGGCGCTCCGCGCGGGGGGGCGGGAGTCCTGATACCCGGCGGCCTGTTTGCAGGCGCAATCGGCGCCGGGGTGGGCGGATCCACTGGAGTCGGCAGTTTCAGTTCGGCGGGCATTACCGGCGGCGCCCGCCAGGTGTCCGGCTTTGTGCGCGGCAACTATGATCCTACACTCGCGATTGGATTCAGCGTGGACCGGACGACCAGCCCTTTAAATTCGCTTGTAGTCTCAGGATTGCCCGAAGTCACAACGGATTCCATGGCGTTTCTGGCGCGATATTCGCAAGCTTTCGCCACAGGCTCAAGTGTGAGCGTCTCTTTCAACAATATGCGTCAGAGTTCCAACCAGATGCGTCTCCTTTATAATCCCAATTTTGTTTCGCAGCTTTCCATCAGTTTTACTCAGCAGTTGCTGAATGGTTTCGGCACGGCCGTTGGCCGGCGCTTCCTCCAGGTGGCGAAAAATGAATCCAAGATAATGAATGAGGTTGTGCGCCTGCAAATCCAAACGACATTGGCTCAGGCGCAGAACAACTACTGGGATCTGGTTGCGGCGCGCGAGAATGTGTTGGTGGCGGAGGAGTCGCTGAAAGCAGCTCGGCGTTTTTATAACGATAATAAAACAAAAGAAGAATTAGGATCTGTCTCCGGTCTGGAGGTGACTACCGCGGAATCGGAATTGGCGGCGCGTGAACGGGATCTGGCCGGCGCTCAAGCTGTTTTGCAGATGAGAGAAGTGGAACTGAAGAACGTTATCAGCCGGGATCTTGGTCAGATATTGGATTCAGTGCAGATTGAACCGGCGGACCCGTTGCCTGAGCCCAACGGCAGCGACATTCCAAAATACAGCGATGCTTTGGCTGTTGCGATGGCGAACAGATCGGAAATACGCCAGGCGGAAGTCAACCTGGACACTCAAGATATTGCAATTAACTACGGAAAGAATCTTTTAAAACCGAGCCTGCTCTTTTTTGCCAATTTCAACAGCTCAGGTTTGTATGGCAATCGAATAGTTGCGTCGGGAGAAAATTCGACGGTTCTTCCAGGCGGGCTTGCGCAGGCCTGGAGTCAGATTCGGCGCTGGGAATATCCGGAATACGCCGTTGGTTTATCTTTTTCGCTGAACCTTCGCAATCGTGCTGCTGAGGCAGACATTTACCGGGCGAAGCTTGAAAAGACTCAAACCGAGACGAGTCTGCAACGCACACGCAACAGCATCGCGCTGGAGGTGCGTAAAGCCTTGATTGGTTTGATCCAATCCAAAGCGCAGGCGGAAGCGGCGCATAAAGCATCCCAGCTCAGCGGCCGGACGCTCGCCGCTGAGGAAGCAAGGCTCCTGGAAGGGGCTTCCATCCCGTATGAAGTGATACGGCGTCAACGGGATTATCGATCCGCCCGATTCGCGGAAGTTCAGGCGCGCGTTAACTACGCCAAAGCCCTTGTCGAGCTGAGCCGCTCCACAGGAGCTAATTGACGATTGGTTCTCTTTATGCAAATGAATCCTTCCTGTTTGCGAAACGCCGCTGTTTTTTTCTGGATGGTGGCGCTGCCCTGTATAGCGTTCTGCCAATCCAAGACAAAATCTTATTCTCTGGCAAAGATCAAATTCACTGGATTGATGGAATTCGATGCGACTCAGGCTGTAAAGGCCAGTGGATTGCGTAAAGGCCAGAAGGTTTTTCTCAAGGACATCGAAGCGGCGGCTCAAAAGCTGGTAAAAACAGGATTTTTCGAAAGTGTCGGATACCGGCACATTAACAAGCGGGGAGGATTGGAGCTTGAGTTTCAGGTTGAAGAAGCCAAAAGCTTCTTGCCCTGCACTTTTGACAATTTTGTTTGGTTCAGTCATGAGGAATTGATGAAGGCGGTGTGCGAACGGATTCCTCTATTCAGAGGAACTTTGCCGCAATTGGGAACTGCCAAACAAGAAACAACTGAAGCATTACAGAATTTGCTGCGGGCGCGTCAAATTCCCGGAACCGTCCGCTTGCGTTTAAATGCGGATTTGAGCAGCGGCAAATTGCTTGGATATTTGTTCTATATTGCGGATGTGAATCTTTCCATATCATCGCTGCAATTTCAGGGTGTCACGGTCATTTCAGAAACAATGCTTCAAGAGAAGGCAAAATCCCTGATAGGACAGAAATATTCCAGGAATAGCGTCATGGAAGTTGTGGAGCGGTTCCTGATCCCTCTGTTTAAGGAAAAAGGCTATTTCCGCGTTCAGTTTGCAGAACCTGCAGTGGAGATGAAACCAAACTCATCATGGGAAACCGGCATAAAAATAATATTAAAGGTAGCTGAGAATGCGGCCTATCGTTGGGACAGGGCCGTATGGATCGGCGATCTCCCTATCCCTGCTGAAACTCTGGATCAAATCATGGGGATGAGGACCGGAGACATCGCCGACAAAACCAAAATTGATGAAGGAATTTCGGCAATCCGCAGAGAATTGTCGAGAACCGGATCTATCGAAGCTCGGATTCAGGAAACTCCGGAACTCAACGACGCCGCCGGCAGTGTAAGGTACCGTATACGGCTTTTCGCCGGTCCGAAATATACGATGGGCAGCCTTAATTTTTCGGGCGCGCCGGGAAACATAGAAAAGAAATTACGATCGAAGTGGAAGATTCCTTCAGGGGAGCCTTTTGACGCTCTTTATCCCAACGAGTTCTTGAATGAGATCAATGCGGCAATAGATCCCAGACGGCTGAGGATAGCCGGCTTCAGTTCAACTCCGGATCATGAAAATCTGGTTGTAAACGTAACCTTTGAGTTCCGGCAACCATCCAAAAAATAACAGCGCCACGAATTCCACTGCGGATTGATACTTATTGTTTTCTTCAATTCGCGGCATCTGTGGCGTTGTTGTTATTGAGATAAGGACCCGGTTTGGCGACAAGCAGAAAGATGGAAAGCCCAAATCCGAACCTGAATCGGCTGCGGCGCAGAATGACTGCTTCCAGATTGAGAATGGAGGACAGCGCTTGATTTAGCCGGGCATTGCCGCGTGTATTGGCGCGCACATCGGATCCTGCCGTAGCCAAGCCTAATTTCTTCAGCATTCTCCACAGAGCCGCTGCCGGAAACAGTATCGTATTGGCGCCGGTCAGGCGTAATAGACGGAATCCAGCGTCCAGGGCTGCATCCAGCAGTTCTCTCTTCCCATACCGGTGGTAAGTCATGATCTCTGTGTCGTGACTGCTTCGGAGCCACTCATAGGCTGCCACACGGAGCAATAAGAGCCCTCCCGGCTTGAGCACTCTCTGGAATTCTCTTAAGGCGGCTGTGCGCGCCGATGCATCTTTCAATTGAGTGAGCACATCAAAGGAAACAACCAGGTCGAAAACATTTTGAGCAAAAGGAAGCGCAGCGGCATCGGCGCGAGCAAGAAGCTGCTCTCCGCGACGACGGCAGAAATCCAGGCTATGGGGAGAATAGTCAAAACCTATAACGCCGGCTTCGTAGTTGCGCCGGATCCATCCCAGGTTGAACCCTGTGCCGCATCCGGCATCCAGAACGAGCGGATGGGGTGGAAGAGAAGCCGGCGGCAGTAAAGCGAGAACGATAGAGCGCATCCCTTTATACCACCAGTGGCATTCTTCCTCCTCATACATGTGGAGATATTCCTGGTTTTCCATATTTGCGCCTTAATCCGCGACATTCATGAAGTTTATATTGTCCGGGCGTTGGGATATATTTCGTTAGGTGCTTTCTCGGGCTCCTCGATAGACGGAACGATGTTTCGCCTTATGTCCCCGCCGGGAAGAATGGCATGAGAACAAAGGAAGGACGATCAGATTCCACCAGGCGACGAAAAGCTGTCCGAATACCTTGCGGAGGTGCTTGAAACTGAAGAACTGACTGCTGCCGTAATGACGGGGGTAATGATGCACGGGCACTTCGATTATTTGACAACCCAGGTTCTGAAACTTTTTAATCATTTCTATGCAGATGACTCCACTGTGGGAGGTGAGGTGAACTTTGGAAAGGAGGGAACGACGGAAGAGACGAAAATCACAGTCCACATCCCTGATTTTAAGATGAAATAGCAGCGGCATCACTGTTTGATAGATGCGTCCCAGAATGATCCGATGTATGGAATCAGCGCGACGGATCTTATACCCGTTCACCAGATCCACTTTTTCGCTGAAAGCCGCCAGCAGTTGAGGCAGTTCCCCAACATCGTATTGTCCATCCCCATCCGTATAGAAAATCAAATCCTTGGTGCAATTGGCAAAACCGGAGATCAAGGCTCCGCCATATCCTTTATTGACTTCATGGTGGATTACTTTGAGGAAAGGGTACTCTGCGGATAGCGCTCTCAGCAGGTCTCCGGTTCCATCGGCCGATCCGTCATTGACTACTACAATTTCATAGTCGTTTGTCAATTGAGGCAACAGCCGAGCCGTTGACCGGATGATTCCGCCGATTGAATTTTCATCATTGTACGCCGGGAAGAAAGCTGAGATGGAATACATAACCAGCCATTCTGGCCTCGTAACTATTTTACGCAAGTTGGGTCACATTCCAGCAACTGATGCGTGAAAACTCACAAGGCCCGGTTAGTTTAAAGATCCAGTTCTTGCGACGGCAACCGCAATGTCCGTGGATGCCGCAGTCAGAATTCCGGGTCTTTTTTATTCGAGTGCTGTTAAATACTTATACAATTTCCTTCAAATTGAAACAATTTAATTATCAATTTATTAGTACTTATCCTTTAGGCGCAGTAAATCATTTAAAATCATCAAGATACGAAAGAGCCTCACTTTTCGAAAAAAATATTTCTTCAATGCTCCGGCTATCTGGAAGATAATTAAAGAATAAAGCGCTGGAACTCTTCAGGTTGGATCGTTCTAAAATCTCATTAATCTCGCCAGGTCCATAGAGCACCTGAATCTCGCGTCCCGGATAAAACCGCTTGATGGAATAATCCAGTCCAATAGGGTATACGTAGGCATGGCCGTGCATTGTTGGGGTCCTGGCCAGAACCAGGTACGTTCCATCCGGAAGATCCGGGTAAAGTGTTTTGATTTTGCGCGGAATGGTTTCCGCAATTTGTCCGGCGGCCAGCCAATCCGAATTTCTCAAGCGTAAATCTCGGATGTAATAACCTATCAGGATCAGAAATATCAATAACGCAAGCGGCCTTCTATAAATTTGAAAGGAACGCCCGGAGCCCTCTTTTTTAACCATCGCGCAGCTGTAAATCAGAAGAGCGATGAGGGTAGCGTATCCGAGGGCTCCGGCGTAGGCGAAGCGGTCTGCGAAACCGGCTGTGATCATAAAAGGAAAAAAGGCGATGATAATAAAAATAAATGAGAATCCGGCAATCGGGCGACGCTCACGCGGCAGGAGGAAAATGGAAAGAATAAGCACAAAATAAATAATCCCGGCGAGGCGCGAGTTGCCATGAAAGAGTTGATATAAGTAGCAGTAATAATCGAGAAGCAGGTTGCCCAGGGCCAGAGACAGATTGTAGGACCCAACCTTCATTTGAAAAAGAAGCGCCCACCACATCAAGTAGATAAGAAGGATAATCATATACCAGCGCGTTTTCACTATAGCTGTCCACAATCGCCGCCAAAAAACTTGCTTCGGTTGCGCAAAAATAAAGAATTCCAGCGCTGCTATTATCAATGGGACGACGGCGGCGCCTTCATAGCTGAGCAGGCTCAGGATAAAAAAGCATGCAGATAGGCTGATTAGGATTTTTGCGGAAGAGGATGGGTGAGTGGATTCACTGTGATTAGGACGACGAGCCAGCGTATAGGTTATGAACGTTAACAACGAAAAAAGCGTGCTGAAAAGGCTGTCCCTCGCCGTAATCCAGATGACGCGTTCATCATGAATCGGGTGGACTGCAAATAACGCCGCCGCCATGACGGAAATTCCAGGAGACCGGGTCAGGAGCAGGAGCCAAAAAAAGAGCAATAGTACATTAATCGTATGCAGAAGGATGCTATCAAGATGATAGCCCGGCAGGGCTCCTTGCCAGATTGAATTGCTCAAGGCATACGAGAATGCAATCACAGGACGGAACTCGTTGCGACCGAAGCCGACAGTATCGTGGAGTGAACGGAGGGCTTCATCGAGTCCCCAGTTGTTTACGATAATGAAATCATCCGCAACCATGCGGGAATCAAGCGCAGGAAAATATACTCCAATCGTCAGAATAATGAGGCTCGCGGCGAACAAAATGTTCCGATAGGGATGTGTTAACTCGCGAACCCTTCGGAGCCCATTCCGGAATCTGCCGTAACTCCGGATCAGGACTTTCTCCGAGTTCGTTCCAGCCCGGATCCCCTGATTTCCCTCGCCGTAGAAAGACATTAGGACTCGATGAATACTATTATTGGTGAACAGTATTACAAGTCAAAATAACTTTTCTAAAAGTAACTGCTGCCCGTTTCTGCCCATTTAATTATTTGTTGTTACTATATCATTTTATTTTTTTTAAGTCGAAGCTATAAATTGCTAATTCGTAATTTTCAAATTATGTTTCAGCAGTTTATACCGTACGCCGTCCGCCAGTGCGAGGTAGCTCGCCTCGAGGATGTTTTCGGATACTCCCACAGTGGTCCAGTTTTCTTCTCCATCCGTCTGCTGTATATGCACCCGAACTTTTCCGCCTGTCCCCTGGGCTCCTTCCAGAACGCGAACTTTGTAATCGACCAGCTGAACGCAACGCAATTGCTCAAAAAACTCACTTAAAGCCAGGTGCAAGGCTTTATCCAATGCATGAACCGGGCCGTCCCCCTCGGCGACAGTGTGTTTGTATTTATCTCCGACCCTTATTTTCACGGTGGCTTCCGAAGTCACTTCTCCATTCCGGCGCATATCGGTGACGACGCGGAAATTATCGATGGTGAAAAACTCCATTTCCCCATTGACGGCTGTTTCCATAAGCACCCGCACGGACGCTTCGGCCGCTTCAAATTCATAGCCTTGGTTCTCGAGTTTTTTCAGCCGATTCAAAGCAATCTTTAGTTTTTCTTCGTTCTCGGCGAGGTCAATTTTCATCTCAGCGGCTTTGTACAGCAGGTTGCTCTTGCCGGAAAGCTCCGAGACGAGAACACGGCGTGTG
Organism: uncultured Acidobacteriota bacterium; assembly: GCA_964441405.1. Taxonomy (GTDB): domain Bacteria; phylum Acidobacteriota; class UBA6911; order UBA6911; family UBA6911; genus UBA6911. The sequence continues at coordinate 11,205 of CAYTYP010000047.1, forward strand.
TTTCCAACCAGGTCCGGGACGACATGTTCATAAGTGGAGGCGTCTTTGATGACTGCGCTTACGTGGATGCCCCCCTTGTGCGCAAATGCGCTTTCTCCCACAAACGGAAGATCTTTGCGGTGCGGCAGGTTGGCGATCTGGCTCACAAATTTTGATGTATTGGCCAGTATCTTCAATTTATCGGGCCCGATTGCAGAATGGCCCATTTTAATTTCCAGATTGGGGATGATCGAACACAGGTTGGCGTTTCCGCAGCGTTCTCCAAAACCATTGATAGTTCCCTGAACGTGAACCACGCCGCATTCCACGGCGGCCAGAGTATTGGCCACGGCAAGCTCAGAGTCGTTATGGCAATGAATTCCCAGCGGAAGCCGGATTACGGACTGTACGCGCCGGATCGCCTCTTGGATTTGAGCCGGCAGGCTTCCACCATTGGTGTCGCAAAGAGCGATGAGATCGGCTCCTCCTTCCTGGGCGGCGCGCAAGGTCTGAAGAGCATATTCGGGATTGGCTCGGAATCCATCGAAGAAGTGCTCGGCGTCGTAGATCACCTCTCTCCCGTTGGACTTGAGATGGGCGATGGACACTCGAATCAGGTCGCAATTGTGGGCGAGGGATATTCGCAACGCAGTGCTTACATGGAAGTCCCACGATTTTCCGAAGATTGTTACGACCGGAGTCGCGGCTTCAAGCAATGCCCGCAGGTTTGGGTCCGCGTCGGGCGAATTCTTGGGATGAGCCGTGCTGCCAAAAGCGGCAATTTTTGCAGTATGCCAGGCCTGAGTCGAAGCTTGATGAAAAAACTCCGCATCTTTTTCGTTCGATCCGGGCCATCCGCCCTCGATGTAGTCGACTCCAAATTCATCCAGTTTCCGGGCCACCCGAAGTTTGTCCTGTACCGAAAAAGATACGCTCTCCCCCTGCGTCCCATCTCTTAATGTGGTGTCGTATATTTGTATTTTCACGCGAGTCTCCTGAAATAAAAAAGCCCTCATCCGTCCAACGGATGAGGGCTTGGTGAACGCACCTTATCAAGCCTTTATCCGCCGGGCGACGCCCCGGAGCTGATAATAATAGCGATGTTGATGTATGGACGGGTATGTTGAGCCATCGTTTTATTCATTTTCCAATGTAAAATACATTGCCACAACGGTTTCCTCTTTGTAAACAGAAAACCTCAATTAGATTGCAGCATCTCTCCCTATATTACATAATCGGCGTAATTTTTAAAGAGAGGCGGATAATTTTTCATGAAACTGAAAGAGAAAGTGGCGATTATTACGGGCAGTTCGGTGGGAGTGGGTCGTTCTGCGGCCCTCAGTCTCGCTCGACGGGGATGCAATGTGGTTATCAATTACAACCATAGCCAGTCGGAAGCGGAAGAATCGGGAGATCTCTGTCGCGCCCAGGGCATGGGCGTCGTTGTCGTTCGGGCGGACGTGTCTCGAGACGCCGAATGCCGGCGGCTGGTTCAAGCTGCAATAGATGCCTTTGGACGTTTGGATATTCTGGTTAACAACGCCGCCGTTACTGAATTCGTGGAATTCAACAACCTGGAAGGCCTTACCGAAGATATTTGGCTCAAGATTCTGAGGACCAATCTCTTGGGCGCTTTCTTTTGCTCCCGCGCCGCTATACCCCATATGCAGGAACAGGGGGAAGGAGCCATTGTTAATGTCGTCTCGATCGCCGGCTTTGTGGGGGGAGGGAGCTCGATTGCGTATTCCGCCTCCAAAGCCGCCATTATTAACATGACGAAGAATCTCGCTCGATCGTTTGGCCCTGAAATACGAGTCAATGGCGTCGCTCCCGGCGCCATTGACACCCGTTGGCTTCGAAGCGGTCTTGGTGAAAAAGCGTTCGAGTCCTTACGCGATTCGCTGGTTCAGACTACTCCTTTGCAGGTTATGGCGACGCCGGAGGATGTAGCGGATGCGGTCGTATGGTTGATTGAAGGCGCCGGCATGATGACTGGAGAGACCATCAAACTTGATGGCGGCCAGCATCTCGGAGGAGGAGGCGGCTTGCGCAAAAAATAAACGCGTACTCCGCGTTTTTAAATACAGCCTTCCATGATCTCGGAAATGACTTGCTCAAAGTTTCCGGGATGATCTTGTTCAATCCTGTTCCTGATTTGATCGATTTGGTTCCGAAGTCCGGGATTTGTCATGTCGTCCAGCGTCCGATAATAACTCGTTCTTCTGCCAAGCCGGAAATTTTCTCGTTCGAGCTGAGAGAGAGCCAGGTATCGATCGATAGTTTCCAGCATTCCGGCTTTTACATCAGGGAATTGTCCCTCAAGTTCTTCTAAAAGATTCAGAATGTGATCGCTGGCAAAATAGCTTGTGATTCCATTCAGGTTCTCGATTAAAAGCCTCTCTTCTTCTATTATTTCATCATCGCTCATGAGAACCAGTTCTCCCGATTCTATTCTTTTATAAATCGGCATTATCTGCAGCGCCTTGAAGGTGCGAACGCGAATGAAATCGGGATTGATCTCGCTCAGGACCCGGGCGGTTTCGAGCGCGTGTTCCTTCCACATTTTTTTGCCGCCCAGGCCCGGCATTATGTATTCCGATAGCGAAATGCCGGCCTGCTTGACTTTTTTGCCGGCTTCGATAAGTTCGTGAGCCGTCACTCCCTTTTGAATCAGCTTCAATAAAGGATCATAACCGGATTCCAAGCCGACATGAATGCGGGAGAGGCCTGCTTGGTGAAGGTCGCGAAGCTCCTCTACGGTTTTGCGAGAGATTGTTTTAGCCCTGCAATAAGTGGTAATTCTTTCCACAGAAGGGAAAGTTTTTTTCAGGTAATTTAAAATCTCAACCAGGTCTCCGGTTTTGAGAATCAGATTATTCGCATCCTGAAGAAATACATTTTTGGCCCCTCGGTAAAGCCAGAGGATTACGCTTCTATATCCATCGGGCAATGGATGCATCTGCTTCAATAGGGAGCCGGCGAAACCCGGAGCGATTGTTCCTCCAAATCCCCGGCTTCGGGACAGGGATGCCATCTCTTCCACCATCTGTTGGATGCTGTCGATGTCCTTTTTGACTTCTTCAACTGTTCTGAGACTGAATCGTTGGCCTTTATAAATGTGGCAGAATTCACAATGATTCCAGGAACAGTTCCGGGTGACTCTCAGAAGAAGGCTATGAGCTTCACTCGGGGGACGGATCGGGCCTTGTTCAATATCATGCATAGACATTAGTCTATCATAATGGGTTCCCGGTTCAGGGTTCCCAGTTCATGCTTTAAGTTTTTAACTCGGAACCGGGAACTCTGAACTTTGCACTTTATTCAAAGGTGAGGTGAATTTGAACAATTTCGGGACGGCCCGATGTGCGGACCGGCGGGCCCCAAGTGCCAACGCCGCTGGTAACATAGTAATGCGTTGCGCCGATTTTTTTATAGCCCCAGGCGACTTCATAAATGGCTTGTACGATATAGTTGATAGGCCACAGTTGACCGTTGTGGGTATGGCCTGAAACCTGCAAATCGACTCCCTCTTCGGCTGCTTCCTCCAATCCAAAGGGTTGGTGATCCATTAACAGGATCGGGTAGGACTTGTCGACCGACGTCATCAGTTCCGCAAGCGTTTTTCGTTTTTTGTGATAGCCGGGAGAACGGTTGGCGGAACGATCTTCCCGTCCCACCAGATAGAAGGCCTCGCCGATTTTTTTCGTCTCGTCCCGCAGCATGACAATTTCATGGTTTGTTATATAGGAACAGGCGTCATCGACTCCTCCAATATATTCATGATTGCCGGTCACTGCATAAGCGCCGAAACGTGATCGGATGGCTTGGAGGGCTGCACCCAAGTTTTGTTTGATAACAGGCTCCAGATCTTCATCCACGATATCTCCCGGCAACAGAACCAGGTCGGGATTCAATTGGTTTATTTTATTTACGATCCTGTCAAAACGAGATCTGTCGATAATTTTGCCCAGGTGAATATCTGAAACTACAACTATATTCAGGCTCCGCAATCCCGCAGCTTTTTTGGCAACGGACAAGTTCAGGGTTTTCACTATTGGAATCATGGAATTAATATGCCCTGCGAGCAGGAGAATGCCGACCGATCCGACAATGCTTGCAGCCAAAAGATATTTGACCTGACTGTAATTTTGTTTGATGAAGGCTGGATAAAAAGGGAGGAAATGGTTCGCCAATCTGAGAATATCCAGGGCAACCACGGCAATAAAAAAATAGATCATAGCGCCGATCCAAAATGATCCCGTCCAGATCAATAGGTCGGATAAAGCGGATGGGACATGGGATTCCAGCAGTCTGCCGGCTATGAAGGCAAGGGCGACGAACCAGAATGCGATCGTATATGCGTTCCTGAGGCTGGATCCCGGCGGGATGGATTGAAGGGCTCGGATATAGATATAGAAACTGATCGAGATGGTTACGATAGCAAAAATAGCTACAAAAATTATGATTCCGGCTGTTGTTCGCATCGAGAATGCATTGCCTCCGTGTACCAAAGGTTTTAAATGCCAGGAAACTTTCTTGTTCTTCCTCCAAAGGATCCAGGCGTTCTCCGTCCTTTTGAGCCGACGTCTGTATTTTCTATCCAAAGGATGGCCATCAATCCAAATCCTATTTTAACCTGCGGCAGATCGTGATATAGGATACCTTTTTATTTATGCCTATGAAAATCCTAATAGCCGGAGGCGGTCAAACCGCCGCATTAGTAGCGACGCGCCTTATACGAGAAGGCAATGAGATTACCATTGTTGAGCAGGATCCTGAGCGATGCCTGGAATTGGGTGAGACGTTGGACGCCAAAATCATCCAGGGGAACGCTGCCAGCATTGACGCTCTGAGGGAAGCCCGAATCGCCGATGCTGAAATGCTCATTGCCCTCACGAGTGTGGATCACATCAACATTCTGTTTTGCCTGATCGCTTCCGTAGAATCCCGCGCTAAAGTGCGAGTCGCACGACTGCGTACTCATGAAGTGGAGCATTGGAGGCGGATTTATCGGAAAACAGGCATCCCGATAGATTTAATAATCCATCCGGAGTCGGATATTGCAGAGCGTATTCTGCGAGTCGTGCATGTCCCCGGCGTTTCAGACATCTTGGATTTTGCGGAAGGCCGGGTGAAGCTTTTCGGCATGATCGTGGATGAAAACAACTGGTTGGCGAATAAGCGCATCGAGGAGTTAGGCGCAAACGGAACGCGAGGCTATGGACTCATAGCCATGATCTTCAGAGGCCAGCAGGCAATCATCCCTCATGAAGGAGAGGTATTGCAGCCTGGAGACACTATCTATGTTGTTACCCGGACCGATAAACTGGAGGAAGCCTATCGATTTATGGGTTTGCAAACCCAGGAATCCCTCGAGCGAGTCTTCATCCTTGGCGGAAAACAGGTCGGGATCGAAGTTGCGCAGCAATTGGAGCGCAGGGGCGTCGCCGTTAAGGTTTTCGAACGGAATTCCCAACGATGCAATCAGATCTCCACGATTCTGGAAAAATCAATCGTGATTCACGCCGATGGTACGGATGAAGCAATCCTGACGGAAGAAAATATCCAGGGAGTGGGCGCATTCCTTGCCCTGATGGGAGATGATGAGAACAACATCATGGCCTCTTTGCTGGCTCGCAAACTTGGAGTCCCCAAGGTGGTTGCATTAATCAATAGACTGAATTACCTGCCGATGGTGCAGCGTCTGGGAATTACTACCGCGATAAGTCCGAGATTGACGGCTGTGGACAGGATTTTACGATTTGTTCGCAAAGGCCGAGTCGTTTCGATCACCTCCATTCGCGGGGAAGAAGCGGAGTCGATCGAACTGATGGCGACAGCACACTCCAAAGTCGTCGGGAAAAACCTGAAGAATTTGCGGTTGCCACGAGAGTGTGTTATCGGGGCTATTTGCCGGCCTGACGGGGAAGTGATCGTGCCACGCGGAGAGGATTCCATCCGGGCGGGGGACCGTGTGATTTTCTTTGCACTCGAACAAGCGGTGACGGTTTTGGAATCCACTTTTTTTAACTGAGTCTCGAAGCGGATAGGGGTTGTGATCCATCTAACTACGCTGCTGCGTGTCATCGGTCAGTTTCTGCTTGTCCTGGCAGTTACCATGCTGGCTCCTCTGCTGTATGGTTGTTGGATCGGCGATGATCCCCGGCCTTTTATATTTGCCGTTGTCCTTACAGGCGCTACGGGAGCGCTGCTTCTGAAGCTTGCCCGTGGACAAAAGAATGATTTGTCCCAACGTGAGGGTATGCTTCTCGTTTTTATAATTTGGATCGCATCGAGCGTCTTCGGGTGTCTTCCTTTCTATTTGTCGCCGTTTTTCTCGAGCTTTACCGATGCTTTCTTCGAGGCCACCTCGGGATTTACGACTACAGGCGCAACGGTTCTTCCGATTGTGGAAGTCCTTCCCCACAGTATCCAATTCTGGCGCTGCTTTTCACACTGGCTTGGAGGAATGGGAATAGTTCTTCTGGCCATCGCCATTCTTCCTCTTGTAGGGGTGGGAGGGATGCCCCTGTATCGGGCGGAATTTTCAGGGGCCAAGTCCGAAAAACTTAAACCCCGGATTGTAGAAACAGCAATTGCCCTCTGGAAAATCTACTTTGCGCTTACGCTGGTAGAATATCTGGCTCTCCGGTGGGCGGGCATGGATAGGTTCGACGCCGCATGTCATACATTTTCAACATTGGGGACGGGCGGCTTCTCCACGCGTACGGCAAGCATTGCAGCATTTAACAGCGTTACGGTGGAATGCATCATCATTTTTTTTATGGTGCTTTCCGGCATAAATTTCACGCTGCATTACCGGCTCTGGGTTGAGCGGCAGCCTCGAAGATTTTTTGCCGATATTGAGCTGCGTTTTTATTTGCTGATCCTCGCATCGGCCACTACAATGATCCTGGTCAGCTTGATTCTGCATGATCAATACACTCCTGCCGCGGCATTGCGGAGTTCCTTGTTTCAGGTCAGTTCCATCATGACGACGACCGGGTTTGTTACCGGAAATTTCGAGAACTGGAGCTCATTTTCTCAATTGATCTTGCTGGCATTGATGTTTATCGGCGGATGCGTCGGCTCTACTGCCGGCGGCATGAAATCATCCCGCGTTTTGCTGTTGCTGAAAGTAGTGGGGCGCGAGTTCAAACGCATGGTGGAACGGAGAGGAGTATTCGCCGTGCGGATGGGATCTCAGACATTTCCGGAGCAAGTCATCCAAAGCCTTCTAAACCTGGTGTATTTGACTTTCCTCGTGAATTTCATTTCCTGTCTGCTTTTGACGGTTTCCGGCGTCGATGTTTTAACCGGCATCACCGCTGTAGTCTCCTGCATGTTCAACGTCGGTCCCGGACTCGGCAACGTAGGGCCGGTGGAGCATTACGGAGATCTCCCGGTCCTTGCAAAATGGGTTTTGAGCTTTTGTATGCTGGCCGGGCGGTTGGAGTTTTACACTGTCATCGTCATCTTTACCCCAGCCTTCTGGCGTCGATGACTATGCATTTCTTACAATCAAATCTTAGTAGGACGCTGCAGCGTGATCTTTAACAGAGGCGGCGTTATTAGCGTGGTTATGATCACCATGATGACTACAGCCGAATAGGTGGCGTCATCCATGATTTTCAGGCTCTTGCCGATGCTGGCAAAGATAAGACCGACTTCGCCGCGTGGGATCATGCCGACGCCCACACTCAAACGATCCAATCCTCGTTCCAATACTCCAAAGCCGCAGACCTGTTTTCCGGCAATAGCTGCAATCGTAATGCCTAGGGCCACCCCAAGCACCGGCAGATCTGCGAATGTTTCAAGTCGAACCTGAATTCCCATCATGACAAAAAAGATGGGTACCAAAAAAGTGGAAACGGGCTTGATGATTTCTTCAATCTGGACTTCTTCGCGAAATCCCCGGAAATGGACCTCTTCCAAGAGGAGTCCGGCGGCAAAGGCTCCAACGATAGGGGCCAATCCGGCCAGGTTCGCAAGATAAGCCAGCCCAAAACAAAACACCAGGGCTGAAATCAGCATCATACCGCCGGTGCGTAATCTGGCAAGTTGCTTCATTGCTCGTGGAACCAGAAACGCGCCAATGGTCAGCGATGCGCCCAGGAAAAGGACTGCAATGCCGATAAGGCGCAACACGGATCCTATTTGCAGGGGTTGCCCTAATTCTGCAGCCGTAACGATCCCGGAAACCACCGCGAGCACAATCAGCCCCAGGACATCATCAATGACGGCGGCGCCCAGGACGATCTGCGCTTCTTTGGTCTGAAGCCTCTTCAGATCTTTGAAGACGCGAGCTGTGATTCCCACGCTTGTTGCGCACAGCACTGATCCCATGAAAAGATGAACGTAGTTCAGGCTGAATCCCGGCGGTACGACTGCAGCAAGTTCAGATGGAAGCTGCTTGATAAAAATCCAGCTGGCGCCATATCCGAGGAAAAAAGGAGCAATAACTCCCAGCACGGCGACCAGCATCGAGGAACCGCCAACCTTCATCATGCCCTGTATGGTTGACTCAAGCCCTACTTCGAAAAGCAGGATAATCACCCCGAGTCGCGCAAGGCCGTCTAGGATTAACGCCCAATCTTCCTGAATAATCGTTGCCCGCAAAGGCTCGAAAAAGCTCCAGTCGGGATTTATTAAAATAAGATTTCCCAGAATCATGCCGGCGACAAGCTCCCCGAGAACGGCGGGAAGCGAAAGGCGCTCGAAGAGTTCTCCCCCGAATTTTGCGGCTGCGAGCACTGCAACAAGAGCTAATAACGTTGGCGCGATAGGATCGTGATGCGCTCCACTTTCGGATGCGAAGGCGCTGCCCATGAGGATGGGCAGAAATAGGAAGAGTCCCAATGTTTTTTTTGCGTTCCAAACGGACAAATGCGCCTCCTCAATATTCTCAA
>CAYTYP010000047.1:20102-32393 GCA_964441405.1 uncultured Acidobacteriota bacterium
ATTGGCCGTCGCCGGCGAATAAAGCCATCAGCTCCGCCCCTTCTATTTTTTCTTTTTCGAGCAGCAATTGGGCGCCCTGCTCAAGCATGCTCTTCTTGCTTTTGAGGATTTCTATTGCCCTGGCATATTCTCGGGCGATGATTGCACTTATTTCTGCGTCGATTGCCTCTGCCGTGGCATTGCTGTAATCAGCTGTTTCCTGAACTCCCAGATCGAGAAACTGTTGACGTTTCTCATGAGAGAAGTACACCTGGCCCAACCTGTCGCTCATGCCGTATTCCTTGATCATGCTCTTGGCGATATCCGTAGCTCTGGCCAAGTCGTTATGGGCTCCCGTCGATATATCTCCAAAAATAATTTCTTCCGACGCTCTGCCGCCCAGGAGGGATGCGATCTTGTTGAGAAGTTCGGTCTTCTTCATCAGGAAACGATCCTCGGTCGGAACCTGCATGGTGTAGCCCAGGGCGGCGATGCCGCGAGGAATTATAGAGATCTTGTGAACGGGATCCGTGCCCGGCAAGGACAAGGCTACAAGAGCATGGCCCATTTCGTGATAGGCGACGACTTTCCTCTCCTCGGGATTTATCAGACGGTTTTTCTTTTCGAGCCCAGCCACGATTCTCTCGACGGCCTCCTCGAACTCGGACATCTCCACTTCCTTCTTGCCTCTCCGGACGGCGAGCAGAGCCGCTTCATTGACCAGGTTGGCGAGGTCCGCCCCCACCATTCCCGGGGTCATGTTTGCCAGTTTCTCCGCGTCAAGGTCCGCCACCGTTTTGATTTTTTTCAAGTGGACCTTCAGAATCTCCGTCCGCCCTGTCTTGTCCGGGCGGTCCACGAGTACATGGCGATCGAATCGGCCCGGTCTCAGCAGCGCCGGATCGAGAATTTCCGGCCTGTTTGTTGCGGCCATTAGGATGACTCCTACTTTGGGATCAAACCCGTCCATTTCCACTAGAAGCTGATTGAGCGTCTGTTCCCGTTCATCGTGTCCCCCGATAGCGGAAATGCCGCGGGCTTTTCCCAGAGCGTCGAGTTCATCGATGAATATGATACAGGGCGCTTTCTCCTTGGCTTGGGCAAACAAGTCTCGCACCCGCGCCGCTCCCAGGCCTACAAACATTTCAACAAACTCTGATCCGGAAAGACTGAAGAAGGGGACTCCGCTTTCGCCGGCGACCGCCTTAGCCAACAATGTTTTTCCCGATCCCGGCGGACCTACAAGAAGAATTCCCTTGGGTATCCTTCCCCCCAGTTCAGTAAATTTCCCCGGGGATTTCAGAAATTCGACGACTTCGACCAGTTCCTGCTCGGCTTCGTCAACGCCCGCGACATCCTTGAATGTAATGTTCAATTCATCCTGGACGTAAATCTTCGCCTTGTTCTTTCCCAGAGTCATGAAGCCTGCCTGTTGGGAGCCCATCTTTTTTATGAAGAAGTACCAGATGCCCACAAACAGCAGAAGGGGAAAAATCCACGAAAGAAGGTCGCGGAGAAAGGTTGATTCGATTTGTCCTTTAAAAACGACTTTATACTGGTCAAGCATGGTGGATAATTCCGGGTCAACGCGGACGGTTTTGAAGGCTTCTGTCTCACCGGGCGCGCCTTTATCCACTTTCATTTTGCCTTCGATCTGATTTGCCGTTACCGCTACCTCAACGATCTTTCCGTTCTTGAGGAGGTTGAGGAATTTGCTGTACGGTATCGACTGGGTGGCAAGCATCGATGCGATGTAGCTCTGGACAATAAGGACTATCCATAGGCCAATAAAGACATACCCGATGGAAAACTTATGACGTTTTTCCATGATTCTCCTCCCATCGTCAAATTCCTATGGAACTTCGAATCTAAACTAGAGTGATCGCATTTGCTAGCCTGTCCGGGCGTCAGAATACGCGCGCGGCATATCCTGACGCCCGGACAGGCTCTTAACAATTTACATGAGGATGGCGCCATTTGCGAGGCGCAAAAGCCCCCGGCGGCAGCTGTCCGGCGAAGGGGCGATCCCTGAGAAAGCTTGACGTAGTCAGGCAGTGAAAATTTCATTTTTCGAATCAAAATGAAATTTTCACTGCCTGACTACTCTATTTATGCGCTGCCGGGGGTATAATGCTATAGAGAAATTCTAGCTTCCTGGATTCCGGCCCCTGGTTTTTGGCCTTGAACCAAGGCGATGAATGACTTATAAGAATCTTCCCAATATTTAATTAGGATACCAAGGGGTAAAGAAGGAGGAATGCGATCATGGCAGTAATCAACTTTGGAGGGGTGAAGGAAGACGTTGTAACCCGTAAAGAGTTCCCGATGTTAAAAGCGCGCAAGGCGCTTAAAAATGAAACCATCGCGGTGATCGGTTATGGAGTTCAGGGGCCTGCACAAGCTCTGAACATGAAGGATAACGGCTTCAACGTAATTATCGGGCAAGCAAAGAAAATTCAGAGAGACTGGGATCGGGCCAGGAAAGACGGCTGGACGCCCGGAAAAACATTGTTCGATATTGAAGAAGCGTGCGAAAGAGGAACGATCATCGAGATGCTCGTTTCCGATGCGGCTCAAAGAGCTATCTGGCCCATGGTCAAACCTCATCTCAAAGCCGGCGATGCTTTGTACTTTTCTCATGGATTCTCAATCGTCTACAAGGACCAGACCAAGGTTATTCCTCCTAAGAATGTTGATGTGGTGATGGTTGCGCCCAAAGGTTCAGGCACCTCCTTGCGACGAAATTTTCTTTCCGGCGCAGGAATCAACTCCAGTTTTGCCGTTGAGCAGGATGCCACCGGTCGCGCCCGTGAAAGATGCCTTGCTCTTGGAATCGCGATTGGTTCCGGGTACCTGTTTCCTACCACATTCAAGCAGGAAGTCTTCAGCGATCTGACCGGAGAACGGGGCGTTCTAATGGGCGCTATCGCAGGAGTTTTCGAAGCCCAGTATGAGGTGCTTCGAAGGCATGGTCATAGCCCAAGTGAAGCTTTCAATGAGACGGTAGAAGAATTCACTGAAAGCCTGATCCGGCTTGTGAGCGAAAACGGCATGGATTGGATGTACGCCAATTGCTCTGCCACGGCTCAACGCGGAGCTCTGGACTGGAAGCCTAAATTCCGAAAAGCCGTGAAGCCGGTATTTGATGAGTTGTATAAGAGCGTCGCTTCCGGTGCAGAAACCAAGCGTGTTCTGTCGTCCTGCGGCCGGGCGGATTACCAGCAGCAGCTGACCAAGGAACTGAACGTCATGGCCAATTCGGAAATGTGGCAGGCAGGGAAAGCAACCCGCGCTCTGCGGCCGAAGGAAGCAGCCAAGCACTTTTCAACAGCTCCTAAGGGGACAGTCGGCAGAGCCTCTAATTAACGACGGATGGATTGTAAACGACAGTTTGTTGGAACAAAACATTTCTTCCCGAAATTCTTTTTTCTATAAGGAGAAAAAGAATGAAAACCGGTGCAAGAAACAGTATCCAGGCAAAAGTCACTTCGGTCAAAAGCGACGAGATTATGTCGCTGGTAAAATTTGAGGTAACCGCTCCACATGGGATGGCTTCTGTTTTGACAACCGAGTCTGTAAAGGATATGGACCTGAAAGTCGGCGATAAGGTAACACTGGTTGTCAAAGCCATCCATGTTCTGCCGGTAAAGGATTAGCTGTCGATATGGCCGGCTTTACAGAACTCCAAGCATACGGCTCGGCTTAGGTCGATTAACAAGGAATCACAATGGGTCAGGCTGATCTGTATCAGGCCCCATGGAATTTTATGGGGCTTCCGGAGGATCTTTCGAGCGCAGAAAATTCCCGAGGGTGGCTGCTGCCTGTTCCTTATGAATCGACAACCTCCTACGGCGCTGGAACGCGAGAAGGGCCGGCCGCAATTCTGGCCGCATCGCGCCAGGTTGAATTCTATGATCATGAGTTCGGGAAAGAGCCGGTAACGAATTATGGGATTCATACCGCTCTTCCTTTGAATCCTGTCCATAGCTCTCCGGAGGCTATGATCCAATCTATCGAAGATGCGGTCGCCGAACTGTTGTCCGGCGCGCCGCGTCCTGAAGTGTTAGGCGTTCTTGGCGGTGAGCATTCGATTTCCGCCGGCGTCGTTCGAGGCCTGGCGCGGGCGACGTCGGCAGACTCGCTGGTGGTCGTTCACGTGGATGCTCATTCGGACATGAGGGAGGAATACGAAGGCTCTCCATACAGCCATGCTTGCGCGGCCAGGAGAATTTTAGAAACCTGCCCGATTTTTCAAATCGGCATTCGCAATCTCTCGAGCGAAGAGGCGAAATTTCTACGGCGCAATTCGAAGGTACGAACTGTTTTCGCGGAAGAAGCGACGGATCCTAAAGGGCGTTTCTTGCGCGACCTCGCTCAATTCGTACGGAAGAAAAGAGTATTTTTTACTATTGATCTGGATGGATTGGATCCTTCCATCATGCCGTCTGTGGGAACGCCGGAACCGGGCGGGATTTCCTGGGAACGGATGCTGGAAATCGCCCGTACTGTAACCGCAAACGCGGCGGCTGTGCCGGTTTTCGATGTGGTCGAGCTTGCGCCGATTCCCAGCTTGCGCGCGCCGGATTTCCTGGCTGCCAAGCTTGTGTACAAGCTTTTTTCATATTTATTGATCGGGCGGCAAAAGAATAACCAAAAGAGGAGTTAAAGGAATGGGCGAAGTTAAACTGCCAAAAAAATTCGTCAGCAAGTATCCCCATAAATTTGCCAAAGGAAAACAGCATTTTTTGTGCGGGAAACGCATTCTTCCCAAACCAATAACCGGCAAGGAATCGTTGCCGGACCTGGTGGACAATACATTTTTGGCATACAACGGCGGCCGGTTGCAGGATGCCTGCCGTTTATTTACCGAGAAGATGCTTGATCCCAATGTTACGATCGGCATGAGTCTCGCAGGCGCATTGACTCCCGCCGGAATCGGATCCTCCGTAATTGTTCCGCTTATCAATGCCGGTTTCATAGATTGGATAGTTTCGACCGGAGCCAATCTGTATCACGACATGCATCATGCGATGAACATGCCGCTGTACCGGGGCTCTCCTTTTTCTCCCGATCAGGAGCTTCGCAAACTGGGAGTCGTCCGGATTTATGACATTCTCCTGGAATACAACGACGTCCTGATGGCCACAGACCATGTTTTAAGGCAGATTCTGATGCAACCAGAATTTCAGCATGAAATGGGGACCGCCGAGCTTCATCATCTCTTAGGAAAATACTGTGCGGAGTTTGAGAAGCTGACAGGCCGGAAAGACAGTTCTGTTCTTGCGGCGGCGTATCGCGCCGGAGTCCCGTGTTATTGCCCGTCGCCTGGCGATTCCACAATAGGAATGAACATAGCCGGTCTGGAGCTGCGCAATAACGCCCTGCGCATCAATCCGTCTCGTGATGTGAATGAAACTACCGGAATTGTGCTGGACGCCAAACGCTCGCACCAGAAGACCGGGACTCTTCTCATCGGCGGCGGATCGCCGAAGAACTTTACGCTGCAGACGGAACCTCAAATACAGGAAGTGTTGCGCGTCAAAGAAGAGGGGCACGATTTCTTCATTCAATTTACAGACGCCCGGCCGGATACGGGTGGACTCTCCGGAGCCACTCCTCATGAGGCAGTGACATGGGGCAAGGTCGATCCGGCGCGTCTTCCTGATGCGGTTGTGTGTTACCTGGATTCGACGGTCGCTTTCCCAATCCTGGCGCATTATGCTCTTTCGAAGCGCAAACCGAGGAAACTCAAACGCCTTTATGACAAGCTTCCAGCCATAATGGAGCTTGTTTCGCGCGAGTACTGGAAAAACAATAAAGTACTGTAATTAAGAATTACGAATTACGAATGACGAAGTAAAAAACATATATGAAGTCATTCGTAATTCGTAATTCGTAATTCGTAATTCGTAATTCGTAATTATGATAAAAATAAGCCTCTTAAAAGATTTAGCGATAAAACATGGAACGCCCCTGTTTGTTGTGGATCATGAGGAAGTGCGCAGCAATTACGCGGAGTTAAAACGCCGCCTGCCGCGCGTTCAGCCTTACTATGCTGTAAAGGCGAATCCCGACGCGGCGATCCTGCGGACGCTCTATAAAATCGGCGCAAGTTTTGATGTCGCTTCAATTGCGGAATTCAAGCTGGTCTATGAAAACATACGAAGTTTGCCTGCCGATGCTCGCCAGAATTTCATCTGGGATAAGATAATCTATTCCAACCCGATCAAAGACAGGCGAACGCTCGAGGAACTGGATCCTTACAAGCCTCTCGTGGCCTTCGACAATAAAGAGGAAATTAAAAAAGTCCGAAAGCATGCGCCTCATGCGGGTCTTGCCTTAAGGATCAAGGTCCCCAATACGGGATCCATGGTTGAACTTTCCAGTAAATTCGGCGCATCCCCCGCTGAAGCGGTCGACCTGATTTCCATGGCTTTTGACGCCGGACTGGAAGTGGAAGGGTTGGGTTTTCATGTCGGCAGCCAATGCACTAATTTCGAAAACTACGTTCAGGCCCTTGCCATTTCAGCGTCCATCATGGAGGAATCCGAAGCGCGCGGGCATGCTTTGAAGCTCCTCGACATTGGCGGCGGATTCCCGGTGCGATACGATAAGCACGTGAGGCCTTTTCGAGAATTGGCCAAAATCCTCAAAGCTGAACTCGATCGATTGTTTCCCAAGAGCATAGAAATTTTATCCGAGCCCGGCCGTTTTATGGTCGGCACTGCCGCAGCAATTGTTGCGGAGATTATCGGAAAATCCGAACGGGATGGCAAACGCTGTTATTATATAAACGATGGTATTTATCACACCTATTCGGGCATATTATTCGATCATTGCCAATACAGTGTGAAAGCATTCAAGAAGGGTTCCAAAACCATTTCTGCCGTGTTCGGGCCTACGTGTGATGCGCTCGACGTTATTTCCCAGGCGGAAGGGCTTCCGGATCTCAAACTGGGAGATCTGGTCTACAGTGAAAATATCGGCGCTTACAGCCACGCTTCCTCTACATTCTTCAACGGGTTCCCCCCCGCCCAGGTCATCCACATTCACGAATGACGAATTACGAATGACGAATGACGAATTAAAACCTAATGGACGGTCATTCGTACTTCGTAATTCGTCATTCGTCATTCGTGATCAGCCGTTTCTTTTCTCGAAATCCTTCATGAAGGAGACGAGGGCTTCCACTGCTTCCAGGGTGACGGCATTGTAGAGGCTTGCGCGAATGCCGCCGACATCTCTGTGTCCTTTAAGTCCGGCGAATCCCGCTTTTTTTGACTGTGAAACGAATTGTTCTTCTAAAGCTTCGCTCGGCAATCGCCAGACTACGTTCATGACCGATCGGCTTTCTTTTTCTACCGGGGAGCGCCAGAAATCGCTGGAATCAAGTGTCTTATAAAGCAACGCGGCTTTGTCTTCACTGAGTTTCTGAAATGTTTTCAATCCGCCCTGCGCCTCCATCCAATTGCAGACCAGTTTGATGATATAAATGCCCCACGTGTTGGGGGTGTTGTACATGCTACCTTTGGCGATGTGGGTGGAATAGCGCATGAATATGGGAGTATTTTCCGGGGCCCGTTCGGCGAGATCTTTGCGGATAATCACGACTACTACTCCGGAGGGGCCCAGGTTCTTTTGCGCACCGGCATAGATAAGTCCGAATTGGTTGACGTCGACGGGTCGGGAAAGTATCTCACTGGACATGTCTGCGACCAACGGGGTAGGCGTTTTGGGAAACTGCGCCCAACGGATTCCGCCTATGGTTTCATTGGTGCAGATATGAATGTATTCGGCCTCGGGAGTGAATTTAAGCTCATCCGGTTTTGGGGCCCGCGCATAGTTATTCGCCTTGTCGCTCCAGATTACATTGGTCGCGCCGCCGAGTTTGGCTTCTTTGATCGCCTTGTTCGCCCAGCTTCCGGTGTCGACATAATCCACGGTTTTGCCCTGACGCCTGAGATTCATGGGGATCATGGCGAATTGGAGACTGGCGCCGCCTTGAAGAAAGAGAACTGCGTATTGTTCGGGCACGCCCAAGAGGCGTCGGATTCCCGCCTCCGCTTCATCAATTATAAACTGAAATTCCTTGGATCTATGGGACATTTCCATGACGGACATGCCCGCGCCTGCCATTTCCACTAATTCCGACTGAGCTTTCTCGAGCACCGGCAAAGGCATAGGTGACGGGCCGGCGTTAAAATTGTAGATTCGTGACATATCATTGCTCCCTGAAAGGGATTATCTTACAGCCTGTGCTTTGAAGTGCGCAAGCCTGCTTGTGTTTTATTTACAAGTCAGGCGTAAATCCCTGGGAGCGCCCCTATGTAATGGCGCCTCACAGTACGCCTCTTAATAAGACATTGCTTTGCCCCGCAATTGTCATATGATGGGCAACTTTCAAAGTTGTTAAACGACGTGGATGGTGGCGGGCATGATCGAGACTACGGACCTGACAAAATGGTATGGCGACAAATCTGCATTGGAAAACCTGAGTATCCGGATCGAGCCGGGCGCGATTTTCGGATTCCTGGGGCCGAATGGCGCCGGCAAATCGACAACTGTGAAAATACTCACCGGATTGCTTCGTCCCACCCGGGGAAGCGCAATAGTGGCGGGATTCGATGTGATCGAACAGCCGCTTGAAGTGAAAAGGCGCATCGGGTATGTGCCTGAGTCCGGCGCTTTGTATGAAAGCCTGTCTCCGGCGGAGTATCTCGAAATGGTTGCATGTCTTCATCATCTTGAATCCAAGTCTGTTGAGACGCGCATTGACGAGCTGCTGGATCTGTTCGGGATTTTATCGGCCAAACACCAGCGAATGACGGAATTCTCAAAGGGGATGAAGCAGAAAGTTCTTATTTCCGCATCGTTGCTTCATAAACCGGACGTATTGTTTCTCGATGAGCCGCTCAATGGCCTGGATGCCAATACGGCTATGATCTTCAAGGAGCTTCTGAAGAAATTCGCGGCGCAGGGGAAAACTATTTTATTCTGTTCGCACATCCTTGAAGTCGTCGAGCGCATCTGCAGCCGTATCCTGATTATCAATGATGGCAAACGGATCATTGAAGGAACCGCTCGGGAAATCTGCGACTCCACTTCAAGTGCGACGCTGGAGCAGGCGTTTGCTCAATTGACAGGCTCTCGAGACGCCGGTCAGGTAACAGCTGATTTCCTGGCCGCCCTGGAGAAAGTCTGATGCTGAAAATCCTGATGCAATGGCTTGGGGTCGATTACGAGCAGTGGCGGGCATTGATGCGCGTTGCAATCAAATTGGATTTACGCACCGCCAGCTTTGGCCAGCAGCGTTCAGGCCGGCAAGAGAGCGCGATCGGACAAATGATCGCGCGGCTCTGGATCTATCCTTTTGTCGGCATTTCTCTTGCCATGTTTGTCGGAATAAATAAAGACGTGTTTTTTACGGGGGCGCTCCTTGTCAGTTGCACGATGATTATGGTCGCCATGCTGGTGTTGATCGATTTCGGCGCCGTCGTGATGTCGCCGGATGATTTTGCCATTATAGGGTATCAGCCGGTGTCTTCACGCACTTTCTTTATTTCGCGTTTGGCTAATGTTCTGATTTACTCTACGACGCTTTCACTGGCGATTGGAATCATCCCGATAGGGGCGTTTTTCTTTACTCTGGGATTCAAACCATTGCTCGGCTTGGCCGCGTTTTTGGCTGTTCTGCTGGGTGGGGTCGCCACCACCCTCTTCCTCGTTTTCATTTACGCCGGAATTCTTAAGGTGATCCATCCCAACAAGCTGAAACGCGCCATGGTTTATATCCAGCTGGCGATGTCCTTTATTACTTTCGGCGGTTATTTTTTTCTTATGGGCTCAGTGAATCCCAAGATCATTGGCAATATGGCTCTGGCCCCAAAAACCTGGCATTTCCTGCTTCCTCCCGCCTGGTTTGCCAGCTATCTGAACCTTGCGACAGGGAATTGGCGACTGATCGAAATGGTCGCCGCCGTTTTTTCCTGCGCTGTTTTGGCGTTTCTTTTCATAAAGGCGCGAGGAAAGCTTGCTCTGGATTATGCGGATAGTTTGTCTTCGGCAATGACGGTGAGTGAGGGACCCAAAAAGATCTCAAAGATATCCATGTCAGCTCCCCGTCGGAGCCGGCTTTTCGCAAAGAACGAATCCCGGACGGTTGCGTTATTGATACGCAATCAATTCAAATACGATCAGAAATTCAAGCTTGCCGTTTTGAGCATTCTTCCGTTGAGTGTGATTTATTTAATTATGGGGATCGGGAAGGGGGGGATGACAGATCCATTCATCACCCAGAGTATTCCGTCGGGAAATTCCTGGTTTCTCTACTATGCGATATTTTTATTTCCGATAATGCTGAACGCCAGTTTGGCAAACAGTGATTCCTATCAAGCCTCCTGGATTTATTATGCAACGCCCGCCGATCGCAGCAGGCTTGTACTGGCGTCTAAAGGATTTGTGTTTTTGTATTTTGAGATCCCATATTTGACGCTTCTCGGAGCGGTTTTCTTTTATTATTGGCGCAATCTCTGGCACGTCGCCGTGCATGCAGGCGTTCTTGCGCTTCTATCGCATATTATTCTGCAAATCACAGTGCTCATTCATCCAGCGCTGCCATTCTCAATGCCGGTGCGCAAGGCTCAGCGATCGAAGCATCTCGTCGCCGTTATGGTGCTGGCGACCATGGCCGCCATCGGATTGATACCCGTCCTCATCTATTGGGTGTACCCTCATGCGCCTGTATTGGCAGGAACAATAGCCGGCTTTACCGCGATATCCTGGCTGCTGGAAATCGCATTGAAAAAGCGCGTCCAACGCCTTACCACGTCCATGGAATACTCGGGATAGGTCATACCGTCTGAGTCGAATTCGGGATTGTGCTGGGCGGCGGCTGCACTGCGGCAAATAGTGGAGCTTCAGGCATCGCCAGCCACGCCACCAGGTAGCCGAGAATCGCCGGCACCAGAGGTATGGGCAAGATAATCGCCAAAACCCAGAGCAGACGAACAATGGTCGAGTCGATCGCTAAGTATTGGGCAATCCCGCCGCATACGCCTGCGATCTTACGATCTGTGAGCGATCGCGTCAGCCTTTTGGGCGCTTGGGATGGGCATCCCGGCGAGAGGTGTTGTTGCATGCCGCAGAAATTACAGAAGTTCGAGTAATCAGCGAGTTCCCTCCGGCAGTTTGTGCAGATCATTCCTATCCTCCTCAGTTGAATCCAGATACGAATCCTTTTGTGAAAAAGTTCATAAAAAAACAGCGCCATGGAGGCTACAGAATTTTTCTGAATATTTTATCTGTGGAATCCGGTGCGCGTTGTTTTTTATGCATTCCTGAAAAAATTAGCCTCATCAAGTTTAGGGATATGAGATACTAATTGTTTGGGAAACACAATATCATGGATAATTTATTGGGATTTATGGGCAGGGAGTGAATGGGATGGCAATGCTAACAGAACGGGTCGAATGCAAAGAATTATTAGATAAACTGATGCCTGTAGAAGAAGCAGTTCGCTTCGTGCAGGATCGGTGCAAGGTTGCGATCAGCGGCTTTACCAAAACCGGCGAGCCCAAAATATTTCTTCCGGCGCTGGCCCGGCACCTGGCTGCATATGCGCCCAAGACAAAAATCGGCCTTTTCAGCGGCGCTTCTCTATCCGAAAACGTAGAGAATCCAATTGCCTCTTTTGTGGGCAAGCGCGGCCCCTACATGTCTTCCACTGTAGCCCGCAAAATGATTAATGCCGGTGAAATGGATTTTACGGACGTTCATCTTTCCGCGTTTGCGCGCAACATTCTTTACGGTTTTTATGGAGATATCGATCTGGCGGTTGTAGAAGTATCGCGCATTAATCCGGATGGCAGTCTAATATTATCGGCATCGGTAGGAATCTCGGTGGAAGCGCTTAAAGTCGCGAAAAAGATCATTCTCGAAGTTAATCCCAAAATCCCTGACTATACCGGATTCCATGATATAGCGCTTCCCAGCGTCCATCCTCGCGCCAGTTGGCCGATTCCGCTTGTGAATGTCGGAGATCGCGTAGGGGTCCCTTTTGTTGAAATCGACAAAAGCAAAGTTGTAGGCATTATTGAATCCGACCAGCCGGATTTTCCCATAGCATTCAAGCCGACAAAGGAGATAGATCGTAAGATAGCGCAAAACGTGATCGAATTCCTGATCTACTGCCATAAAACGTTCCGATGGGGGAATCGCCTGCCGCCCATACAATCCGGCGTCGGGAATGTAGCTAATGCCATCGTGGGAGAGCTGTACAATTCTCCATTCCAGAGAATTCGGTTTTGGACGGAA
>CAYTYP010000048.1:0-18157 GCA_964441405.1 uncultured Acidobacteriota bacterium
GTACGTACGGTGGTGTGACAGGGAAAGCGGGCGACCGCCTACCTATGTCGATTGCGAGAAACAGATCTGGACGCGCTTTCTTCTTTCCAGAAGGGTTCCGCTGTTTTTATAATGTCTCTGAGAATTTCACAATGATGATACGGTATGAAGATCTTGCAGAAAAAGTAGCGCGCTACCATCCCGATGCTCCCCTTGAACTGATTCAGCGTGGATATGTGGTTTCCGCGAAATACCACAAGGGACAGTTGCGCATGAATGGAGAACCGTATCTGACTCATCCGCTCGAAGTCGCTAATATCCTGGCTGAATTGAAACTGGATGTGGTCGCCGTTACAGCGGGATTGCTGCATGACGTTTTGGAAGACACCCTCATGTCCCCGGATGAGCTCAGAAAGCAGTTCGGCGGCGAGGTTTATCAATTGGTGGACGGTGTTACCAAAATTGCACAGGTTTACCTGACCTCGAAGCATCAGAAACAGGCAGAAAATTTTCGCAAAATGCTGTTGGCGATGGTAAGCGACATTCGTGTGTTGTTCGTAAAATTAGCGGACAGGCTGCACAATATGAGGACGCTGCAATATTTGCCGCCGGATCGACGAGAAAGGATTTCGCTGGAAACTCTCGATATATATGCCCCGCTTGCGCACCGGCTGGGAATGGCGAAAATTCGAGGAGAACTTGAAGATCTCGCTTTCAGCTTCCTTGATCCCACGGCGTACCAAAATACTGTTGCTCTGATCGAAGCGCGTCGGGCGGTAAATATGGATTTTATCCATGAAGCCGAAAGCGCTATTGCCAAGGAAATAAATGAGCATAAAATCCCTGCACGATTGGAAAGCCGCATTAAGCGCATTTACGGCATTTATTCGAAAATGAAACGGCAAAAGATCGGTATTGACGAGGTGTTTGATTTTATTGCCATCCGGGTTATTACCGATTCTGTCAACAATTGCTATACGATCCTGGGCATTCTCCACAATCTCTGGAAACCCGTCCCTGGTCGCATCAAGGACTATATTGCGATTCCGCGTCCAAATCTGTATCAATCGCTGCATACATCCGTCATTGGAAGGAATGGTCAGCCATTCGAAATCCAAATACGCACCCAGGAAATGCATCGGATTGCAGAAGAAGGAATTGCCGCACATTGGAAATACAAAGAAGGGAAATTAGGCGCTGTCAAAGGAGAGGAACAGTTTCGTTGGCTGCGGCAGTTGATTGAATCACAAAGTGAAATCAGCGATCCCAGAGAGTTTATCAACAACCTGAAGGTCGATTTATATCCTGATGAGGTGTATTGCTTCACCCCCAAAGGCGAGGTGATTACCTTGCCTCGAGACGCTACGCCAATTGATTTTGCTTATGCCATTCACACTGAGGTGGGACACCGGTGCGTGGCAGCCAGATCCAACAGCCGCACAATCCCGCTGAGGCATAAAATAAAAAATGGGGAAATAATAGAAGTTGTTACCTCCAAAGGCGCATCTCCGAGCCGTGACTGGCTTTCCGTGGTCAAAACCGCTCGCGCACGAGGCAAAATAAAGCATTGGATCAATCAACGGGAAAAAGAGGACGCTTCGGAAATTGGGAAAAAGCTCATAGAAAAAGAAGCGCGCAAGTTCAAAACCACCTGGAAGAAAGTCCAGCTTATGGACGGATTCGACGGGGTCATCGCTCAATATG
Source organism: uncultured Acidobacteriota bacterium (assembly GCA_964441405.1). Lineage (GTDB taxonomy): Bacteria > Acidobacteriota > UBA6911 > UBA6911 > UBA6911 > UBA6911. The sequence continues at coordinate 1,684 of CAYTYP010000048.1, forward strand.
ATCTTCAAAAACCTGAAGAAATTTATGCCGCTTTTGGCTTTGGGAAAATAGCTCCGCGCCAGATACTCTCCCAACTTTTTCCGGACCAATCGCCTCCTTCTGAAACTCAAAAAACTTCGACAATACCCGCCGTGGTCCGAAGAGTGTTCGGCAAGACAGCTTCAGCTATCGCCGTCAAAGAACAGGATGGATTATTGGTTTACCGCGCTAAGTGCTGCAATCCTATCCGGGGAGATGAAATCGTTGGATATATAACCCGCGGAAAAGGCATCTCGGTTCACACTACAACTTGTCCTAATCTCGACAACTTTTATGGCTCCGAACGGATGACGGAAGTGGAATGGGTCGATACCTCGAGTGACGAAATGTTCAGTGTAAGCCTCGCAATCAGCGTCGAAGACAGGCAAGGAATTCTGGCGGAAATCACGTCCGCCATTTCTAATTTTAAGACCAATATTCGGGAATCCCGTTCCACCTCCGATCATGAATTGGGGAAAGGGACGGTCGAAATTACCGTGGATATTCACGATGTAAAAAATCTTCAAAAGGTAATCCAGGGATTGAAGGCCATACGTGGAATCCTGGATGTCGAACGCATGCACCGAATTCCATAATAAGAGTTCCCAGTTTCCAGTTCCCCGTTCAGAGTTGAAAGCCACATTTTTAGAGCCGGGAACTCTGGACTGGGAACAGAGAACGAATCCATGAAGATTATTGAGACGGCAGATGCTCCGGCGCCCATAGGCCCTTATTCTCAGGCTATTCGCGCCCATGGCTTCATTTTTTTATCCGGACAGATTCCGATTGATCCGAAAACTGGACATGTAGTGGATGGAGGGATTGAATCCCAGACGCATCAAGTGATTAAGAATATCTCCGCAATACTTGGCGCCGCAGGAGCAGATCTAAGTCAGGTTGTTAAAACAACAGTCTTTCTAACGAACCTTAACGATTTCGCTGCGTTTAATCAGGTCTATGCTGAATATTTCGGAAAAATAAAACCGGCGCGGGCAACAGTTCAGGTGGCGCGTTTGCCTAAAGAGGTTTTGCTGGAAATTGAAGCGGTCTCTCTGGCTTAAATCGCCTTTTGAACTTTCCCGGACCTCAAGCAACGGGTGCAAACGCGCACGCGTTTGACGGAGCCGTTTTCTATAATCCGGACGCTCTGCAGGTTGGGGTAGAATTTCCGCGAACTAATATTATGAGCGTGAGAAACAGTATGGCCAAATATCGGGCTTTTTGCGCACACATGACACTGCATCGGCATAACAAACTCCCATCAAAGCCGCAAATGATATCAATCAGAAGACTCTGAGTCAATACCGCTAAAGACAAAAGCCACGGTAAATTTGTACTAATTTCCCGAAGTTTGGTCTCCACAATGAGTATTCGAGACGCTGAGTGTTGAAACATTATTTGTTATTTGTGAATGGTTATTGGTTATTTATTGATTCGGGAGGCTTTGGCTTTTATATCAGATCCTCGCCGCCATCAATCTTTATGACGTTGCCCGTCATCCATGTGGATCGGGATAGGGCTAATGCACCAATAAAATCCGCAATATCATACGGCGCTGTCAGGCGTTTGCCGGGATTGCACTCCAACGCATGGGCGAACATGCGATCGCTGCCGGGAATTTTGCGAGCCGCAGGTGTATCGGTGACACCGGCCTGTAGGGCGTTTACTGAAATTCCAGAAAAAGCCAGCTCGACTGCGAGTTGCCGTACATGCGACTCCAAAGCGGCTTTAGCGGCTGAAACAGCTCCGTAAGTCGGCCAAACCCGATGGGAGCCTGCACTGGTCATCGCAAAAATTTTCGCGCCTGATTTTAGCAGGCCTGCAGAAAACAAATCCTGTGTCCAGTAAACGAGACTGTGGGCCATAACGTCCAGAGTCATATTCATATCGTTCGGCTTTATAGCGCTGCCGGTATCTTTTGCGATATAAGGTTTTAAAGTGCCAAAGGCCAATGAATGCAGCAATAAACGAACACCCTCGCCGCCATCTGAAGATGCCAATCCCCTGCACGCCTCAACTATTTCCGAACGGCGAACGGGATCTGCGGCATTGAGATTGAAAAAATGGGCTTGCCGATTCATTCCCCTGATTTCCGCAGCTGTTTTTTCTGCGTTTCCTGCTGTCGCCCTGCGATCCAGGTGAACCCCAATTATGTTGAATCCATTACGCGCAAGAGCCAGACTTGAAGCGGCTCCAAAGCCGCTCGAGGCTCCCAGGATAAGAGCCCATTTGGAATTAGTTTTGTCCGCCACTATTGCTCCTGAAAAAATGACAATTTACGTTCGACGATTTTAAGCCTACGCTCCAGGCGTTCCAATCGTCAATCATCAATCGCAAATCGTCAATTTCTTTGCCCGGCCAGTCATGATAGGATTATTGGGCTAACGGACACGAGGAAGCCTGCGGAAAGATGCAATATTTCTTTGCTCATTCCTTCATTTCCCGGTTAGATATTTTGACAAAACAACCCATCTTGAAGGGAAGATAAAGATGTCAGACGAGCGAAACAACAAAAATAAAGCCATTGATATGGCTCTGTCACAGATCGAAAAGCAGTTCGGCAAGGGCTCCATCATGCGCTTGGGGGACCGTATCGATACTGGGGGTGTTCAGGCTATTTCTACCGGGTCCATTTCCTTTGATGCGGCGTTGGGAGTGGGGGGATTTCCTAAAGGACGCGTGATAGAAATCTATGGTCCGGAATCCAGTGGAAAAACTACGATATCCTTGCACGCAATAGCCCAGGCGCAAAAGAATGGAGGATCCGCCGCCTTTATTGACGCAGAACATGCCATGGACGCAGGCTACGCTAAAATGCTCGGCGTCAATACCGACGAACTACTGGTTTCACAACCGGACAGCGGCGAGCAGGCTCTTGAGATTGCTGAGGTCCTCGTGCGCAGCGGCGCAATTGATATTCTTGTGGTGGATTCTGTCGCGGCTCTGGTGCCCAAGGCGGAACTGGAAGGCGAAATGGGCGATTCCCTCCCGGGTTTACAAGCCCGGCTGATGTCCCAGGCAATGCGCAAACTGACGGCTATCGTTTCTAAGTCTAACACCTGCTTGATCTTCATCAATCAGATTCGTGAGAAAATCGGAGTCATGTTTGGCAATCCTGAAACCACAACCGGCGGTCGAGCCTTGAAATTTTATTCATCTGTCCGAGTCGATATCCGCCGAATCGCTGCTATTAAAGACGGGGATCAATTCATTGGAAACAGAACACGCGTAAAAATTGTCAAAAACAAGTGTGCGCCTCCCTTCAGGGAAGCTGAATTTGACATCATATACAACCAGGGCATTTCCTATGAGGGAGACCTTGTCGATTTGGCGGTAGACAAGAAACTGGTTGAAAAAAGCGGATCCTGGTTTTCCTACAAAGGAGAGAGGCTGGGACAGGGTCGAGATAACGCCAAACTATTCATACGTGAACATCCGGAAATTTCCAGCGCTTTGGATGAAAAGCTGCGGGAAATGCTGGGTTTGACCAAACCCGTCGCCGCTGCTGTCGAAAAGAGCAAGAATGCCTAACTACCGTTTCGGTCCCCCGGTAGTTGTTTTAACTGGAAACGAAAAACCTGAAACGGAAAGCGGAAAATAAAGGATGAAGAATGCCGACTTTAACTGAAAAGATATTTAAAGCTCACTTGCGGGATGAACCTTTCCAGGGGACTAAAGTACTCTTGCTCGATCTCGTTCTATGTCATGAGATAACAACGCCCATGGCGATAACAGATCTTATGGCGCGTGGGAAAGACCGGGTATTCGATAAAAATAAAATTAAAGCTGTTATTGATCATGTAACGCCTGCAAAAGACAGCAAAACTGCCCTGCAGGGGAAGATCCTGCGTGATTGGGCGCTGCGCCATAATATTAAGGATTTTTTTGATATCGGAGCCAATGGCGTTTGTCACGCGCTTTTCCCTGAAAAAGGATTTATCCGCCCTGGCTATACGGTGATCATGGGAGACAGTCATACCTGCACTCATGGAGCATTTGGAGCCTTTGCCGCAGGCGTAGGCACTACGGATCTAGAGGTTGGAATTCTCAAGGGCGTATGTGCATTCCGCCAGCCGGAGAGCATCAAGGTTACGGTTACGGGCAAACTGCAGAAGGGCGTCTATGCAAAAGACGTCATACTCGAAATCATTCGCCGGTTAACCGTAAACGGCGCCACAGACCATGTGATTGAATTTCACGGGAATGCCGTAACCGAAATGGATATGGAAGAACGAATGACGTTGTGCAATATGGCAATCGAAGCAGGCGCAACGTCCGGCATCTGCATGCCCGATGCGGTCACCGTTGATTATTTGTGGCCTTTTATAAAAAAAGAATATGGCAACAGTAAAAAGAAGGCGCTGACGGATGTCAGCCGATGGCGATCCGATGCGGATGCGGTTTACAAAAAGGAACTGAACTTGGAGGCAAGCCGGATCGAACCCGTAGCGACTTTTGGATATAAACCCGACCAGGTCAAAAAACTGAAGGATATGAAGAACGTCAAAATCGATCAGGTTTATGTCGGCAGCTGCACCAATGGCAGAATCTCCGATCTGCGGGAAGCAGCCACGATAGCCAAGGGCCGTTTGCTGGCTAGAGGCGTGCGGGGCATCCTGTCGCCGGCGACTCCCGAAGTTTACAGGATGGCTTTGAAGGAAGGATTGATTCAGATCTTCATGGACGCCGGCTATTGCATTACCAATCCGACATGCGGGGCGTGCCTGGGAATGTCGAACGGCGTGCTTGCAGAGGGAGAGGTATGCGCCTCCACTACCAACCGGAACTTCAACGGCCGCATGGGCAAAGGCGGCATGGTTCATCTGATGAGCCCGGCGGCGGCGGTCGCAAGCGGAATCGCCGGTCAGCTGGTCGATCCTCGCGAATTCATCCGCAGAAAACATTGATATCGATAAAGGAGTCCATAGAGGCGCTATGATGAGATCATTTACAGGGCCGGTAATGTTTCTGGATAGGTCGGATATCAATACGGATGAAATTATTCCGGCGAAATACCTGACCGAAATAGAAAAAGAAGCGCTGCAGCCCCATCTGCTTGAGGATTTAAAGTTGGAAGGTTTCGATCCCAGCGGTTCAGAGCTCAGGAAAGCGCGGGTGATCGTCAGCAGGAAGAATTTTGGCTGCGGCTCGTCACGGGAACATGCGCCCTGGGCGCTGGAAGTAAACGGAATCACTGTTGTCATCGCCGAAAATTTCGCCCGGATTTTCCGTCAGAATATGTTCAATGGGGGGATGCTTGCGATTGAGTTGGACTCAAAAAAGCTCGATTCTGTTTTTGCCTTGCGCCGCCAGGGAGCAGTAAACTGCACGGTGAACCTAACCGGGAAAAAGCTTCTATTCCGCACGAACAAGGGCAACAGCCTGTCTGTCGAATTCGACCTGATGAAGTTTGACGAAACGCTTGTGAAGGCCGGCGGATGGGTGGGATTCGCAGATAAAAACTACTAAGTATCCAACCAAGGGCTTCGCCCTTGAAATCCCCGCGCGACCGCCACTTTAGCAGTGTATACGAAATTTCTCGCGCGCGGGGATTTAGAATTCAGGAGCCAGGAGCCTGAAGAAGCATTTGAGAATATAAGAATCATGAAGTTCGCAATTTAGGTTTGAACTGTGAACTGTGAACTCTGAACTGAATTTCTTAAACTATTTAGATATGCAATTTATGTAGCAAGTATCCAACCACATATTCTTCCAGCGCGGCCGGCGGCCGCAACCAAATTGAGACGCAAATCGCCGCTTTTATGGAGAGCGCAAGCTCTGCTTGCGTCCTTGCAGCGTTCATGGTCTTCGGAATATAAGCCAGGCGGCAGAGCAGAGTTGCCGCACTTCCAAATTTAAAAAAAGTTTTAAAATCCGTGAAATCCGCGTAATCCGTGGCGTTTTTTGTTTTTAAATAATATAGAATATAAAGTTGCCGGAGTTGGCCAGGCAATCGCGACCCTGATAAAGGGCCGAGGAAAGTCCGAACTCCACAGGGCAGTGTGCCTCGTAACGCGAGGGAGGGGCGACCCTACGGAAAGTGCCACAGAAAATATACCGCCTCGCTAGTCGAGGTAAGGGTGAAAAGGTGCGGTAAGAGCGCACCGCATTGCTGGCAACAGCGATGGCAGGGTAAACCCCACACGGAGCAAGGTCAAATAGAAAAGCGTTCCCGAAAGGGATGAAGGGCTGCCCGCCCGATGCTTTTGGGTAGACTGCTGGATTCCTGGAGCGATCCAGGGGCTAGATGAATGATTGCCATCCCTGTTACGCAGGGAAACAGAATTCGGCTTACGGCCAACTCCGGCATTCCTCTATAGTTGTGTTCCGGCAAGGCCGCCGACACTCTCAGGATTCTGCCCAATATTTACCCATGTGATTGATTTCGCAGTAAAATTTCAACCAAGGGGCTGTCGCCCTTTATCAAAGGAGAAGTATCCAACGGGGTCGGAATCGCTGCCGAAAATCGATCCTTATCGAACGCCGATTCCGACTCCGATCCCGACTTAAAACGGCCAAGCCACAGGCTTGCGCTGAAGCTATTAGCTAAAGAATTGGAGATTTACGATGCTGAATGAAAGAGAGCATCTACGTCAAAAGGTGGCCGGGTTGGAGGCGGAGAACAGCCGACTGACAAAAGCCTTGCAACAGAGCGAGGAAGGGTTTCGCAAGATTTTTCATGCCTCCTCCAATATGATGGCGATTCACACAATAGAGGGCCGGCGGTTTGTGGACATAAATGAAGCCGCTGTGTCTTTAGGAGGTTTTAAGCGGGAAGAGCTTATCGGCCAATCCATGGAGGAGCGCGGCCTGTATGAGGATCCGGAATCCGTTGAGATAGTAAACAAAAAGCTGAGAGAAGAAGGGCGCGCCCACAATGTGGAGATGAAATTGCGCACGAAAATGGGCGATTTCCGCACTGTGTTGGCTTCCGTCGATCCGATTACCGTAGGCAATCAACCATGCATCCTGGCTGTTTCGGTTGACATAACGGAACGGGAAGAAAAAGTTGATGCTTTAAGACGTTCCGAAGAGAAGTACAGGATATTGGTTGAAAATTCGCTCCAGGGATTGGCGATTATTCAGGATTCGCGTATAGTATTCTGCAATAACGCGCTTGCGACGATGTTCGGTTATTCTACCAACGAAATTCTCTTGCTCTCTCCCGATGAAATTGATTCCACGACGCATCCTGATGACCGATCCGCCGTGTGGGAGCGATATCGCGATCAATTGGCCGGACTCCCAATTCCTCCCCGATTTTATTATCGAGGAATCAAATCGGATGGAACGACGATTTGGGTGGAGGCGGACACAAGCGTTATCGAATACAGCGGAAAGCCGGCTATCCAAATTGTTGTAATGGATATAACCGAACGCAAAAAAGCGGAGAACGCCCTGCGGGAGAGCGAAGAGAGGTTCCGGCTTATTGCTGAAAATATAGATGAAATTTTCTATATTTTTGAGCAGGGGCAGGCAACTCTAGCATATTTAAGCCCGGCTTATGAACGCATCTGGGGATATCCCAGAGAGTGCGTGATGGGCAGTCAAGACGCCTTCAGGGAACATGTTTACCCTGAGGATAGTGAGCGGGTGCTCACCAATTCAAAGCTTTTACATTCAGGCAAGCCCGTCGACTATGAATATCGAATTATCCGGTCGGATGGATCTATTCGAACCCTATGGGAGCGCGGATTCCCGATCGCCGGCAAAAACGGAGAGGTGAAACGTTACGTTGGCGTTGGACAAGATGTTACCGATATGAGGCAGGCCGAGGATGCCATCAAAGAATCAAAAGAATACTTGAACCAAATAATCAACTGTATCCGAGATCCGATTTTTGTCAAAGATCGCCAACACAGATATGTGTTGGTCAACGATGCGTTCTGCGTTTTTTCCGGATTTTCGCGTGAAGTATTAATGGGCAGGATCGACCGGCCGGAAGATGCCGGGCATTTCTGGGATGAAGAAGAAGTTGTTTTCAGAACAGGCAAAGAGTTTCTTAGTGAAGATACTTTCAATGACACGCAAGGCGTTTCCCGAACGCTGATGACCAAAAAGTTTCTCCTGATAGACAAAAGCGGCAATCAACAGGTTGTGGGCGTGCTGCGGGATATCACGGAATATAAGCGGCTGGAAGCTCAGTTCCTGCAATCGCAGAAAATGGAGGCTATTGGAGTTTTGGCCGGCGGAATCGCTCACGATTTCAACAACCTGCTTAATGTGATCAATGGTTATGCGGAATTGCTGCTGGAGGATGCCGCTTCCGATGATCCCAGCCACAATGATCTCGAACAAATTCGGAACGCCGGGCAACGTGCAACGGTTTTGATTTCTCAACTACTGGCCTTCAGCCGGAAGCAGATCATGCAACCTGAAATTATCGATCTGAATCATATAATCGATAGTATGGGCTCCATGCTTCGGCGCATGATCGGAGAAGATATCGAGCTTGTTATCAATACTCTACCCTATCCGATCATGGTGAACGCCGATCCGGGCAAGATTCAGCAGGTTGTTATGAATCTTCTTGTTAACGCACGAGACGCTATGCCGAATGGAGGCAAGCTCACCATTGAAACCGCAAATGTCGATTTCGATGAAAGCTATGTCAAAGATCATCCAAGGACCAAGCCGGGGCCTTTTGTAATGCTTGCGATCAGTGACAATGGCGTTGGGATGGATGCGGCAACGCAAGCTCGTATATTCGAACCCTTTTTCACCACCAAAGAAAAAGGGAAAGGAACCGGATTGGGATTGTCCACGGTGTATGGAATCGTCAAGCAAAGCGACGGCTTTATTTGGGTGTATAGCGAGCCCGGCAAGGGAACTACCGTCAAAATATACTTCCCGTACATCACTACTGCAATGACAGCGGCGCCGCCTGAAAACAAACCGGATGTCGAGCCCGGGGGCGCCGAGACAGTACTTGTTGTCGAGGATGAGGAATCAGTGAGGGCTTTTGCCTGTCGTGTTCTGCGCAACCGCGGATACAAGGTGCTCGAAGCTGCAGACGGAATGGACGCGTTTCGCATAGCCGAACAATACGACAATGAAATCCACTTGGTGCTATCGGATGTCGTCATGCCTGGAATGGGGGGCAAGGCGCTTGTCTCACGCATGAAGCGGATCCGGCCAGGCATCAAAGCGCTGTTTGTTTCGGGATACACGGACAATGCAATCGTTCATCACGGGATACTGGATTCCGACACGGCTTTCCTTCAAAAACCCTTTACTGTCGACGCCCTCATTCGCAAAGTCCATGAGGTGCTTAGCCCATAGTCGGTCATTGGTTATCTGCTAATTGAATTTATGACGGTATTAAAAAATAGAAATCGATCCCGATACCAATCCCGATGTTACTGCGGCAAATGCTTTAGCCTGCCTAATACGCGCCCCAAAGGAACTTCAGTTTCGAACTGGAGCGGTATTTTTTTATCGTCAGCGGAAAGCCAGACCCTGAATTGCCCGCCGCCTTTGAACAACCCTCCCATTAGCGCGACTGTATTAATTCTCCATGCCGGAAACTCGCCGGCCGCGATCTGGAGATTTTCTTTTTTCTCGACGCGAGCGCTGATCTCTTTAAACCTCTCATCGTAACCGACGGTTGTGCGATGGGCATAATCGGGCTGGAGCGGCATCGTTCGGAAATAATAAATAGCCGAAAAAGGATCTTGAACGCATTCAGGAATATCGTTTTTGATCTCGTCTTTTTTGAGAATGGGAGGATTCACCGATTCATCCAACTCCCGGAAGTGAAGCTGGCCGCTCTCCCTCAAGTATTCCATATCAATCTGCCGCTTGCGTTTTCCTTCTCGGACCTTTTTCGTAACTTTAAGCGAACAGAATGTCTTCGGCTCAGAGAGGAATTTGAATTCGTCTTCGATTTTAAAACCGGCCAGTTTTAAAAGAATCCCGCTGGAATGGGCTTTAAAGTCTATTTGGAGCGCCTTCTTCCCTTTATATTCGGTCTCTCCGGAAAGGCTAAGCTCGATTTCTCCGGCGTCCATTTTAGGAAGGAAGAAGAAATACCAGGGGGGATCCCATTCAACGGTGTAGAGAAGCCGCTCGCCGATATTAAAGGGCTCTCCGGCTGCGACCTTTTTTTGAAGCGGGGATGCGATTGCCAGACACAGCGCACACATCAAAATCCAATGGGGGAATTTCCAAAGTGTTCGCCCGGGAATCATCCGTGAGCCTCCGGAGTTTTTAATCGGCGTTTCACAGCCTCAAATACTTCGTCGACGGCGATGTCCATGCAATCATCTTTTGCGGTGCAGGCTCTCTTATGGCAACCGCTGCAGGGCAATATTCGAGTCACGGCTTCGTCTTCACTCTTCCAAGGCCCGTTTCTGATTGGGGAAGTTGGGCCAAAAATGCCGACGGTCGGCGTCCCTAAAGCGCAAGCGAGATGAAACGGCCCGGTGTCTCCTCCTATAAATATAAACGATTTTTGCAGCAAAGGGATCAACTGAATGAAGGAAATTTGAAGATGACGAGGAGCCGCCCCTTCGCAATTGTCGGAGATGGAATTATAAAGAGCTTCTTCTCCCGGTCCCGTAGTAACGACCACAGGAATTTTCAGCTCCTTTTGTATCTTTTCCGCCAGAGCGCCGTATCGATTCGGGCTCCATCTTTTCGTCGGCCATCCTCCGCCGGGATTTATCACTGCGAAATTATTCAGTCGCTCCTTTTCAAGAAGTCGATGTACGTAATTCCTATCCTCTTCGGACGCGACAAGATTCAAAAATGATAACGCGGAAAGTTTTGCTCCGGCCAATTCCGCCAGTTTTTGATTGAGCGCCGTAATATGAATCAATGTTTCAGGTTTTTGGAGCCTTCTATTGTAGAGCCAGTGGGCCGGAGGTTCCCGCACCTGTTCTCCGGAAAAGCCTATGCGGGTGCGCGATCCGATTAGATAGCCGAAGAAAGCTGTTTTAAGCAGACCTTGGAAATCGATCGAAAGATCATAGCGCTGCGCTCGCAATTCAACCATCCTACTGCGCGCCTGGCTCCATGCAGAACGGTCGATTGGAAATTTTAGCAGATTGTCCGTGTCTATTGTGCGTATCGAGCGGATTCCACGAACCGTTTTTAAAAGAGAAGCGTGTTTTTTCGCAACAAGCCAGTCGATTTGAGCGTTCGGGAAAGTGGCTCGCAAATCATTAAAGGCCGGCAGAGCGTGCAGAATATCTCCCAGGGAGCTCAGTCGAATAATGAGTATCTTGAGTGATTCGCTCATGGATGGCATTTAACAACTAATGGAGTTCACTCCGGTTCCTGGTTCCAGGCTCCTGGCTCCTCAAAATGATTTTAATAAGATCCCGCGTCGAATGATCTTTGGGATCGCCGACAATGGCCACTCGACCGCCATAAGCAAGTACGGCGTTTCGTTCGGGAACGGTTTCTTCCGTATAGTCCGTTCCCTTGGCATGGATATGCGGTTGAAGCTCTTTCAGAATATTGTGGGCCGTAGGCTCATGGAACAACAGAACATAATCGACGCATTCCAGCGACGCAAGCATTTCGACACGATCGGCTTCCGGTTGAAGCGGGCGCCCGGGTCCTTTTAATTTTGCGATGGAATCATCGCTGTTGATTCCCAATATCAGCGCATCCCCAAGCCTCTTGGCTCCTTGCAGATACCGGGTATGGCCTACATGAAGCAGATCGAAACAGCCGTTGGCGAATACGATTTTCCGGCCCGAAGCGCGCAGCCCTTCGGCAATTGTTTTGAGCTCTTCCAAGCCCTTGATCTTTGAATAGGGATCGATCGGCGTCATACAGGCTCCGGGGCAAAGCTTTTTTCAACAGCCGCGCGCAGTTCATCGGCGTTCAGAGTCGCCGTTCCTCGTTTCATTACAACAATGCCACCTGCAAAATTAGCCAGCATTGCGGCGATTGCGCAGGAAGCTCCGCACGCCAACGCCAAAGAGAAAACCGAAATAACAGTGTCGCCGGCTCCGGTGACATCCGACACTTCATCGCTGCCGTAGATAGGAATATGCAACGGAAATTTTTTCGGCTCGAAGAGCGTCATTCCGAATCGTCCCTGTGTGACCAGCAATGAGCGCAGGCGCTGTTGACGCAACACCCGGTCGCCGATCTCCCGAAGGCGTTTGGCGTCGGAACCGATTTTGACTCCCATGGACGCCTCGAGTTCCGTAATGTTGGGTGTGATAGAGGTTACATCGCGAAACTCCGACATGCGAAACCTGGAATCAACCACGATGGGTATGCACTTTTCTTTTGCCGCTCGACGCAAGCCGGCAAGCGAGTCGGGCGCAATAACTCCATACCCATAGTCGCTGATGATGATTCCGTCCGCATTCCGTATTATTTTAGCCAAATCCAAGGAATGTTGAAAGGAAAAGCTCTGGTCGGCGATACGGTCCACTCGGACAATCTGTTGGGGTGCGGAATGATGAGCGCCTGCCAGGATTCTGGTCTTAACGGGAGTGGCATAAGACCTGACTCTGCGAATTGCTTTCACATCGACGTTTTTTTTCTGCAGTATGGAAACCAGGTCTCTCCCGGGCTCATCCTGGCCTACAACGCCGGCGATGGAGGCTCGGCAACCGAGCGCCGCAAGGTTATTGGCTGCATTCGCGGCTCCACCAGGAAGCCGGATGAGATCACGGTATTCCAACACCAGAACCGGCGCTTCCCGCGACACTCTTGCTATTTGACCATATAAGAATTCGTCGGCAATAAGATCGCCTACAACAACGATTTTACGATTGGAAAACTGATCAATTGTTTTAAGAAGATGTTTGCGCATTTAGGCCGCCGAATTTAACAAAGATTTAAAAGAAAAACAATAAGGGGTTCCCGGTTCCAGAGTTTCCAGTTCCCGGAGTGCACCTGGGAATTCTGAACTCTGAACTGGGAACTCAAAAACGTGATTATCGTCACTAATAATATTAGAAACATCGAATACGATGCATAGGAACCAAAGTTTAAGGCCGCGGTTCGGATGATTGAGCGCGGAATCGGGGGATATCCAAACTCAAGTCCGGCCGCGGCCCCGTGCCTTCTCCAGAATCGGATTCGCCGCCTCCACAACCTGCGAAACCGTAATTTCTTTCATGCAGCGAAAATCCGTTGGACACTTTCTCAAAAAACAGGGATTGCAATCCACAGGGTGTTTGATCACTATCGCATCTCGATTGCAGGGGCCTGTCGCCACTTCGCTGGTCGATCCGAAAATTGCCAGTTGCGGAACATCGAGCGCGGATGCAATGTGCATTGGGCCGGAATCATTGGTTATCAGGAGATCGCTTTCCTTGAGCAATCCCATCACTTGTCCAAGGGTTGTTTGTCCGGCGAGAATCACCGGATGAGTAGACATATGAGCTGCGACTATGCGCGCTGTCTCAAGGTCGCTGGCAGCTCCTAAGATGATTGTTCGAGCGCTATGCCTGTTCGCCAACGCATCAGCCACTTGAGCGTATCGATCCGGCAGCCAACGTTTGGCTTCACCATAGAATGCCCCGGGATTGAGGGCCACCACGATATCGTTTTCCTGAATTCCATTGGACCGAAGCATCGCAGTGGCGGCGCTCCGGTCGGCATTTCTGACCCCGATAGTGATACGAATAGGGAGTGGTTTCTGTTCCCATGGCTTGGGCGCAAGCAATCCTAATTCCGACAAAATGCCCAGATAGTAATAGACTTGATGAACCTGGCGCACCCCGGGATCGATTTTACAGGGATGGGTCAGGAGAAAGCTTCGTCCATCTCGCGCATATCCGGCCCTGAGAGGAATGCGGGCGCAAAAGGGAATGAGCGCGGCTTCGAATGCATTCTGCAGCAAAATCGCCAGATCAAAATTACGTCGCTTCAAATCGGACACAAGGCGACTCAATCCAGCGCAGCCCTTATGCCGCCCAGCTTTATCGTATTCCAGGATTTCATCCACGAAGGCCGCTTCAGAATAAATCGGACTTACCCAAGGATTTACCAGCAATGTTATGCGCGCTTCAGGAAAAAGCCGCCGCACCGCCATGATTGAAGGAATGGATAGGACAGCGTCTCCCACCCAGTTGACGCCGCGGATCAATATTTTTTTGACTGCGTTCCTTTCAATCGGTTTCAAAATCCGCTCTCTCCAAACGAAATCTTTATAATATCGAAAATGCACGATGGCTGCAGCAGCCTGACTGGGAAACGCCTAATGTCGCAAGGCTTTGAATTAGGGCGTCCACAACTTCTTCAAAATCATTTCCAAGGCTCCGGCGTCCAGCATTTCGGTAGACTGAATGGCTACCATCAATGGGAAGTCGGGAGGATCCGTTAGTTTAATCGCATCTTTCTCTGTCAGGATGATGGCATCGACAGCGTTCCTGCGGGCTTCTTCATAGCAAGTTCTCCAATCTTTCCGGCTAAGTCTATGGTGATCCGGGAAAAGCTTTTTTCCGTTCACCTTGATTCCCGCTCGGCTGAGGTCTCGCAGAAATCTCTTGGGATTTCCCAACGCAGTTACTGGATATACTGTTTTTAAGCATGGACGCGCGGTTGTCGATTCGCTGGATTTTTGCCAATCAGGAAATGAAATTATGGCTGAGATTTTTTGTTCGCACTCGAATACTTCAGCCGTGCATCCGAGCCGCCCGAGTGTGTTTTTTAAGGGAACGATATTATCCGAAGCGCTATGAACGATAATGATATCGCAACGTCGCAGCGCCGAGATGGGTTCGCGCAGGGTTCCGCGAGGAAAAACGCTGTTGGATTCCAATGGCTGGCTGCCGTCGATGACAACAATATCCAAATCCCTATAAAGTTTTCGGTGCTGGAAGCCGTCATCCAATAGGAACGCCAATTTATTGTTTTGTTCGAGCAGGCTTCCTGTTTCAAAACGGTTTTTTGATATCCCTAACCATGCTGCAGGAACCCGGCGTCGAATCAACGCCGGTTCATCGCCCAGCTCAGATGCCGGATCCTTAATTTCCACGTCTGGAGGAAGAATGTGCATTCCGCCGGAGAGCCTTCCATACCCTCGACTCAGAATCGCCGGAGATCGCCCCAAATTGATAAGCATCTGGGCGATATGAATCACCAGCGGCGTTTTTCCTGTCCCTCCCAGGGTGAGGTTGCCGATGCTGATGACCGGGCTCTTGAGTCTGCGCTGGCGAAGTCGATTGGACGAGTACCCCCAATCGCGCAACCGTACCAGCGCTTCAAATGCCAGTCCCGGAATAAAGACTGCCGGAGCGAGCCCCGATGGGATCTTGTCCATAGGGAGACAGATTAGCATCGTTCTGAATGATAAAGAACCGAAACCTTGTCCATGGAGGTTGGAGTAGGAATCGAAGTGGATCAACTTTTGGGCGCTTCGAATAACAGAGGTTGTCAATATTTTTCGCATACTTATTAAAAAATTAACGATATGAACAGAGTAACCGGCTTCTTCCAGGAGCTGAGAGGGATGCTTTATGCGTGGGAATCGCCTGGCATTTGTCGTAGCGCTTTTGGCTTTGATCAGCGCAGCTGGATCCGGCTGCAGTGGGGGCTCCAAGAGAACCACAGGAAACGTCGCGCTCACCGAGTTGTCGAAAGGACAGTCGAGTGAGGGCTCCTCCGGCAGCAGCTCATCGAGCAGCTCTTCGAGCAGCTCTTCCACAAGCGCTTACAGCAGCAGTTACTACGGCTGGAAGACGCAGACGGGAACTGTACCCTTGGCTTGGGATCCAAACCCAGAGAATGACAACCTTGCAGGTTACAAAGTCTATTTCGGCCAAAATAAAAACGACTACGGAATCCCGATCGATATCGGCAATGTCACTTCCTACACGGTTTCAGGGTTGGCTACAGGCGGATACTACTGCTTTGCCGTAACAGCCTACGATATATTACAGCAGGAGAGTGAGTTTTCGAACGAGATGTGTACGATCGTTGGAGACTCTATCTAACCAGTGCTATCGGCCGGAAACAACACAGCCGGATTCAAGAATGAATCCGGCTGTGTGTTAGCTAGCTATAAATGGAAGAGATCGTTGGAATCGACTATTTATCTCTTCTCGTATGTTTCTGTTTCCGCAGTCATAGCCGCCTGAATCCGGCGGTTTGTGCGACGTCCTTCTTCTGTTTTGTTTGAGGCGGCCGGTTGTGATTCTCCAAAACCTTTTGCCTGCAGACGATTTGCATTGATGTTGAGATTTTTGATCAGATAGTTTTTGACGCTGTTCGCGCGTCTCTCGGAAAGCTTCATGTTATAGGCCGCAGAGCCGACGCTGTCGGTATGTCCTTCAATCACAGCCGTTGTTTCCGGATATTTGGTCATGAAATCGGCGACTTCCTTGAGACGATCGTTGTATTCGGGTTTAATAACCGATTTGTCGTGGTCGAATTGAATATCAAGAGCAATGGTTTGTTTCTTTTTCAGTAGGATGGGGCAGCCAGTGGCGTCGACTTTAAGATCTCTGGCGGTACCCGGGCATTTATCCAGGTAGTCGTA
>CAYTYP010000048.1:18257-31978 GCA_964441405.1 uncultured Acidobacteriota bacterium
GACGCCATCGCCGTCCGTATCCAGCGGACAACCGTCGCTGCTCACCTTGACGCCTTTGGGGGTGTCCGGGCATTTATCCAGGTAGTCGTAGACGCCATCGCCGTCCGTATCCAGCGGACAACCGTCGCTGCTCACCTTGACGCCTCTGGGAGTGTTCGGACATTTATCTTTGCTGTCGACTACTCCATCGCCATCGCTGTCAGGATCTTCAACCGGTTTTGCCGCTACGGCAGCAGAAGCCTTCACGGGAGGAGCTGACTGCGCTCTGCCGGCAGAAAATAAATGGATTCCCAGCGTATAGATTATGTTGTTGTAGGTGTCCGTAGTTGAGAAAACGTGTCGAATGTCGCCTCTTAATGCAACACTCTCGGTGAGATAATATTTTGCTCCACCACCATAATTCAGGATAAAGCTGTTATCTTTGTTCCAAAAACGTCCGCCGTCGAGTGTGATTCCGCCAATGCCGCCGGCGGCATAAGGTACGAACTTTTTCTCGGGCATGAAATGATAAAGTCCGTCCCACCGATACAGGTATCCTCCTACGCCTGCGTTAATCGGTTTCCAATAGTGGCTGCCTCCCTTCCAATTCCAAGCTGTTTTGATGTAATTAAAAGTAAATTCAGTGCCGAGTTTCGGGGTGAAGTTATAGCCGATTCCAACTCCTGCGGTAAATCCATGATCTAAATTCTGACTTTTTGAAAAGTTGTACCCTCCCGCCTGAGGAGTGACTGAAAAGGAACCTCCATTATTCTGAGCTGTCGCCAGAATGGAACATCCGATCACACAAAATAAAATCCCGATGCTTGTGATTAAATAGCGTTTCCCCATTACTATCCTCCTTTTAAAAAAAACTCCTGCAATTTATAGATTGCTATGATTCTAATACAAACTTAATTATTTGAAAAGAATGTAGTTTTACAAAAAATAATCCGGCGTTGTGCAAGCTGCAATTGCAATAGAATCCTGCATCCGGGCGTTATTTGGAATCGGATCGGTTTTTTGGAGATTTCTTGTTGAGCGCCGATGTGAGGGACCCGGCGGCGGCTGGAATGCTTACAGCGCCCTTGCTGTTCATGACAAGCAAAACAAAATCCGTCGCTTGCCCACCCAGCTGGAATCCAATATTTCCTCCTTCCAGCGCGTACATGGCGGGCGCTCTCCACGGTCCTGAATAATTGGCGCCACTGCGGCAGATTAAAGCGCCGCGGCCATAACTGCCGCCAATCCCGATAGCGAATTTCTTAATGATACCACTTCATTTGACGATGGACAGTTGAAAAACAAGCATTCGTCCGGCTTTTTAAATCGTCAATCATCAATCGTCAATCGTAAATGTATTTGCGCGCTCCCTTAGCATTGGTATAGTAACAGCCCATGAAGGCTAACCGATTTGCAACCTGGAACAGCGCATGGCTGTTAGCGCCAATTCTTCTTACCGCCATTGTTTACCTCTTGTCCACGACAAACCGCGGGGTTATTGACTATGATGAGGGGTACTATGCTCAGGCTGCGAAAAACATGGCCGAGAGCGGCAACTGGGTGACGCCCTATGTCAATGGGGTTCGATTCCTCGAGAAGCCGCCGTTTCTGTATTGGCTGACTGCCGCCAGCTTTAAAATTTTCGGCGTCCATGAGTTTGCTTTGAGACTCCCGACAGCGTTTGCCGTGATTGCACTTGTCTGGATAATCATGCTGATTGCCCGGCGTATTGTAGACGAACGGACCGCTTTCATAGCAGGGCTGAGCGCCGCTTTCTCCGCTGGGACTTTCCTTTTTACCCGTGAGACTCTCCACGATGTCTGGCTGGTTCTGTTTATAGCGTTGGCTATGTATGCTTTTGTCTCCTGGCATCTGGATCCATTGCACCCGCGACGGCCGGCTCTGTTGTTTTACGGGGCGATAGCCGCAGCCGCTATGTGCAAAAGCCTGATTGGCATTGCCTTTCCCGTAGGCATCGTCATCGCGTTTTTCCTTCTTTCACGCGAGCGGCCGGCGTGGAGAAGCCTGCACCTTTTGCCGGGCATGCTGCTGTTTTCGGTTTTGACTGTTCCCTGGCATTGGCTTGCAGCTGTCCAAAATCGTGGATTCCTTGATTTCTTCTTCGTCGGGGAGCAGTTGCTCCGATTCTTCGGCAAGCGGGAGCCTCCAGTCCTTTGGGAACTGCCGGTTGTTACTTTCTGGGCTCTGACTCTCGTCTGGCTTTTTCCCTGGACTGTCTTTCTTCCGGCTGCAATAGTTGAAAGTAGAAAATCCAAGGACCGGAATCAGCGCATGCTCGCGAATCTGGCTGTGGCATGGGCTGGCGTTATCCTTGTTTTTTTCTCCCTTTCGGGCCGGTTGGAGCATTATTCTTTCCCTGCGCTCCCTGCGCTATCGCTGCTCATAGCGGGAACGCTGAGTCGAAGCGAAAGCAAATGGGTGCTCTGGGCCTTTCGAGCGCTTGCGACAATTGGGATTTTTGCCCTGGTGGTTGGATTAGGCGCGGGCTCCTGGTTCATTTTCGGAGATGGAGCGCAGATTGCGGCAACGGGACCGTCAAACCGGCTTGACGAAACGGATTTCAGTATCCTGGCGGAAATGCCTCCGGCGATTATATCGAACCTGATTAAGCCGGCAATAGCAACGGTGATTTTTCTGGCAGTCGGGTTTGTTGCGGCTCTCTGGCTCGAAAAGCGCCGACGGCGGATCGATGCAGTCCTGTGTATTTCTGCCGTTATGATGATTATTTGCGGAGCAATTCATTGGAGTCTCATGATCTGCGAAGATCTGATATCATCCAAAAAATTTGCACTTGCCGTCGCCAGGGAAGCTCATAAAGGCGACCGCCTCGTAGTGCTGGATGACTACGAAGCGGCCAATTCCCTGAGCTTCTATGAACCGCTATCCATTGAGGTGTGCGAGGGCGCAGCCTATGCTCTCGTCCCTGGCATGAAATATCCGGGGGCGCCCAAGATAGTATTGACCCGCAATGAATTTCAGAAAGCCTGGGTTTCGCCCGGCCGAGTCTTTGCCCTGGCGCCCAAAGACAAAATAGACGCCTTGCGTCCCGGCGGCATTGTCATTGCTGATATTCTGCACCGGGTTTTGGTTAAAAATCATTAGAAGCATCAAACAAAAACCAGCGTAATCAAAGACTTTGCCCATGAATAGCTCTCCTCGGAAGCCCCTGATTATTATTCCGACATATAATGAGCGCGAAAATGTCGGACAACTGATTCCTGCGATTCTAAGCGCAGAGGATCGCTTCCATATTCTCGTCGTGGATGATGGAAGTCCGGATGATACGGCAAAGGTGGTGATCGCACTCCAGGAGGAAAAGTCCTGCGCCGGCCGGCTTTTTCTGAGTTCGCGCGCCGGGAAGCTGGGGCTGGGCAGCGCCTACGTTCATGGATTTCAATGGGGACTCGCCAGGGGCTATGACTTCCTGATTGAGATGGATGCGGACTGGAGCCATCCTCCGGAGTCATTGCCGAAGATGCTTCAGTTGGCAGGGAAGACTGATTTTGTAATCGGCTCGCGTTATGTTTCAGGCGGCGGCACTCTCAACTGGGGGACGGGAAGACAGTTCCTGTCGAAATTCGGAAGCTTCTATGCTCGGGCAATTCTGGGGGCGCAGTTCAGTGATTTTACAGGAGGATTCAACGGATGGTCCGCCGAGGTGTTGCGCAGAGTGGGGTTGGATACTCTCAGAAGCAACGGGTATAGCTTTCAAATCGAGCTCAAGTATCGCGCCCGCCGACTTGGTTTCCAATATATAGAATTCCCCATCATTTTTGACGAGCGCAGAGCAGGCAGGAGCAAGATGTCGACGCGGATTGCTTTGGAGGCTTTCTGGCGCGTATGGCAGCTGTTTTTAACCACGAAGCGCACAAAAAATACCGAATGAAAAATTTAGTTGCGGCTTTGCGGTTATACCGCGCCATGTTAATCTTAGTTCATCCGTTTGCTGAACCCAGAATAGTTGGATTCTAAGGTTTCCCGCCAGTTGTGAAGAGTGCGGACTGGGAATAAACAAAAGAATTGGCGCAGGAGCGCTTTCCGCATGCCGCAAAAAGGAGCTCTCATTTTTCTTATCGTTGCGCTGGCGGCGCTTTTGCCCGTCCTGCTGCAAATAGCCTGGCCGTTTTTAACTCCGTTAATCCTGGCGTCGATTCTCGCCATCATGATGAGTCCGATCAAAGAGTGGCTCAATCGTAGAATCCACAGGCCCGGAGTGGCTTCCTTGTTGACGACCGTGGCCGTCGTAACTCTGCTTGGAATATTAATCGCCCTTGTTGGCGTTATTCTTACCGGAGAGCTTACGGATGTGTACAACTCCCTCAGCCGGCGTTCGCTGGATGAAGGCGGTTGGCCGGCTCTTGTAACTCGAGCCACCGATCGGATAGTCGATGCATTGGCAACCCGCCTGCCGATCGACAAAGATGCGATTCGGACGGAGCTTATCGATCGCATGAAAACAGCCAGTGGCTACCTGCTCAGCAACGTCGGCGCAGCCGTCGGGGGTGTGACCACTGCTGTGATTACCTTTCTGCTGGTTACCCTGTTCCTTTATTTCCTGCTCAGATACGGCAGAAACTGGGTCGCCTGGCTTGCGGCCCTTACGCCGCTTGAATCCGGTACACGCGCCAACCTTATCAAGACAGTGCACGATTCGGTGATGGCTAATCTGAGCGGCATGTTTGTCGTAGTCCTGGCGCAAGGAGCGCTGCTGATCCTGGGTTTTTGGATTGCGGGCGTTCAGTCTCCTGTGCTCTGGGGGGCGCTCGGCGGACTGGCTTCCATTATTCCGGTCTTAGGGGCTATGCTGATCTGGTTGCCGGTGGCCATCGCGTATTTTTTGATCGGCTCTTTTGGAAAGGCTGTGTTCCTGGTCGTCTGGGGCGCCGTCCTGGTGGGATCCGCAGACAATGTACTGCGCTCCTGGGTCGTTGGCGCGCGCGAAAAACAACACCCGATTCTCGTCGCGCTGGCGGCAATTGGCGGCGCCTATGCATTCGGCGCTCTGGGCATTCTCCTTGGCCCCCTTCTGGTTTCTCTGGCTGCAGCATTGATGAAAGAAATCCAACATTTAATCCCCTCCCATACAGTCGTAATCGAAGCGGCCTGCGAGAGTACAATAAAACAGTCTTCTCTTCAGTAATATTTAAGAACGTGCTGGGGGAGTGCAGGGGCTGCGGTTGTCATCGAAAATTTCCAAAACCGCTCCCGATTCCGATGGACCTAGTCGCCAACCGCTAATTTGTGATTGCGCTAGCCCTGTCGATATGTATAATTACTCTTTTGAGTGCATAATTATGTAATTACGTTGAACTTATGATATCAAAAAAAGCCAGGCACACGATCATTCTGGAGACGCTGCAAAAGCAGGTGGTTCGAAGCCAGGAAGAGCTTTCTTCGTTGCTCGCAAAAGCAGAAATTGAGGCGACCCAGTCCACGCTGTCGAGGGATATCCGGGAACTGGGTTTAGTGAAAGTCCGGGGCAGCTATCAGGCGCCCGGAGAAATTCAGGCCGGCCCTTCAACGGACAATCTTCGTCGGGCTTTTGAAAACTATGTGATCCGTACGGGAATTTCGGGCAATATTGTTATGATTCGAACCTCTCCAGGGAACGCCCACTCGATCGGAGCGGTTGTGGATGCGGCTCAATGGCCGGAAGTCCTGGGCACAGTGGCGGGAGATGATACTGTTTTTGTTCTTCTACGCAATCGCCAATCAGGTCGAAAAGTGCTGGGAAGAATTCGGGAGTTTTCTCTATGAAGATCAATGTAGGGATTGTTGGAATCAGCGGGTATGCCGGGTTTGAATTGATCAAGCTGGTTTTGCAGCATCCGAAGATGGAATTGGTTGCGGCCATGGATGCGGAGGAATTGAGCGGAAAACCTGTGCATGAGATTCATCCGCGGTTGCGCGGCCTCTGCAGCTTGACCCTTTTTGCGCCGGAACCGTCACGGATGGCCTCTCTACAGCTGGATACGGTTTTTTTATGCACCCCGGACAAGGTTTCCTATGAACTGGTTCCGAAAATATTGGCGATGGGCGTTCGAGTCATTGATTTCAGTGGCTCTTTCCGTTTGAAAAAATCGGATAGTTATTCTTCGTGGTATGGCTTTGATCATACCAACCAGGAATTGTTGAACTCGGCTGTTTACGGACTCCCCGAATGGAATTCGAAAGCAATTGCAACAGCGAACCTTATCGCCAATCCGGGCTGCTATCCCACTTCTGTTCTTCTTCCCCTTCTCCCGTTGATAAGAGCGGGTATGATAGAAACAGGATCCGACATTTTCAGCGATTCAAAATCAGGAGTTTCCGGCGCCGGCAGATCCCCTAAACAGGAACTGCAATTCGCGGAGGTCGCCGATAATTTTCGGCCGTACAACCCTATCAAGCACCGACACGCTCCCGAGATGTGCCAGGAGATGGAATGGGATCTGAACAATTTTACGTTCATTCCGCATCTGCTGCCGGTTCCTCGCGGAATCCTGTCCACCCTATATGTTCGTTTTCATCAGGTGGTGAATTCTGCGGAAATGGAGGCGGAATACGCGAGAAGGTACGCTAACCACTCCTTTGTTCGGATTTTTGGAAGTTCGCATTTACCGGAACTACGTTCCGTCGCCTACACGAATTTTTGCGATATTGGCTGGAGACTGACGGCCGGAGGGCGACGCGCTGTTATATTCTCAGCAATAGATAATTTGGTTAAAGGGGCCTCAGGGCAGGCTGTTCAGAATTTTAATATCATGCATGGGTTGGACGAGAAAACAGGATTGCTCTAACAAGGCTTGTTTTTTTGCGAGGATCGAATTGAGATTAACCATTAAGTTAGGCGGAAGCATTCTGGAAGACATGGATATACGCATGCGTCTTCTCTCTCAGGTCTCCACGGTTGCAAAACAAGGCCACCAGATAATTCTTGTTCACGGAGGAGGCAAAAGCCTGAATCGGAGACTGTCCCAAATGCAGATGGTTTCTGAGTTCATCGAGGGTTTGAGAAAAACCGATGCGGATACGCTTCAAGTCGCCGTTATGGTGCTTGCCGGCGAGATGAACAAAAAAATTGTTGCGGAGTTGAGCCGGATTGGAACACATGCGGTCGGGATATGCGGAGCCGACGCCGAAGCGGTGCGATGCATTTCGGTCGCCGGCTTGCCAGGCTATCCGTCTGGAATCGGATATGTAGGAAAACCTACGTCTGTAAATCGGTCTTTTTTTGACATGCTTTTGAATTCCGGTCTGACTCCGGTTGTGTCGAGCATCGGATTGGGAGACGATTCCCAGCTTTATAATGTGAATGCGGACCAGATGGCTTCGGCTTGCGCATCCGGCGCAAGCTGCACTTCTCTGGTTTTCCTGACCGATGTGCCCGGCGTCCGGGACGAAAACGGTTCGGTCCTGAAACATATTGGAGAATCCGAGATCAGGAACATGCGTTCTCGCGGAATACTTTCGGGAGGCATGTTGCCAAAAACTTCTTCATGCCTGGAAGCTCTCGCTGCGGGCGTGAACTCTGTTTATATCTTGCCCGGATCTACGCCGGATGTTTTGATTAAATTTATTGATGGGACATTGAAAGAAGGGACGAGCATCCATGGGAAAAATTGATGCAGCTCAATGGAAGCAGGAGGAGATAGAAAAGCTCGAGGAAGAATATCTTTTCCCAACATACAAGAGATCCAAACTGTTCTATGCGCACGGATCCGGCGTCTATGTTTATGATATGAGCGGCAAGCGCTACCTGGATATGCTGTCCGGCATTTCGGTGAACTCCCTGGGGTATAGCCATCCACGACTGATGAAAGCGCTCGTGGATCAGGGCCGGCGACTGATTCATTGCTCTAATCTCTTTTATCATCCCTACCAGGGTTTGCTTGCCAAAAAACTTGTCGATATTTCCGGCATGTCCAAGGCGTTCTTCTGCAATAGCGGCACGGAAGCTATCGAAGCCGCTCTCAAGTTAGCCCGAGCATACGGGAACGCCCAGAAGGGTTGCGGCAAATCCGTGATCCTGACCTTGAAAAATTCATTTCATGGGAGAACTTTCGGCGCGCTGAGTATTACGACTCAGGAAAAATACCAGGCGCCATTCCGCCCCCTTGTCCCTGGCGTTGCGGTCGTGGAAGAATTCAGCGTTTCCGCACTGGAGAAGGCCTTTTCGGATCGCGTATGCGCATTGGTGATTGAACCGATTCAGGGGGAGGGCGGAGTGGTTCCCCTGCCGGCGGAGTTTATACGCGCGGGGCGCGATCTATGCGACCGGTACAATGCTCTTCTCATTACGGATGAGATTCAATGCGGCTTAGGAAGAACAGGCAAGTATTTCGGCTATGAGCACTATGGGATTAAGCCTGATGTTGTGACATTGGCAAAATCTCTTGCGGCCGGATATCCTCTGGGCGCAGTGTTGGGAAATGATCGTGTGGCCGGCAGCTTCGGACCGGGAGATCACGGAACCACTTTTGGAGGCGGACCTCTTGCGTGCAGACTTGCTATAGAAGTGTTGGACATTATCGATCAGGAAGGGTTGCTCGCGAAAGTCGCCGAGTCCGGAGCTTACCTGGCGGATGGATTAAAAAAACTCGCGCAGCATCATCCCTCCATGGGAGAAGTCCGGGGCATGGGACTTATGCTCGGAGTGCCCATTGGGAGCGCCGCCAAAGAAGTTGTGCATAAGCTTTTGGACAGGGGATTCATTGCCAACGCCGCACATGAAACTGTTTTGAGACTTCTTCCCCCACTTATTATTTCCCACGGAGATATTGATGAATTTCTGGCAGCGCTCGATGCCGTTATGAGCGAGATTGAATCCGTCGGTCAATGAGGATTGAGAAATGGCCAATCAAGCCCAACCGCTGCATTCTTCAGATCCGCTTGCCAATCTCGATCCTTTGATTCGAAAGGCTCGATTAGCGGATGTCGGCGATATGTACCGGATTGTCAATCATTACGCCGAAAAGCAGCTGATGCTGCCTAAGACGCAGCTGCAGCTTTATGAGAATCTGCGCGATTATAGCGTCGCCTTCGATTCTGCAGAACCCACTCGAATGATCGGGTGTGGCGCTCTGCACATTTATTGGGAAAATCTGGCGGAGATCCGGGCTCTCGCTACGGTTCCGGAAATGACCCGGAAGGGCGTGGGGACGGCTCTGGTTCAGGCGCTGCTGAGAGAAGCCAGGGATATGGGGATCCATCAGATATTTCTGTTTACCTATGAACCAGAGTTTTTCGGCCATTTAGGCTTCACCCGGGTGGAACATAATGCCTTGCCCCTCAAGGTTTACAATGAATGTTTCAATTGTCCAAAATTTAACACTTGCGACGAGTTCGCAATGGTCCTGCACATATGACTCGTGACAATGCTTCTTCATCAAAAATAAAAAAAAGCGACGGATGGCGCGTTATTGAAGGCGGAGTAACGGCCCCTCAAGGCTATCTGGCTTCAGGTGTCTCGGCTGGAATTAAAAAGAAAGGGTTGGATCTCGCCGTTCTGTTTTCTTCTCAGCCGGCTTCATCCGCCGGAGTTTTTACACTCAATCGCATCCAAGCGGCTCCGGTAATCCTAAGCAAGGAAAACCTGAACACATCACGTGGACGATCCAGGGCAATTCTGATCAACTCGGGATGCGCCAACGCCTGCACCGGCGATCGGGGAATGCAGGATTCAATCCTGAGCGTGCAATGCCTCGCTTCCCATCTGAACGTGGATCCCAGCCGGATCCTGGTAGCCAGCACCGGCGTGATTGGCGCTTTCCTCCCGGTTCCCAAGCTATTGAAAGGGATTTCCGCCGCAGTATCGGCTCTGAATTCTCAGGGCGGCACCGCCGCAGTGCGCGCCATCATGACCACGGACACAAAAGAGAAATGTTTTGCGGTTGAGGGCCGGATAGGGGGAAAAACAGTCCGGATTGGCGGGATGGCCAAGGGATCGGGGATGATACATCCGCAGATGGCGACCATGATCGCCGTCCTGAGCACTGACGTCAAAATTTCTCCCAAGGAGCTGAACCGGCATCTTCGCCGGGTAGCGGATCGAACGTTCAATTGCCTTACAGTGGATGGCGATACCTCTACGAACGACACCGTTTTTCTAATCGCAAATGGCGCTTCCGAAGCCGCTGTTATCGACAGCCGGTCCAGCTCATTTTTTGAGAAGGGACTGGAAATGGTTTGTGAACATTTGGCCAAGAGTATCGCCGAAGATGGAGAAGGCGCGACAAAACTGGTGGAAGTGTTGGTGCGAGGCGCGAGTGATTTCGAAACAGCGCGCAAAGTTGCAAAAACAATTGCCAACTCCAGCCTGGTCAAGACCGCTATTTATGGGGAGGAGTTGAACTGGGGAAGAATTCTTTGCGCCGTCGGCTATAGCGGAATTCCATTCGACCCGGATCGGATTGCCCTCAGTTTAAACGGCATTCCTGTTTTCCGCAACGGGTCTCCCGTCGGTTCGACTCGTTCCAGGGCTGAAAAAGCAATGAAAGCGCATGACATTCGAATCGAAGTGGATCTTGACGGCGGCCGCTCATCGGCTCGCGTCTGGACCTGCGATCTCAGCCACGAATACGTCAATATCAACGCCAGTTACATCTCGTAATTGCTTTTGCCCTGGGCTCAAGGCAAAATCATAGGCAATATAGTGAAAGGATTCAGCATGACAGACCGAGTTCTCGTTTTTGATACTACATTAAGAGATGGAGAACAATCTCCGGGCGCCAGCATGACGATGAGAGAAAAATTAATGTTGGCCCAGCAGCTGGAGCGGCTTCGGGTGGATGTTATTGAGGCCGGCTTCCCTATATCTTCCGATGGAGATTTCGAATCTGTTCGGAGCATAGCTGAACTGATAAGCACTATAACGATCGCTGGACTTGCCAGGGCCAGCAAGGGAGATATTGATCGTTGCTGGGATGCGGTGCGTTATTCGAAGAAGCCGAGAATTCATGTGTTTCTAGCAACATCCGACATTCACTTAAAGTATAAATTGAAGAAAACCAGGGATGAAGCGTTGACCATTGCTCACGATATGGTCGCGTACGCGAAGTCCTTGTGTCCGGATGTGGAATTTTCGGCTGAGGATGCCACTCGTTCGGATCTCCCCTATCTCTGCAGAGTCGTTGAGGCGGTCATACAGGCAGGAGCCAACGTAGTTAATATACCCGATACTGTTGGGTATACCATCCCGACTGAATATGGAGAAACCATTCGCTATATCTTCTCTCACGTTCCCAATATTGGACAGGCCAAGCTCTCGGTGCATTGCCATAATGATCTTGGCTTGGCTGTGGCCAACTCGCTTGTTGCTGTACAAAATGGCGTCCGGCAGGTGGAGTGCACTATCAACGGAATTGGCGAGCGCGCAGGGAACGCCTCTCTTGAAGAAATCGCGATGGCTCTGCGTACGCGCAAAGATCTGTTCGGGATTGAAACCGGGATCGAAACCAAGGAGATTTATCCTTCCAGCAGCATGGTTACAAATCTCACCGGGATGAGGGTTCAAGCCAATAAGGCTATCGTCGGACGGAATGCTTTCGCTCATGAAGCGGGGATCCATCAGGACGGCGTCATCAAAGAAAAGCTGACTTATGAGATCATTCGGCCGGAAGATGTAGGTATAAAAGAAAGCAAGCTTATATTGGGAAAGCATTCCGGCCGGCATGCATTCAGGACCAAATATCAGGAATTAGGATTCGATTTGAGCGACGCTGAATTAGAGAAAGCCTATGTGTTGCTCATGAAGGTTGCGGATAAGAAGAAAGAGCTTTTTGATGAGGATCTGATTGTCACAGTAAGGGATGCTTTGAGGATTTCGCCCCCGGTATATAAACTCAAATACATCCAGTCCACCGGAGGGAATCAGATTGTCGCTACCGCCACGATTGTTCTCGAGAAAGAGGGCAATATTTTTCAGGATTCGGCTATCGGAGATGGACCGGTGGATGCTGCGGTCAAAGCGATTGATAGAGTTACCGGCATGGAAGGGAAACTGGTCGATTTCACCGTAAACAGCGTTACGAAAGGCAGAGACGCCGTTGGCGAAGTTTTCATGAAAGTTGATTTTGGCAAGGTGTCTTTCATTGGCAAAGCGGCCAGCCTCGATATCCTGGACGCCAGCGCTCGCGCATACGTCGACGCCGTCAATAAGATGATTCATTATCAAACAGCTCTGGCTGTGCAAAAATCACAGAGTTAAACGGCAGGATAAATATTATTGACGATTTTCGATTGACGATTGAAAACAACCGCTTGGGTTCTAGAAGACGTCGAGGTTTAAAAATCGTCAATCTGAAATCTAAAATGATCAAGGTAAAGCAAAACTCGGTTGTCGCCTTTCAGGGCGAGCCTGGCGCTTTCAGTCACAACGCCAGTCATAAAATATTCGGCGCAAAAATAAAGCCTAAGTCGTGCTTTGCTTTTGATGACGTCTTTGAATCGGTCGCTCGCAAGAACGCCGATTTCGCTGTCGTTCCAATCGAAAATACACTTGCCGGCAGCATTCATCAAAATTTCGATCTGCTTGCTCATCATTCTCTAGAGGTGATTGCCGAAACATCCCTGCGAGTTGAGCATAACCTGATTGCGCATCCGCAAGCCTCTCTGAGACAAATACGGCAGATTTATTCCCATCCTGCTGCGCTGGAACAGTGCAAACGATTGCTGCGCAGGCTGAAGTCAGTTGAAAAGGTTTCTTTTTACGATACAGCCGGCAGCGTGAAATACATCCGGGACCGCAGGCTGCAAAACGCCGCTGCTATCGGTTCCGAAGATGCGGCCAGGATCTACGGAATGAAAATTCTGCGCCGTGGCATCGAGGATGAGCCGGAAAACTTCACGCGCTTTCTGGCTTTGGCTCGAAGGGGAAGATTTCCGCGAGCCGGCGGCAAGACCAGCATTGTTTTTGGTCTGAAGAATGAAACCGGCGTGCTTTTTAAAGCGCTATCGGTTTTTGCTTTGCGCAATATAGACCTGACCAAAATTGAATCCCGCCCGATTCGAAGAAAGCCGTGGCAATACCTGTTTTATCTCGATTTGAAAATTGATGTTTCCAGCCCTGAATGCATGAATGCTCTGCGCCACCTTCGTGAGTTGGCTCCTTACCTTAAAGTCCTGGGCTCGTACCCAACGATTTGATCCTTTGTAAATCAGGAGGGTTCCAGGAAGTTTACATAACACTTGCATTGCCGGAGATCAAAAAAATAACGCGTTGTCCATCCGGGCTCTGATCCAAAGTGGGGTCGTGTTTTTAAACATAGAGATGGAAAATAGTTCCAAGGAGGCAGAGATAATGAAAATTCTCATTGGTTATGACGGATCTTCCTATGCGGATGCAGCAATTGACGACCTCAGAAAGGCCGGGTTGCCTCGTCGCGCCGATGCTCTTGTTTTGTCCGCAGCGGATGTCTTTTTGCCCGTCGGCCGCGGCGCGAGCATTCCTGAGACAATTAAAACGTCCATTCAGCGGTCGAGAGCGGCAGCTAGAATCCGGGTTGAACAAGCGACAATGTCGGCGCAACAGGCGAGCCGTAAAATCAAGTCGATGTTTCCGGGATGGAGCGTGGAATCGGAATCAATCGTCGATTCACCCGCATGGGCGCTCCTTAAGAAAGCGGAAACGTGGAAGCCCGACTTGATAATGGTTGGCGCTCACGGCCACTCCAAGCTGGGACGATTTTTAGCCCGACTTCCGCTACTGGAGGGGTACAAATCCGATAAGTTGTTTATTTTCA
>CAYTYP010000049.1:0-1063 GCA_964441405.1 uncultured Acidobacteriota bacterium
AAAATACCAGAATGCGCGATCTTATTATCCTCTTCGTCCATGTCAGTGTCACCATTTGCGGACTCTGGCGCCCGGGCGGCACCCGCTTTTTCTCTGTGAACGGCGGGAAGCCAATCTTCGAATATTGGATGTGACTGAAATTTAAACTGTGCCATATGTCCCTCATTCTCATCTGTTTGTGGAAAGGTTAATCGGCGCAGTTCGCCGTGAATATTGTGACCGCCAAGTTTATCCATGCCGCCGGGAACCAATTCGTCTTGGTTCAGCATTTTGGCAAGACACAGCCTCAAAGCTGTGAAGTATGGGAAGTTGGTGCTGACCAATGTGCCCACGAGTCACAATCGCTATCTAAAGGTTCATATTCAAGTCCTCCGTATACAGGATTACGCTATTCCAGTCGCTTAAACCGATACTTCACAGCCATGTCCCCATAGCCCATTTTCCCATCTGCTGAAGGCTTCATGCCTTCCATTCCCGGCATTTTCATTTTGTCGTATTGTGGTTCCAGAATAAGAATATTGTCGCCTTCCATGGAACATTTGAACGTCATGGATCCCAGGGCGGGGAACGCGGATGCCATATGATGAACGACCATCTCTTTACCGTTAAATTCATATGTCCCGGCATCAGCTGCTTTGGAATTTGAAGAGCTTGATTTTTCCGCTAAATCGCGGATAGCACTGTAGTATTTCTCCGTTATGAAAATCATAAACGCCTTGGGAACGATTGTTTTCCTGTTTTCAGGGGTTCCCGTGTCCATCGTCTCGATCGACCACACCCCTCGGATTTTTTTCCCGTCAACCGAGTCTGACGCTTTAGGTTCCGCATTGCATATCGCTAAAAGCAACACGGCGACAACGAGACAAAATGAAAAATGTTTCATAAACCGCCTCCTTGGTTGTATTTCGGATTCTGGGAACAATATACCTCAGATCAACCCTAGATCAACCCTGTTTGTACAAGGTTATACTGCCGCTCGGAAAGCACGATCGTTTTTCTCTCCAACAGCAGCGGACTTACTCCTGGATATTCATCATCTGTCTATAAAGCAATTTGATTTTAC
>CAYTYP010000049.1:1073-31710 GCA_964441405.1 uncultured Acidobacteriota bacterium
AACAGGATGAAATATTAATGGAACATCGTTTGCTTATATCACAGGGCAGCATCCGCGTTCCAGGTTCGTGTGCTTTAGAACCAGGGAAGAGAGTTGGAGTGGCGCAAATAAACAAAAGGCATTACCTCCCGTGAAGGGATTGAATGTTAAAGGTCCGGTTGCGATCCTGATCATTGGAATTATTAGGGTTCGCAACGGGGAGTCACTATTTTTATGTCCAAAGAGACAGTCGGA
The DNA here is from genome assembly GCA_964441405.1 of uncultured Acidobacteriota bacterium. Lineage (GTDB taxonomy): Bacteria > Acidobacteriota > UBA6911 > UBA6911 > UBA6911 > UBA6911. The sequence goes on from CAYTYP010000049.1 coordinate 1,308, forward strand.
ACGCTGATTATCGGAGCAGGCCTCAGCGGTATTTACGCGGCCTATCTTCTACAACAAAGAAACAAATCATTTGTCGTTCTTGAAGCCAGGAACCGCATCGGAGGCAGGATTTTAAGCTCGGAATACGAGGGATTTTTCGCTGATCTGGGGCCATCCTGGTACTGGCCTTCCATACACCCCCGGATGGCTGATCTCATTCAACGTATGGATCTGCGGGGATATCGTCAATTCGAGGAGGGCATGGGTTGCTATCAGCTCTCCAATGGAGCGGTTCGGACCACGTACGGCGGTGTCATGCAACCCCTCTCCTGGAGACTCTTCGGAGGCATGGCGGCCTTGATCGCGAAACTCTGCGCTAGTATCCCCCAAGGCGCCATACGGCTAAATCATCCCGTCTGTCAGATTGAAAAAACCTGTGCCGGCATCCTGGTCAGCGTTGGAAAACTTGAGAAAGAACCATGGGCGCAGTTCATTGCCGGCGAAGTAATTCTTGCCCTGCCGCCGCGCCTTGCCGCTGCTTCTATTCTTTTCACGCCCGACCTTCCGCATAATCTAAACCAGGCGATGCTCGGGACCGGCACCTGGATGGCCGGGCAGGCAAAATTCTACGCATTTTTCGAGGAGCCCTCCTGGCGGCAATCAGGCTTATCGGGTCTGGCTTTCAGCGAGTGCGGTCCGCTAATGGAAATTCATGATGGATGCAATATAAGCCAGGGGCCGTATGGGCTGACAGGATTTATCGGTATTCCTGCGATGCAACGCAGCAGGATACAATCGCTCCGGGAGGCAATTCTACGCCAGCTTGCAGGCATTTTTGGAGAGGGTGCAGCGCAGCCAAAGGAGTTTTTCTATCAGGACTGGGCGCGCGAGCAATATACGTCAACTGTATATGACCAGCCTGCAATGTATGAACACCCGCTTTATCGCCCGCCGGCAGGACAAAGTTCCATTTGGGATGGCGCTGTCCACTTCGCCGGCGCTGAAACCGCGGATGAATACGGCGGCTATCTGGAAGGAGCGCTTGGATCGGCCGAAAGGGCCGTAATCGGAAAGTAAGCAGCCGCTCTGTTTCAGCCGCTTCAGTAACAGAACCTCTTCGCATGTTGCCATGAGGTTACATGCCGGGATTTTCCCGGGTCCTGGTATGAGCTCAAATTTATGATGATGCGCAACGCAGGGCAAGAACAGGCCCGATTTGAACTCAAGAATATCTTCTACGGCTGGTGGATTGTCTTTGCCGGTTTCTGCATCAGTTTCTACGTCGGCGCCATCATCTTCTACGGATTCACTGCCTTTTTCGAACCTCTTGTCAGGGAGTTCGGCTGGAGCTACACACAGGTTTCTTTTGCCTCAAGCTTCCGGGGGATTGAGATGAGCATCCTCGCTCCCGTGGCCGGTTTTCTGGTCGATCGCTACGGTTCGCGTTTGATGATCCTCTGTGGCGTAACGATTGTCGGCATTGGTTTGATCTTCCTGAGCTGTACACAGTCCCTCTGGATGTTTTATCTGAGCTATATATTGATTGGCTTTGGCGGCGGCGGGTGTTCGAGCGTTGTTCTGGTGAAGTGCACCGCCAGCTGGTTCCACAGGGATATCGGCAAGGCAACCGGGATTATGACCTCGGGGTTCGGGGCAAGCGGCTGTCTGCTTCCTGTGATCGTCTGGCTCATCGATGCCTACGGATGGAGGGCTGCCATGGTCTTCTTGGGCTTGGGCATGTTGATTATCGGCATCCCACTGTCCATGCTGGTCCGCAATACGCCGGAATCCTGCGGCCTGTATCCGGATGGCCGCAAGCCCAAGGCTGCCCAAATTACAGCCGAGGCGACGGAAGCCCCGGCTGAAAAAATGCGGATCCTCCTTCGCGACACCATGAAACATCCGATCTTCATCGGTCTGGCTGTCGCGGAAATGCTCCGGATGACGGCAGCCGCTGCAGTTTTCACACACATCATGCCCTACCTGAGCGCCCTGGATTTTCCTCGTGTCACCGCCGGACTTATCGCGGGTTCTATTTCCGTGCTGAGCATTGCGGGACGGTTCGGTTTGGGTTGGCTGGCCGACATTTTGGATAAACGGCTGATCCTGGCGGCAACCTACGGCTTGACCAGCCTTGGCCTGCTTGCCCTCTGTTTCGTCGATACGCACTGGGCTCTATTCCTCTTTCTCGGCTTGTTTCCTATTGGCTACGGAGGATCGATGGTCCTGCGAGCGGCGCTTCTTCGCGAGAATTTCGGACGGGACTCCTTTGGGCGGCTTTTTGGCTTGATCCTTGGCGCGGCGGCAATCGGCGGGTTGATTGGTCCGACACTGGCAGGCCTGATATTCGACACCTGGAAAAATTATCTTTTCGCCTGGCTGGGGCTTTCACTCAGCACAGCTTTCGCCGCAGTCCTGATGTGGACCATCCCGTCGAATTGCCTCCACTCTCCTGACGAAAAGTAGGTTTCCCGTAGATGGAATGATTATTGCTTATACCTATTGTGTATGTGATTGATAATCGCAAGGGATGGCTTCTGCCGGGATTGATGAATCCGTGACAAAAATTATCGAAGAGCTGATTTCAACATTGAACATTGACGCAAGTGTAAGAGATATTCGCGTAGGTCTTTTTCCTACGGGGGCGCTGAGCCGAAATTGCGGTCTGTCTTCAACTCTGCCCCGCGATGTGCCGTCCCAAAACCTATGTGGTGATCCTTGGTCGTTGGGAGATCAGAGTCTGAAAAAGACAAAGGAATAATTACAGGCAAGAAAATGCGAACGCACGTAATGTCAGCAGCGACCGATTCGATCCTGGAAAGTATTTCCGATGGCGTTTTCACGGTAGACGCTGAGTGGCGTATTACTACCTTCAACCGCGCGGCAGAGGAGATCACGGGCGTTCCTCGAAAAGAAGCGATCGGCCAGCGTTGTTCGGAGGTATTCCGATCCAGTATGTGTGGGACTGATTGCGCGCTTCAGCGGACCCTGGGAACGGGAAAACCTATCATTGGCAAATCCGGCTACATCATAAACTCAGAGGGCGATCGAATTCCCGTTAGCATTTCTACTGCAGCGCTCAAGGATGGCGATGCAAATGTAATCGGCGGCGCGGAAACATTCCGGGATCTTTCCGAACTGGAAACTCTACGGCTGGAACTCGATGGAAAATTCCACGTCGGCGATCTGGTCAGCCGGAGCCCTTTAATGCAGAGGGTGTTTGAAGTCCTCCCTGCGATCGCAGCCAGTCCCAGCACGGTTCTTATCCTGGGGGAAACGGGAACCGGCAAGGAACTGGTGGCAAAAACAATTCACACTCTCAGCCCTAGACGACGGGGCCCATTTATCGCGCTGAACTGCGGCGCCCTGCCCGAAACACTTCTGGAATCGGAGTTGTTTGGTTATAAAGCCGGAGCATTCACCGGGGCAAACCGGAACAAGCCCGGCCGTTTCGCTTTAGCCGCCGGAGGAACCATCTTTCTGGATGAAATTGCCGAAGTCGTTCCGGCTCTCCAGGTAAAACTGTTGCGCGTGTTGCAGGAACGCACCTATGAACCGTTGGGGGCTACCCATTCGGAGTCTACCGATGCCCGAGTCATTGTTGCCACAAATAAGGATCTAGGCGAATGGGTGCGAACCGGCCTTTTCAGAGAAGACCTCTATTATCGCGTGAATGTGGTGCGTGTCGAGCTGCCGCCACTGGGACGGCGCAAAGAAGATATCCCGCTTCTGATCAATCAGTTCATAACTCGTTTCAATCGGCTGCAGCAGAAGACCGTACAGGGAATAGCTCATGAAGCTCTATCGCTTCTGATGGCGCATCATTGGCCTGGGAATATCCGCGAGTTGGAAAACATTATCGAGCGCGCGTTCATTCTTTGCCGGGAAGGTTACATCGGCATAAAACACCTGCCCGAAGAACTTACCGGCCGCACCGTGTCCGGGCAGAACGATTCCAGTGTGCGGTCCATCCATGATGTTCTGGATGCCCAAGCTATCCGCTCGACCCTCGAACGCACCGGCTTCAACCGTCTTAAGGCGGCAAAGGAACTGGGCATTCATAAGACAACTCTATTTCGAAGGATGAAAAAGCTTGGGATCCAGCTTCCCAAACGAGATGGCCGTGCTCGTCAGAAGCCGTAAAGGCAGTCATGGCAGCATGAAAATTATGAATTGAGGCGCTCTCCTATTCCCCAAATGGGAAATGGGGGAGCAATTTCTATTGGGGATAAGATGATTTTTACACTGGTCGTTTTATTTACGCTGCTGGGATCGATCTGTTCAGTAGGGTTGGCTGCCCTGATGCTCCTGTTCAACCCCAAACGGATGGCTTTTATCACGGGCGTTATGATCCCTTATGCCATTGGCACTCTTCTCGGCGCAGCATTCTTCGGCATGATCCCCCATGCTCAGCGACAACTCTCGAGTGATCGGGTTTTGCCTCTTGTACTGGCCGGACTTATTCTCTTTTTCATGCTTGAAAAGTTTGCTCTTTGGAGGCACTGTCACGAAAAACCGTGCGATATTCACACGCGCTCAGGAACGATGATTCTCATCGGCGATTCCTTGCACAATTTCGTAGATGGAGTAGCCATTGCGGTGGCATTCAATAGTACCATTTCTTTAGGAATTGCTACATCCGTAGCCGTTATTGCGCACGAAGTGCCCCAGGAGGCTGGCGACTTCGCAATTTTGCTGGAAAACGGTTACTCACGATCAAGAGCTCTCTGGTTGAATGCATTATCAAGCCTTACAGCGGTGGCCGGGGCTGTTGTAGCATTTTTCCTGCTTCCCGTCATTCACTTGCTGGTCCCCTACCTTCTGTCAATATCGGCAGCAAGCTTCATCTATATTGCTCTAGCCGATCTTGTACCTGGTCGGCGTGCAACCGGCGGCCTGCGAAGTCTTGCGTGGGAACTGCCGCTGATTGCTCTGGGAGTTGGCACAATTGCCGCTTTGAAATTTTTATGAATTCATGGCAATTGCAGAGGAAATGAAGAAGCTGGTTGTTTTCACGGCTATATCATTTTGGCCTTCCTGCTCTTCAGCCTGTCTCAGGTTATCGGGGCTGTTTGGAGTTATTTAGGCTGGGCGGTACTTTTTCATCTCTCCTCTATTATTCTACATTGCCGATTCCTAGCCCCCAATCTGGTTTCGGTCGTGTATTGGGATATTGATCAGTCCATGGTTACAGTAGCGCTGCTGCACTCATCTCGGATGACTTATAGTAGCGTAATCGCTACTCAATGATTGCTTGGTTCATCACCGGTATCGGACGATCTCCTTTTCTATCAACCGTCTTAGGTTATTAAGGCTATTGCCTGATATTTGGCCCAACACTTGCACTGTATAGGGTGAATGACGAGCAGGATTGGAAAGATGAAAACAGCATTTGCCTACTGGGAAAATCGAATAGCGCCTGTCTTCGATACCGTCCGGCAGATTCATGTCCTTAAAGCCGAGTCAGGAAAAATCGTGGGTGAGACGCAGGAAACGCTGCCGGAAGATTTCCCGATCCGGAAGGTACGCCGGATGGTGGATCTGGGTATCGGGACTTTGGTATGCGGCGCTATATCCAGACCGCTTTACGCGATAGTCTCCAGTTACGGCATTCAAGTTGTCCCATTTATAGCCGGCGACCTGCATGAGGTTATTCATGCATGGCTCAGCGGCAGTTTGGATCACGCTGCTTTTGCCTTGCCGGGTTGTTACCGGCGGGGCGGCTGGCGGTTTAGAGGAGTGCATGGCAGTTATCAGGAGGCAAAAATCATGAATGGAAGAGGACGTGGAATGGGCGCAGGCGGTGGAAAGGGACGAGGACAAGGGGGCAAAGGACGCGGATGCATGGGTGGTTCCCAAGCTGCTGGATCCACCGGGGACTGCATTTGTCCGCAGTGCGGGCAGACGGAACCTCATCAACGCGGCGTGCCGTGCGTCGAGCGCAAATGCCCGAAGTGCGGAACCGTCATGACAAGGCAATAACAAACAATCTTTAATGAAGGAGCATACTAAAATGCCTAGAAGAGATGGAACGGGACCCATGGGAATGGGAGAAATGACCGGACGTGGAGCTGGATACTGCGCTGGATTTGGGGCGCAGGGGCGCGAGAATGCCGCCCCCCGGCAAGGCTTTGGAATGGGTTTCTTTGGAGGCCGAGGTTCCCGGGATCGTGGATTGGGTGGCAGCGGACGGGGACGGCGGAACAGGTTCTTCGCTACAGGCCTGCCAGGGTGGGTGCGATTCGGCGGGGGGGCCGCTCCTAATCGATATCAGATGCCGGACCAGAAACCAGCTCCGGCAATGGAAACGCAGGCGCTCCAAAACGAAGCCAAAACCTTACGGGCGCAGCTGGATTTCATCGAGAAACGCCTCGCTGAAATCAAAACGGGAACTGCAGAACAGCAAGCATAGCTTTTCCCCTGTCGACTGCAGGAATCGGCAACAGGGAGTTCAGGGCTTGTTTTTGTTGTCTTTAGTCCATGGATTACAGCGAGCATGCCGGCGCCCAACTCGGATGCTTAGAAAGCCATTGTTGGATCATGTCATTCAGAATGGCTTTTGGCTGTAATCCTACCTGTTTGTTAACCGGCTTGCCGTTGGCAAACAGGATAAGTGTGGGTATATTCATGACGCCCAGTGACATCGCTGTCCTCTGTCCTTCATCGACATTAACCTTCACAAATTTGATTCTGCCCGCATATTCTCTTGCAAGATCTTCGATCGTGGGGGCAATTGCGCGACAAGGTCCACACCAGGGAGCCCAAAAATCAACCAGTACCGGCAAGTCACTGATTATTACTATCGAGGCAAATGTTTCATCATTAGCATTCATACTTGGATTTATTTCTGCCACTGAATCCTCCCTTTTATGGAATAGCGGTCTTTTGCCTTCCTGTGGTTCACTCGTGTTTCCCAGGCGGCAAATCAAAATGCTGAACAGACTTAAACGAGCTTTTGATTTGATCCCCATTTGCCGGTATGAAGCATCCTGCGAATCTTGCGGCGGATTAGCTCGCGTTTAAGAGAACTCATGCGTCGGATGAATACCGTGTACTAAAGCACAGACAGGACAATGCATTGACTGTGCCAAATCGTGGATTCTCGCCTAAGTCTTGATTATCAGGCACAGTCAGGGTTTAGCAGGGGAGGAAGCTTTAAATTATGTTGCAGAATGCAATCGCTTCTCGCATGGAATCGGGCAAAATGCCAGATTAACGAGCCTCAATTAGAAAAGGGCGGCAAATGGGTTTTCGGATGGGTTATTATCCGGGCCGAAAGAAGGATGCTCATCCCATTGGAAGCGCATTGCGAGTATGGCTTTCGGGCTGGGGATGAAATTGCTTTTACAAAAGGCAGCCTTTAGGAATAAATTCCAGGGGAGGATTTCTTATGGCTGAGATGCAATTTCCCATGTGTGCGCGCTGCCCGGCTCGGATATGCGAAAACCGAGGAGGAAAGAACAGCGACGATCCGCCTTCATTGGAAAAGCTTCCCGGTTTTTGTCCTATGAAAGTTATGCCGGAGGTATTTTCCCGGGCGGCGTCAGAATATGAAAAGCCGGCGGTTCGAGAATTTGCCCGGCTGGCGTCGCTGCAGGAGTTCCAGTGTTACGAACGTTTGTCCGATGGCGTCAGGGCGAAACTTCCGCGGATCGAAGAGCTTATTCAATTCGCCAGAAAATGCGGCTATAAGAAGCTGGGCATAGCTCACTGCGCAGGATTGAGCAAAGAAGCCGGCATGTTGACGGATATTCTGGAAAACAACGGCTTCGAGGTCGTTTCTGTTCAATGCAAGGCCGGCGCTGTTCCTAAAGAGGCGATTGGCGTCAAACCGGAGGAAAAGGTCGCCGGTCCGGGGAAGTGGGAAACTATGTGCAATCCTATCGCCCAGGCAATGATTATCAACGGCTCTCAAGCGGATCTGGCCATCCTGCTGGGGCTTTGTATCGGGCATGACACATTGTTTATTAAGTATTGTGATGTTCCTCTGACGGTGCTGGCTGTAAAGGACAGGCTTTTAGGGCATAATCCACTGGCAGCCCTTTATCTCTCCGACTCTTATTACCGGCGTTTACGAAATGGAATTCGATAATTCGCCTTTATCAAAACTGAAGGGAATAGGTTTATGACGAATGAAAATCAGCGCACGCTCGAACAGGTCTATCGCAGCGCCGTATCCGGACTCTATGGCCGGCTGAGAAGCAACTATGATTTTTTATATCGAAGATTCGGCAAAGACGGCCTCAAGTTGATTGAAGAAATGAGCCGCGAGTACGGACTCAGCGTTGCAAAGAGGGCAAAGGCAAGACTGCCCAACAACGACCTGGCGTCGGTTGCGGATTATCTTCTGAGGATCTTTGACACGATTGCCCGTGGGCGCGATTTGATAACCACAACAGAGAAGGATAAAGATAAGGTTATTATTAAAGTAAATCGCTGCCCGCTTGATTTCGATGCGCCTGAAATGTGTCTGGCGCATACCGCCATGGAAAAGACAGTCGTTGAAGAATTAAATCCCAACCTGATATATCGGATTGGCAAATCGATCCCAGCGGGAGATGCCTGCTGTGAACATATTCTTGAAATAAAGAAATAAAAGCCCGAACTTATTTCCTGGCGACGCCCAATTTGACCAGAATGTCTTCCATCAGGCACCAGCGCGTCAGCGATGATTGAAACAGGTTGGCGCCAACAAAAGCGGTGAACCAGAGCCAGTTTGGATGAACCCAATGCGCCAACGCGAGACTGATCAGGATAAAGGTCCCGGCAATGAGTCGAATCCATCTTTCCAAAGTCATAAAGCCTCCCGGTGTTTTCGATTCGGTAGTATAGGTTGGTTTATTCGCACCTGTTAGCCGGAGCGTTCGCCGGCGTTTCAGGGATGGCGTCATTTTTCTCGTCATCTTTCGGTTCCGGAGCGGGCGCGTGATTGAGTTCGCGGCGTCGCATCATGTAAAACAATACGGGAACGGTCATGCGGCTGAGGAGCAGAGAAGCCACTTCCCCCGCCATCAGCGCAATAGCCAATCCCTGGAATATCGGATCGAACAGGATTACCGCGGAACCGACAACCACTGCGGCAGCGGTAAGCAGCATGGGACGGAAACGCACAGCGCCGGCGTCGATGACTGCCTGTTTCAGCGATTCCCCCATCCCGAGCCGGAGCTCAATGAAGTCCACGAGGATGATCGAGTTACGTACCACGATCCCTGCTCCTGCAATGAATCCGATCATCGAAGTGGCAGTGAAAAACGCGCCAAACGCCCAATGCCCCGGAAGAATCCCAACAAGCGAAAATGGTATGGCTGCCATGATGACCAAAGGGGTCTTGAAGTTTTGAAACCAAGCCACGACCAAGATATAGATCAGGATAAGGACGGCTGCAAAAGCCAATCCCAGGTCCCGGAATACTTCATAGGTGATATGCCACTCGCCATCCCATTTCATCCCGAGTTTATCGGTTTCCGAAGGCTGATGGGATGTATAGGTCTCGAGTCGATAGCCTTCCGGCAGGTGCATCTCTCCGATCTTCTTGTTCATGTTCAGGATCGGATATACGGGGCTCTCTTCCCGGCCGGCTACGTCACCCGTGACATATACCACCGGCATCAAGTTTTTATGATAGATGTTTTTCTCGCGCAAGGATTTTTCCCAGTTCCCCAATTCTCCTAAAGGTACAAGCTTTCCGGAAGCGGATGCGACACGGATCCGGTTGAGCGCATCGATGCCGGATCGATCGCCAAGAGGAAGCCGCAACCGCAGAGGAACATCTTCCGCTTCATTGTCTATGTGTAGAATCCCCGCCTGAGATCCGCTAATGGCAAGCGCCACTGTCTGCTGAGCTTCGGCTATCGAAACGCCGGCCATGGAGGCCTTCAGCCGGTCGAAGTGGAACAGTATTTCGGGTTGAGGATCCTCGACATACCAATCCACATCAACGACGCCGGGCGTCTTTTCCATCATCGATTGAATCTGGCGCGCCAATTCTATCTGCCGATCATAATCGGGACCGTATACTTCTGCGACTAAGGTTTGCAATACCGGCGGGCCAGGCGGCACTTCTGCCACTTTCATTCGAATGCCGTATTGTTCTGCTACAGGCTTTAGAAGGTCTCGAACGCGCCGCGCAATTGCATGGCTTTGATCCGAGCGATCGCCTTTCGGCGTCAGATTGACCTGGATGTCCGCAACATTTTCGCCGCTCCGGATGTAGTAATGTCGAACCAGTCCATTGAAGTTGAAAGGGGATGCCGTTCCAACATAAGTTTCGTAATCGGTGATTTCAGGAATCTGGTTCAGTTGGGTCGCAAGCGCGTGAGTGGCCGCCGCAGTCTGTTCCAGGCTTGTGCCTTCCGGCATGTCAACGATCACCTGGAATTCGCTCTTGTTGTCGAACGGCAGCATCTTTACGACTACGAATTTGAAGTAGACCGTGCTCATAGCTGCAAGGAGCAGCGCCACAACCAGTCCGAGGAACATCCACTGATTTCTGTCGCGGGAGAGCAGTTTGCCCATAAACCAGCGATAAAGTCGGGTCGTGCGGTTTTCAACTTCTCCGGCTTCATGACTCACGTGCGCTCCACGCAGAAATCGTAGCGCGGCCCAGGGAGTGATGACAAAGGCTACCAGGAGCGAAAAAATCATAGCCGCCGATGCGCCCACAGGAATCGGTCGCATATACGGGCCCATTAATCCGCGCACCATCGCCATGGGCAGAATGGCTGCAATAACAGCAAAAGTGGCCAGAATAGTCGGGTTGCCGACCTCATCGACTGCTTCCACCGCAACATCTGCGAACGAACGGTCCCGGTTCTGCGGCATCCGTTTGTGGCGAACGATGTTTTCGATTACGACTATGGCGTCATCGACAAGAATCCCGATTGAGAAAATGAGCGCGAAGAGTGTGATACGGTTCAGGGTATATCCGTAGAGAAGGAAGACAATAAGAGTCAAAGCCAATGTTACCGGAATGGCGACTGCCACAACGCCGGATTCCCTGAATCCTAGAACCAGCCAGATCAGGATCGTGACTGAAATGATGGCGATCATCATGTGGAGCAATAGCTCGTTGGATTTCTCGGCTGCAGTTTCCCCATAATTGCGCGTAACCGTCATCTGCAGCGATGCGGGGAAATTACGGGCTCGAAAATTCTCCGCTTTTTTCAGAGCCTCTTCCGAAAGAGCAACCGCATTCTTGCCTTTTCTTTTCGCCAGGGTAAGGGTAACGGCGGGCGCCGGATCGCTTCCGATGCTTTTGCCGGAAGCCGACCTGGGCGACGTATTCGATAAATCAATCCCTTTGACCTTTGCCGCCGGACCGGGAGAAAAGAAAACATAATCGGCAGCCTCTTCCGGGCCGTCTGTAATTTTGGCGACATTGCGCAGGTAAATGGGCGTATTGTTCTGCACTCCGATAATGATATTTCCAATATCTTCTGCATTTTTAAAAAATCCATCCAGATGTACGGAATAGGCCTTATTCCGCTGGGTGACGATTCCTGCGTGGGATTCGCGATTTTCCATCTGCAGGATATTCTGTATGCGCAAAATGCTTGCTCCGTAGGCCGCCAGTTGAGCCGGATCCGGTTCCACGAGCATCGTGCGCCGCTGCCCGCCTATCAACCGGGTTGCGGAAACATCTGGAATCTGCTGCAATTCGTTTCTTAATTCTGCTGCTGCGCGACGAATCTGAAATCCATCGAGTTCACGGCTCCAAAGCGTCAGAGCAAGAAAGGGAACGTCGTCAATGGATCGTGGCTTGATTAAAGGCTGGGATGCGCCGGGAGGAATCAAATCAAAATTGGCGAACATCTTCTGGTTAAGACGAACGATGCTATTTTCTTCATCCTCCCCCACAAAGAAGCGTACAATTGCCATACTCGATCCCGGACTGGAAGTGGAGTAGACGTACTCGACCCCGGGTATTTCCCAGAGCAGGCGTTCCATCGGTTTCGTGATCCGCGTTTCCACTTCTTTAGCGGAAGCGCCGGGAAAAGAAACCATTACGTCGATCATAGGAACGATGATCTGAGGTTCTTCTTCTCTCGGAAGGAGCAGGACGGCGGCAACTCCAAGCGCGATCGAAGCTGCAAGAAACAAAGGCGTGAGCTTGGAATTAATAAAGGAATGAGCCAGTCTGCCTGCAATCTGTGGTTTGCTCATAGTCCGTTCTCCTAGACTAACGTTCCGTTACCTGCGTCCCATCGACGATCCGATCGCTTAATTTGGAAACGATTTTCTCGCCCGGTTCAATGCCGGAAAGAACCTCTACCCGTTCTGCATCGTAAGAAGCAATTTTAACCAGTCGAAAATGGGCTTTAGATGCGTTATCCACGACAAATAGGCCGGTGAGCTGCCCGGTTTGACGTAGGGCCGCTCGCGGCGCCAGCATCGCGTCCCGGTTTCCGGCCGGCGCTTCGACTTTGACGAACTGGCCGCTGGGCATCGAGAAGTTTGACGGTAGATCGATTTTGAATTGGGTGCTGTGTGTTGCGGGATCGGATTGCGGGACTATCTCGGAAATTTTTCCCTCCGAAACTGTTCCTGTTTCCGTATCGCGAATCCGGATGGTTGCGCCTGCACGCAGAAGATGCGAGGATTCGGTCGGGATATCGGCGAGGACCTGCGGCTTGTCAATAGACTCCATTTCCAGCAAAGGAGTCCCGGGGAAGATGGCGGTTCCGGGATCCGCCATGCGCTGAACGATCCTTCCATAGGAAGGCGCTTTGATTTCAGTCCAGCTCAACAAAACATCCGTGCGGCCGGCCTGTGCTTTGGCCTGAGATATCTTGGCTTCCACCTGCTTGATGCGATCTTCGGCGGCGGCCACCATAGCTTCTCTTGAAGCCAGTTCTGCGGCGCTGGAGTTGCGGCGCGCCTGCACCTCATCGAGTTCTTGCGGAGAAACCGAACGGGACTCAAATAGTTTTTGGTATCGGCTGAAAGTCTGACTGGCCAGTTTTGTGGAGGCTTTCGCGGACGCATGCATTTCGACAGAAGACTGATGCGCTTTGCGAGCTTCGGAGAGAGCGGCTTGGGTTTCATCCATTGCGGCCTGAGCCGCGGCTTTCTGGCTTTGAGCGTCTCGAGCGTCGAGCGTAGCGAGAATCTGGTCTTTCCGGACCGTATCGCCCGGGCGAACGCGCATCTCGCGAATAAATCCATTTATTTGGGATGAGAGCGAAATGCGATTGCGTGGTTGCACCGTTCCGGGCGCTTCGACAAAGGCTGAAACGGATTCGTAGCGGACAGCAAGAACCTCGGCTGGAATAGGCTGCATCGCGTCACTTGAACGATTGTCCTGTTTCTCGCTGCATGCAATCTGGATCAAGAGTCCTGAAACAAACACAAGAATTAGAGCTTTGGGTTTCATGGCATTGCCCCTTATCAGTCTCGTTGCAAGTTCATAGCCGGCGATTCCGGACTCAATAGGCCGGCTGCATATTCCAACTGAGCGTAGCTGAGCTGTTGACGGTAAATGGCTTCGGCCAGGCTGGTCCGTGCAGCGCTGCGTGCTGTTTCAGCCGAAAGAAGATCGGTCATGACAGCCAGCCCGGCGTCATATCGGTTCCGAAGAATGCGGAGGCCCTCTTCACTTTGGGCCTCTGCGGCTTGCGCCGCTAAAATTTGTTTTTCGGATGTGCGGTACTGGATCAAAGCTCTGCGGATTTCAAGCTGCATGGCGGATTCCATGGCTGAAATTTGTCTTCGCTTCTGCTCCCGGCGCTGGCGGGCGGCTTCGAGCTGCGCCGCATCGCTTCCGCCTGCAAAAAGATTCCAGCGCAACGTGATTCCAGTCGACCAATTGTCGCCTCCATAATCCTTGAGGGAGGGATTGTCCGCTTCCCATGTTGCGTATCCCGTCAGCACCGGCAAGCGTTCCTTGGCGCGTGAACTTACCGCCAACTCTGCCTGCCTTAGTTCGGTCAGAAGATTCTGGTAATCAAGCCTCCGCTGCTTTTGTTCGGAAACCAGGACTTCCTCTGTGGGGATCGAAATGTTTCGTACCGTGAGTGGCGCGGTTTCTCCAACAGCCTGGCCGAGAGGAGATCCCATAAGCCGATTCAGTTGTGCCTGCGCAATCGCCAATTGTCCTTGCGCCTGGATCTCCTGCTGTTTTGCCGAGGAAAGATATACGCGGCTGCGCAGAAGATCCGCTTCAACCGCAAGCCCGCTCTCCACACGGGCTTTGGCCTGACTTTCAATTGCTTCCGCCGACCGCAAGGCGGCGCGCGCCGTCTTTAGCGCATCCGTCGCCAAGGATATCGAGTAATAACCGTCAAAAACGGAAAGCAGGACCTGTCGCTTGTGCGCCTCGTGGGATTGATCGGCTAGATTCACGCTGAGCCGAGCCTGTTCCCTTTGGGTTCGGGTTCTCCCGAAGTCCCAGATATTTTGCTGTAAGGTCGCCCGGGTTTGCAGGTTGTTAATCGGGGAGGGGGAATTGAGCGACGGCAGAGCAAAGTTCTCGGCAGTGAATCGTTGTTGCGTCAAAAGCGCGCCGAAAACGAAAACCGGATTGTCGCCGGCCAGATAGGATTGTTCGAAATCAAGACGCGGCAAATAGCCCGCCCGGGTCGCTTTAAATTCTGAACGCGCAGCCTGCTGCCCTGGCGCATCAACCGCCAGGTCTGGATTATTTTCCATGGCTCTCGCCACTGCGTCGGATAGAGACAGCCGCTGCTGGGCTGAAACCGGATAGCTCAAAAGCAACCAAATCATAATGAAAGGCCAATGGATCAGATTCCGTTGTTTTTTCATAGTTTACTCGTTCAGGAGTTTCTAATTCACTTTTGTCAATGGAGCCGCGACAGAATGAATCGCCGAGGCCAATTTTTCTCCCGCTTTCAATCGCCGGTAAAGAATGGAACGCATGAGAGAGCATGCTTTATGGATCTCTGGATCCGTGAGGCGATAGAAGACCTGTCTTCCCTCGCGTCTGCATTCAATAATACCACCGTGGGAGAGCATGGTCATATGCTTGGAAAGGTTTGCTTTCGAAATCTCCAGTTCAGAAATAAGCTTTGATGCGGCAAACTCCCGCTCGCTAAGCTTATCCACAATGGCCAACCGGATCGGATGGCCGAGAGCCTTGCAGATATCGCACTGCAGTTCGAAAAATTTTCGAACCAGGCGTTTATTTTCCTCGGACGGTTTCATAGTTACCTCAAACGGAAACAATATAAGACAGGAAACAGTCGTCTGTCAATTGGAATTTGTTTGGGGATGCGGTTGGGATAGGATGGCGGTTAATACTGCGGAGCAGCTTTGTGCGTCATAGCGTCCCGGTTCTGTGACCAGCCGAAGTGCGCAGCCTTCGATGAAACTGGTCGTCATGTCGGCAAGCGATTCGGCTGTTACGCCTCCATACCGCCCGGGCTGTTCTGCGATGACAGCCCGGGTCAGCGGCAGATAGGAATCCCTATATTGTTTTAAGGCTCCCCGGATATGCTTTCGGATCGTTTCGTCATGGGCGCTCACGAACCAGTTGCACGCTACGGAGCTTCCTCAATCCGTGCGCGGGCCGGTGGTGGACTCCGATTTTGGCGACACTGTCGCTGCCCTGATAGCAGTGCGCGGCGGCCGGTATGGGTATAGGGAACTGAAAGATTACGCCCGAAGCATCGAGGACGCTTTGCGAACGCTCCGGCAGGTAGCCAAGATCCGGCGGATCGGAGAGCCGCCGGAAGAAATCCAGATTACGAGCTCGCTGGAACGACTGTCTCAATATGCGCTCAATCCTGTGAAAGTGGCTGGAGCATTACAGGGTCGAAACTCCGTAGAATATGCAGGCAGCCTCGACTCGGAAAGCGGCGTCGTGCAGCTCAATCCGAATGAGCCCTTCCAGACGGAAGACCAGATCCGCCGTGTCATCGTATGCATCTCTCCAATGACTGCCAATGACTGGACAGCCAGTGCACATTGGGGATGTGGCGGAGGTGCGCCGGGGTTATAAGGATCTGGAGTTTGCCAGAAGATTTTAGGGGGAACCGGCCCTGATGCTGGCGATTGAAATGCAGGAAGGCAACAACATCGTTTAGTTTGGGGACGCGCTGCGCAAAAAGCTGAAGGAAATCAAGACCACTCTGCCGCCTGATATTCGGATCGATTTTGTTGCGGATCAGCCCCGGATGGTCCGCTAACGCATCTCCCGCTTTATTCGTGAGTTCGGGATCGCTATCGCTGCAGTTATTTTTGTCACCCTATTGCCGATAACTATGTAGAACTGCTGGATCGTCGGACTCCAATTCCTGAAACCGCCTGGCGCTGCGCTTCGGAAATGGCCCTGCCTGTGTTCACCGCAACCCTAACTATTGTTCGGAGAAATGGGGTCCGGACTCTGACCGTCCGGGCATTCCCCGACGAGCGTCACTTTGCATCTCAATTGCTCGCTGCCGCCCGCCCCAAACTTGGCAGTTTGAAGCTTCCCGAAGGGCAACGCCGTAGCGTGGGCGAACAGTGCAATCGCCAGAACGCAAAGCGGCAGGGCGCGTATGGAAGTCGCCGCAAAAGTGAAGGAGCTATACTACACGCTTTTGGGATTGCAGGCGCGGAGGCGCGCTGCCAATGCTGCAACCATGGCGGCGGAAGAGCGGTTGAAAGAGGGGCGTGACGCGGTAGAGACAGGAACTACGACGCGAAGCGCTCCGGATTGCCAATGATCAGTTCGAGTTAGGACTCTGCGGACGAGCCGCATATGAAGAGGCAAACGCTGCGGTAGAGTCGGCGAACGCAGATCTGGCTGCAGCCGAATATCAAATAGCGGTTGCGGTTGCCGATCTGGATCGGCTGTCGGGAGCCGAATAGTCGTTATCCAACTGCCGGCCGGCAACCAGGGAGGGAATATAAGGGATTCACAGATTCAGATAAATCATCCATAATGCGATGTTCGGAAGCAACCCGCCAAAGTGAAGAATGAACGGCGGCTTGATTGGGCGCTCGTGCTATTGACGCTTTTAAGTTGCCGGCTCTCGATAGGGACAGTTTCATGAAAATTCCATTAGTGGATAGGGGCGTTTATTATCGGGGATTGCTTGTGCTCATGAGGCGAGACCGAATCATTGGCGATCGGGAACGGAAGATGATGCTCCGGTTCGGGCAAATATTGGATTTTGACAAGCGATTCTGTGAGGCCGCTATCGATGATTTGCTGAAAAATCCGCATATTAAAGATAAAGCTATGATGTTCACGGACAGGAGAACGGCAGAGTCCTTTCTTCGCGATGCAATCGCACTTGCTTTCGTTGATGAAGATCTTCACCCTAAAGAACTGGTTTGGCTGAAGTCGGTCGCCGGTGCAAATGGCATTGATGATGAATGGTTGAAAACCCAATTGAAGGATCGCAATCGCCTGTCTGATAAAGCCCAAGGATTGTTAACCAGCGCCATCGCAAAACTGCGGCCTAACCAATCCTAATCCTAGACGTCGCCGCTGTTTCAACAAAATCCTGCCCAAGAGCTTTTTAGCCGCTGATATACGCCGATAGTCCCTGATTAAAATTCCGGTCCACGTTTACCTGCGTGCGCCAGAATCTTATTTTTTTAAATTTAATTTGACTCTTGATTGTCAGTGTGGATAGTATTGGATATCATTGACAATCATTGAGGTGTATAATGATATGCATAACGAAGAGCCCTTGTTAACACTGGAAGATGTGGCTGAGCGCTTGAAAATCTCGGTTAGCACAGTGCGTCGGTGGGTGAAATCGAATGAACTGAGGTCGATTAAGGTAGGAAATCGTGGTCAATACCGCATCAGTCTCGGAGATCTTGAGGAATTTCTGGCGGAACAGGAGGCGCAGCAACCGGATACATCAACAGTGGCTGCTTTCAAGCGCGGTCGAGAATGGAGACAGGCCGTTGATTGGGCGAAAGAACATACCAAGTACATCGTGGTAATCGGAGGAGTGATATCGGGTTTGGGGAAGGGGATCGCGGCCGCTTCGATAGGCAAATTAATCAGCTCGCGCCTGACAATTGTTCCGATCAAGTGCGATGGATACCTCAACACCGATCCGGGGACTATGAATCCGATAGAGCACGGCGAAGTTTTCGTGTTGGACGATGGCGGCGAAGTCGACATGGATTTCGGCCATTACGAACGTTTTTTGGGAGTGACCTGCCGGTTTGAATGGAACCTGACCATGGGCAAGGTATACAAAACCATTCTGGAACATGAGCGGGAGGGTTTTTATTTAGGCCAGACAGTGCAGCTGATTCCGCATGTGACCGACGTGATCAAGGAACGGTTTTATGAAATCCCCGGTCGGCTTCAGGCGGATATTGGTTTGATAGAAATCGGCGGCACCGTGGGGGACATGGAGAATGAATTGTATTTGGAAGCGGTGCGGCAGTTGCGTCAGGAAGTGGGCGAGGAAAATGTGTTGATTGTCCTCTTGACCTACATCCCTGTCCCGGTAGGAGTGGAGGAGCAGAAATCCAAACCGACTCAGCAATCCGTCAAGCTGCTCAACGAGCGGGGCATCCGGCCGGATGTCCTTATTGGACGATGCACCGAGCGGCTTACGGAAAAGATCAAACGAAAGATCTCTTTGTTTTGCAACATCGACAAAGCCGCAGTGATTTCAGGCGTCGATGTGCCGGCGGTATATGAGATCCCGTTGATTTTCGAGGAAGAGGGGTTGACGGAAATCGTCCATAAGAGGCTCAATATCTATTCGCCGCCACAACTGCGGGAATGGCGCCACCTCGTCGATCGGTTGCTGTCGCCGAGCGGACCGCTGATCCGGGTGGCCATCTGCGGCAAATACACGAACCTGCATGATTCCTATGCCAGTGTGATCGAGGCGGTGCGGCACAGCGGGGCGCACATAGACGGCCAGGTCGAAATCCTCTGGCTGGATACGGCCGAACTGGAGCGCAGCGGCGAGGCTTGCGCCGATTTTCTGCGCAACGCGGATGCGGTCATTGTGCCCGGTGGATTCGGGGTTCGCGGCATTGAAGGCAAAATCCAGGTGATTCGGTACTGCCGCGAGAACAACATTCCATTTTTAGGCATTTGCTATGGCATGCAGTTGGCAGTTGTGGAATATGCGCGGCATGTTGTCGGGCTGGCGGGCGCGCACACGACAGAAGCCGCTGAAGAAGGATTCGATGTCGTCGATCCGGTGGTATGCATTCTGCCCGAGCAGATTGGCGTAACCCAAAAGGGGGGCACCATGAGGCTGGGCGGTCACGATATCCTGCTGAAAGAAAATTCTCGCGCAGCCCGGATCTATAAGAACCAGAAGATCCGGGAGCGTTTCCGTCACCGTTACGAGGTCAATCCCGAATATGTGGATCGGCTTGAAAAAGCCGGAATGGTTTTTTCCGGGAACGATCCGGCGGGTAAAATCATGCAGGTGATGGAACTGCCGGATCATCCTTGCTTCCTGGGATGCCAGTTCCATCCGGAGTTGACATCCAAGCTTGAAGAACCCGCGCCGTTGTTTCGCGAATTGATCCGCACCGCTTTTGATAAAAAAGACAGAAGCGCATAACATCGCTTCGCCTGATGCGGATTCGTTTTTCCGGCCGCCGGTTTACCAGGCGTCGTCGCCGCTAATCCGGGGAAAACGACGCTATCTCCTCGCCAGGCGATCGCAGCGTCTGTTTAAAGAGTTTTAAATCAATTTCATATTTGACCAGGCGCAACCGCATATACCGTTCGCTGATGCCCAGCATGCGAGCGGCGCGAGCGGCGTTGCCGCGCACCGACTTCAAAGCGTCGATGATCATTTCCCTCTCGAGTGTAGCGAGCGCAGCCTGCAGATTCCCTTGTGGGGGCGTATCGCTTGCTTCGGCAGTTTGAAGCGACGGAGGCAGGTGATGCCCGTGAATGACTCCATCCGTGCTTATAATGACAGCGCGTTCTATACAGTTTTCGAGCTCCCGGATGTTGCCGGGCCAGTGATAACTCATCATCATGTCAATGGCCGGGGTGGATATCCGACGTATGTTTTTCTCATGTTTTTTATTGGCGCGTTCAATGAAGTAGTCCGCCAATAACACGATGTCCGTTTTACGTTCCCGGAGCGGCGGCACAAATATCGGGAAAAGATTCAGGCGGTAATATAAATCCAGCCGAAATTGAAAATTTTGGATCATTTCCTCGAGATTGCGATTCGTGGCGGAAATAATGCGTACATCGACTTTGATCGTTTCTACTCCACCGAGTCGTTCAAATTCCTTTTCCTGGAGGACCCGAAGCAGTTTGAGCTGAGTTGTCATGGGCAGATCGCCAATTTCATCGAGAAAAAGCGTGCCTCCGTCCGCCATCTCGAATCGTCCTTTTCGCATTGCAATAGCCCCGGTGAAAGCTCCGCGCTCATGGCCGAACAATTCACTTTCAATAATGCTTTCAGGCAGAGCCGCAAGATTCACTTTAATAAACGGTTTGTCCGCTCGCGGGCTATTCTTATGAATGGCTTCGGCCACCAACTCTTTGCCCACGCCGCTCTCTCCGGTTATAAGCGCCCGGGCCCGGCTTGGTGAAACCTGATTGATCATTCGATAGACTTCCTGAATGGCGTGAGAAGCGCCGACGATATTCATCGGTTTGAAATGATCCAGAATCTCACTCTGGAGACGCTCTTTTTCTTCCTGCAGCATGCGTTCGCGTTGGCGCACCTCCTGCCGGATTTCAACTGCTTGCGCCAAAAGAGCTGCAATCACCGTCAGCAACCGCAAATCTTCATCGAGGGAAGAATCTTCCGAAAATAGCCGGTCGACGCTTAAGGCGCCTAAAGTTCCGTTGTTGCCGCAGATCGGCACGCAGATAAAAGAAATTTCCTTTTTCTTTCCGGTTATATCGCGCATCCGGGCGCCTGTCTTGTCCAGAAAGCGCGGTTCCTGTGAAACCTTTTCCACGACGGCGGGGACCCCGGTTTCTATCACTTTCCCGGTAATGCCTTCGCCTAATTGATAGCGCCCCCGCGTCCGCTCTTTATCGGATAACCCATAAGCGACGTCTATTTCAATCTCCCCGGTCTCCCGATTAAAAAGAGCGATCGTTCCACGCATCATGCCTGCATGTTCGGCCATCATTTTCAAAACCGGCTGCATCAATTCTTCAAGCTGCAGATTCTTGTTCAGCGCCTGGGAAATATCGAACAACAGTTGCACTATCCTCAGTTCTCGTTGAATCAGGGCCACCCCGGATTCATGTAAATCATTTCCAGATTTAGACGGTGTTTTTGACTGAGTCATAACGGCAAACTCGCAACCATAGCATCTCTTGTTTTCCGAAGACAAATCATATGAGTTTTTCTCCACCCTAGATGACTATAGAAGTCCAGTGCCGATTGATTGCCCGAATCCGTTAGAAGCTGCAGCCGACACAGGCCGAGCTTGCAGGCGAAAGCTTCTACTGCTTCCAACAGTCGCCGGCCGACGCCCTGTCCCCAATGGGTTGCAGTTACAACAACATCTTCTATCATTCCCACTTGAGATCCCTCGGACGTTGATGTCAACATGTGCATGGAGCACATTCCGACCACTTGCCCTTCCGTCTCCGCAACTAAAATCAACCAGGAATCCGTTTGCACCAGCCGTTGGAGCAATCCTTGCCGGTGTTTATTCGGATCAGGCGTGAAATCGGACTCAAGGGAAAACAGTTCACAAAGCAATACCGCCATTTGTCCTATGTCATCCTCTTGGGCCTTTCGAATTTTTGCTTTCATTGCGAATCCTGTTTGGTTCATTCCCATGCATACGGCTGAACCCGAGTAAAATATCGCTCTACTCCATGGGTAAACCAGATACGCCTGCTTCTTTTTAAAAATGACTTCGCCCTGCGAGAACATTGGACTCAACGCTGCTATGCCCATTTCCCGCTATCACCGGTTATTTGCAAAATTTGTTCCATAACGTCTATGCCTGCCGGCAATCGCTGTTAAATCCCGCGTCTATTGAAGAAAGAAAGTTTGACGGTTTTTAATAGGGCAAATCGGGATGCGCCCAATAATCATTCAAATGACATATATGTATATATAATTTTAAATGACTACAAAAAAGTAATAATGATTTTCCATTCCCTTTGAGTTTATAGAGACGATCCTTCCGGTCTATTGGAAAGCGCAGATTTTGCCCGAAATATTGATCTTACAATAATGTAACAACTTAATGAATAAACTACCATCAGGTAGTTTAGGAAATTTCTCTCGATACGGCAGCTTTCCCGAATATTCAACCTAAGCCGCTTGTATTCAAAGAGATGCCTGTTCGCCGCTCTCGTTGTTTCGTATTTGGCATGCCGTTTGCAATAAGATAAGGGTGAACAGAGGGTAGGACATTGAATGCCCATCGAAGTGATTGGACTGAAACGCAACGCTTCACACGGATTAAGCCGCGGATGGAGCCTGCGTTCATATTAAATCTCGTGACTGAAACTTTAACCATAGATTTTTTGAAAGGAAAGGCATTCTATGAAGATGATTTGTGCGATTATCCGGCCTCATCAACTCGAAGACGTAAAGAAGTCTTTAGCGGATATTGGAGTGGCAGGGCTGACGATAACGGATGTGCGCGGCGCCGGCCGTCAGAAAGGTCAGGTGGAGCGTTATCGAGGTTCAGAGTATAGTATCGACCTTATTTCAAAAACGAAAATTGAAGTGGGCGTTTCGGACAGTCAATGCGAAGAAGCCGTAAAAGCCATCCGGACGGCGGCGCGCACCGGTGAGATTGGCGACGGCAAGATTTTTATCTATCCACTTTTAGAATCGGTTCGGATTCGTACGGGAGAGTCCGGGGACGAATCGCTCTAATCTGGGCTGCCGAAGCCGGCGGCGTCCGAACCGCATTCGTGATGTCTTGGTCTGCATCTACTTGTGAAGATAAGCGTTGAAGAACGCACCAGGAGCCTGTCCGAGAATTAGGATATGCGCGGCGCATCCTAATTCTCGGACAGGCTCCTGGGTTGCTTCAAGCGATTTTTATCCTTTCCTGCGACCTTCCTGTGCCATTGATTCTCTTTTATTGAAAATACCGAAGCCCTTGAGAAGATCCGTCCGGAATGAAACATTTCATGGTTTTGTGTTTCCGCCCGGGAACTGAACTCCTACATTATTGTAGGAGTTATTCCGGAAAGCTACCTGCAGGTATGATCCCATAATTTCCTAAATCTCCATTCGAAACCTGGGATGTTTCGGAAATGCAATGTTGATAACCGGATACTGCGATTGCGCCGGCTGTTCCCCTGTGTGGCATGCAATTTGCTATGTACTCTGACGTGGAGGGAATCCAAGTAAAAGATTCCTTTTTAATTAATCTGCCAATCGTAACGGAGGAGAGAAGTCATGTTTCGTAGAATGGTTTTTAGATGTCTGCTGACCGTTGGGGCGATTCTATCTGCCGGTATTTTGTTTGCTGAAGATGGAATGACTTCTCAGCAGCTCTCTACTTTAAAGGTTTCCATAGACACCATATGGGTTGTCGTGACCGCCGCTCTGGTATTTTTTATGAATGCCGGTTTTGCCATGCTGGAGACGGGGCTTTGTCGCGCAAAGAATGCCGTCAACATATTAGCCAAGAATGTTATCGTTTTTGCGATCGCCTCCCTTGCCTATTGGATGACCGGGTTTGCCCTTATGTTCGGAAACGGGACCGGCTTAATCGGTTATCATGGTTGGTTCCTTTTCGGGCCGGATAACAGTCCTGTTATCGGAGATGCGTACCAAGGGATCTTTGCCGCCCTGAACTGGACTGGAGTTCCGCTCTCCGTAAAATTTTTCTTCCAACTGGTGTTTGCGGGCACCGCTGCGACAATCGTTTCGGGCGCCGTAGCGGAGAGAATAAAATTCATAAGCTTTTTGATCTTTAGTTTTCTACTGGTATCGCTGATTTATCCGGTCACAGGCCATTGGATCTGGGGCGGCGGTTGGTTGGTCAGTATGGGGTTCGTAGATTTTGCAGGTTCTACCGCTGTCCATAGCGTCGGCGGATGGGCTGCGCTGGTAGGAACGATGATGCTGGGCGCCCGAATCGGAAGGTACAATAAGGATGGCAGCGTCAATCCTATGCCTGGACACCACATGGGTTACGCCGTGATCGGGACGTTCATTTTATGGTTGGGGTGGTTTGGTTTTAATCCCGGCAGCACGATGGCGGCGGACGTTGAGGCCATAGGCCGCATTGCTCTTAATACCAACATGGCGGCCGCTGCAGGAGCGGTTTCCGCTATGATTACCGCCTGGCTCGTGATGGGCAAGCCCGATTTGAGCATGATACTGAACGGCACTCTGGCAGGCCTGGTTGCCGTCACCGCGCCATGCAACAATGTTACCGTAGTGGGATCGGTTGTCATCGGACTGATAGGCGGCATTCTGGTTGTCGCGGCCGTTATGTTTTTCGATCGCCGCCGAATTGATGATCCCGTCGGAGCCCTTTCGGTTCATCTTGTGAATGGAACCTGGGGAACTCTTTCTGTCGGTCTTTTCTCCACCAGTACGGGATTATTGTATGGACATAGTTCCCGCCAACTTGGGATTCAAGCCCTTGGCGTCGTGAGCGTCGGCGTGTTTACCATCGCTGTTTCATGGCTTGCATTCAAGGCCATTAAGCTCGTTATGGGACTTCGCGTTGCCGCCAAAGAGGAGATAGACGGTTTGGACATCGGAGAGCACGGCATGGAAGCTTATTACCTCGGCAAGTCCACCACTCTGACGCACCCGGTCGAATCTGCGCCGTATGCCGGAGCGCATGCCGTTAAAACATTGCCTGTGTAGATTGCGGATTCATTTATAAAAACAGCAAATACGATTATTTACGAATCAATTTAAGGAGAATCACAATGAGATTGAAGAGAGCCGTTATCTGGAAATTACTCGTTTTGTCCATGACACTTCTCATGGGGAGCGTTTTCGCAGAAGAACAGAAAACATTCAGCGCCGCCGTATCGGCCAATTATTACAACAAATATATCTGGCGCGGACAGAACGTGAACGATACCAGCGTGCTCCAAACGAATGCATCGGGGAGCGCCTATGGATTTACCGGATCGATCTGGTCGAACATCGACTTAACGAATGATTCCCATTTCGCGCCGATCAACGCGGGAGATTTCAGTGAAATTGATTATACGCTGGATTATTCCCATTCCATGCCGGGCGACTCAAAAGTTGGATTCTCCCTGGGGGTCCTTCATTATCTTTTCCCCAATACCTCCGCTCCGTCGACGACCGAAATTTATGGGGCATTGAGCTTCCGCATCCCTGCTTCTCCGAAAATCACCTGGTATCGGGATGTGAATTTGATCAACGGGAGTTATATACAGGTCACCGCAGGGCATACGTTTGAAAAAATTGCCAAATGGAACGAGGATTATTATATCGGGCTGAGCCTGAACGGGAGTCTTGCCGTGGCGGGCTCCGGCTATAACAGCGGTTACTTCGGAGTTGATCAGACCAAATTCAACGACCTTGCGATCGGCGTCGGAGTTCCATTCACCCTAAAGCATTTCTGTATCACGCCCAGTGTGAATATGTCCTCAATGCTGCATAAACAGATCGGCGATGCTACTTTTGGAAAGAAACGGAACAATGCCTGGTTTGGCGTTGGATTGTCGAAGAGCTTCTAAGCCTGTCTTAGGACAGGATCCTGCGTTGTTTCCAGCAGAGAGACGCAGGGAAACCCTAAAACCAAAACGAACGGGGCGGCAATCCGGATCGCCGATGAATTTATTCACGGTTGTCACCTGCCGCCCCTTTTTTCAGAAAGTTGTAGCGCCCATTTTTGGAGGGTCCCGGCCCTTGGACGATGGATTTGAGTAATAATTACAAATATGTAGAAAAGAATGGATAAATATATCAATTATGTAATTGCAATGCGGTTGCTTTACGAGAGACCGGCAGGGATTCAAAAAATGCAACCTATTGTTATTAAATGCTTTATATCATTTAATAATCGACAGCGTCCCAGGCGGCCCAATAGGTGGCATGCCGCGTGCAGTAGTTCCATACCGAAAGGAGATGGAACGCAATGAAGGCAAAAATGTTTGGCATACTTGCAGTGATGATTGTTCTGACATTTATTTTGGTCCTGCTGTCTCGCTCCGGGACTATCACGACGAGCGGAGACGTTGGACAGTTGAATGGAGCGGATACGGCTTGGGTTTCGATAGCTGCCGCCTTGGTGATGCTTATGACGCCGGCTTTGGGTTTTTTTTATGGCGGTCTGGTGCGTCAAAAGAATGTGGTTTCAACCATAGTGCAATGCGTTGTTATTTTTGCTGTGTCCACCGGAGTTTGGACATTATGGGGCTATAGTCTGGCATTCGCGCCTTCGCATGGAGGATTTATCGGAGGATTGAAGTATGCTTTCCTCCAAGGCGTGGGGTCGGCTCCGGATCCTGCATACGCCGCAACCATCCCTGCGTCTCTGTTTTATTTCTTTCAGTTGAAATTCGCCGCGATCACGCCGGCGCTGATCATCGGGGCCTTTGCCGAGCGCATCCGCTTCCGTTCACTGATTGTTTTCGTCATCCTGTGGACGACGATTGTTTACGCCCCCGCGGCGCACTGGGTCTGGGGCGTGGGCGGCTGGCTGCGAAATTTAGGCGCATTGGATTTTGCGGGTGGAACGGTGGTGCATGTGCTGGCTGGAGTATCCGCGCTCGGCTGCGCCATGGTAATCGGCCGGCGCAATAAAGGGGCTCATGCGGCGCGTCCCAGCAACGTTCCTTTTGTCATTCTCGGGGCAGCATTGCTTTGGTTCGGCTGGTTCGGATTTAATGCCGGAAGCGCTTTGGCTATTAACGGCGTGGCCGTAAACGCCCTGGTCACCACTAATATCGCCGCGGCCTTCGCAGCTCTAAGCTGGATGATTGTGGATTGGGTGCTTTGGGGCAAGCCGTCAGCTACCGGCGCCGCCACGGGCGCTGTATGCGGTCTCGTGGCGATCACTCCCGCTGCGGGTTATGTAAACTCTACCGCGGCTATCATTATCGGCTTGCTTGTGGGTATGATTTGCAGCTTCGCCGTTGTGTTGATGGACCGTACCAAACTCGATGATACGCTGGATGTATTTGCCTGTCACGGCGTGGGTGGAATATTCGGAGCCATCGCGACCGGATTCTTCGCTCAAAAGTTGATCAATCCCGGGGGAGCGGATGGATTGTTTTTCGGCAATCCGAAACAAGTTCTTATCCAAATCGCCGCGGTGGCCGCTACTGCGATTTGGGGTTTTGTGATGTCTGTTGTCTTGCTTAAAATTATCGATAAAATCATGGGCCTTCGGGTGACCTCGGAAGAAGAAGAAATGGGCCTGGATCTTTCCCAACATGGTGAAAGCGCTTATAGCGCCGATTAACGAAGGAATAAAACTATGAAACTGATTATAGCGATTATACGCCCCCACCGACTTCAAGAAGTTAAAGAAGCGCTCTCTGAAATTGGAGTCGCCGGTTTGACGGTTACGGATGTTCGAGGCGCGGGGCGGCAAAAGGGTCAAGTAGAGAGGTATCGCGGTTCTGAATACAGCATCGACCTTCTGGCAAAATGCAAGATTGAGGTGGCTGTCTCTTCCAAACAGTGCGAAGAAGTCATGCAGGCTATTCGAAAAAGCGCTTACTCGGGTGAGATCGGAGACGGCAAAATATTCATACTGCCGATCGAAGACGCCATGCGCATTCGCACCGGTGAAAGAGGCGAGGACTCTCTCTAGCTCGGATCTTTTATTATTTCGGGGTCGGATGGATCCTTTCGAATTCCGACTCCGGATCCGACCCCGATAGGTTGGGTCTTCGGTATAGGATAATGCAAAAAGAAACCGAGAGATTGCGGCGCAAATTCCATGAGGGACGGTTGGAGTTGTTCAACCATGTTCATTGGGATTCTTCATGCCAAGATCTGCTTGAAACCCATTCCGCATTCATCGATGGTCTCATTAAGGAAATTCACGAAATAGCTTGCCGGGCGGCCGACCGTGAAGCGGTTCGCTCCGAGCATTCCGGGCTTGCCATCGTTGCTACCGGAGGCTATGGACGAAGAGAACTCAATCCCTATTCCGACATCGACATGGCTTTGATTCCGTCCGAAGAAGAGGACCCATGGGTCGAGGCGCTGGTTCACACGATCTTCAAGTTGATCATGGATGTGTTCTTGTCTTTGCGCGACGTCCATGTCGGATATGCCTTTCGTCCCATTGCGGACGCAAGCGCCTGGGATATAAAAACAAAAACGGCGCTTCTCGATTCGCGGCATATCTGCGGGGACAGCGCTTTGGTAAAAAAGCTTGAGCTGCGCATTCGAGAGGGATTGCTGCCTTTAGACCTGGCGCTTGAAACCCAGTTTTCAACGAATTCAAACAAAAGAACTCAGAACTCCTTCTATTCGGTGGAGCCGGATCTGAAAAATGGTCCTGGTTCTCTGCGAGACCTGCATCGCGCCCGCTGGATATTCAAACTGCTGTTGGGATTGGACGGTCGCGCTCTCGATCAGGCGCTGATAAATCGGGCCATCGTATCGGAACGACAAATCGCCGAAATCCACACGGCTGCTGTTTGGTTCTGGCGCGCCCGGACGTGGCTGCATCTGACGGCAAAAAAGCTTTCCGATGTCCTGATCACAAACTATCAAGACCGGATAGCGAAAGAATTGAGTGATTGTTCGTCTCAGGAATGGCTGTCGCAACACTATGCCCATTCCGAGTTATTGGCCGGATTTTACGAAATTGCTGTGCGAGCGTTGCTTAAAGGACCCTTGATGGTCCATGGGGTCCTGTTGGAGAACGGATTTCTCCATCGGCATAGTGATTCTCTCAACCGGGTTTCTGCCGCGAACATGTTCCTCGTCGCGCAGCGTTATTCTATTCCGGTAAGCTTTGACGACCAGAACCTGCTGGAACGGGCTCGCAATAACGCCATCGAAACCAGGAAGCCTTCCGATGAAGAAATCTGGGCGTTCAATCAGGCGCTGGGTGAAAGCAGGGGAGTCGCGGTTTTCTTGCGGGCTTTATCGAAGTTTGGAATCCTGGATCGGTTTATTCCTGATTATTCGAAAGTGATGCGCTTTGCGCCCCCCGATCCCGCGCACCAATATACGGTGGGAGAACATTCGATGCGCATGGTTGAGCATCTCGAACGGCTCCGATCCGGCATGGATTCAGAAGAACAAAAATTCTCGGAACTGCTTGGCCAATGCGCTCATTTCGATATGCTGTGTCTGGCTTCTTTGCTTCATGACGCCGGAAAGCTTTTGCCCGGCTCCGATCATTGCGAGACGGGTGCGGAGTTGGCCAAGTCCGTCGCTGCCAGACTCAATCTGCCTTTCGAAAAAAGAGAGATCCTTGATATTCTGGTTCGGCGGCACCTGTCGCTCGTTCGAACTGCGAGATTTCAAGATCTAAAATCCGCCCATGTCATCCGAAAAGTTGCGGAACAAGCTTTCAGCATCGAAGCCTTGCGCCACCTTTATGTATTTACGTATGTCGATAACAAGGCCGTGGCGGAAAACAACTGGACTACCATGGACCTTAGAGATCTGGAAGATCTCTACAGAAGAATACAAGACTACTTCAAAAACCAATCCGACGAAGCTTCTGATTTTAATACAGAGGAGAATCGAAGCCTTCTTATTCGACAAAAGCTTACGGCGCTCCAATCCAAAAATGAAACAGCTGTTCTGAAATACTGTGATGCAATGCCCGCCGGATATGTTCTCAACACGCCTTTGGCTGAAATAGCTTTCCATCTGGAGTTGCTGGACAGGCTTGAATCGGAGGGCGTTGTTCTTGATGTTTATAATCAGCCCGGAGAGGACTACTCGGAACTCACTATTTGCGCCTTCGATGATCCCATGCCCGGCATGTTGGCGAAAATTACGGGCGCTCTTTATGGATGCGACGCCGATATCCACAAGGCTCAAGCGTTTACAATAGAAAAGAAAAAACCGGTGATCCTGGATACTCTTTGGATCCGCTCCAATGGGATGCAGATTTCCGAGAGCAAGGCTCGCAGGATACAATATGCGCTTAAAGAGGTGCTGTCCGGAGCCATAACTATCGAGCGTTATCTCCATAGCGTGGGAAAAACTTCACTCAGGGGCATTGCGCTGGACGCCATCGATATGCGCAACGATCTTTCCGAAGAGCATACGGTGGTGCGCATTGTGGCGCACGACCTGCAGGGCCTGCTATATTTGATGACGCGATGCCTGTCCCGTTGCGGATTAGCGATCCATTCTGCAAAAGTAGCGACATGGAATGCGCGCGCCGAGAACAATTTCTATGTAACCGCCATAACCGGCGGCCAGATTCCGGACGCGAATTTGCCGGCCTGGACCGATCGGCTTCTCAAAGAATTACGCGGCAGTCGGGAAAACGAGTAAGCGTTTGCCTCTGAAAATAAAAAAGGCAGGATCGTAGAGGATCCTGCCTTTTCTTATGTGTGCCGAGCATGTTCGACAGTTCGGAGGTGAAAGTCCTCTACTCA
>CAYTYP010000050.1:0-11973 GCA_964441405.1 uncultured Acidobacteriota bacterium
GTTGCTGCTGCCATTCGTTCCGGATCACCTCTTCCTATCCCAGATTCAGCGCAAACCGTGAATATTGGCTAAACGCAGTTACGGAGCGGCAGGAAAACATTGAACAAAGCCGCGTATATTAGGTTAAACTAATATAATTATGAAACGCATCCAGATACACCCGGTAAATCCGCAAATCCGGCATTTGAAGGCAGCGGCTGATGTTCTCAGGGACGGCGGACTCATCATCTATCCTACCGATTCCGTTTACGGACTTGGCTGCGATCTTTTCAACAAAAAAGCAATCGAAAAAATTTATCAAATCAAAGGCAATGATAAACGCAAGCTGCTCAGTTTCATTTGTTCTGATTTGAAAGGCATTGCGGAATATGCTTATGTCTCCAATCCCGTGTATAAGATAATGCGGCATCTGCTCCCCGGGCCATTCACTTTCATTCTTAGCGCAACAAAGCAGGTTCCCCGGATTTTATTGGAAAAGAGAAAGACGGTTGGGATAAGGGTGCCCGACAGTGTCGTCTGTCAGGCTTTGCTGAATGAATTTGGGAAACCGGTCATCAGCACGAGCGCTCGCCTGCCCCACCAGACATTTCTCAGCGACCCGGATGAAATTGCCGATACCTTTGATCGCCTGGTTGATTTATTTCTGGATACAGGGACCGGAGGTATGGAACCATCCACTGTGGTTGATTTTACTGAGGATGCTCCAGTGATTGTTCGACAAGGCAAGGGAAAGCTTTAAAATACGACTTTGTTTACATCCACGTTTTTTTCTCGATAAATCGATACAATCAGATGCGGCCCTTAATTCGGTACCAGACCAAGCCGGCGTATTCATGGTAAGCCCATTGAAGCCTGGATAGGTTTATAATCGAGGGGCGGGTGAATCTGCTGAAAAAATCAAAGATTTTCTCTCTCAAGCTTATGCCTGGGAGGTGATGCTGCGCAGCCCATAAACATGCAGGCGCGGGAATTGGATGCATCTGCAGTTTCGTGGCCACTGCTACCGCTCTTTTCAAATCACATGCTTGAGCCACCAGTATAAAAGGACTGGAGCCCACTATCTTTTTAACTTCGACGAGGTTCTCATAAGTGTTGCGTGAATTGCCTTCCACCATGAGATCTTCGGCAGGCGTTCCCATTTGTTGCAAAAATTCGGCCATACTCGCAGCAACAGATTGATCGCCTTTACGAACGACGCCGCCGGATGTGATCAGCTTCGCTCCGGGGATAAGTCGGTACAAACGAAGTCCTTCGGATAATGAACCTATGGTTTGGACGGAAACATTGCTGGTAATCGGGATCCCGGGAATTTTTTCGGCATAACCTGACAGCACGACGATCCGGTTCACTGGCGGAGATTTTGGAGGCTTCAGCAAGGGAGGAAAGGGTCTTTCCAGTTCCAGCATCAAGTATTGCGCCAGAGGAGAGAAAAGGAAAATAAGGAAAAGAATACCGGCGCTTGTTAAAAAACGGAGTCCCTTAGGACGAAGACGCCTGAATAAGCTTAGGATGATTCCGGCGGACATGAGGAAGACCAGTATCCCGAGAGGCGAGAAAATCAGTTCAATGGATCTTTTAATAATTTCCATTCGACCTCTCCGACACAAGAAAAATAGGGTAGCGTCCCCATTTTTATGCACTATTAATACACAATCATCGTTATTTCAGTAAAAATATTTTTTTTGACATTGACAGTCTTTCCGGCAGGCAATACTTTTATTCAAAGTTAGAAAGGGGAGGAAAATGTCTAGATACTGGATTGCTGGATTGGTGATTCTAACATTATGCGTTCCTGCTATAGGTCAGGCTCAGGGAACCCCTCCGCCGGCCAAAACCTACTCAGGAAATTTCGGAGCAGGACTTGCGGTTACCGGCGGGAATACCGATACTCAAAATTTCAACCTTTCTTTTGAATTGACGCGAGACCCTAAAACCAAGAGTGTGACCAAAGCCACTGGGCTTTACTTGAGATCGAACAGCAGCGGCAATACCATCACAGATCTGCTGAGACTCGGCTTTCGCGAAGATTACAACCTAACCAAGCGAGTTTCTCTATATGGCGCTATAGGCTATACGAGAGATCCGTTTAAAGACATAACCTATTTGATCAATCCCCAAGGCGGTGTGGGAGTGAAAGTCTACGACACCGAGCGGGCAGTTTTTGCCTTGAGCGGCGGCGCCGGCGGCGTCTGGGAAAAAAATGAGGGCTCCGATGTGCGCAGCAGCGGGACTCTTAATGCCGGTCAAAGCTATTCTTTGAAAATTGCCGACAACGCGAAATTGGTTCAAAACCTGACCGGGATGTGGAAAACATCGGATTTTGAAGACGCCTTGTATCATTTCGATATATCGCTCGTCACCACTATCATCAAAAAAGTCGATCTCAAGCTGGAATTCATCGATGAATACAAGAACGTCGTTCACAAAGCCGGTATCAAAAAGAATGACACGGCCTTGATCACAAGCTTTTTATACAAGTTCTAAATAAGAACCTGTCGCTCCTTGAAATTCCCGAGCGCGAAACACTTGATGGAATTCGAAACCATCGAGTCGCGCTCGGGGATTTAGAACTTGGAGTATTCGAGAAATAGCCGAAAGACTCCAAGGCTTGAAGACTTAAAACTCTCGCCCGTTTCCCTCAATTTTTTGCAATCCATGGTATCCTCACTATAGGAGAATAAATAACCAGAACAGATGAGGTGTAAGGATAGGTATGGCAATTCCCAGCTGTTATTCCGGCAAGGTTTTATCGGTAGACCTCTCGAGCGGCGTTTTAAAAGAAGAAATTCTTGATGAGAACATTTATCGGGAGTTCATCGGCGGGAACGGATTGGGAATTCGTGTCCTGTATGAAAGGATGAAGCCCCTTGTCGATCCCTTGGGTCCGGAGAATATTTTGGGTTTTGTTGTCGGCAGCCTGACGGGCACTCCGGCGCCTGGGAGCGGCAGGCATATGTTGGTGACTAAATCGCCTCTCACTGGATCCTGGGCTGAATCGAATTCGGGGGGCGCATTTGGCCCTGAACTTAAAACGGCCGGTTATGACGCTGTTTTCTTCTGCGGAATTTCTCCCAAGCCCGTCTATCTTTTGCTGAAGGATGGTAAAGCTGAACTGAAAGACGCTTCCTTACTCTGGGGAAAAGACGCCTATGACACCCAGGATTTGCTGCAACAGGAATTTCGCGATTCTCAACTCAAGGTCGCCTGTATTGGACCCGCTGGAGAAGCCTTGTCCTTGCTGGCAGGCATTGTCAGCGAGAGAGGCAGGATTGCGGCGCGCAATGGCGTAGGCGCAGTGATGGGATCGAAACGGCTTAAGGCTATGGTTGTAAAAGGGGGCGCCTGCGCCATCAAAGCCGCCGATCCGGACAAATTCAATGAAGCTATCCGTCAATTCACAGAAATCATCAAGAATAATGAATATGCCAAGGGATTAGCCGCGGCGGGAACAGGAAAAGATATCAGCCTGCTGGTCGCGATGGGGGACACTCCCCTTAAGAATTGGAGCTTAAGCGGATTGGAAGCGCTCCCCTCGATTGCCAATCTTGATGGCGGCAACATGGATAAATACAAGATCGGCAGTTTCGGCTGCTATGGCTGTCCTATTACGTGCGGGGCAATTATCCGGCAGCAAGAAGGTCCATTTGCGATTAAAGATCAGATGCACCGGCCGGAATACCAGACGCTCGCGGCTTTGGGGGGCATGCTGATGAATGACAATCTCGAAGCTGTCATCAAGGCCAATGATATCTGCAATCGCTATGGCATCGACACCATGGGCGTCGGCAGCGCAATCGCGATGGCGATGGAGTGCTATGAGAACGGGCTGATCGGCAAAGAAGATACCGATGGAATCGAGCTGACATGGGGCAATGCGGAAGCTATTGTCGCGATGGTAGAGAAAATCGCCCGTAGAGAAGGTTTCGGCGCGCTATTGGCGGATGGAAATGAAAAAGCGGTCGAGCGCATCGGCAAGGGCGCCGGGCGATACTCCATGGCGATTCGCGGCAAAAGCCTCGCCTATCATGATCCCCGGATGTCTCCTTCCCTGGGAACGGCGAATATTGCGGATGCGAATCCGGCGCATCATATGGACAGCCAGATCACGGCCATGCTGAGTGAAGGCGCTCCTATCGGCTCCGATCCGGCCTTGCAGGCTTCGAAGGGAAATCCTTTTTCATCCTACGCGATAGGAAGCGCCTATCACCAGTTGCTCAACGCAGCAGGATCGTGCTCTCTATATACAGTATCGACGACGCCGCCGCCGATCGCCGAATTGATCGCAGGCGCCAGCGGTTGGGATTTTGGCTGGGAAGAGGCGCTGAAAGCCGGTCGTCGAATTCTAACCTTGAGGCAGGCGTTTAATGCCCGCGAAGGCCTGACGCCCGATCAGTTCGAACTGCCGAAACGGATTGTCTCCACTGCCCAATTTGACTATGTGGCTTTGAGAAAAGGGTATTTTGCAGAAATGAAGTGGGACATCCAGTCGGGAAAACCGTCCCAAGAAGCATTAGTCGACTTGGGATTATCGGAACTTGCCGGGGATTTAGAATAGAGCCGCTGACGACATATAACTTTAGGGGTCGGATTCTCCCCCTTTGTATTATCATCGAGGAGTTCAATAGTTAGGAGAATAGAGCGTTGGCTATCGACATAGAAATATTCGGACAACTCCTCCCAGGTGAGCCCAGGACGCGTACCATAGAATCTCCCGGCGCCACTGTTCGTGATATCGCCCATGCAATTGGACTGGATTTGGATGAAATTGGTCTTATCTCACTTGATGGAGTGCAAAGTCAACTCGACGATTTTGTTCAGCCGGATGCCAGGCTCTGCTTCTTTCCCTATTTAGCGGGAGGGTAACCCATTCGGTTTTGGACCGGCCTCTCTTTCAGGACAAAAAAATGATGAAAGCATTGCAAGTTGTGCGGCCTCGGTCCTTTGACCGAGTGCAGGTTCCAGTCCCGCATCTGCCGGCTGATGTTAGCGATCGCATCCTGGTTCGGACGGCCTGGGTTTCGTTGTGCGGCAGTGACATCCCTTTTTTTACCGGGAGAAAGCGATTCCGATCGTATCCCCTGGCCATCGGCGCGCCTATCCATGAATGTGTCGGAGAAATTGTGGAAAGCTCGTCGGCGCTGTTCCGCCCAGGAGACCGAGTCCTATCAATCCCCGAGGGGGATCAGGGGCTGGCCGAATATTTTATTGCTCAGATTTCAAAAACGGTGAAGTTGCATCCGGACATTGCGGATCCCGGAGCCGCATGCATCATACAGCCGCTTTCGACGGTTATGAATGCGATGGATCGGATGGGGGATATTTCCGGGAAATCGTTTGCTGTAATTGGACTCGGTTCCATAGGACTTTTTTTCTGCCGGCTTGCAGCCAAACGAGGCGCGGGCGCCGTCATCGGCGTGGATCCGTGTCCGGACCGTTGCCGGATTGCGGAGTCTTTTGGCGCCAACAGGACAATTTGTCGCAGCAGCATCGAAGTGGTTCATGCAGCGCGCATGTCGCCGGATTCATGGACTCCTCCCGACATATGCGTCGAAGCGGTCGGACATCAGATGGACACGCTAAACGATTGCCTGGAACTGGTGCGCAAGCGCGGCTCGGTGATCGCCTTCGGAGTGCCCGATCATCCGGTTTATGCGTTGGAGTATGAAACGTTTTTCCGTAAAAACGCCATTCTTATGGCAACTGTCACTCCGGATTGGGCGGAATATCTCCCCAAAGCGCAGGATCTGTTTTTAGCGAACAGTAAAGAATTGTCCGGCCTGGTGACTCATCGGTTGCCAATCATGGAAGCGGAAAAAGTTTTTGGAATGTATGAGCGGCACGAAGATGGAATTGTGAAAGCTGTCTTGGATGCGAGCGATTGGTAAAAAGGAAAACAGAGCGCACAGATTAAAAAGTTTAAGATTTTATCTGTGCGCTCTGTGTCTGTTCCCCTTCAGGGTTTTGTCCGGCTTAGGCTTTGGGTCGGATGGAATCAAAACCGAATTTCGCAGCGTAGCTGTCGAGCATTTTCCATTCAGCTTCATCCAGATACACACCATCCACCATGGAATTTGCGTGCTGCTCTATCTCTTTTTCTCCATGGATGTAGATTCTATCATGGCCTTGCGATTTGGCGCTTTCACGCACTCCGGTGAGAATCGCTTCAACATGGTTGGCGATATCGGAGGGGTTGCCGAAAAGGTCTGTCCGGATAGCGGCAAAAAAGCTGGCAACTTTGCAGCCTTCAGTTTTGCTGAAGGTTTCTTTGCTCCAGGCGCCCATCGACATGCCTGCACACATAAGATCCACGAATAAGCCGAGCCCGTAACCTTTATGCCCGCCGAGTTCTTCGCCGGCGCCGCCGAGGAACAAGTGTCCGCCATAAGGATTGCTGCTGCGATACAGCTTCTGGAATTCAATAGTGTCGGATGTATCGTTGCCATTTTCGTCGACAACCCATCCGATGGGCATATCTTTTTTACGGCGCTCGTAAACTTCGACCTTGCCGTGTGCGGTAGTCGTTGTCGCCATATCCAATATGAAGGGGGTTTTGCCGGCTGTGGGGATGGCGAAACAGATAGGATTGGTGCCCAGAATGCGTTCCTTCCCGAAGGTGACAACGGAGCAGATTCGGGTATTAGTGAAAGACATTCCTATGAAGCCTGCCGTAGTAGCCATTTCCGCCCAAAGAGCCGCCATTCCGAAGTGACTGGAGTTGCGCAGTGCGCCAAATCCCGCCCCAACGCTCTTCGCCTTCTCAATTACACGGCCCATAGTAAACTTGGCAAGATAAGGACCGATGCCGTTGTGCCCGTCGACCGTGAGAGATAGTGGCGTCTCGTGAACTACTTCCAACTCTGCTGCTGGAAAAACGAAACCGGCTTTGATGTTGGTTTCATAGAACGGGAGTCTTCCTACTCCATGAGAAGGGACTCCTCGTGCATCGGCTTCCACCAGGGTCCATGCGGTGACTTCTGCCTGTTCCTTCGGATAGCCCAGCTTATCAAGGACCTTCTTAGTATAGGATAATAGCTCTTCATACTTAATGTTGCCTTGCTTCATAATCCTCCTTCATTCCTTTCAGACTTTAGATGGGCTCCATTTATTTAATCCGCGAAAAAGCTGTGGTTTAGCCCCGTTGCAATCCCCGATTCTACACTGGAATGATGCAACCACGTAAATAATTCAGGCGCAGGCGAGTTCCCGCACACGTCCAAATTCCTAGCAATACACAACTACATTACTGCTAAATTCCACTCTGTGTCAATCATTTTCGCATGACGGAAATCGGCTCTTGGATTTTTGTAGCTTATTTTGCCAAATGGAGCGTAATTGCGCGATATGGAACCTGGGGAGCGTGGCTTTTACTTCGTAAAACTGATCAGGGTCAATACAAGATAAGTGGTTTGTGACTGGCTATTTACAACCTTTCGTACAGCGCTGCCAAACATGCCGGCTTGTCCGGTGGATTGACTGCTGAGTATTTTGATATTTTTGGGATTACGCAGCAGTTGTACACTGGCATCTACCCGCGCAATTTCCTTCCTGCCATTTTTTTGCAGCTCGCCGGTCGAAATAGAGACAAGGTTTTGAAGATCTTCCTTTTGCACCGGTAGGTTC
The DNA here is from genome assembly GCA_964441405.1 of uncultured Acidobacteriota bacterium. Taxonomy (GTDB): domain Bacteria; phylum Acidobacteriota; class UBA6911; order UBA6911; family UBA6911; genus UBA6911. The sequence continues at coordinate 7,621 of CAYTYP010000050.1, forward strand.
AGCGATTGTACTGAATCGGATGCGAGTTTTTCAAGAACGGGATCCGAAACCAGAGAACCGGCGCCATTCTGGCGCAGATCATCGATTTTGCTCAAAAGTATATCTTTTACTGCCGCCGGCTGATAATCCTCTCGCGGGCTGGCAAAGATTTCGGTTATGTACAACTCCTTTTCGCATGGAGGAGAACTGCGGACTATCCCGATACCGATTCGATCGACATCGACGGCTAGGATATTGCTCTTATGCGCGGGGCTTTCCAATAATGCATTTTGTGCATATTCAACTGTCTTGGATCTTGCGACATTTTCACGTGCAGTCTGGTAGGAGTATCCGTCGTGATTCAATCTGGTTTTAAGATCCCCAAGCGGCGCGTCATGGCTGATGAATCCCTGCTGAGCCATGCCGTTTGAATGTGTGCGTGCAATCCGCACAAGATTTTCGTCCAGGACAAGCGCTGGAAGTCCCTGTTGAGTTCTATGCTGATTTAACAGCGATAATAGTCGGCTTTCCAAAGCCTTTTCAGGTGCGACTTGAGTCGTATTGGCCATGCTTGGCGCATTGGCAGAATGGCACGCCGGTTGAAATACCGAAATCAGCCAGCAGCTCAACAGCAACATAAAAATAAACCGGACGGATCGTCTGTTTGTCATCCTCTCACTCCTACGACTCTTCCTGTATTTATCTCCTTATCGGTTTATAAACGCCGGAAGATTAGGAGTCGGTGAGGGCGCGTGGCAAATAAGGCAAATAAATGAAAGTAAGTCATTTAGCTGAAGCAAACCAAATCTCACTGGAGAATTTCCCATTTCCTGCCGATAACTTGAACAAATGAAACCTGAGGGTTGCATTGCGCCGAAGCGCTTGATGCACTTAACGCTCGGCTGGCGGGGTTGATAGCGAGGGTATGTGTATATTCGAAGAAGAATAGGGAGAAGGCGTAGTTTTTTAAGGAAATATCGTTTTTCGATATTCGTCCTGGCTGTCGGCCTATTAGCGGCGTTTATTGTCCGACAGAACCACGAACCGGCTGAACAGGCGATATTGAAGACTCCACCCTCTCTTCCCCGCACGGAAACGGAACGGTCGTTTCGGCCGGCTCGAAAAACTCGACTTGTCTATCCCTATTCCGTGATCTCCGGTGGAGTATTAAACCGGGCGGAGCTGATTCATGCGGTCAAGGACGACAAGATTGTTGCGGAACATTACAGTAATTTTAAAGCCGGACAGGCGGAGATTGTAAAAACCGAAGAAATCCAGTTCATGCACGTGTCCTACCGGATGCACAACAAAATTTTTTGGACCGCCAAGAAACTTAAAATTCCCAAAGGGGAGACCATGATTACGGACGGGTTGCAATGCGCCCGAACACGTTGCGGGAACATGGTTTCAGCTACGCCCCAGGAGCCGGTTTCTGAAGAGGAGCCGCCCATTATTGTTTTTGACATCCCGGTTCCGGAAAAGCCCCCTGCGCCGGAATTTAAATTTGAAGATATACCGCCATGGGATATTCATGTTTTAGAATCCTATGCTCCTCCAACTCATACTCCTCCTAACCCTAAAAAATACCTGCCGCCTGTGCCTTACTATCCCCCTCCGTCTGATGTTGTTGTACCCGAGTCCGGCACCCTGAGCTTGCTGGTTCTTGGATTGACAGCTTTCATTGCAATACGATTTTCCAGAAAAAATAAATTTTAAAACGGCCAGAAGTTGTTGTCCTGCCAGATCTGATGTCGCAGATCTTCGTCGATACTGTTCAGCATGTCGAAATGAGTGCGCTCCCAATCTGCCAGCGTCTGGTACATCTCCTTTTCATTCGGATCCACCGCGTTATTGGCTCGTTCCTGGTAAACATCAATGGCGCGGTTTTCGAAATCGATGGCGGCTGATATGGCGGCGGCTTCAAAGCCTGCTGCGGAGATCTCCTTCTTGATTTTTTCGCTTAGAATGAAAGCAGTTTCGGGGTCATTGGCAGGACTCTCCATGGCGTTCTTTGCAAATTTGCCGTTCTTTATAAACTCCGAGAACTGCCTGGAAAGGAATTCGATATGCACATTCTCCTCCTCGGCCATCCTGGTGAAAAAACTGCAAACAGCTTCGCTTTTAGTCTCACGTGCGGCTGTCATGTAAAACGCTTTTCCTCTATGCTCGAGCAGGATAGCGGTTTTCAAAATATCTTCCACCGATTTTGTCATAGTTCGTCTCCCCCTTATGTGCGGCAATAAAAGATTCGCTCCACAAATCCTCGGCAACAGTGAAATTCTAGCCTGACACCTTTTTTTATGCTATGGTCCAATTTCCAGTAAAAAGGAGAAGAAGGCAATGGCTATGGCATTGGAAGGCGTCAGGGTATTGGATTTCACACAGTATTTGTCTGGTCCTCACTGTACATCGGTGTTGAGTGAACTGGGGGCTGAGATCATCAAGATTGAGATGCCGGGCAAGGGTGAACCGGAGCGGCAAGCCATGCCTATGACTCCCAAACGGGAGTCGTATCAATTCCTCTCCTATAACAGAGGAAAGAAAAGCATCACCCTGAACCTGAAGAGCCCGAAAGGGGTTGAGATTGCCAAGAAGCTGGCAGCCAAAGTGGACGTCCTGGTGGAAAACTTTGCCCCCGGCGGCATGGAACGACTAGGCTTAAGTTATGAAGAAGTGCGCAAGATCAATCCGCGGATCATCTATGCATCGATTTCAGGCTTCGGGCAGACTGGCCCTCGCCGCAACGACGTCAGCTATGATGTGGTCGCCCAGGCGATGGGTGGATTAATGAGCGTGACCGGCCTTCCGGACGGCGAGCCGCTGAAGGCGGGCGTCTCGCTTGGCGACTACATGGGTGGATATAACGGCGTCATCGCCATCCTGGCAGCCCTGTATTACCGGACGGCAACCGGCGAGGGGCAGGCCATAGACATTTCCATGCAGGACGGCATCTGGGCGATGGTTTTCCCGGATCGAGCCAACTACTTTGACACTCACGTCGTACCCAAAAGATTCGGCAACAAGCTCAGCAGCTCCGCCCCATTCGGCGCATACAATGCCAAGGACGGGTATGTGGTGATCTGCACGATCACAGATCCTCAATGGCAAAAGGTTCTTCAGGCGATGGGTCGGGAGGATTTGATCGGTGAGCAACGCTATGCCACCCGCGAGAACCGAACAAAGAATATGGAGGAAGTGGACGGTCTGGTGCAGGCATGGTGCCAGGAAAGAACGGTCGAAGAGGTCTTTGCAATCCTCAAGAAATTCGGGGTCCCCTGTTCGCCTCTCCCTTCTTTTGATCAGGTAGCCGGCGATCCCCACCTGCTGAGCAGGGAGATGATCGTCGAGGTGGATCAGCCCGTTTCCGGGAAAGTGAAGCTCAGCGGTTCGGTCTACAAGATGTCAAAAACTCCGGGCGACCGGAAGAAAAGAATCCCCGAAGTGGGCGAACATAACCAGGATATCTACGCCGGACTCCTGGGGATCGATGAGCAGGAGATGCAGAAGCTCAAGGAAGAATCCGTCATCTGAGCATGCTCCGGCATATGAGGTTAACGCCCGGCGACAGCATAGCCCCTGTAACTTATATCTCGTGTTGACCAAATTGGCCGTTTGATCTAAAATAGCCTCTTTTGTTTGTTGCTCAGGGAAGGGATTTATCCCGCATTAGGTTATAGATTTTACAGAGCCGGCACTTGATTATTTCTAAAAGCTTGGAGGCAAATCCATATGAATGACCAGGAATTTCTGGATATCCTTACATCTAGAAAGAGTATCCGAAGATACAAACCGGATCCAGTTCCGGATGACATGATTGACAAGATCCTCGAGGCGGCCCGATGGGCGCCGACAGGTGAGAACTATCAACCGTGGAGATTCATCGTTATCCGCGACCAGGAAACCAGAAACAAGATTGGCGATCTCTCCAAGCAGGGAAGCGGATCGCGTATGACAGCCTGGTACTGCCTCAATGAACTGCAGCAGAGGTTTGAGGGAATCGCAGATCCTGTCAAGAGAGCGGAAGTCCTGGAGTTCATGTACTCGGGCAGAGTGTCCGAATTCTGCAAGCAAGCGCCGTTGGTCATTGCCGTAATCGGAGATTTGCGCGTAGGCAGCGTGGACGTTCCCTATGACCTTTGCGCGGCTATGGAAAATATGATCCTTCAGGCCCATGCCATGGGACTGGGATCCTGCTGGGTTTATGGCCCGGTGGCCAGTACGAGGGATGCCATAAGGTTTAAGAAAATTTTGGGCATTCCCGAACCCATGGGCTATTACAAGGTGCTCTCTTACCTTGCAATCGGATATCCCAAAGAACAGCGCAAGCATCCAAGGCCCAAATTGCCGCTTGAGGAAATGGTGTACTGGGAGAAA
>CAYTYP010000050.1:11983-31190 GCA_964441405.1 uncultured Acidobacteriota bacterium
AGAGGATCTGATGGATAGCATAAAATATTGCAACGAGGTGCTCGCAAGGGTTGAAGAGCTCATGTATCAAGAACTCTCCGGCATGGCCCGCTGGAAGTGTGAGTTTGTAGGCGCCGACTTCATCCGGTCGAAGAAGATTGAAGGAAAGAATGTTCCTGAAGTCGTCGAAAGCTGTATTAAAGAGATTACAGCGGCAGGAATCGCGTCAAGTATAGAATATAAAACAGGCCCTGATGGGATCATGCTGAAGCTGAGAGTCAAAAACTGCATCCATCATGCCAAAGAAGCCCATGTCATAGCCGAAGGCGTTGCTCCCTACATCTGCCCGGTTGCCAACATGATTCTGGACCAGATCCACGATAAGCTGAAATACGAAACGAGTTATTTGACAAAGCTCGGCATCGACGAAAAGCGCAAAGAATGTCTCGTATATATGGCTCTTTACGAGACCGGCGAAAAGATCGGTCAAGTCTCTGATTGGCTCAAGGATGATGAAGACGTGGAATTTTTGGCAAGCCAGCCTTCTCAGATCCTTGCCGCAGCTGATAGGAAAAAGCAGTAAGACTGAATTTTCTCCGGGCTAAGAAGCGAAAAGCTGAAAAAGTTACAACGCCAAGGATTTCACGGATTACACAGATCAATAAAATGTTTTTAAATCTGTGTAACCCGTGAAATCCTTGGCGTTGTTCTCTTACCTCCATTTATCCACGGAAGCGCTGGAGATGTAACCGAAGTCCGCCGCCTGCCAGAACAGGTTAGTCCCTCCCCCGATCGATAAAACATGTATATTGTCGGGAGAGGCTATGCGCGGAATTTTTGCGTCCTTCGGAAGCGTTGTCCATGAGGCAAAAGGTTCCACTCCCCTTCGGGCGGTCGGCAGAGTGAAGTTCTGCACGGCATAAAAATTATCCAGCCATTCTCCTACGGTGATTTCCGTATTCTTGTGAACCCAATCGATCAACTGCTCTTTGGATTTGAATCCTTCGCGATCGCTAAGTTGCTTGATAATAGTCGGATCCAGAAGCAGCATCGCTGGGGAGAATGGGCTAATCCATGTCAACCAGTATGGGATTTGGCTATGGAAGGGTTTGCCGAAACTCTGATCGGAATGAATGATGCCCCATCCGCCAAACGTGCTGACGACGCTTTCCTGCGGTTTGTATTTCTTCTGGACGTGAAAGGGATTCCATCCGGCGGGAAGCTCTTCCTCGTTTTCAGGCACGCAGAGGTTGTTATACATAAGGTTGTTTCCCTGGCTCCCCATGTACACCTGGCCGGGATGCGCGCCGCCATCCAGGTTGATGGACATCAAGGTCCAGGCTCTTCCAATGACGGAATTCGCCTGGTTGAAGGGTCCGAGAGCGCCAATTCCTGCATTCATTTTTATTTCATTGCGTATGGGACCGTTGACAACGACCATTCTTGCGTAGGATGTAGTTGAAGTGAAGATCGAAGGGACTCCAGTGGACGCCAACGCCAGGATGACCGGAAAATGCTCGGGTTTGGCGCCGGCCATGACGGCATTGACGGCGACCTTTTCGACCGTGTAGCTCCAGGCGGGATGCGGCGAAGACGGCTGCATTTTTCCGACTTCTTCGTCCGGCTTATGACTCGTGCCCTTAAGCATTGCAGCTACTCGAGCTTCCGTTGGGAGCACGATGGGAAGCCCGTCGGTCCACTCTTTTTGCAGGAACAGACGTTCCAGGTTTTCGGCGGTATCCGGTTCTACCGATCTCGGCGTTGGTACATCGATAAATCCCTTTCTCTTATCTTCCTCGCTGAGCGGATTAATAAGAGCATGGATGATTTCCTGCAACACAGGTTTGCCCGTTATGGGATCGTTGCCTTGCAGGTATTTGCGGCACGATTCTGCCGGTGTTCCGGTGATGGGATGAGGGACAAAAGTAAAACGCTGGTTGGGCATCCCTTTCTTAAGAGCATAATTCTTCACCAGGTCATGAAAAACTCTGGTGACGACCGGAGAAGTGGGAACTCCAAGTTTTTCGACTGTCAAACAGTGGCCGACGACCGACGGCGAACAGGAACTTCAATGGCCGATTCCCATGATCATGCCGGCGTTTTTTTGTTTTATTTCGGCCCACAACTTGGAATCGTCGTCAAAGTAAGTCCCGATTTTGGTTCTGACTTCAAAGGTCGTCTTTGGATATTTTTCGCGCAGCAGTTTTTGCATTTCCGTAAAAAACTGGTGAGTGTCGGTAAACCCGATGTCGACTATGTAAATGGTTTTTCCATCGAGATTGTCGAAGCGCGGAGCCATGGGAACCCGCGCAATCGGCGGCGGCTGTCCCATGGGATTCAATACGGCAATCTTAGACGCTTGAGTGGATATGCGTGATTTAGCCGCCCGCGTTTGGGAAAGTCCGAATAATGAAGTGATTAAGAAAAAGGCAATCAGAGAACAGCAGATTTTCTTTTTCACGGCAGTCTCTCCTTTATGTTGGACAGTACTCTATCACACTGGATAAGCAGTCGTCAGTCGTCAGTAGTCAGTAGTCAGGTAGGCTTTATTTTATAGGCTTCTGCTATATCGGATCGAGAGGCGATGCTTCAAAGCTCGCGGGAGCAGGCGACTCACTGCAAGAAAAAAACGATATTGCCGGCCCGGTATGACAAAAAGACGATTTTTTTTCAAGCCGCACAAAGATTCGTCAACCACCTGTTCTGCAGACATCCAAAGGAACGATGGGAGTTTGCTCCGATCCATGCCCATCTCATCGTGGAACTCAGTATGGGTAAACCCGGGACAAAGAGCTTGAACGCGCACAGGCATCCGGAGACTCTTCATTTCCAGATAAATTCCCTCAGTAAAGCTATTGATCCAGGCTTTAGTAGAACAATAACTGACGTTGAACGGGCTGGCAAAGAAACCTGCCATGGAAGAGACATTAACTATGTTTCCATCGGAACGACCGGTCATGATTTGAAGAGCTGCATGGGTAAGGCGTTCGATGGCGATGATGTGGAGGCGGTGCATCCGATCCTGGGCCTCCACTCCGGACTTAAAAAAAGCTCCATGAACCCCGAAGCCGGCGTTGTTCACGAGAAAGTCGAGATCCGGTGTTGCCGAGATGCGCGCCTCCACGGATTTCAACTCGGTTTCAACCGTCAGATCTGCAGGGATTGCTTCAGCGTCAGGCAACTCGGCAAGTAATTTTTCCAGTCTTTGTCGCCGTCGTGCTACCAGGATGAGTCGATAACCTTTGGCGGACAACTTTCTGGCAAAAACCTCTCCGATGCCGCTGGAAGCTCCAGTGATAAGTGCAATCGGTTTTGGTGTGTTCATTATGAGGGATTTCCGGATAACCGCGGATTTACGCGGATGTTCACAGATCAAATCCGTGCCATCCGTGTAAATCCGCGGTTGGTTTTCAACAACGGGAGGCGATCCAGCCGCTTCCGCAAAGCGAAAAGCATTCGCCGCAGGCTCTGCATGAGAGTTCCGAACCTTCTATAAGCGCCGGTTTGCGTTCAATGCCGCGACCCTGGAAGTAGATTCTATTGCTTTTCTTGACTTCAGAGCAGTAACGAAGGCATTGCCCGCAGAGACTGCAATCCGTCATCCCGGTTTTGAATCGGGACTTTGTGACGCCGTATTCTTCCGCGTAGAGCTGCCAGGCAGGCCAGAGCAGCTCAATAATCATTTTGCGAATGCGGATGACTTTTTCCGTGCTCGTCAGGACTTTGAGCCCTTCCTCTACCGGATACACACAAGACGCCACCAGTCTTTTCCGGCCCCATTTTGTTTCGATCTCGACCATGCACATACGGCATCCGCCGTATGGTTCGAGTCTATCGTCGTCACACAAAGTGGGTATTTTTATTCCGACCGACCTCGCCGCTTTCAGGACAGTAGTTCCTTCCTCAGCTTCAACAGTCCGGCCATCGATTTCAAGTTTTACGTTTTCCATAGCGACCTTTCTTAAGCTTTTTGTTCGATCCGGGCCCCTGGGGCGGGCTGTTTCGGCATTGTATAAGCGGGAACCTTGATCACCGCGCTGAACTTTTCCGGGCATGCCGTTAAGCAAGCGCCGCACTTGATGCACTTTTCCTGGATGATGGTGAAAACCTTGTCATCGGATTTGTGAACGGCGGCAACCGGGCAATTGCGCAGGCAAGCGCCGCAAGCTTCACATTTCTGCTGGTCGATATCATAGGCGATCAATGCGCTGCAGACTCCCGCCCGGCAGCGTTTCTCCCTGATGTGCTCCTCATATTCGGCCCGAAAGTACTTCAGGGTGCTTTTAACCGGGAAAGGAGCGGACTGGCCTAAAGCGCAGAGCGAAGCCGCTTCCATGAATTCCGAAAGCTCCTCGAGCAGCTCGATGTCGCCTTTTTCGCCTAAACCGGAGGTGATGTTGTTGAGAATGTTCAACATCTGACGCAGCCCTTCACGGCACGGAACGCATTTCCCGCAGGATTCATGAGCGAGGAAATTAATGTAATAACGCGCGGTATCGACCATGCAGGTGTTTTCGTCCATGACGATCATTCCGCCGGAGCCCATCATCGACCCGACCTTCGAGAGCTCATCAAAGTCTACAGGCAGATCCAGAAGCGATTCCGGTATGACGCCTCCCGACGGTCCTCCCGTCTGCACCGCTTTGAATTTCTTTCCGTTGGGTACGCCGCCGCCTATTTTGAAGATGATGTCGCGCAGCGTAATCCCCATCGGGACTTCGACCAGACCGGTATTTTTCACCTTTCCGACCAGGGAGAAAATTTTGGTTCCCTTGCTTCCTTCGGTTCCCATGCTGCGAAACCACTTTGCGCCATTATTGATGATATGGGGTACATTAGCCCATGTTTCGACATTGTTCAGGCATGACGGCTTGCCCCAGACTCCCTTTTCGGAAGTATGGATGTACTTGGGCCTCGGCTCCCCAACTCGTCCTTCGATTGCGCTCATCAATGCGCTGGATTCGCCTGAAACGAAAGCGCCGGCACCACGGTGAATTGTGACGTCGAAAGAGAAATCCGATCCGAGAATGTTCTTGCCCAGCAATCCATACTCTCTCGCCTGTTCGAGCGCCTTCTGCGAGTGGTCGCGGGCTAATGGATACTCCTGGCGGACGTAAATGAAGCCTTCGGATGATCCAATGGCGTAAGCGCCCAGAATCAAACCTTCCAGAACGCTGTGTGGATTTCCGTGAAGCAGGCTGTCATCCATGAATGCGCCAGGATCGCCTTCGTCGGCATTGACGATGACATACTTGGGTTCGCCGTGAGCTTTGCGGGTTGTCTCCCATTTTCTTCCCGCAGGGAATCCGCCGCCGCCTCGTCCCCGTAGGTTGGCTTCTTTTATTTCATTGAGAACCGCTTCAGGGGTCATTCCGGAAAGCGCTTTTGCCAGCGCCGTGTATCCGCCCACCGCTATATAATCCAGAATGCTGGAGGCGTCTATCCGAACGTTATTTTCCAGCAGAACTCTTTTCTGATATTTATAAAAAGGTATTTCATCCACCTGGCTGATACGCTTGTTGCTTTCCTCGTCAAGATAGAGAAGGCGATCGACAGTTCCATCCGTGTCGCCGAGCTTATCCAGGATCGCCGGCACGTTCTTTGCCTGCACTCCCATATAACAAACGCCCGAGGGTTGTAGGACAATCAGCGGACCTCGTTCACAATAACCGTGGCACCCGGTCCTTCTGACTCCGACGCTGTTTCCGATTCCGCGCTGTTCGATTTCATTCTCGAGCGAGTCGACCAGGGCATCCACCCCATAGGCCCGGCAACCTGTGCCTGCGCAGACCGCCAGCCATGTTTTGGAATTTCGTTGCACAACAATCCGGTCTCTTAATTTTGCGAGATCTGCAGGTTTTTCTAAGCGAGACATGCTTCCGCCTCCTCTTTCTTCAGTGACTTAAGAATCTTTTCGAGCTTGCTCCGAGAAGGATCCCTGAAATATTGCGAATCGATCCGGACCACCGGCGCCATCGCGCAACAGCCAAGACAGTGAACCGTTTCGAGTGTAAATTCCTGTTTGTTGTCGGTTTGACCAGGCTGGAGTCCCAGGGTCATCGATATTCGGGTGAGCGCTTCGGTTGCTCCGCGAACGTGACAAGCCGTCCCGGTGCATACCTGGACCATATGCCGTCCGCGCGGCTCGAGACTGAATGATTCATAGAAATTTGCGATGGTGTAGATTTCCCGGATCTGAATATTGAGCCGCCCGGCAACCCAGTTCAGAATGTGCCGCGGCAGCCATCGGAAGCGTTCTTGTACGTCCAAAAGCACCTGGATAAGAGCGCTCTTCTGGAAATCATATTTTCGCAGGATGGCATCCACTTCAAGAAGCTCGTTCCGGATGTCCAGTATGGCCCGCTCTTTCTTTTTAATATGTCCCAGGCTCTCGGCGTGATACTTCGCTTCATTCTCGAGATAGGTCAGCTCGTCAAGCAATTGGCGTTTCTCGAGGCCCATGGAGTAAGCTTCCCCTAAAACATCCAGCCCTTGCAGCAGAAGATCAAATTTATTCACGGCATGCGACTGTTCACCAGCCGCTTCCTTCCGTATAGCGCTGAGACTCATGCCTCGGCGCACCGTTTCAATCAATTTCTCCGGTTCAAATGGCTTGGTGAGAAAATCAAACGCGCCGAGCTTCATCGATTCGACAGCCGAATCAACCGTGCCGTGCCCTGTGACAATAATCGGCACTGCGGCAGGTTGGAGTTTCGCGAGCCGGCCAAGCACTTCCATCCCGGATATTCCCGGCATTTTTAAATCAAGGAGCACCACGCCTGGGTGAGCCGAGCCGGCCAGGAGCAGTCCCTGCTGGCCATTTTTTGCCACCGCAACCTTATATCCGTGGGCTTCAAGAGTCCGGCTGCAGGCTTCGGCAAAAACCTCCTCGTCATCTATTATTAAAACATCCAGCGGGGCCGCTACCGTCCCTTCGCTGACCACCTGTTTTCTTGCGTCCATAGGCAACCTCGATTATTGTATAAATCAGTTCTTTTTGATTGCTCGGCAAATTGTACTTCGCCGGATACCTATTGGCAATAGAAGGGCCAAACCCGGTAAAAGCTTCAATCGGCCGTTGCAATCCTTTGCAAAATAATTAAGTGTAGTATTATCAATATATTATCTGAATCAAGCTTTTCTTAAGAGCCTACAAAATCCAAAATAAATAATTTCACAACTGATACATAATGTACCAGTTGCGCGATGAACCGGCGAAATAAAGGCCAGAGACGATTGACGAACGACGATTTCCTTCATAAATTCGTAATTCGTAACTCGTAATTCGTAATTGTTCGTCTATTGCCTTCCTGTCGCAGAGGTTGCAAAATTATACTAAAGCACTCCAAGTAACGAGGAGGTCTGCATGACTCGAAATAAAAGCGATCAGGGGAATCGAGACAGGACAATCGATGCCGGGCGATTTGAGACTCCGATAGCTCCAGTAGATCCGGAAGTGCAGGAGGAGTTCAGGGAAGCTCAACATCGAGGTGGATCGGGCGCTCAAATTCTTAAAAGGAAGTTGAAGGAACACACTTCCACCGGGCCCGAACTTGCCGGTGGAGACATCGATGCTGATTGGGAAGATGCTGAAAGTGTTGGAGACGAGGCGGCTTGTGGCGACAATCCGACTCCCGATCAGAGCAGTGTGGATTCTATTGGAGAAGCGATTGGCAACATCCAGGAGGACGGGGAGCCTTTACACATAACGGGCGAGAGCCACTCGCGGAAAACCGGCTTTAGGAACGATGGGTGATCGCCCTCAGGCGAACAATCTCCTTGACATAGGTCGGCTGGACAATAAAAATATTGCCCCATCGTGCAGCTGCTTGATTTTAACTGTAGGCTTCTATGACATACAACCAACGCACGCTTTTGAAGGAATTGGATGTACTGGTTTCGAACACTCCTCGTATTAAATTATCGGAAATCGCTCGGACTCTTAATATAGATCGCCATACAATTGAAAATGCGATGCGTTCGACCCGAAACACCACTTTTCGTGAATATAAACGGCGAGAGTTGTTGCAAATGGCGCTGGCGATGTTGAACCGGCCGGATATTTCGGTAAAAGAAATCGGAATCAAGCTCGGGTATTCTTCCGCCGCTTCATTTTCGCGTTTTGTGCAACAATCCACCGGGAAGAGTCCGAGCCAGTTGCGAAAAGACGGCCTGTAAGTTTCATCATCATTATTTTTTGTATTGGATCAGCTCGAAGCAATTTCCTGCATTGTCGCGGATAAAAACAAAAGCGACGCCTGGGGTGTCTCGCGGAGCCATCGCTATTTCGGCGCCCTTCGCCTTCAGTTCTTTGACGGCGGCCAATACGTCCGGCACCTGGAAAGCCATATGTACAGTGCCGTGGACGCCCAGGTCCGCCGTCGGGTCGCGGCGGTACTCAGGCAAGGGCTTGGCGTTGGCCACCTGGAAAAGCTCTATGTAGGAATTGCCCCGTTTTATATGCACAACGGTCATTCCTCCATCCTTAATCCGCGTTACAACTTCGAATCCCAGCATCTTGTGATACCAGGCGGCGGATTCTTCAGCATTGGGCACGCTGATTCCCACATGATGGTGCGCTATCTCAAACCCCACGTTCTTATCCTGCGCTGCTGCCGCTGTGACGCTCATTATTAAACCTCCGATCCATAATAGAAGTCCTAGGGCTTTTATCATTAACACCTCCAAAGAAGTTGCGCTGATTGCGTTATAAGAGAGGCGAGGGTTTGCTGTAATTTGGGAGAGAGCGGAGCCATCTCCGAGTTGTTGCGAATGCTGACGCCCAGAAAGTAGACCTGCAGTCCGGGAGTTTCTTTCAGCCAATAGGAAATTAACATCGAAAGAGGAATGGAGTGGGTGGAGTGGCACATGGAATCCAGCTGATCGGGCGGGTAAAAAGCCCAGGATCCTTCTGCCAGCGATTCATCAAAAACTGCGTCCACTAAAAGAACTGCGCCTCCAGCGGTTTGCCGAATCCAGGACATGGCATTCTCGACGGCCGTTCCGACCGCATGCGCCTGAACCCCCTCTATCCTTAGAGACTCAAGGCTTTCCGCCAGGAGATGTCCGATGGCATCGTCCCCTCGCATTGGATTGCCCATGCCCAGTAACAATAGCGGGCGGATTTTCAGGATTTCAGGTAAGGTTGGCGTCATATAAAAAAACAAAAACGCCACGGATTACGCGGATTTCACAGAATAAAAAAAATTAAAAATCCGTGAAATCCGCGTAATCCGTGGCGTTTTTTCTTTTACTCAAAAACGAGTTTCAAAGCGTCGCGCGTGAAATTTGCGACGGCAAATTCTTCGTCGAGATAGATTGCGTCTTTGGGACAAACTTCAGCGCAGCGAGCGCAATGAATGCAACGGTCCAGATAAAGAATCATTTGGAACTTTTTAACTGGTTTTTTCCCCTCTTCTGGAGGAGGATCCGATGGGCTGGGCGGTTTCAGCAAAATTTCAATCGCTTCCGACGTGCAATCCCGCACACAGGCTTTGCAGCCGACGCAAAGCCCCGGTCTCATCCGCGGAGTGCCGCGGAATCCTGCAGCGATATTAGCCTTTTCGAAAGGATATCCCCGCGTCGCCGGAGTTTGCGCCAAATTTCCCAGGAGTTCCGGAATAAATACGCCTGCTTTAGCCATGTCAAACAATTCCCTTCCCTTTAAGAACAAGAACCAACAAAAGCTGGACAAGGCTTACGGGAGCCAGGTATTTCCAGCTGAAAGTCACGATCTGGTCGATTCGGATGCGGGCGAATGCCGCTCGAATCACGCTGAGAATAAAGACGACGAACGAGGTTTTGATGAGCAACCACAGACCGCCTATCCAGATCCCGCCCGGAAATCCTCCCAGGAATAAAGCTGCAATAAATGCGGATCCGACCAGCATCAAAATATCTTTCTGAATCCGGAACAGAGCCAGTTTTTTTCCGGTGTATTCCGTGAGCGGGCCGCCGACGACCTCTGTTTCGGCCTCCGGAATATCGAAAGGCACGCGCTCCAGTTTCGCCTGCAACGTCAGCAGTGCGACAACAAAGGCAAGGAGTTGCAGCCCGATGATCCACCACTCGCCGCTGGTCCAGGGGAAAACAGAAATCGTCTGGATTTTCCAGCTTCCCGCCACAACCGCAGGCGTAAGAAGAGCCAGAAAAAATGGGACCTCGTAAGCGAACATTTGAGTAAGGACGCGCGTCGCTCCAATGAGGCTGAAAGGGCTGACCGAAAACCAGCCTGCCAGAAACAACACGAGCGTGGGGATTGAGAGAAGGTAAAGAACGACGATCAGGTCCCCCTCAAACGAGGTGTATTGCGTGAACATCCAGACGGGCATATACAGACCGGCTGTTAAAACCGCTGTGAGCCCGATAATCGGCATGAGGCTGAACATGAATCGGTCCGCGCCGGCCGGGACGATGTCTTCCTTGAAGAAGAGTTTTAGAATATCCGCCACAGGCTGAAGGATGCCTTGATAGCCGGTATACAGCGGTCCGCGACGGTTCTGCATGCGCGCATAAAACTTCCGGTCCATCCACTCCAGGTAGGTCGAAAAAACGAACTGGAAAAGAAAGCCTGGGAACACCAGGATATACAATAATGGTTTGATTGCTTCCATTGAATCTCCCCAGGATCAGAAACGGATCCCTTTGTTCTTGCCATACCAATCAATGCCGTAACGGCGCAGTTCTTCCCATGTGGTTATCCGTGTGCCGTTCTTGGGATCGCGGAGTACGATAGCCATGCGATCCGTACATGAGAAACACGGATCGATGGACGCGATCGCGATCGGAATATCCGCTACGAAGGCGCCGATGACTGATTCCGTGGCCGCCTCGAGATTCGCCATCGTGGGAGCGCGGACCCGCACCCGCTCCGGTTTTTCGGTGCCGTTGCCGCGGATAAAATGAACGTCCTCGCCGCGTGGGGCTTCATAACGGCTGACGGCTACGCCGGCAGGGGCTTTCCTCGACACTTTAGCTGCGACGATCTCACCATCGGGGAGGTTCGTCATAAGTTGTTCGATAATCTTGCACGATTCCACCATTTCGAGAACGCGCACGATGACACGGCCATAAATGTCACCCAAATCGCTGGTGATTACTTTAAACTCCATCTCTTTGTACGCAGCGTACGGATCATCCCGTCGAACATCGACATCCACTCCGCTGGCGCGGGCAAAAGGCCCAAGCACGCACATTTCGGCGGCTCGTTTTACCGGGAGTTTTCCGACACCCTGGATGCGGCCGATGAAGCTTGGCTCATTAGTGCCGATATGCGTATAATAGTCGAGCCGCTTCTTGAGCGCCTCAAGCATTGCCAGGATTTTCTTGCGCTGTTCGTCCGTCAGGTCGCGTCGCACGCCGCCGATGGTATTGATCGCATAATTGACCCGGTTCCCGCTGATTTCTTCCAGAATATCCATGACAAGTTCGCGATCGCGCCAAACCAGCATAAACATCGAGTCAAAACCAACTTCATGGGCGGCGACGCCCAGCCAGAGCAGATGACTGTGGAGCCGCTCCAGTTCGCAAACGAGCATGCGCAAATAAACACCGCGCCGGGGCACTTCCAACTTTTGGATTTCTTCAACGGCCTGGCAAAATGCGGTTGTGTGCGAGTGGGAGCAGATGCCGCAAACACGTTCCAGGAGATAAATACATTGGTAATAATTCCGCGACTCGCAGGCTTTTTCCATCCCTCGATGGTTGTACCCGATGTTCATGCGAGCGCCGACGATTTCTTCCCCGTGAATGTCAAAGTCGAATTTCGCCGGTTCTTTAAGGAACGGATGTTGCGGACCGATCGGTATGCGAAATGTTGAATCATCCATGTTATTTTACCTCCTCAGCCGTAATTTTTACCTCACGATCAGGCTGAAAATCCTTGCGCAACGGATAAACGCCTTCCGGCCAATCCTCAGGAACAGCCTGACGCCGGAGATCGGGATGCCCAACCGGCATGATTCCAAACAGGTCTTTCAATTCCCGTTCGTATACCATGGCGCCGGGTATGATCTGAGACAACGACGGGATGCTCGGTTTATCATGGTCGTCGATCCGAACCTGCAGCACGATAACCCTGGGGCCGGTAAACACGTAATTGCAAAGGAAGCTGTCGCGCAAGTCCTCTCCGACGATTACCGCCAGTTGGGAAATCGAAAATCTGTCTCGCAGGAGTCCGACTGCCGGGATTAATTCGTTGCGGTTCAAAGTCACCCAGAACCGACCGTTGGAACCAAGCGTTACCTGAGATTCCGAAAAAACTTCTTTCAGCCTGGCTTCAAAATCATCTGTCATGGACCCTACCTCTCTATGCCGTTTTCTTCTGAAGGCTGCCGAGCAGCTTGACCACGCCATCTATTAAAGCTTCCGGTCTTATCGGACAACCGGGTATGTATGCGGAAACGGGTACAACCTTGTCAATCCCCTCCAATACATTATAACAGCCGCGAAATGCGCCGCCGCTGCAGGCGCATGCGCCGACTGCGACGACGAACTTGGGTTCCGGCATCTGGTCATAGATACGTTTGAGCCTTTTTGCCATCTGTTTGGTCACCGGGCCGCTGCATACCAGAACATCGGCGTGTCGCGGCGTAGCTTTTAAAAGAACCCCGAACCGTTCCAGGTCGTAATGGGGCATTAAAGTCGCGAGAATTTCAATATCGCAACCGTTGCATGCGCCGGAATTGAAATGTAAAATCCAAGGCGATTTCACCCTGGCCCAAGTCTTAAGTTTCTCAAGCATATAGCCTCTGCATTATTGTATTGTACCGCGCGTTAACTTGTTTGGGGAGTGTCCAAAACGCTCCTAATCGAAATCAACGAAAACACAGGATATGGAAGCTGCAATCGCCACCAGGTAAATCAAAGCGCGATACGCCACGGCGCCGCCGGGCACGGTGGCGATCGTCAGGACCGCTACGTGCATGATGGTAAAGAAGATGGCTGCAATATAGAACTTCCTGTATCCAAAATGAAGCTTTTCCGCTTCGTAGTTTTCACCGCAGGCATAAGGTTCGTATTTACCGTCGACCGGCACGGCTTTTTCTTCAACCAGGCGGCCCAAACCATAGAGACCTATGCAGATCAAGAGGAAGATCAGGAAAGCCACTGGCGGTGATAAAAGAATTGATAGATCCATCGTTTATCCTCTCAGTTTGGACAAATTACGAATATCCAGTGAACCGTAAATTTTCTGCGCCCGAACAGCTAGAGCCAGAATAATGGCTGCCAGAACCGTTTCGACGATGATAAAGGTGACCAGCAACGATTGGATTAAACCCATATCCTGGCGGTAAATCCCGGCGGATAAGAATATCAGGGTGACGCCCTTCGCCACGATCTCTACCGCGATAATCAGACGCAACATATTGCGATAAAGGATCAGCATGTAGACGCCCATCATCAGCAGCAGCAGGCCGCAGCTCAACAGAAGGAGGATTGGATTATTCATGTTTTTTCTCCTTGGCCGTGAGGCGGAATAAGGAAAGGATTCCGAACACTCCGGCAATAATCAGAGCCACCTGCCCAAGGATGTCGGCGCTCCTCAATTCCCAAAAAACTTTCTGAAATGTCCCGGATGGATGGGGATCAACTGTCGCCGGCATCGAATGGGACAGCCACTGGATGATAAAATAGTCCATTCCGATAAAAATCAGCACAAACAGCGGAACGAAGTAGGTCGGCACCCGGGTTTCGACTTTTTGATCGGAGTCCTTGGTCAGGCTGACTGTAGCAATGAAAAGAACGGTTATCAGCCCGGCGCAGACGCTCAACTCAAAAACTCCCGCGATATTGGCGCCGAAATTGAACAGCACCAATGCAAGAATTACGGAAATCAGCGCCAGCGAAATTGCGACGTACAGCAGATCCTTGAATATGCAACATCCGATAGAGAGTAAAACCATCAAGCCTAAAAGCGCCCAGAGCAGCATGTTATTTGCCTCCCAGTAAAATCAAGGCCGCCGGTTCCACGAGGCCGCTGGTTACGGAGTGGAAGAAAAGCCCGCTTAAAAGACAGGTGGCGGCAAGGAGAATAACGGCGAAAGACATAGCAAAGGGAGCTTCGCGGATGTCCCTCCACTTTTCATTGAGCTTTCCGAAGAAAACCTTGCGCTGAATGATCAGGAAGTATCCCAAGGTGAAAATGCTTACCAGAATTGCCAGGACGGCGATCATTGTTTGTCCTGCCGCCAACGCACCAAGGACAATGAACAGTTTGGAGAAGAAACCGTTAAAGGGCGGAACGCCCGCAATGGAAAGAGTGCCGAACACGCTTGTGATGCTGGTGACCGGCATACGATTTTCCAGTCCGCCCATTTCCTCGATGTCGCGAGTGCCCAACCGGTATTGAACTGCGCCGCTGTTCAAGAAGAGCAGAGACTTGAAAAACGCGTGGTTGAAAATATGGAACAGCGCGCCTGTCAACGCGAGCAGATTCCCCAATCCGAGCCCGATCATGATGTAGCCGATCTGGCTGATGCTCGAGTAAGCCAGGATGCGCTTAAAGTCGCGCTGGAAATATGCGAGCACGGCTCCGGCGATCATCGAAAGCGTTCCCAGGATCAGGAATATGGTATGGACTTGGCGGATGTCCGGCAGAATATAGAAGAAGATGCGCGCCATTGCGTAAACGCCTGCGACTTTGATGACGACGCCGCTCAACATGGCCGAAATCGGAGCCGGCGCCGATGGATGGGCATCGGGCAGCCATGCGTGAAAAGGCATCACGGCCGCTTTCAGGCCGAATCCCCCGATGAACAGCGCCGCCGATAGAAGGAAAATCGCAGGCAAGGCGCCGCCCTGCGTGGCCAGCATCGTCCTAATGACGTCAAATTCGAGGGAGCCGGTGTTCATGTATACCAGCGCAATTCCCAGCAGTATCATCGAAGTCGCGACCGCGGAGAGCAGCAGGTACTTGACCGCAGCCTCAATTCCGTCATATTCGAGTCCAAATGCGACCAACACGTAAGATGCGATCGATGCGACTTCAAGAAACAGGTACAGGCTGAACAGGTCGCGTGTCAGCAACATCATGTTCAGTCCGGATGTCATGATCAGGAAGAGACCAAAGAATTTTCCCCGGCCGCCCAAATGGTTTATGTAGGACGTCGCATAAATCATGCACGCAAACGCAACCGCATTGACTACCACTAGAAACAGGAGACTGACGCTGTCCAGGGCGAATTTGGCTCCATACGCCTCAAACTTGATTCCACTCCCGATCGTGGGAATAAGACGGAGCGTAAAGAAGAGCATAAGCCCGGTTGTTGCCACGCCCAGTATGTTTGCGGCCCATTTGCCTGCGCGGGCCGCCCAAGGCATGAGCAGGACCGCAATTGGCGGCGCCAGCAGGATCCAGCCTATATATGATTCCATTATCGACCTCTAAATCGGAATGGCTCAGCCTATTATTGCGGAGCCGAACAGGAAAAACAAAATCACGACAAATCCAATAACCGCCCAGCACAGGTAATTTCCATAAATGCCGTTATGGGCGCCGCTCAGCACCGGACGCAATAGCCAGCGGCCGCTGTGGATGATTCCGTCGCCAATCACATCAATCATCCGTTCCACATACTGAAAGACGGTTCGGGTTATGAAGTCGACCACTTTAAGGCCGATTTCGTAACCGTCGAATTTCTTTTGTTCAGCCATGCGCAAGGCTGTGCCGAGCGTGGGTGAAGTGGCTAACCGGCTAAAAGCTTCCGCAGGAGTTTTATGTCCTCCTCGAGCCTTCGCATACGTCACGAACCCCAAAGTGTATATTCCAAGAGAGGTTATCGTCATGCGGGAGAAATGCCACACATTCGTAAGCAGGCCTGATTCGTGGGCGCCGGTCACTTCGCTTAATAATCCATCCGCCCGCTGAAAGAAAAATCCGCCAATGACTGCGGCAATTCCCATGACGAGCGCCGCAGTGATGCAGGTTCCATTCGCTTCTTTCTTAACGCCGTCTGTTGGAAACCAAAGAATAAAAACCACTTTGGCGAAGACTGCCACATTCAAAATCGCCCCCAAACCAAGTAGAACGAATGTGAGGACGCGGCCGCCTTCCAGGGTTCCTTCAAAAATGAGCTCTTTGGCCATGAATCCGCCGGTAGGCGGCAAAGACATTGCAGCGATAGCCGCCAGGAGGAAGGCAATCGCCGAAACCGGCATCCTGCGTCCAATGCCAAGCAGCTTTTCCAGCTGGGAGCTTCCCGCTGTTCTTTCAAAGTTGCCCAACGAGAAAAACATCGCCGATTTATAGGTGGCGTGCGTCAGCATATACAGCAAGGCTCCGGCAAATCCGGCGGCTTCCGACACCGCCATGCCGCATACCATGAACCCGACAGGCGAGATCGCGGTTAACGCCAGCACCTTGCGCAGATCTTTCTCGACCAGCGCAGGAACAATGGCTGCAAACACTGTCAGGATGCCGAAGCCAATCATACAGCTGCGCGCAAATGAATTTAGAACGAACATCTGGCTGGTCAGCACAAACAGGAAATAGATCCCAAGGACTTTTTCCAAAGAAGCCGGCATGGCTGCAAACCCTGAAGCGGGCATGACTTGAGCTGCATCCGGGATCCATGTGTGAAAGGGGAACATGCCTGCTTTGGCGCCTGCGCCGAGAAAGATCAGCAGGAATGACCAGAAGGCCATCGGACTCGATTCAATCTCAACCAATGAATTCATTCTCTGGTCCGGGGCAATATAGAAAAAGAGCATCAGCCCCAAAATCATCAGGAAGTCGCTGGCTCCGCCGATTATCAAGGCTTTACGCGCGACAGGTTCCGCTTTCTCGCCGCCGCTGTTGATCATCAGGTACAGCGCCACCAAAAACATCTCCCATCCAATGAGTAGAATCAGAAGACTGTCGGTAGCGATGACCGCATAGGTGGAAGAAAAAGCTATAAAGAGAGCAAAAAGATATAGATACGGACGCTCCGGTTTTGTCGTCCCGAGGGAGTATAGAGCCGTCATGAGTTGGAACAGGAATACAAATCCCAACAGGAAAGTTTTCCAGCTGTTAAGACTGAAACTCAGGGTAAAAACTTCTATCCAGGAGCGCTCAAATTGCGGCGTTGACGCGGATGCCATCCAGAATGCAAGTCCGGAAACAATGACCGAAAGAAGAATCAGAACAGCGCCGGCCTTGAAGTTTTTGCGGAAGAAAGGCAGGACAAAGACCGCGATCAACAATGGTAAAACGACAGGCGTTAATAATAGCATTGAGGCGTTCATAACCTATCTCCACAAAAGACTGATGGCGTCAACCAGGCGTTGGCCATCAGCGACCTTGACCAGGTTGTAAGGCAACTGCAGCAGGATGCCGCTGGCGATCGTCAGGATTGCCAGGACGGCGACCACTCCCACCATAACAGGGCTTCCCTCGTGGTGAGATTCGCCTCTTGGCCGGCCCAGGAACACAACATGAAAACTCTTCAGCATGTAAAGAAGAGTGACGATGGCGGTCAGGATTGCCAGGGTGGCGATTGCAAAATGCCCGCCTTCTACCAATCCGTTGATAACAAAATATTTGCTGAAGAATCCGGCCATCGGAGGAATTCCGGCAATACTGAGAGCGCAGATCAAATAACAGACTGCGGTGACCGGCATCTTTTTGAAAAGGCCGCCCATCTTGGTCATGTCTTTAGTGTGGGTTCCATGCTCGATGATGCCGGCGCAAAGGAACAATCCGCCTTTGGCAAATCCATGCGCCATGATGTAGAGCAAAGCTCCGATGTATCCAAAATGCGTGAATACGATCAGCCCCAGGAATGTGTATCCGATCTGGCTGACTGTGGAATAAGCCAGCAATCTCTTTATGTTGGTCTCATGAAGCGCGGCGCTGGCCGATACAAAAGCGCTCATCAAAGCGAAGGCGAGCAGCCATGTTTGGGCTTCCGGACGAATCACCATTCCATTGCAGAACAGGCGTGCAAATGCGTACAACCCGATTTTCACCAGGATTGCGGCATGGAGAAGGGAGGTGATGGTCGAAGGGGCGACTCCGGCGTCCGGGAGCCAGGTGTGCAGCGGCACCGTCGCACTTTTGCTGAAAATACCGGCCATGATCAGGATCAGCGCCGGTATGCCGATTTCTTTCCCTCGCAGTTCTGCGATGTCGAACGTTCCATACTGGGTGAAGATCAGGGCGAATCCGAGCAGCATGAATACCGCGCCGCCGAAGGTGATGAGAAACGCTTTATCGGCCTTCCATATGTACTCGGGGTCCCGGAAATACCCGATCAAACGCCAGCAGGCGAGCGCCGAGATTTCCCAGAACAGGTAAAGGATTACGAGATTCCGGGAGAAGACCAGTCCCATCATCGCGCCGACGAATAACGTCACGATAAAGTAGTATTCCGGTTCGTGATCTGTATGCTCGATATAGCCGAGTGAATAGACCGCAATGAGGGTGGCGATCAGGGAGGCTGTGAACGCCATGAATACCGCAAGCGCATCAATATTTACTGAGAAAGCAATCCAGCGGTATAAAGGAAAAGACAGCGAGCCGGTTTGCCCGGAGATCGCGGGCGCCAGCAGCGGCCAGGTAAGAAGGTGAGTAGAGCCTATG
This sequence comes from uncultured Acidobacteriota bacterium, assembly GCA_964441405.1. Lineage (GTDB taxonomy): Bacteria > Acidobacteriota > UBA6911 > UBA6911 > UBA6911 > UBA6911. The sequence continues at coordinate 30,525 of CAYTYP010000050.1, forward strand.
ATCAGGACCGCCAGCCAACCGGTCGCTTTGCGCAGTCCCGCCCAACCCGCCAGCGGGATGAGCAATGAACCGATCAAGGGGACCAGAATGACCGCTAAAGCTTGCGATTCAATTCCCATACTTTTTTAACTCCACGCAAAAAATAATGCCGACAAAAAACCCAGCATTATAAGGGAAAATGGAACAGTGTTCCAACATAATCGTAAAATTGCACTTATTCTCTTCGTTGATTCACTGCATAAACAAGCTCCATAATTCCTTCCGCGGCTGCCATAAATAAATTCAAGAACAAAGCGGTCCCAGGCGCCCCGAACGCACGCGGGTCCGGTAACTGCCCTGTGGTGAAAATGGTTGTGAAAATGGTGACAGGCGCCAATGGCACCATAAATCGCAGCTAAATTAGATAGGCGTTACTTTCCGCCGCCGCTTCGAATTCGACTGCTTGCTCTTATATGTTTATCAAGTCAACGGCAAGCAAAGCGCCGAAGGCGCGCAAGACAATAGCCAGGGATGAGCGCAGCGAATCCCTGGAATGAGATCAGCGATGATGGAGCCCCGGCGAAAGAATTATTCGCTTAATGGCAATTGTTTTCTTTCACCCCTGTCGGGGTGTGCGTTGTGTAAGGTTTGGATATTCAGTGGGTGAGAACCCCACCCGGCAACTGG
>CAYTYP010000051.1:0-30473 GCA_964441405.1 uncultured Acidobacteriota bacterium
TGGAGTCGCCCTCCTTCTTCAACTAATGGCGAACTCCCGGAATGAGCCAAACTAATTTGCGAAATAATGGGTGTCCATGATTGTCTTCCCAAACTAATTTGCGAAATAATGGGTGTCCTTGATTGTCCCGAAATAATGGATGTCCTTGATTGTCCCTTGATTGTCCTCCTTGATTGTCTCCCGAATTACAACCTTTTGATTGGAAGTCCCATACGAGCCGCGGCGGAAAGTTGCTGAGCGTCGCAGGAAACAAAGAAGTCGGGTTTATATTCCAAGGCGCTCCCGATATGGATGGCGTCCAAAGCTTTTAATGGAGAATTCTCCAGTTCCTCGATCGCAGATTTGATGATCCGGGGAGACAGGACAAGAACTGTGTTGTCTCGTATATCTGCAAAAAGTTCTTCTTTGAATATTTTATATTGTTTAGAGGAAATGAGCTTTTCTCTTTTAAGACGTGAAAAGGTTGAAACAGCTTCGACGGGAGTTTGCCGAGACGATCGGTAAAATTGCACAAGTTGAGAAAACAGGGGAAGCGGGCCATGCCGCCCCCCCTAATTTTAGCTGCGGTAATTATACTAATCCTTGATCCATCATGGCATCCGCAACCTTCAAGAATCCTCCGATATTGGCTCCATTGACATAATTGCCCGGAGTTCCAAACCGGTCGGCGCATTCTACGCAGGTTTTATGAATGCTTTTCATGATCATACTCAGCCGGTGGTCGACTTCTTCCTTTGTCCAGGGCAGACGCATGCTGTTTTGCGACATCTCAAGACCGGATGTTGCGACTCCGCCTGCGTTAGCTGCCTTTCCCGGACCGTACAGGATTTTAGCATCTAGGAAAAGCCGTACGCCTTCAAGGGCCGTCGGCATGTTCGCGCCCTCGCCAATTACGTAGACGCCATTCTTCAGGAGATTTCGGGCGTCTTTGGCGCTGATTTCATTCTGGGTTGCGCTTGGGAATGCACAGTCCGCTTTGTGGTCCCAGAGCGGATTGTAATCCTTCGAGTTGTCTGCCGGAGTGTAAACAGCGTTTTTGTATTTCTCGGCATAAGTTTTGATTCGCCCGCGTTTCAAGTTCTTCAGATCCATGATGAACTCGAGCTTTTTCTGGTCAATGCCTTCTTCATCATAGACGTAGCCGTCGGAATCGGAAACGGTTATGACTTTCCCGCCCAGCTGTAATATTTTTTCAATCGTGTATTGAGATACGTTGCCGCTTCCGGAAACCAGGCAGGTTTTGCCTTCCATGGTTTGGTTGCGGGTAGAAAGCATTTCAGCGCAAAAATATACACAACCGTAACCGGTAGCTTCAGGTCGAATAAGAGATCCACCCCAGTTCAAGCCTTTGCCGGTGAGAACTCCGGTAAATTCATTGCGCAGCTTTTTGTATTGCCCGAACAGATAACCGATTTCTCTTCCGCCGACTCCGATATCTCCAGCGGGAACGTCAGTATCCGGTCCTATGTGGCGGAAGAGCTCGTTCATAAAACTCTGGCAGAATCTCATAACCTCGTTATTGCTTTTCCCTTTGGGGTCGAAATCGGATCCACCCTTTGCGCCGCCCATGGGCAGGGTGGTGAGACTGTTTTTAAAAACCTGCTCAAAGGCGAGGAACTTCAGAATTCCCAGGTTTACCGAAGGATGCAACCGGAGCCCGCCTTTATAGGGACCGATCGCACTGTTCATCTGAATTCTAAACCCGCGGTTTACCTGTATTTCTCCCTGGTCGTCTATCCAAGGAACTCGAAAAATAATCAAGCGTTCCGGTTCAACTATACGTTCCAAAATTTTGGCGGAACGGTATTCCGGATGCCTGTCCAAAACTAATGAAAGAGACTCTACGACTTCCTGGACGGCCTGGTGAAATTCAGTTTCACCGGGGTTTTTGGCCTGCAACCGGGCCATAAAGAGATTGATGTAATCGACCATGTCATTTGCTCCTTTTCGTTCATCAAAATAGCTGAAAATATTGATTTTTCGCTCTAATCGAAAAAGAAGTTCTTATCTCATCCGAATCTTGCTTTTGCAGGGTCGCTCAAACCCCTAGCCTCGGCGGCGATAAGACAGCTTTAAAGATTAGGTCCAGCTCCATGCACCAGCACTGGCGATGTGATGATCTATTTGGCGCAAGCTGACAGCCTACAAGCATAACATAAGGATATTTATTTTAAGGCGTGAATTAATTCTCTTTAAGAAAGTCCTGCCGTAATGGAAACGTCGGAATTGGATCATGAAATTTATCGATATTCAGGCTCAGGCTCCGATGTTCACCCGCTTCCCAATCGGCGTGTAGTGATTCTCTTGGGGACCATTGTAAATCTGCCGCGGGCGGCTAATATGGCCTTCCGCATTATCCAGAATTTCCTTGTAATTGGCTATCCAGCCCGGCATGCGGCCAATGGCGAACATTACGGTGAACATGTTGAGCGGAATTCCGATGGCGCGCATGATAATGCCGCTATAAAAATCCACATTCGGGTATAACTTCCGTTCGATGAAATAGGAGTCGCTCATCACCGCTTCCTCCAGGCGTTTCGCGATATCCAGCAACGGATCTTTTTTATTCAGAACTGCCAGCAACTCGTCGCATTTCTTCTTGATGATCCTGGCGCGCGGATCATAATTCTTGTATATCCGATGGCCGAATCCCATCAGCCGCTTTCCGGAATTTTTATCTTTAGCCCGCTCGATAAATTTAGAGCCATTGTCGCCCGACTGATGGATCTGTTCGAGCATCTCCAAAACCGCCTGATTGGCGCCTCCATGCAACGGCCCCCAAAGAGCGCAGACTCCTGCAGCTGCGCTTGCGAAGAGATTGGCTTTGCTTGAAGCCACTATCCTGACGGTTGCGGTTGAGCAATTTTGCTCGTGATCTGCATGCAGGAGGAATATCAAGTCTAAAGCATGGACGATTTCAGGCAGCAGCTCAAAATCCTGATAAGGCTCAGAGAACATCATATGCAGAAGATTGGCCGTGTATTTGTTGGTTGGTTTCGGGTAAATATTCGGCAATCCAAGAGATTTTCGATATGAAAATGCGGCGATAGTCCGGACTTGAGAAATAAGTCGCGCGGCCTGCATCAGAAACAGCTCATGACTGTCTCCGAGAATCTGGGGAAAGAAACAACCCGCAGCATTGATCATCGAGGAAAGAATTGCCATGGGATGGGCGTTGGGCGGAAATCCCTCGAAATGGAATCGCATATCTTCATGGAGCATTTCATTTTTCGTTAAAAGTCCTGAGAATGCGTTTAGTTCTTCCGTCGTCGGTAAATGGCCCCATATCAATAGATAAGCCGCTTCGACAAACGAAGATTTTTCTGCAAGCTCTTCGATAGGGATGCCCCGATAGCGCAATATGCCTTTTTCACCATCAATGAAAGTAATATTGCTGATACACGAACCGGTGTTTCCATAACTCTCGTCGAGTGTGATGTGTCCGGTACTCTTTCGAAGGGAAGAAATGTCGATTGCCCGTTCTCCCTCGGATCCAACAACCACTGGAAACTCATACGTTTTCCCATCTAGGTCTAATTTAGCCATTGCAGATCGCAGCCTCCTGGATAGCGTTGGTTGACTATGGCTACAGAATACCAATTCTTGTCACGGCCGAGAAGGGCTCCGGGTGAAGAAGCGCTTAGGAACTGAATGGCAGATTTAAGATGATTCCCAAAGATCTTATTTCCGTGCAGTTGATCGTTTGAATGGGATATAATAATCCGCTTTATTAGAGGAATTTAAAAATTTGATGAGGGAAATAAAGTGTGTGCTATGACTAATAATCCCAAGCTTTTGGCTTGGGTAGATGAAATTTCAAAAATGACTCAGCCCGACAACGTCTTTTGGTGCGACGGTACTAAGGCTGAATATGATGCATTAATTAAACTTACAGTGACCGGCGGATTGGCGATACCGCTCGCCAAACGCCCGAACTCCTATTTATTCCGGTCGGATCCTTCCGACGTAGCTCGAGTTGAGAATCGAACTTTTATTGCTTCCAGAACGAAAGATGAAGCCGGTCCGACGAACAACTGGATCGATCCGGCGGAGCTGAAAAAGGAAATGGCCAAGCTCTTCGCCGGTTGTATGAGAGGCCGTACCCTTTACGTGATCCCGTTTTCCATGGGCCCGGTCGGCTCGCCAATAGCCAAGATAGGCGTCCAAATAACCGACTCCATCTATGTTGTGACCAACATGCACATCATGACCAGAGTCGGGAGTAGAGTTCTGGAAGTTTTAGGCTCTTCGGGTGATTTCATCCCGTGCCTGCATTCGATTGGCAAACCCCTGCTCTCCTGTCAGGATGACGCCGGCTTTTGGCCTTGCGCTCCCATTGAAAAAAAGTATATCGCTCACTTTCCTGAAGAGAAGACGATCTGGTCTTTTGGATCCGGTTATGGCGGGAACGCGCTTCTGGGCAAAAAGTGCCTGGCTTTGCGCATAGCTTCCGTTATAGCCCGTGAAGAAGGCTGGCTGGCTGAGCATATGCTCATCCTGAAAATCACAAATCCGGAAGGCAGATCCAAGCATATCGCCGCCGCGTTTCCGTCCGCCTGCGGCAAAACCAATCTAGCCATGCTTGTTCCCACAATTCCCGGCTGGAAGGTTGAAACAATTGGCGATGACATTGCCTGGATGAAGCCGGGCAAAGACGGCAAGCTTTACGCCATTAATCCGGAAGCCGGGTTCTTCGGCGTTGCTCCCGGAACCTCGATGGAATCAAATCCGAATGCAATGCGCTCCGTCGAGAAAAACACCATATTTACTAATGTCGCCCTGACTGAAGATGGCGACATCTGGTGGGAAGGGATTGGCTACGATCCGCCCGGCAAGCTTATCGACTGGACAGGCAAACCCTGGATTCAGGATAAGAGCAATAAATCACAGCCTCCAGCCGCTCATGCCAACTCCCGCTTTACCGCTCCGGCTTCGCAGTGTCCGGCCATAGCCCCAGAATGGGAAGACCCGGCAGGAGTTCCTATCGATGCATTCCTTTTTGGGGGGCGCCGTCCTTACACTATTCCTCTGGTGACTCAGGCGTTCAGCTGGAATCACGGCGTGTTTATGGGATCCATTGCAGGATCTGAAGGCACAGCGGCGGTGCTGGATGTTAAAGTCGGCTCTGTGCGCCGCGATCCTTTCGCCATGCTGCCTTTCTGCGGCTATCATATGGGCGACTATTTCGCGCATTGGATTGAAATGGGAGAGAAAACCCCGCCGGCGTCTCAACCCAAATTCTTTTTCGTGAACTGGTTTCGAAAAACCAAAGAAGGCAAGTGGCTTTGGCCCGGTTATGGAGACAACAGCCGCGTGCTCAAGTGGATCTTCGAACGATGCGATGGAGCAGGAAAAGCCGTTGAAACCCCGATCGGTTTCATGCCTGCCGTTGACGCCATCGAACCGCCTTCGGGAGTGTCCCGACAGGACATGAAACAGTTGCTTGAAGTAGATGTGGCGGGCTGGAAGGCTGAACTCGAGGACGTACAAACCAAACACTATTCCAGGTTCGGTGAAAGGCTTCCCAAAGAGCTCAAAGAACAGATCGAGGCGGTAAAGAAGCGATTGAAATAGTTGTTAAGAAGCTAAATAACGCCACGGATTCCACGGATTCCACGGATTAAAAAAATCAAATCTGTGAAATCCGCGAAATCGGTGGCGTTTTGTTTTTTAGGTAAGAAGCTTTTTGTGGCAAAATGTTTCCGAATGAAATATGGAGAGTAAAAAATGAATTCCTATAATCCTCTCGCCGAAGCAATGAAAAAAGATCTACAAGCCGGAGCGCCCCAGATATTCGAAATGCTTTCTGAGCGGGGCAAATCGATCTATTTCCCGTTTAAGGGAATTCTGGGCCAAAGCGCCGAAGCCAAAGGCGTCAAAATTAATGCAACAATCGGGACTGCATTTGAGGACGATGGTTCCGCGCTGACGCTTGAATGCCTGGAGGCCATGGTCAACGTGCCTTCGGATTCCTTTCTTTACGCTCCAAGTTTCGGGCTGCCAAAAGTGCGGGAGGAATGGGCCAAGCTATTGACAGTAAAAAATCCGGGCTTAAAAGGAAAGAATTTCAGCCTGCCGGTGACGACGGCGGCCCTTACCCACGGACTTTCCATGGCTGGATATTTGTTCCTGGATCCGGGAGATGAAGTAATAATTCCAGATCTCTACTGGGATAACTATGAGCTGGTATTCACGGAGGCATATGGAGCGAAGCTCAAATTCTATAATACTTTCGTGAACGGCGGTTTTGATATCGCCGCTTTTTCCAAAGCGCTCAACGAAGGGAAGCCGGGCAAGAGAGTCGTTCTCCTGAATTTCCCCAACAATCCGACAGGTTATACTCCTACGGAATCAGAGGCGAAGGCTTTGACCGCTGAAATCCGGAAGGCTGCTGAAGCAGGCAATAAATTGGTTGTCGTGCTGGACGACGCTTATTTCGGCCTTGTCTATGAAGAAGGCATAGCCCGAGAATCTCTTTTTGTCTCGCTGGCTGATCTGCATCCGAATGTTCTGGGCGTTAAACTCGATGGCCCTACAAAGGAAGATTACGTCTGGGGATTTCGCGTGGGCTTTATTACCTTCGGGTTTAAAGGCGCCAACGCCGCCCAGCTGAAAGCTCTCGAAAATAAGGTTGCCGGCGCGGTGCGCGGCACCATCTCCAATGTTTCATGTCTCTCCCAGGCGATCCTGCTCAAGGGTTATACGGCTCCGGAATACGCAGCTCAGAAAAAACAGAAATACCAAGTGCTGGCGAATCGGATTCTAAAAATCCATGAGACGCTGAAAGCCCATCCGGAGTATGGGGAAAGCTTCGAAGTGATGCCGTTCAACTCCGGGTATTTTATGTGCGTAAAACCGATCGGCGTCGACAATGAGGAATTGCGTAAAGAGCTGATATCCAACTACAGCACAGGAGTCATCGTGCTGTCGGGTTTGATCCGGTTGGCTTTCTCTTCCGTTCCCATCCAGTTTATCGATTCTCTTTTTGCTAATCTGCACTCGGCAATTCAAAAGCTTCGGAGATAAATTTCTTTTCATATATTAGTGTTTTTCCGGAGCTTGGTTAACTTACGAAGAGACCCGATGTCATCAAAACATAAGAATAAAAAATCGAAGGCGGTTCATCCCGAGCCCAAAGAGCCGCTGAAAGCGCCGAAACCCGAGACGTCCCAACCGACGCCGGGCAAAGGACGCATCTGGTTATTCCGTCTGGTAGCTGTAATTATCGTTCCGGCGCTCTTCTTCACTCTGCTGGAAATCGGCTTGCGTTTGGGAAATTATGGTTATCCGGCGGAATTTTTTATAAAATCCGGCGTCGCCGGAACCTACAGGACCAACATTAAGTTCGGCTGGCGATTCTTCCCCCGGAATCTTTCACGCACTCCTATACATCGAATCCTACCCCCTAAACCTGAGGGTACGATTCGCATTTTCATTCTTGGGGAATCGGCAGCCCAGGGGGTGCCCGACCCGACATTCAGCTTTGGGCCGATTCTGGGGATCATGCTTCAGGAACGATACCCGGAGGTGAAGTTCGACATCGTCAATGCGGCGATGACGGCGATTAATTCGCACGCAATACTCGAAATCGCCCGCGACTGCGCCGCTCATCAACCGGATCTGTTTGTCGTTTATATGGGGAATAACGAAGTCGTTGGACCTTACGGTCCTGGAACCGTATTCGAAAAATGGAATCCCAGCCTACAATTCATTAGAGTGAATTTACGGATGAAATCGTTCCGGACAGTGCAATTGCTGGGCGATGCGATGAGTTCCTTCCATCAGGCGAAGAGTTTCACCGGGTGGCATGGCATGGAGATGTTCATGGGCAATCCGGTCACAGCCGACGATCTGCGGCTGGCCGCAGTCTATGAAAATTTCCGGCGGAATCTAGGGGATATCTGCAGTGTAGTCCGGAGTGCGGGCGCTCCGGTGATTCTATCGACGGTAGCCGTTAACCTCAAGGACTGTCCGCCTTTTGCCTCCCATCATCGCGCCGGTGTTTCGAACGCGGACTTGAAAAAATGGGAATCGATCTACCGTTCCGGCGTCGAGCAGGAACACAACAAGCGCTGGTCGGAAGCGTTGGCAAAATATGAAACTGCGGCGCGCATCGACGATCGTTTTGCCGAGCTTCATTTCCGTATGGGGCGGTGCCTCGAGGGGGAAGGCCGGTTCAGGGAGGCAAAGGAGCAATTTCAGGAAGCGCGCAATCTGGATGTTTTGCGGTTCCGCGCCGATACCGGAATCAACAAGGCTATTCGCGAGGTTGCCGCGACACAAGAAAAAAACGGAATCTATTGGGTCGATTCGGAACAATCACTGGCGGCGAACAGTCCGGTCGCCGGGGGCATTCCGGGAGAAGAACTGTTTTATGAACATGTTCATTTCACCTTCGAAGGAAATTACTTCTTAGCGCGAACCATTGTAGATCGGGTGGAGGCCGCATTGCCGCGACTGGCGCCATTTCGAAAAACGGATTCCATACTCTCCAAACAGCAATGTGCGGAAGCGCTGTTGCTGACGCCATGGGATGAGCGTCTTTTGATGACGCAAATGGTCGCCATGGTGTCCCGGCCGCCGTTTTCGAATCAGCTGGATCATACGGAGCGGCTTGCCGCAATCCAGGGACGTGTGAACAGCCTCGGCATTCTATCGTCAACCCCGGAAGCCATTCAGGAGGTCCGCCGGCGCTTTGAAGCGGCGCTGGAAAAAGCGCCGGACGACTGGAATTTGCGCTATCGTTTGGCAAAGCTGTTGCTGCAAAGCGGCGAGCCGAAATTAGCCGTCGATCACCTGAATATGGCTCTGAAACAATATCCATGGGATCCAGGGTTGCTCATTACCCTTGCCGCGGCGAAGCAGAAGAGCGGCAACGACGATGAGGCTATTGCTGATTACCGTAAAGCTATAGATATGTACCCCTATGCCTCGGAAAACTACGCCAAACTTGGCGCAGCCCTGACCGGTCTAGGACGTTATGATGAGGCCACTGCCCATTATAAAAGAATGTTGGAAATTGATCCGAACAGTGAAGACGCTCACGTCGGGCTGGGAAGCATACAGTTAAAGCAGGGAAATTTTAATGAAGCGGCGGACTATTATAAAAAAGCTGTGGAGATCATGCCTGAAAACGTCATCTCCAACCGCATTCTTGGTTTTATTCTGGCCAAGCAGGGGCGAAACGAAAAGGCCGTCACTTACTTTGAGAAAGCCGTAAAACTCGATTCCAGAAACGATGTCGCCTACTTCAATCTTGGTGAAGTCCTTTATAATTTGGGCCGAAACAGGGAAGCCGCCACTTATTTTCGTAAAGCCGTGGAGCTCAATCCCCAAAATGCTCTTGCCTGCTACTGGCTGGGAAAGATTCTGGTTGCTTCCGGACAGACCGAAGAAGCCATCGAAAATTTCAGACGGGCGTTGGCAATCAATCCTAATTTTACGGCAGCGAGCAGTGAACTTCAGGCCTTGCTCGCTCGATGATCTCAATAACCGTGACCCTTCATTTTCAATGGTTTAGTCGGCATTTGGGTTTTTCACCCGGCCCAGGAATAAAATAGCGCCGGTTTTAATATCCCGGATCATGTAGATGAACGGCCGGTTAATGACTAATTCTTCGGGCATGGATGTGTATGTCATGCCTACGGCAGTAGCGGCGGCGGCTTCAGTCCCGGCTTCATTTACCGTAATCTTAGCCTGGTGGATGACATTCCCAATGGCAAGAGGCCTTGCCCCTCCGTCCATTCCCGTGAAATCGGCGACTCCGGAAATAAATGCATCAGGCATTCCCATTGCTGAAAGCTTGTCCGCAAGTCTGATATTAAATTTACTATCGAACTTCGGCATCTTTAACCTGATGTTCCTGTCATCCAAATTGCCGACAATCTCTTCAATCAAAGGATAATTCAGATCCCGTTCGAAAGCCGTAAACGTCCCCTGGCTTGGCATAATAATCAGCATCGAAAATTCTCCGCCGTAATAAGGCACATCTACCACCTGGTACCCGGCTCCGGACGCGACGGCGAATCTTTCATCATATGCTTCACCCCGGCTCGTCTTCGGAACCATCATGAATGCGGTCACAGAACTGCCGTCGGCAAGATAGAAGCTTCCGTTATCTGTAGCTACGGGGTCGAAGGGAATCGCCCAGGCGCCGTTAAAGTACATGGCATTGGTCAATACCAGAACCGTCAATCGGTCCACATCGTCGGAGGCTAAAAAATCCAATATTTTATTTTCGGTCTGGTTGGCGACCCAGTTATTGATATCAAGACGGGCCTGCTCCGGATTGGATGCAAAATTCACCAGCTGGACTCCCGAACCGTAATTGATCATCAGAGTATCCAGGAATTTATCCAGAAATGTATAGTTGACCTGCGCCCAGACAGCATTGACATTCTTCAGTTTTAAATATTTTTCCCCGCTTGTGGAGTCGTTTTGCTTCCGGCCGGCCAATTCATAGTCCAAGGCGTTAAAAAGCATATGCAATTTGTCCTGGGGAAAATTGAAATGCAATGCAGCCGCCATCTGTGTTTCGGTGCGGTTTTTGGCGCCGGCGTAAGTCATGGCCAAGGCAGTCGAAAGGCTGTAGGGAGAGAAAAATACATTTACAGCCTCATCCTTAACTTCATTGTACAAATCAAAGGCAAAGTTATTGTTATCCCTGACCAGTTGATTTAAATCGCTTTCAGTATAGGCAGGGGCGGCAATCTTTACAGCGGAAGATTTCTTTTCGGCAATGCTGCTGCCGCCGGTCGCTGTTTGCGGCTTCTGAGTCGTCTGACAGGCGCAGAACAACAATAGCGAAACTGCCAGGGAAACCGTAACAACGGATTTTAATCCTGTCAATTTGGCGAACATATGCCGCCTCCTTTTTTCGCATCTCAGTAGAGGATTGTTTTATTAATTTTAACCAAGAAAGACACTAAATACACTAAAAAATGCCGGAGTAAATTTTTGTGGAAACGTTGCGCATCAAGCCGGATGATGTCGGAGCGCGCACAAATCTCGGGATTGCCATGGTCCGGCAGGGTCGGAGAGCCGAAGGTATAAGCCAGTTTCGGGTGGTATTACGCGTCCAGCCCGACTATCTTCCCGCACAGCAAAGCCTGCAGTTGGCTTTAATATGAGGACGGGCTACGATAAAGCCACGGTAGGATTTTATTATTTCCCGACGAGAAATCGATCCATAACCAGAAGATCAATCCCGCTCTTGCTGAAGGTGTTGAAAGCGTCGGCGGGACTGCCTGCCATGGGCTCGCCCCGCAAGTTGAAGCTGGTGTTTAGCAGTATAGGGACGCCGGTGGCGTCGCCGAATTTTTTTATAAGCCGGTAGTAGCGTGGATTCCATTCCTGCCGAACGGTCTGCAATCGCCCGGTTCCCATGTGATTTACCGCAGGGACCCGTTCACCCGCATTTTCTTTCCATGGGAAAACCAGCAACATAAAGCGAGCCGGGTACTGGCGTTCGTATTCCCGGAGTCCTTCAAAATACTCCGCCGCACGTTCTTCAAGCACGGCGGGGGCAAAGGGACGAAAGGGCTCGCGGAACTTGATCTTGCTGTTTACGATGTTCTTCATATCCGCGCAGCGGGGATCGGCCAGTATGCTGCGGTTTCCCAGGGCCCGCGGCCCCCATTCAAAGCGCCCCTGGAACCAACCGATTACTTTCCCTTCCATCAGGCTCTCTACCAATCGGTCTGAGAGCGTTTCGTCGTTTTGATACTCTTCATGCCTGATATTGTTGCCGTCCAGGAAAGACTTGATTTCCCCCGCCTCATAGTTTTTCCCTAAATAGACATGTTCCAATACAAAGTGTCGCGGCTTTCCCAGAAGGACATGCCAGCAATAGAGCGCTGCTCCCACAGCGCCGCCGGAATCTCCGGATGCGGGTTGAATAAACAAGTCCTCAAACCGGGTCTCACGCAGGATTCGCCCATTGGCCACACTGTTAAGCGCTACGCCGCCCGCCATGCAAAGCCGTTTCAGGCCTGTTTCCTTTTGCAGATGGTTCGCCATCTTGAGCAGAATCTCTTCAGTCACCTGCTGAATGCTGGCGGCCACATCCGCGTAATACTGGTTCTGTTGCGCCTCCGCCTCGTGTCCATTAACATCCGCATGGGTCAGACGGGTAATAAATTCAGACCTGCCGTCCCGCGGTTTGCCAAACAACTCTTCAAATCGGCGGTTGAACGTCCGGGTGGTGGAATAGTGATAGCTGAAGTAGTCCATGTTCAGAGAAAAGCTGCCGTCATCGAACAAATTCATCAGCCGGTAAATTTTGTCTTTATAGCGCGGTTGTCCGTAGGGCGCCATCCCCATGACCTTATATTCACCCTCGTTCACCTCGAATCCGAGAAAAGCCGTGAAGGCTGAGTACAGCAGGCCGAGGGAATGGGGGAAGCGCATTTCCCCCAGCATCCGTATTGCGTTGGGCTTTTTGCCGTCTGCGGCAGCCTCTGCGATTCCCATGGTAGCCGTGGCCCATTCTCCCACTCCATCTACTGTCAGGATGGCGGCGTCCTCAAAAGGCGAACAGAAGAAGGAGCTGGCCGCGTGCGCCATGTGATGATCTACAAACAGCACCTTTTCGCGCGGGACGGCCAAATGGGCTATCAGCTCGTTTTTGATCCACAGTTTTTTATCAAACCATGTAATCATTGCCTCACGGAACATTTCCCAGGAACGGGGAAAGGCGCCCAGACTAGTCATGAGAATGCGTTCGAATTTAACCAGGGGTTTTTCGTAAAAGATCAAATAATCAAGATCCCGGCCTTTAATTCCAGCCTGCATCAAACAAAAATTAACAGCGTTGGCCGGAAAACCATGATCATGTTTCCTGCGGCTGAACCTTTCTTCTTCTGCAGCGGCTATTAAAACTCCATCGTGCAGTAAAGCTGCAGCCGAATCATGATAGAAGCAGGAAACACCAAGGATGTACACCTACAGGACTCCTTGCCAATCCGGCAGTTAGAACAGTGGATAAAGGAAGGGCGCAACGCTGGAGGCCTGAGTAAAAATGAGCAGCAGCGCCAGCAAAATCAATATCGAAACCATCGGGATCAGCCACCACAATTTGCGCTTCCATAGAAAGAACAGCAGCTCGCCCAATATGCCGAAGCGCGAGATAATTTCTTTAATCGCTCGTATCATTTTCGCTATTCCTGAATTAGGACGGTGTAAGAAATCGGCCGGCCATCATTAGAATTGGTTTCTGCCGGCCTCCAGGCTGGGATTTTCCGAATCGTTCCTGGCTGTCCAGTTTGTTCCCTTGGCTTTGTGAAGAGAAAGAGGATCGCCGGTTATACGCACAATAATGCCGAAGGGCGCAACCACAACGAAGTAGAAGATCCCCATCAAGATCCGGCTCTGGAATCCGCCTATTTCTCGAGAAAATTCCTTCCAGGTTTCAAACCAGGATTTCAACAATTCTTGCCTTCCCGCGCTCGCGCCAAAGTGCAAATGTTATTCATTGACAGGCCCTTACTGCAACAGTGTATTGCCGTCATGAGACGGTCGCTGAAAGCAGTTCAACACAAAGGCCACGCCAAGCGCGACTATGAATCCGATCGCAACCACCCGCCACGGCGATATATCCGTCGTCAAACGGCATGCGATTGCGCCCATCCAAAGCACAATGACCAGCGCCGTATCAAGGAGCGTGGGTTGAACGCCGGCTGTTTTTCCGCGCGGTTGCGTTCTTCTGCCTAACACTCCTCCGGCGGAATAGCCGAAAAGAGTTAAAAAAATCAGCGCCAGCCAACTCAGAGAATGCATGCTCCAATCCTACCAATCCTTACAGTCGATCAGGCCCAGCCGACTTCCCGGAAAACGCCGGCTCTTCAACCTAGAAGCTCCCGAATGGATACCATTTCTCATAAAATTTAGCTATCTGTCGTTTCGCATCTTCCCGGTCGGATTCGCTTGGAGACAGTTCCAAAATTACTCGTCGTTCAACATCCAGGTAATTGCGAAAAGCCCGATAGCCATCGATAAACTTCGGAGGCAAGTTTTTCAGCGCCGGATGATTGAACACCGGATCATCCGGCGCTGTTGGTCGATGCCCGGTATTCTGTTCCACCAGGAACTCCACCTTATTCACGACAGTTTCATACTGCCGGTTTTCCATTGCCATTGTAAGAGCCGCGATCTGCAATTCAACATCTGTTTCCTCGCGATAGGGTTTCCCGTTCGGTCCAGTCGGCAGGTCGTGGTACGTAAAGCGGTCCACGGCCGGTTTTTCTTTCAACACGCCGCCCCTAATCATGAGATTGAAGAGATTTTCCGCCACCATCAAGTTGGCCGGTTTGGTCGGATGCACATAATCCAGAAATAAATCGAAGCCAGGAGCGGCATATTTCCCAGCTCCGGAAAAAAGTCGCTCTAAATCAAGCATAGACACGCCTTTGTCCTGGTTCTCCGTTGCCAGCGTCCGAATGGTTTCATTAAAGCTGCTGACCGCCCGGAAGGGATTGTAATCATTATCCCGAGCCTTGCTGAAAGCCTCCCAAGCCGCAGCCTTTTGTCCATCGGCTTCCAGCAGTCTGCCCAGCCAGAAATAGGATTCTCCATGATCCCCCTCCATGGCGATTGCCCGACCCATGGTTTCAATGCCCTCTTTATATCTGTTTTCGAGCAGACAACGACGGGACAGGTTGTACAGTTTCTGCCATTGTTCGAGCTGTTGGCCTTTTAGGTGATTCACCGAAACTGTCGGGACCCAGTCGCGTAAATTTACCGGCACGGTGCACAGAACAATCGGCGCTTCGTTTCTTTGCGACTGGCGGACCATGTGCTCGAAGCTTTTGCGAAAATGCTCCTGGACTTGGGCAAACTGCACCGGGTCCTCCCGAAGCCGGAGTGATTGCTGCCGGGTTTTTTTCCAGAAAAACTCCGCCATGTCTTTCAAGTCTTCGCCGCTCATTTCGGTCCGGGCGGCATTGATTGATCTTAGCCACTGCACGATTCTCAGATGTCGTCCGAGATTGCCCAGCACGGCGCCTGGCGAGTCGTAGTTGCGATCCTCCAGGAACTCATTGTTGCCTTCCCAGACTATGACCGCATCGGGTCCCATCTGCAGCACTTCGTCCAGGACAAGTCGAGTACGGTAGGCGGCAAATCCATGAGCCGCCGCGTTAATGACCTCGATCTTTTTTTTCGGATACGCCGCCTCCAACGCCTGTTGAAGGTAGGCGCTAAAAGTCTCGTTGGGCGGATGTGGCCAACCGGCGCAGGCCGATGAGCCTAAACAAAAAATACGAATTGTATTCGCCGGTTTTTTGACGAGGATCTTTACACCATGACCGCCCAAAACGAACCGATGGGTGATGTGGTAATATTCCTGCCCATCTATCGTCTTGCGCGAGAAAACCGAAACCGGCGAAATATTGACGTATGGATCCCGATCTTCGTTCAAGCCTGGGATAATTCGGAAGGCGATTTCAATCAGAAGGAATATTACTAGCGGGATGCTGATGGCCGTCAGCCGGAATAGCCACAGCCGTCTCTTTGAAAGAGGTGCGCCGCGTGGTTCAGAATCTTGAGCCCTGGAAGGCCCAACAGTTTCTTTTGTCTTTTTGCTACTCGATACCTTGCCTTTTTTAGGTTTGCTCATGCCTCATTTAGGTCTCATTTAAAACTTACGTGCCGAACCTGCTCGCCCTCCATGCCGCTTTGATTTATCATTGAGTTGCGCTCGGCCGATTGTTTGTGGAGCGAGTGTTTGTCTTCAGCGAAAGAAAAGATCTTACAACGAAAGAAACTAATAATACAGGAATAAGCATTTGCCATTGTGATAACCGGCATTGTCAATTTCCGTTTGATAGAAAAATCATCTCTTCACAATATTCGCCGGAGGGATGCGGCGTATCATAATTCCGAATCAATAGGCCAAGCCCAATTGGAGGTTTTACACCATAGCCTGGCGCACACGCTGGATGAGGTTTTTTGCGAAGCGCTCGCTCATGTTGCCGAAAGGTTGATCATTGATAACGTAGGTCCATGTGGCGCCGCGATCAAAACGGGGCAATTCCGGCCATTCTCCGTTTTCGCCCGGTTGAAGATCTATAAAGGCGGCAATGATTTGTTCGTCGATGCTGTCCTGCAGGTTTTCAAATTTCAATGCCACTTGATGGAGGTATTCGTTCAACGGATCGTTTCCGGCGAGTGAAACCCAATGGATGCCGGATCGAAGCTCTGCAACATCGACCAGATAATCCGACCAGAGCTCATCAATCTTGGTTAAAGCGATCACGCGCTCCAACTCGGCTATCCGCTCTTTCCCGAATTGTTGACGCAAACGCTCGTGCAGTTCCGGTTCCTGTTCTTCGATCAGACTTTTGCCGGAGCCCAACAGGATTTCGCTCCGCATGGTTTGAAGTATTTTCCTCTGCTGTTCGATGATCTGTTCGTATTTCCGGAGCGTTTGCCGGATTTCCAGGTTCTGCCCTTCGATGATTCGCTGCACATGTTCAATGGCTTTCCCCTCGGGCATGTTTCCCTGCAAGGCTTCCCGAACGCCGAAGCGTTCCAACAAGTCGTCTTCCAGGCTGATGAAAAACCGGGATGAGCCGGGCTCGCCCTGCCTGCCTGCCCGGCCACGCAGCTGATAATCGATGCGACGGCTCTCATGACGATTCGTGCCCACAACATAGAGGCCGCCCAATTCAATAATTTTATCTTGATCCTGCGGAGGAAGTCCGCCCAGGGCAATGTCCGTGCCGCGTCCTGCCATATTGGTCGAAATCGTGACCGCTCCGAGAACGCCTGCCTGCGCAATGATTTGCGCTTCCGCTTCATCATTGCGCGCGTTTAAGACATGATGCGGAATCCCAGCCGGGCGCAAAAGCGCGCTGAGACTTTCCGATTCCGCCACGCCGGCGGTTCCGACCAGAATCGGTTGGCCGGTGGCGTGCACGCCGGCGATTTCTTGAATCAATGCGCGTTCTTTCTCCTGCTTGGAGCGAAATAAAACGTCCGGATGATCGACGCGAATCACCGGCCGGTTTGTTGGGACGGCCACGACTTCGAGTTCATATATCTGGAAGAATTCTGCGGCCTGGGTGGCCGCTGTGCCCGTCATGCCGCATTTCCGCGGGTAAAGCGCCGCCAGATTCTGAAGCGTGATGGAACCCAAGATCCGACCCTGTTTTTTAAGTGGAAGATTTTCCTTGGCTTCAATTGCGGTCTGGAGCCCCTCGGGCCACCGCCGGTTTTCTGCAATGCGACCTTTGAATTCATCCACCAAATCAATCTGGTTGTTTTTAATGATGTAATCCACATCGCGTCGGAGCAGGGCCTCCGCATGCAAGGCGTCCTGAATAGCCGTGAGCATGGATATATAGCGCAGATCATACAGATTTGGACAATGCAGCGATTGCTCAACTACAGCGGCGCCCAGGTTGGTAAGCTGAACATTGCGCGAGAATTCATCCGTCCTGTAATGGCGCCCGGGCCGAAGTTTGCGAGCAATAGCTGCGCAGCGGTATGCGAGGTCCACAGGAGCGGAATCGCCGCCTGCTATCACCAATGGGATGCGAGCCTCGTCGATTAATATGGAATCGACTTCATCAAACAGCGCGCAGCGAAACGGCTGGTGGACGAGTTCACCAGGATAAAGGCAAAGCTGATCGCGCAGGAAATCAAATCCGATCTCATTAGGGGTGGCATAAACGACATCGCATGCATAGGCCTTTTGGCGCTCCCCTGCGGACATGCTCTGGTTGATGTAACTCACCGAAAGTCCCAGCGCTCGATAGATCTCGCCCATCCATACGGCATCGCGTTTAGCCAGGTAATCATTGGCGGTCAGGACATGCACTCCACCGCAGGCAAGCGCGTGCACATATACGGCGGGAACAGCCGCCAGAGTCTTTCCCTCGCCGGTCTGCATCTCCGCGATTTTGCCGTCTGCCATGATAAGCGCCCCAATTAGCTGGACGTCAAACAAACGCAATCCGAGAATCCTTTCCGACATCTCAGCCGCCAAAGCCATCGCCTCTATGGTTGCATCGGGATTGAATGTCTCGATGCGCAGGCGATGAGCGATTGCATGCAATTGCGAACTATCTTCTGTTCGCGACCGGGCGCGACGATTGTTGATCTGATTCAATGTCGATTGATAGACGGCGCTGGGATCGCGCGGGCTTCCCGGTTGCAGACCTCGGATGAATCTTCCAATCCCGTCCGCAGTTCTGCGCATGAATCCATTAGACATGGCGCACATTATATAATAAGGGACATTTATATGCCCAACTTACCGGTCGGCAGCCGGCAGTACAAAAAAGTACTGCCGGCTGCCGATTGCCCGATTATTGCTGCCGGCTCCATTCCCGTATCTTCTGAATTTCCGCCGTCTTGATTCCCAGGGATTCCAGAAATTCCTGGTGAGCCTCAGGTTCCATCTTTTCGAATTGCTTATGCCAGTTTTGCATATCCTGCTCTTTCAATCCCGCCGCCTTCATGATTTCCACCCATCGATCTTTGTTAATCATTTCTACTCCTTGTCGAATCTGTTTTTGTTTGAGAATTTGCACAATGGTTTGCTGCTGCCTTTGGAAATTTGCAATTTCCCGGCCGAGAACGCGAAGCCTCCGCTTTAGGATTTCCACTGAAACGACGGATCGTGATTTGTCGAACAGCATTTTCATTTCCTTGAGAGGAATGCCAATCTGTCGATAGAGGCAAATCTGTTCCAATCGTTCTATATCCGCCGGCGAATATTGGCGATAGCCTGTGCGGCTTCGCCCGGATGGCTTGAGCAGGCCGAGCCGGTCATAATAAAGAAGAGCGCTGCGAGACAGGCCCGATGTTTTTGCCAATGCGGAAATTGTGACCATAAGCTTTATCCTCGTTACTCAGCAAAATCTTAAACTATGAAGCTTTAAACAGGTCAACAGGAGAATGAGGAGAATTTAGGGCGTCGCCGGCGAGCCGCCGGATGGGAAAATCTGTGACTGGAGCTTTGTCTTGAATCCGTAAAAGCGTGCCACGGAATACAGCCACGGAATACAGCCACGGAATGCAGCCACGGAATGCAGCCACGGAATGCACGGAATAACGATTAAAACGACTCAGTAATTTCGGAGTTCAATCGTTCCTTACAAACAATAAACAAAATTGATTCCGTGTCTTCCGTGGCTCTCTTAAAGTAAGCGAGTTACCAAAACAAACCCCCGGCATCCATGTCACACCGATAAAAATGCCGTCGGAACTTTTTCGTTCCTAATTTTCTTGGGGCTTGGGAGCTGGTTCATCTCCCCAGATTACCCGGCGCGCGCCCAGGTAACGCATGGAGTACCAGATTTTATTGAGGTCGCTGACGATTACCTGTTTGGCTTTAAGCGCTGCATGAATAAATTTGTTGTCTCCAATATAGATTCCCACGTGCGTCGGATTCGTTCCTTTGGAAGAAAAGAAGACGAGATCTCCCATCTCCAGGTTGTCGCGATCTATCTTCTCGCCTTGCTGATATTGCTCGCGGGATGTTCGGGGCAACTCAATATTGAATTTTGAGAATAGACTTTTTACAAGCCCGGAACAATCAAATCCACTTTTTTCCGACACGCCGCTTCTTCGATAACGAACTCCCAGAAATTGGAATCCTGCCTGAACTACGCGAAGCCGTAATGATTGGTCCTCAAGATTCTCGTCTTGGCTTGCAATTTGCGGAGGGATTGGTTTTGGGAGCGTCGCTTTCTGTTTTTGAGCTGCTTCAGGCGCTGTGGGTTCTGCTAATAAAATGGCGTTCTTGCCGGACACAGGAATTCTAAGCTCTCGTCCGGCTCGTATCTGGTTGTTTTTTAATTTATTAATCGATTTCAGTGTTTTTACTGTCGTTCCGTGAGTCAAGGCGATCTGGGATAAAGTGTCTCCCGGACGCACCATATAGACGCTGTTTGTTTTTCCGCGCGCCGCTTTCTTGAGTTTAGAATGCGCCTTAGTGGTTGATTTGGCGTAACTGCAAAGCGTTCCAAGCAGAACGGCAAGCGCGGCAAATATAATGACGGTGCGACATCTTCCCTTCATCGCTTGTTCCTTATGAAACCCAAAAAATATAAATTCACGAAAAAATCCTCCGCTCCGCATAAGCAGAATCGGCTGAAAACCACTTCAAGATTAAAAAAAGTAGATTTATCATATTCAATTTTATTTAGAAATCAACCAAAAGATTAAGAGCAACCGTTATAATAATAGGGAGAGGGGAAGAAGGCGTCCGGGCTAAGGAGTTGAAGACTTGGCAGGACAAGCCATAAAAATTGTGTGCATCAATTCCCCCTCGACATCGAACGATACCGGGCCTTTCTCGCTAAACCCCAGCTCTTTATAAAATTCAACGGCCATAAGGCTGGAGTAGACAAATATCTCAGCGAAGAAGCCTGCGGGAGCCATATCCGCAAGATGATTGAAAAGAGCCCTGCCGATCCCGGTTCTTCGACTTTCGGGAGATACGTACAGTATGCGGATTTCGTTTAAATCCAGTCCTGCAATCCCAACTATTTTGGATTCTAATTCATACACAGCCAGATAGAACAATTTTGCGTGTTCTCGCATGGATTGAGGCGATAGGCTATTCCGAAGTTTTTTACGGAGTGAAGGAGAGAGGGATGGATCAGCGTCAAGACAGTCATAGATTAGCTTGCAACCAGGCGCAGCGTCTTCGAGGCGGAACTGTCTTATCATCGCGCCCTCAAGTTTATTATAAATTGGCGGAGCTTTCGAGGTTTGGAGTTGAATTCATCCAATATTTGGGTGGGATGGTATACTTTAAAAGCTCTTTTAAGCTCCAGGAGGTTGTATTGTGACGCTAAAGAAAGTCATCATAATCTGCGCCGTTTTGGTCTTTGTAACCGTAACTATAATGAAGTGCGGCAAGGGACAACTCGAGAAAGCCTCAAGTTTCAAGCTTCGCAACCTGGCCGGCCGGGAGGTTTCGCTTGATCAATTCAAAGGAAAGGTTGTATTGCTCGATTTTTGGGCCACCTGGTGCGAACCTTGCCGGATGACTATGCCGCTGCTGGAAAAACTCCAAAAGGACAATCCCAAAGGTTTTACTCTCCTGGCCATCAACCTGGGTGACTCCGCCGATACTGTCAGAGAGTATGTTCGCGCTCAGAACATTAGTTCCGAGGTGCTGCTGGATGAAGATGGCGCAGTTGGTTCGGCCTATGGCGCTGAAGGAATCCCCTTTCAGGTGCTCATCGATAAAAATGGAATCATCCGGCGTGTGAAAATGGGTGGAGATCCGCTCTTTATCGCTCAGCTAGGGGTGGAAATCCAAAAACTGCAGTAACGATGGAATGGAGCGCGGGCGTCCCGCCCAATGCTCCGTATAATTACAACCCTCCCCGGTGGATTGCTATTTGGGCGAGAGCTTCAATGAACTTCGGATTGAGATTGGGCGATTCGGATCTGAAAAACTCCTTGATGCCTGCTTTGGCTGCAATGCTTTTATACGCAATATCGATCTCCTGCAGAGTTTCGATGTGATCTGAAACGAAACTGATCGGAACAACTAATATTTTTTTAAGTCCTTTTTTCCCCATTTCGACCAATGTATCTTGGGTCGATGGTCCCAACCATCGAACGGGTCCCACTTTACTCTGAAAAGACAGCTCTGAATGAAATGCATTGCCAAGCCTGGAATTGATCAGCTCGAAAGATTTCTGAATCTGTTCCTGGTAGGGATCCCCTTGTTGGACATAGCCGGCCGGAATGGAGTGCGCGCTGAAGAGAAGGGCGACCTTTTTACCTTGATCCGGCGAAAAATGCGACAGTCCATTTCCAATCAGTTCTGACATTAGATCGACGTAGAGCGGATCGTCGAACCAAGCCTGGATAGTGGTGATTTTTATTGTATGGGAAAGCCTCAGCTTGCGATCGAGATCACTGAAATGTTTCAGGCATGATCCTGTTGTCGTCACCGAGTATTGAGGAAAAAGAGGGAGCAGCACGAGCCTGTCGATGCGATCGTTTAAGATTCGTTCGACGGCTTCATCGATGCTTGGTTTCCAACACCGCATCCCCACATAGATTCGAGCAGGAATTCCTTTCGACCTGAGATTTTCCGCCAGCGCAGCAGCTTGAGCCTCCGTTGTTCTGCGCAGAGGTGAGCCTCCGCCTATCTGACGATAGAGATTGCGCGATTTTTTCTGCCGCGAAAAAGAAATAAACCAGGCAAGGGACTTGCGAAGAAAATCGCTTTTTATTCTAATGATTTCCGGATCGGAGAAGAGATTGAAAAGAAAGGGACGAACCTCGTTCAGGTTTTCCGGCCCTCCCAGGTTGAACAGCAGGACGCCTCGTTCCATTGTGCGAGTCCTAATGTTGGCTAAAGAGTCTTGGAGAAAACAGGTTTGCTCTGTGGCTTCTGCAGGCGCTTGTCAAAAACCATCCCGACATTGCGAATGAAGATGCGACCGAGCATCGTCACCGATATCGTTCCGTCGCCCAGATTCACCAGCCCATCTTTCTGCAATAGATCCAGCCGGGCAAGTTCGTCGGCGAAATAACTTTCGAACGTTATATTGAACTCGGATTCGATCTCCTTCTTATCGAGGATGCAATGGCAGAGCAGTCGGCTGATAACCGCCCGCCGGATAACATCATCTTCAATTAATTCTATTCCGCGCATTATCGGAAGCTGAAGTTTATCAATAGCGGCATAGTAATCCTTCAGGTCTCGATAATTCTGAGCATACGTCCGATCCATGCCGCTTATTGAGCTGACTCCTATGCCCAAGAGGTCGGCGCCGGCTTTTGTGGTATAACCCTGAAAATTGCGATGCAGGGTGCGATTGCTCTGAGCTTGACAGAGTTCGTCGTCGTGCCGGGCGAAATGATCCATCCCGATATATCGATAGCCGGCGGCTGTGAATCGTTCGATTCCCGAGCGAAAGATCTGATATTTATCCATCCCTTGCGGAAGAAATCTGGCGATGGCGCCCTGCTGTTTTTTGAGCCAGGGCACATGAGCATAGCTGAACATGGCAATGCGGTCCGGGCCAAGATCAATCACCTTATCTACGGAATCGACGAAACTCTCCGCCGTTTGATGCGGAAGACCATAGATAAGGTCTATATTGATGGACTCGAATTCGAGCGCCCGGCAGGCGTCAAATATCGCCTTGGTTTTTTCGCAGGGTTGGATGCGTCGAATGGTTTTCTGCACAACAGGATTAAAATCCTGAACGCCCATGGAGATCCGATTGAATCCCAGGCGGCGCAGCGTCGACAGCTGATCTTCCATGGTCACCCGGGGATCAATCTCGATCCCGATCTCCGCGTCCGATGCGAAAGAAAAACGCTCCTTAAAATAATAAAAAAGGTCCTGCAGTTGCGAGGCGCTGAGGTAGGTGGGAGTGCCTCCCCCCCAATGGAATTGGATTAAAGGCCTCGAAGTGTCGAGGGCTCTTGCAAGTCGGTCAATTTCCCATTTCAATTTTTCGAGATAAGGAATCAAAACGTCGTGATTTTTATTTATAACGACATTGCAGCCGCAAAAAAGGCAGAGCTGGTCGCAGAAGGGAAGATGCGTATAAATGGAAAGCGGCCGGACGGGCCGGGCGTCATTGGATTTTTTTATGGCCTGTTCGTAATCGAAAGGTCCGAACGAATCAATCCATTCCGGCGCTGTTGGATAGCTGGTATAGCGAGGGCCTGGGACGTTGTAGCGATCCAGGATCTCCTGGGTTACGTTCAGGGTTTCTCCCTGAATCTTAATGTCGTATTGCATATGGAAAATCTATCACAGGATCGCCGTGACATGAAACTCCGGTTTGAATAGGCGGAGATAGTTTCTGTCCCATCAGGGAAATATTTCAATCCAATTATGCCTTCCCATTGGCGTCGCGGATTTCGATGGGACCGAGATTCAGCTTCTCCAGTTCAGATTGGATTTTTTCGCGATCCCCAACTGCAATAATAACAGCTTCTTCCGGCTTCAGATGCTTCTGTGCGACTCGTTGCACTTCTTCCGCTGAAACATCCTGGATCCGATCGGGCAGGTCGCGGAAATATGTAAGAGGGAGATTATGGACGAAGAGCTGTCCAATGCTCGATGCGGCGTCCGGAGTCGTTTCGAACATGCCGGGGAGCGAACGGTCGATGGAATCTTTTGCAGTCGCCAGTTCTTCCGGCGTAACCTTGCTTTGACGCATGCGATCGATTTCATAAAAAATTTCGGCGACGGCAGGAGCGGTTACGTCGGTGCGCACGGATGTCCCGACCAGAAAAGGTCCCGGACCGCGCCGGAAAATGAAGGCGGATGAAGCGCCATAAGTGTATCCATGTTTTTCCCGCAGGTTTTGATTGATCCTGGCTGAGAATAATCCTCCCAATGCGGTGTTCATTATATCCAGCGCGACATAGTCGGGATTCGATCGTTCCACCCCGATATGCCCGATACGAAGCACTGTTTGAGAAGCGTCCGGCCGTTCAACAATTACGACGCGCCGTTTTGTATTTTGCGCCGGAACAAGATTCCCGAATGCTGATTGCCCTCCCTTCCATCCGCCAAAAAACTTCTCGGCTAATGTAAGGAGTTCGGATTCCGTAATATCTCCTGCTGCCACAAGAGCAGTGTCGGTGGGGAGGTAGCCTGAATTGTAAAAGCCCGCAATTAAATCTCGTGTAACAGAATGGTTGGATTCTTCGGATCCGATTTCAGTAAAACCATAGGGATGGCCGGAGCCATAAACGGCGTCGAAAAATACTTTGGTCGCCATCACCCCTGGATTGTCTTTCTGTTGCAGGATATGGGTAAGACGGTCGTTGCGGACGCGTTCGATTTCCTCCGGGACAAAGGCAGGATTCAGCAGGATATCCGAAATAAGCTCGAAGGCTGATTCGACGTTCCTTTTCAGCGAGCGCATCGCGATATAAGACAGATCGGTTGTAGATCCTGTCGATATGGATGCGCCGAGTTGGTCTGCGTCGCCTGCTATCCTAATGGGAGAACGTTTAATGGTCCCTTCATCGAGCATTTCGGCTGTGAAGGAGGCGAGTCCCGGCTGATCCGGGGCGTTCCGCTCGCTACCGCTTAGCACGACGATATTTGCGGAGACGATCGGAAGATTGTGTTGTTCCAGCAACAGAATGCTGAGTCCGTTCGGGAGCTGAAGTTTCTTGGGGATCGGTAGATTCAAAACATGCGCCGGGCCGGGCGCCGGAGGGGAGTGCCTCCAATTCTGATCCGGAGTTGGGCTCAATTCTATTGGACCGCTGGGAGGATGGATCCGCTTCGGAATATCATTAATTGTTTTTTGTCCCGGTATTCCGTAGACCACCACGCAGGCATCGGGTTTCAAACGGTCGCAAGCCCTTGTGCGCAGCGATTCAATGGTGGCCGCTCGGTAACGCTCCAGATCTTGGGCGAGATAGTCCGGATCGCCAAGAAAATGATTGTACATGTTCAAACGGTCCGCGACTCCTCCGAAGCCGCCCAGGTTTTCAAGCCCTCGAATAATAGCCGATTCTATCGTATTCCGCGCTCTTTCGAGTTCAGCGGGTTCCGGGCCGATTTTTCGAAATTCGGCCAAATCTTTCCAAATAGCATCTTCCAGATCTTTCGGCCGGATTCCGGGTTTACAGGTGGCTTCGATGCTGAAGATAGATCCCAGGGCTAGAGAGGATTGATGCGCAGAAGCGTCCTGAGCGATCCGTTTTTCATATACCAAACTCTTATAAAGACGGCTGGATTTGCCGCCGCCGAAAATTTTTGCGATCAGATCCAATTCCGCATCCGCCTGCGAAAAAACCGGATCCGTGATCCATGCTATATAGACTCGAGGCAGTTCTACCTGGTCCTCAACGACTGTATGTTTTTTCGAGCTGATTGGAGGCGTCGAGACAGTTGCGCGAGGAACCGGTTTTCCCGCTTGTATGGGACCGAAATATTTTTCGACAAGCTTTTTAGTTTGCTCTGGATTGATATCTCCAACGATGGCGAGACTTGCGTTATTCGGAGCGTAATAATGCTGAAAGAATTCCCTTACGTCTGCGAGTTGGGCGGCTTCGATGTCGGCATGAGAGCCTATGACGGAGGCGTAATAGGGGTGATCTTTCGGGAACAACTGATGAAACAGTTCCTCTTGCACCAGGCCATAAGGCGCGCTCTCGATGCTCTGCCTTCGTTCGTTGCGAACCACGTCGCGTTGGTTTTCCAGTTTCTGATCATCGAGTGTGTCCAGCAGGAATCCCATGCGATCGCTTTCCAGCCATAAAGCGAGCTCCAGCTGGTTTGAGGGGAGAGTCTCGAAATAATTGGTGCGATCGAAATCCGTAGTGCCGTTGATCGTGCTTGCGCCTGCCGATTCGAGGTATAAAAAATGAGCCTTTTCTCCGACATGCTTGGAACCCTCGAACATCATGTGTTCGAAGAGATGGGCGAATCCTGTCAGCCCCGGTCTTTCGTTGGCGGGGCCCACGTGATACCAGAGGCTGACCGCAACCAGCGGCAGCCTGTGATCTTCCAGAAGAATCACATCAAGGCCGTTCTTCAGCGTATGTTTTTTGTATGCAAGTACGGGGATATCTTGAGATTTCGACACGGTTTCTCCTCTCGGATCCGCTTACAAGCTTTGAATCCGAACAAAGCCTACCATATCGGCGCGTATATTTTGAAATTAGCCGCTGGCGATATTGATTATTAAATAATTTGGCTCATCCGGGATAAAGTCAATTGGATCTATTGCATGATTTTTGGAATGGAGCCTGGATGCGTTCGGCCTTCGATCGCGGTACGCATATACTTCATGGAAACCAGTTGACTCATCATTATGAGTAAATTATGATCAATTA
Organism: uncultured Acidobacteriota bacterium; assembly: GCA_964441405.1. Taxonomy (GTDB): domain Bacteria; phylum Acidobacteriota; class UBA6911; order UBA6911; family UBA6911; genus UBA6911. The sequence goes on from CAYTYP010000051.1 coordinate 26,797, forward strand.
TATGAGCAAAAGGTTGCAGGTAATCCTTAATGATTCGGAAATGCGTGAAATTCAACGCGCGGCTCGAATACAGCGCGTGACCGTAGCGGAATGGGTTCGTCAGGCATTGCGCGCGGCTCGAAGACAGGAACCGATCGAGGAGACCGGAAAGAAAATCCAGGTGATACGCGCTGCAGTTCGACATTCTTTTCCAACCGCCGATCTCGATCAGATGCTCCAGGAGATAGAGGATGGATACGTTGCGGAGGATGCGAATTGATCTTCGTCGATTCCAATATCCCAATGTACCTGGTGGGCGCCGCCCATCCTCTTAAAGCTGAAGCTCAAAGCCTGATTGAGAAATGCGTCATTGAAAGGCGCCGCTTAGCCACCGACACAGAAGTTCTGCAGGAAATACTCCATCGCTATGTTGCAATTAATCGCCGGGATGCAATTCAACCGGCCTTTGATTTGCTTTTTGGCGTAGTCGATGAAGTTTTCCCTGTTGATTTACATGCCGTCGAGCGAGCAAAGGGGATAGTGCTCGGGAACAAAAAGCTGTCGGCGCGGGATGCGTTGCATCTTGCGATTATGGAGAAGCAGGGGATCAATGAAATATTGAGCTTCGACGCCGAATTTGACGGATTCCCGGGGATTCATCGCTTGGGATAGCGTCATTCCATATTTGAGAGCGCATGGATAGCATCGGCTGCGGATCGTGATAATTATTTCATTCCCGGCTCCGTTGTTTTTTTGTGAACATTACTGATCAATCCACATAAGTCCATATCCGGAGGTGGAGTGAGTTCGCCCTTGCGTCGGGCCATGCTCTGGATACGGATAAAGAACAGTCCATCCTTCTCTGGTGAGTTCTTCAAGCGCATGTTGTTTATTAGACCATCTGCGAGTTGATTTCGCCGGATCGGCAAAAAGATTGGTCAGAAAATACCACATGTTTTTCTCTTTTTCCAGCCAGGCATATCTACGCTTGGGAGCGTTAAATGCAACGTGACTGAATGAATAGTTCTGTTCGAATATGTTATTGGAAATCATTGCATCCTATTCCTGTTATGAATGCCTTGAACTCGAAATCATTTTTGTACAACAGTCAGGATGAAATGCAATCGATGTGCCAAAACAGCGCAGAGGATTCCAATAATTTTTAAAAACTGTAAAAAGCTTGAATTGATAATAGTTTGCATGTGCTGCAATGTTGGAAAAGATAGGGTCCGATTTCCTCTGTTTCTCTTCGATGCCCGGCTGGTTTGCTGTTTTTCAACATTCGATATGCTCAAAATCAGCCTATTTGCAATTTTCAAATAGAGGCAGATATGTGATATTTGTCACCGCGCCTCGGATGGTTAGTCGTTACTATGTACTCGATTAGATTGGAGTATAAACGTGACTGACGACCAGAACGCCGAATGGCCCCGCATATGGATCAGTTATCCATGGATTGGCAATGCTGAAAGGGATTTCAGTTATCTTATACCTCAACTGCAGAATGCCAATATTGATGCTGTGTATGATTCTTTTGAGCTGATGCCCGATGCTCATCTTTGGCCGCGAATTATGCAGAGGCTGCTCAGCATAGGGCTGGATGGGTGGATGTATATCCTCACTCATCAATGTTGCACGCGAAAAGCGTATACAGACGAACTGACTTCTGCGATCGATCAGACGCTTCTGCATATAGGTCCGAGCTTTCCCATGGTGGGACTTATGTATGGAATAGGCAGCAACCATGTGCCTCCGACATTGCGAGTTTTGCCCTGTATATCCTTAGGCGACCCGGACTGGAAAAACCAGGTCTCTCGAGCGATAAAGAAAGAGACGCCGCAGGCCCAAAACAAGAAACCGCGGGAAACGCGCTTTGTGTGGACAATTCATCCCTGTTATGAAGGGAATGCTTCCATGACGGCCGTTGAGGTCCATTCAAGGGGGCAGGCAATCCAGTATTGGCGTTTCGCTGTTCCCAAGTCCGCCTATCCGGTACGATGGGGGCAGGGACCGGCTGGAGGGAGAAGCCTCTCGCCGATTCGAATAGGTGAAACCAGAGGCGCCGGCAAATACTCTAATTGCGACGTCCATTGGTTTGGCGCGGCCGATGCTATAACCAATACAGAGAGCGCCTATGCCGTTTTTGCAGGATCTTTGCCTGAATTTATTTGCTTTGGTCCCGCTCAGAGCCCATCCGGGCCTCCAGCTCAAATGGAAATACTATGGCCGAGTCTGATGAAAAGCGGCCAATGGCATTAATCCAACAACGAGGCCAATTATGTGCTGCGACTACACAATTTCGATTGAAGGCATTCGGATTGCCGAATGCAGTTTTGCAAAAGCGACTCAAAAAATCGCAAATTTTAATCTATCAGGAAAAATACAAAAGGAACAAGGAGCGGATCAGGATGTCTTTTCCTTGTCCGGCGATGTGGATTTAGAAGCTGCTCTGATTGAGGCCATGCAAGCAAAAAATGCTGCAAAAGCCAATATGAAATTCCTCTCCCAGGGATTGGAATTGGAGCAAACCACTATTGATATGATCGGTTAGCTTACGAACGACGGACCATCGGCGATGGCCGACGGATATACGTCTTCGCTGTATGCCGGTCCGGCTTGGCGCACACTGCAACCTCTTCATACCTTCCATGCCTTTCCTACAACAAAGAGCAACATCCGGACAATAACCAGTCGGCGTCCAAAGAGCTGTTTATGATTCCGGCTTAAAGTTGATAGGAGCGGCGTAACTGTCCTAACAAACAATAAGCCCTTGCCGATCATCCTAAGCCAGGATGAAGTAAGAAGGATTATTGACGCCGCCAGCGATCTTTTTCAACGCGCCATCCTGATGACGCTCTATTCTACAGGAATGGGCTGTGCGGAACTGGCATGCCTTAAGATCGCCGATATCGACAGCAAACGCATGATGATCCGTATTCAGAGCGGCAAGGGAGGAAAGGGCCGTGACGTGCTGCTCAGCCCAAAATTGCTGGAAACATTGCGCGAGTATTGGCGTTGGATGAAACCTCGAATGTATCTTTTTCAGAGCAGATGGAAAACTGGAAAAGAATCGCCTATCACAACAAAAGGCGTATTTGACATCTGCCAAACCGCGGCTCGGAAAGCCGGCGTCCAGAAGAAGGTGGGCTGCCATACATTCCGTCACGCTTTTGCAACACATCTTCTCGAAGCGGGGGCGGATCTAAGAACCATCCAGTTGTTGCTCGGCCATCGCGATATTAAGAACACGACCATCTATTTACATTTGTCCCAGCGCCATTTACGCGCTTTTCCCAATCCGCTGGACCAACTTGCCGTATCGGATGTCGCCGACGTAAAACGTTCAGGGAGGAAACAGCCAAAATGATGCGGCCGCCTTTCGAGGTGGCGGACATCATTCGCGCGGCAGGCAAAGACTTCATCGAGAATCATCGGTCCTGGCTGACAATCCTGCACCTTAAGATTCTTTCCGCCATTGAGCGTTGCCGGACTGCGGCGCTTGGAGGCCATCGGGACCGTTGCACTCGATGCGGTCATGTAGCCGCCATCTCCTACAATAGCTGCCGAAATAGGCATTGCCCGAAGTGTCTGAACAATGCCCGGAAGAAGTGGCTGTCCGCCCGCCAGAAGGAACTCCTGGCGGTTTCTTATGTGTGCCGAGCATGTTCGACAGTTCGGAGGTGAAAGTCCTCTACTCA
>CAYTYP010000052.1:0-29735 GCA_964441405.1 uncultured Acidobacteriota bacterium
CAAAGTGCAGGGGAATGAACTGCTCGGCGCCATTGAGGCAAAAAAGAACCTGATCGATCTCGCTGACGCAAAACGGAATTATGAGCAAGTCCAGCGGGATACCCAATCGCGGGCAAGTTCGGACGCCGCCGATCTGATGATGCAAACTGTAGCGCGTACGAAGGCGGAAATGGGAATGAAGCTCGCACTACAGAACATCGAGAATATGGTTTTTAAAGCGCCGGTGGATGGGGTTGTCGTTCTAGCTCAAAACATTGACTCACTGGGTTCGGGCGGCAGGATTAACAGCATATCCGAAATACCCGAATTCCGAGAAGGCGATCAGGTATATCCGGGCCGTCCCATTGCTGTAATACAGGGCACTGAAGAATTGGAGATATTATCCAAAGTGCTCGAAACGGATCGCGCCAATCTCAATGTCGGACAGCCTGTTGATATATGGATGGATTCAACGCCCCTTAAAATGTATTCCGGCCGGATAAAATCAATTGCCACATCCGCAACCGAAGCGAATTCTGCAGAAAGCACCTCCGATATGCTCGAAGCGCTCTCGACCAGAAGTTTCGATGCGATATTCGAAGTCGATGGCAAAGGAGACTCTTTTTACATGGGCGTAAGCGTGCGAATGATTATCAAAGGAAATACCTTGAAAAATGTCCTTTCAATTCCGCGCCAGGCTCTTTTTCAAAAGAATTCCAAACCAGTGGTTTATGTGCGGGACCGGGAGCGATGGGCGCATCGAGAAATCCGTATCAAATATCTGACCGAGAGCCGGGCGGCGATTGACGGGCTGGATGAAAATACCGAGGTCGCTCTCGTGAATCCAGATCTGCAAAAAAGTAAAAACGCCGTTTCCCAAGGCGCTCTGGGATCTATGCTGGGAGGCAATGCTCAATGACCGGCCATCAAAGACAGCAATTCCTTCCGGATTGGGATATGGCCCTGCGCAATCTCGGATCACGCAAGCTTCGTTCGCTGCTGACAATGCTGGGCATGATCTTTGGCGTTGGAGCCGTTGTGTCCATGTTGTCGATCGGAGCCGGCGCCCAACAACAGGTCCTTGCCTTCATCGAACAGATGGGAGTTCGGAACCTGATCGTCGATGCAAAAGACATACCGGGCACTGACGAACTGCTTAAATTGCGGAAGATTTCGCCCGGTCTTTCCTTCAAGGATCTCAGAGTGATCCGCGCCAATATAGATGCTGTCGCGGAGTCCACGCCGCGAAAGCTTATAACTCCGACCAGTACATTCCCCAAATCCAAATTAGACACGCCCAATGTGTATGGCGTTGAACCGCAGTTCCGGGATATTACAGGTCTGCGGCTGGTTTCAGGAAGGTTTTTTTCAGCGGAGGAGAATGATCAAAGAACTGCTGTTTGCGTGTTGGGTGAGGGCGCCAAAAATAATCTCTTTCCCCAGAAAGAGGCTGTCGGAGAGAGCTTAAAAATCCATGAGCAGTGGTTTCGTGTGATTGGCGTTCTGGGAAGTCAATTGGTTTCTCAAAGCGAACTGTCGGGCATGAAAGCGCAGGATCTGAATAACATAATCTATATGCCGATCAATAGCATGATCTATCGCCTGGAAGCCAGGAGAAGCTATCTTAAAGATGAGATTGATGGCATTCATCTTCAACTCAAAAAGAACGCCGATATCGGCGTGACCGCTGATATGGTTAGGGGCATTTTGAACACATCACATCGGAACGCCGGCGATTTCAGCCTGATCGTCCCGGCTGAATTGCTTGCGGAACAAAAGCGGACCCAGCGCATATTCGAAATGGTAATGGTAGCCATCGCCTCCATTTCGCTCCTGGTCGGCGGCATCGGCATCATGAATATAATGCTGGCCAGCATTCTTGAGCGCACTCATGAGATCGGCGTACGAAGGGCTGTCGGGGCGCGAAAGAGCGATGTCTTGCGTCAGTTTCTTGTCGAAGCCATTTTAATATCCTTTGTCGGAGGACTTCTTGGAATCGCCTGCGGATTCGGCCTCTCACGCCTTGTGGCCATTATGGCCGGCTGGTCGACAATTGTCACCATGAACTCAATACTGCTCGCTTTCATAGTCTCCGTTTCGGTGGGTCTGATTTTCGGCATTTATCCGGCGGCTAAAGCCGCCCGCCTCGATCCGGTGGAAGCGCTGCGCCATGATGGATAGGTATTGCGGGTGAGTTTATCCTCCTTTAAAATCAATGCCATGGTTCGCAAAATATTGATTGTCATTGTCTTGCTCTCCACAGGATGCGGGCTTTCTTTAGCCCAGACCACCGTTGCTAAATCAAAAAAACAGACGAAAGAAAATACCGCCACCATGGAAGAGGCAAAGATATATCATGAGGCCTACCTGCTGCTAAGGAAAGCTCAAGATATGATCGGAACGCCCAAAGAATATAGTGATGAGCAGGCGGAGCTATTCCAGAAAGCGATTCGGATAAAACCTGATTTAGTAGAAGCTCACTACAACCTCGGATTGGTCTCCGCCAAACAGAGAAAGTGGCAGGTGGCTATCAGCGAATTTGAGGCGGCGCTCAAGCTGGACCCTAAACTTGAAAACATCCATTTTCTGTTGGCAACGTCTTATCAGGAAATCGGCAATAGCAAAGATGCAATCAGAGCATTGGAAGAAGGGCTTAAAATAAAACCTAAAGACCTTAAAATGCTGAAAGCTTTAGCTTATCTGCAATACAACGACAAAAAAGACGCTGAAGCTATTGCCAATCTGGAACTTGTTTTGGAAATAGATCCTGTCGATGTTGAATCGCGCATAGAATTCGCAACTCTTCTTCAGCGAAATAATCAATTAGATAAGGCCATCCTTAATTATAAAGAAGCGTTGCACGCAGATTCACAGAACTTTCCGGTACATTTTAATCTCGCATTGATTTATTTAAGTCGGAAAGAATACGCAGAAGCCGCCCTGGAACTGGAAACTGCCAAGCAACTTCGTCCCGACAATCCGGATACGCTCGAATTTCTGGGAGATGCCTACGCCCGCCAGAAATTATTTGAAAAAGCGACAGCCGCCTATAAATCATCTATCGAGAAAGATTCTGTTCGAGTCGGAGTTTATGCAAAGCTTGGATCCGTCTATGCCAATCTCGGAAAAAACGCCGAAGCAATCTCCGCATTGGAAAACCTGGTAAAACTGAATCCCAAGGACGCTACCGCCTATTTTAGTTTGGGGGACCTATATGGCGAGTTGATGAAAAAAGATGAGGCAATTGCGGCCTACAAACGATCTATCGAGATAAATCCCAAACAAGCTGAGGTGCATTTCTGTTTAGGCACCCTCTATGCTGAAAACAATCAACTGGACGAAGCAATGGCGGAACTGAATATCGCAGTGCAGCAAAAGCCTGATTTTGCCGCTGCGTGGGCGAATTTGGCGCTGGTTAACGAAAGAAAAGGATCCGATAAAGGAGCGATTGAATCTCATGAAAAGGTTGTGTCCCTAGGAAAGGGACAGGCGATGAATTATTTCAAGCTGGGCTTGTTATATGCCAAGAGCACCCAGCCGGATCAAGCCATTGCCGCTTTTGCCAACGCGATAGAGTTGGAACCGGATAAATATCGGAACCTCCTGATGGAGGAATTAAAGAAAGTCCATTCGGCCCTCGATACAGTGAGATATAAACCTGAATTCAGGTGCCTTCTTCCAGGTCTGAAATCCAAGTAATGCCCCCTAATTACATAAGGTTCTGTAAACGTTTTTTAAGATTGCTTCATCTTTGAATTTAAAAATCCTTCGAGCGCCTCATCGGAAAGGCTATATAGATCGGGCGGATTTCCGGGCGGCTGATTCTTCCACCTCTTGTGTCCCCACAACCAGGATTCGGGCTGTTTGCAAATAATCTTTTCCAATACTTCATTGAGCAACCGGGTATTCACCTCCAGATCATGGTTCAGATCGCCAGTGCTCACAAGGTTGATCGGCGGCAGAAATTTTATTGTGTATCGACCCTGATGCATGGGAGTCAAATACCCAGGGAGAATGGGCGCAGCGGTATGAAGCGCCAAACGCGCAATACTGGTCGTTGTCATTGCCGGAAGTCCAAAAAAATCCACGAAAATTCCTTCTTGAAAAGTAGTATTTTGATCCATCAATATTCCCACTGAGCCCTTGGAATTCAGTTTCCTGAGTATTAATCGGGAAGAATTTCGCCTATTAATCACCTCATTTCCTGTAGATTCCCGCATCCGAAGGATGAAACGCTCCAATGCAGAATTATCCAAGGGTCTCGTTAGAAAACTGAGAGGATAGCCGTGAAGTGCATGGGCTATCGGCAACAGTTCCCATGAGCTGATATGACCCGTCAGATAAAGAATTCCTTTCCCCTTTGAAAACGCATCATGGTAATTGTTCAATCCCAATTCTCTATCGTATTCAACCAACGACGATATATTTGCCTTATTAAGCGATGAAAACCGGCTCACTTCCAACAGATTCATAGCAGTGTTCTGAAAACTGCGCCGGGCAATCTTCCGCCTGGCGCTCTCGTTAAAATCAGGAAAGGCAATCTTGAGATTTACGGACGCGATATGCCGGTGTCTGGAATCAAGATAGTAGACGCATGCGGCGAGCAATCGGATCAACTGGATCCCAATCGAGCGCGGAAGAACACGAAAAATACCAAGAACGATACGGGCAAGAAGATATGCGGGATATTCCAATTGGCTGTATCCTTAATAAATGTTATGATTTGGATCGATTAAGTGAAGCTATAACCATTGCCATAGAACCGCTTTTTACTGATACGCTCGCAGCGCAGGTTTGCGACAAAAAAGACACGGTCACGCGCGGCATTATGCCTTTGATTATCGCTATTTTCAACGATAACGACTTCATGGCGGAATATTTATCCCATTCAAGGATATACATACCGATTTTCAATTCCATGCTCCTCAAATCACTTGAAATAGAACCGCCTTATCATAAAACTCTTAGCGGCATTTTGGTTTTCTCGACATTTTCTGAAGCGGAGAAAACTCTTAAAACTCTTGAAATAATATGCCGTAATTATGAAGCGGCGAGCGATAAGAAGGGTGTGGAGTATTGTCGCCAAATTGCTTCTTTAGGACGCGGTCGTGCAGAACTGATTAGCCGGAATAAAAAAGTCAGTCTGGGAAAGCGTCTTCAGAAGAAAGAGATCGCGCTGTGGTTCAGGATATGGTTGGAAACTCCGGCCATATTCGATGATTGGCTTTCACTTCGAAAGAGTACGGAAGAGTTTCGGATTCTTGCAAATTCCGAATGCTCTGGCTCTGCAGAATCGGGAGATAGAAAATGCCCCCCGAAATAAAATCCTCAAGCAGCCAAAACCTGTTTTTGGACGCCCTAAGGTCGGAAATCACCGCCGGCAGTGAAAATCTGTCCGCTTGGCTCCGTCAAATACAGGCCCAGGATGCACTCGACAGCTTATTCCAACTGGAAACCTGGCTTAAAGGAATCCGCGCGTTCTTCAATTTCGATCATTTCCCTGGAATGGAAGTTGAAAGAAACGATATCTTGAACCGCAGCTTTAATTCAGAAATTAAAATCATACGAGAAGCCATTCTCATTTGCGAGTCATGCGCCTGCAACATAATTAAACCGGTCAAAGAAGAGCAATTGGAATTCGAGGAGTTCATCGAAGTGCAGATGCGTAAAAATCGCGTATTGGACTTCCATGTAAGCCGGATCGTAGAACAACTGACTCCAAGCGACAGTATTTCTCAATTATTGGAGTTTTTAAATGACCTTCGAGTCACCATTGATGCGCTAAAAAACCAGCCTGGTTTGAGCTATCAAGTGTTCTTGAGTCTGGGCAGATGTTACAAGCGTGAGCTGAAAAACTGCCGATACATTGATATGTTGATGAGCCAGAGATTCCGGCTGCAATACGATCTCATCGATAATAAAGCCTTGACGAGTGTCCTCCGCAGCATTTCGGATGATTCCGTCCGGCGCAATATTGCATTATCGCTGTTGTACCTGTTCCGCTTTATCAAATACCTGAAAATTGTATCGACAGACCTGAATAAAGATCGCGCTCTGCAGCACGATCTACTCATTTTCTCATTGCTGCACGAAGAAATGGATCATTTGCACGGACTTCTGAAAACGAGGATTCTAAAATCAAGAGAAGCCGGACGCGATCTGAGGAACGCCGCAGGATTAATAGCGTATTCGCTGAAGACCGAATCTCAAAGAGTGCTGTATCGCGAACTTGCTTTCTCCTCCCGCGAAACAGACGCCACCACTATTTTTGCAAAAATCGAAAATAGCCATGGATTGCTTCGCAACTGCTTTCAAAGCTGCATTGCAACCCTGATTCAATCCGTCGATAAAAGTTTCGATAGCACCGCCCTTTTCCCATATAGAGCTGAAAGCTTGATAAGTGCAGAAAATCTGCGCCAAAATTTATGGGAGCTTCGACAATGGCTGATCGCCATTTTAGAAAATAAGGAAGAACTCGATTCCAATAAAATCATCGAACAACTCACCTCTTTCAAAGACGCATCCCTGCGCTCGCTTATGTATAAGGATTGGGCTGAATTTGAATCCTTCTCCGACGCGCTGACAACTTCAAACAATTTTATCGAAATCCGCACCTGCATTCGGAAATTCGTCAGTTATCTGGAAGCGCTGATACAAGAAGTTTCTAAACGCAGCGTTTTCGCCGAAAAACAGGCCGAATCATAAAAATCAAAAACGCCACAGACTCTACAGATTAAAATAAATTAATATTTCTGTGGAATCTTTGGCGTTTTTGATGCTTCCTCCTGTCGGTTGGATGATGTCGAAATAGAAAAGAAGTTACCAGCTTGGTCAGAGTTTGTTACCATAGCAATTCATTTCTTTATAAGGTTGAGATATGGAAGATATGCTCACAAACAATCTCCCCGGCGTCAGAGATTTACTCCCGGATGAAATAGCCCAATGGCAGATGCTGGAAGACCATGCCCGCCGAATATTTGATCAATACGGTTTTTTGGAAATCAGGACTCCGATAATTGAAGCAACGGAGTTGTTCGCCCGGGGAATCGGAAGCGACACCGATATCGTCGGGAAGGAAATGTACACTTTTACCGATCAAAGCGATCGATCGGTGACTCTCCGTCCTGAAGCTACGGCTTCGGTAGTCAGAGCTTACATCCAGAACTCCATGTATCGGGGAGGAACGACAGCCAAATTGTACTACATCGGTCCCATGTTTCGACACGAGAAGAAACAGAAAGGCCGTTGGCGTCAATTTTTCCAGATCGGAGCGGAAGCGCTTGGTTCGGATCACCCGGCCATAGACGCCGAGATGATTGAAATGGCGCTGAGGATGATTGGTTCTTTAAGAATAAAAGCCCAACTTCTTATCAATTCTGTTGGTTGTAAAAATTGCCGCCCGCGCTATATTGAGCTGTTAAAGTCGGAACTGCAGAAGATGCTTCCTCATTTATGCGAGGATTGCCGACGACGATCCATCAACAACAGTCTCAGAGTCTTCGATTGCAAAGTTGAAAACTGTCAACCATTCATTGATCAACTTCCGGTCATTACGAATCATCTTTGCCCTGAATGCTCCAATCATTTCTCCAGTTTGAAATCCTATCTTGATGAAGCGAAAATTTCCTATGAAGTCCTTCCCAGGCTTGTCCGCGGTCTGGATTACTATGTACGAACTGCTTTTGAAATCGTTAGCGGAGATCTGGGCGCTCAGAACGCGCTTGCAGGAGGAGGTCGCTATGACGGGCTTTCAGAAATTCTCGGAGGGCCGCCGACTCCTGCCATTGGATTTGCGATGGGATTAGACCGTCTGGTCATGGTTCTGCCCGAAGAACTGAGTTTAAAATGGAAGTGGCGCCCGCAAATCATGCTGGCTTATTTAGGAGCGCCCGCATTCAAAAAAGCTCTCGAAATAGCGCGCGAACTTCGTGAACGGAATCATTCCTGCTATATCGATTTCTCGGCAGGAAGTTTAAAAAGCCAGTTTCGCCTGGCCAACAAAATCAAAGCGGAACATGTGCTTATCATCGGCGAGGATGAATTAACGCGAGGAAGCTATTCCATCAAGAATCTTGAGGAAGGCCGCCAATGGGAAGTGACGATGGATGCGCTGATCGATTATCTAAAATCAAACAATCCGTGGCCAAAGTAGTTGCATCTTCTGGCTTTATCCGATTCTCTGAGGCTTTAAGCCTTGGAGTTATTTTTTAACAGAGAAAATTTCGGGTTATGAGCAAAATTCGGGTTCTTCCGGAAATCCTTGCAAATAAAATAGCCGCCGGCGAGATTGTAGAACGTCCAGCATCCGTGGTCAAAGAATTGGTAGAGAACTCTATTGATGCAGGATGCCGTGCGATTCATGTTCAGGTGATTTCAGGAGGGAAAAGGCTCATCCTTGTACGAGACGATGGCGAAGGAATGAGCCAGGATGACGCAATTCTTGCCTTCGAGCATCATGCCACCAGCAAGCTTCAAAGCGAAAACGATTTGATGGCGATCGGAACCTTGGGATTTCGCGGTGAGGCGCTTCCGTCCATCGCATCGGTTTCACGTCTTACTCTCAAGTCGCGTCCAGCCGATTCGAACTCCGTTTCAGGAAGCGAAATCGAAATCCATGGCGGTGTAATGCGGTCCGTGAAAGTAATTCCCTGGGATAAGGGGACCGAAATTGCCGTTCGCGATCTTTTCTTCAATATTCCCGTCAGAAGAAAATTCCTGCGTTCCAATGACACCGAACTGGGACATATAGCAAGACTCGTAACGCATTATGCGCTTGCACATCCCGAAATACGTTTCACTCTGGAAAGTGAGGGCCGCATCCTCATAGATGCAGTGTCCGTTTCTAATACAACGGAGAGAATTTACCAGATATTCGGAGATGGATTTCTCGAAAATATGGTGGATCTGTCCGGCCAAAACGGCTCTGTCCGAGTTCATGGATTTTCTTCTCGTCCGCACGAACAACGAACGAATCCTTATTCACAATTCCTCTATGTGAACAAACGAATGATCCGGGACAAGGTGATTATGAGCGCTATCCGGCGCGCTTATCGCAATTGCATTCCCGCGTCCGCTTACCCGATAGTGATTTTGTTTTTGGAATTGCCTCTGGATCAAGTAGATGTCAATGCTCATCCTGCCAAAACAGAAATACGCTTTAGAGAACAAAGCGTCGTACACGATCTGATCCTCAATTCAATTGAGAAGGCATTGACAAGAAGCGCTTCTATTCCTGATTACAGCCATTCCATGTCAACTCAGACTTCCAGACAAAACGTCTATGCTCAACCTTCGCTGCCATCGGGAGAAACAATCCAAGCCGCAAATTCAAAAGTGTTCGATTTTACTCCTCCTTCGGCATCTCCCAATCCTTTTCAACGCGCGCTCAATTATCCTTTCCGAGATGTTCCGCTTGGAGCTTTTCCTGAAAGAGAAAACCATTTTGGATTGCGAGTAGCGCCAGAAATGCTTTTCGGGGCGCCGACGGAGACACCCCGTCCTTTTCAGTCGGGAACAGTTCGGATATTAGGGCAGCTTCAAGAAAGCTATATCATCGCCTGCGACAACCAGGGCCTTTTGATCATCGATCAACATGTAGCGCACGAACGAATTCTTTATGAAAAAATGGCGGAAGCTATGCTGAAGGGCGCTGTGGAAACTCAGGGCCTTTTGGTTCCGCTGTCGCTCGATCTGCCCCCACATCATATTGCGTTGATCGATACGATAATGCCTGAATTAAGCCGGAATGGTTTTCAAGTCGAGCATTTTGGGAGTTCTTCTATTTTAGTCCGGTCCGCTCCGGCGATCGTGGGCGATTCCGACTGCAGAAAATTGCTGGCTGAAATTCTAGAAGGCATGGAAACAGAAGAAAGAACGCTGGATATGGAGCGCATCAGGGATAGGATTGCGGTCAGGACAGCTTGTCGCGCTGCGGTCAAGGTCAATATGCTCCTGACATTTGAAAAAATGCAGTGGCTGATCGATCAACTGGCCTTCACCCGCATCCCTACCAACTGTCCGCATGGCCGGCCGATTATTCTTCGATTCAGCATGTACGAAATCGAACGAAATTTTGGAAGAATCTGAGAAACCGATCGGCATCCCCCCCCCTCCAGCATTACAATCCCTTGCGCTCCCAAACCTGGAAACTCCATGGATCCTAATGAGATAACTTTACAATTATTATCGCTAATAACGGCATAATAAAAAAAATCAATAATGTAAACAGTATAAATGATATACGGTGCTGCATAGAATTTCCTCCATGAAGCTCTATTATTTAAAAACATTACGATGCACGCAATAATCGATCCCATGGCTTCAGTCTGTTTTAGAATAACTATAAGGACTTATTTAATAATAATATATAGCCGTCATAGTGCTTACATCGTATTTATAAAAAAAACAAAACTGTAAACTGATTTTACAACGAATTCGGAATAGACTGAGGATGTTTGGGTAAATTATGATTATTTAACGATCTACGATGAAATCAATACTGTAAAATAGCTTTACGCTATCAGGACATTTTTTTATGAATACTGGTAAATTAATTTTCTCCACCCTAATAACAATTATCTTGTCCCTATTGCTTTTTGATTGGCAGACGACTGTTACGGGCGCTGCGTCTGCAAATCCGGTGACGATTTCCGAAGACGGCCGATCCTTTAAGCTTTCGAATGGAATCGTCACAATACAGGTGGATATGAGGACGGGTGATATGCAGTCGCTCATATACAAAGGCGCTGAGACGCTCACAAATCGATCCGGCCACTCCGGAGCATACTGGTCGCATGATGCAAGCGGGGGAATCCGTCATCAAACAAAAATTACTATCGACCCCAAAACCAATGGCGGAGAACGCGGGGAGATTTCGATAAAAGGCATTTCTGGAGGGAAACGGATGGGGCGCCCAGCCGGTTTGCCGGCAAGCATGGAAGGAGATTTTCCGGCTGATATAGAAATCCGTTACGCCCTGGGGCATGGAGAATCAGGAGTCTATACCTATTGCATTCTCGAACATAAGCCGGAATATCCGGCGGGTTCAATAGGCGAAGCTCGTTTTTGCGCCAAACTTGCTGAATTCTATGATTGGATAAGCGTTGATTCGAAGCGTAACAAATACTATCCCCGAGAAGAACAAGGTGAAGATAAATACGTCTATACAGCGGTTCAATCGGAAAATCTGGCTTACGGATGGTCGAGCACGAGAAGCAAGGTCGGCTGGTGGTTGATAAATCCGACGATCGAATATCTCTCCGGCGGACCGACCAAGGTCGAATTTCTCTGCCACCGGGATACGACGCAAGTCCAGGCTCCATGCGTCCTGAACTATTGGCGCTCCAGCCACTATGGCGGCGCCGTGGTGGATGTGGCTGATCAAGAATCCTGGACGAAAATCATTGGACCCTTTTATTTGTATATGAACTCCGGAGGCGACCCAATGAGCCTTTGGAAAGACGCTCTGGAGGAAGCCAAAGCACAGGCGGCGCAATGGCCTTTCAATTGGGTTCAAAGCGCCGATTACCCGAATAGGCGCTGCGCGGTTAGCGGCCATATCGTTTTAACCGATCCGCTAATGCCCGGAGGCGCAAAATTTCTCAAAAACCTTACTGTCGGCCTTACTGCAGCCGATCGCACGACAGTCCCCGGGTTGGGAGGACTCAGGCGGCTTGTAACCTGGCAAACGGATGCAAAACACTACCAGTTCTGGACGAAAACCAACGATCGCACAGGGAAGTTCACTCTGCTCAATGTTCGGCCGGGACAATACACTCTCCGAGCCTTTGCCGATGGAATTTTGGGAGAGCTTGCCAAGGCAAATATTCATGTAAAAGCGGGCGATCGGGTATTGGATATAGGGAAAATAGTATGGACTCCCGTTCGGCGCGGCAAGGAAATATGGCAAGTGGGCGTCCCTAATCGCACAGCAACGGAATTTGCCGGAGGAGACGTCTATTTCAAGCCGGACGCGCCCTTACAGTACGCCAAACTTTTTCCGAATGATGTGAGATTCATCATCGGCAAAAGCGACCCGACCCGAGACTGGTTTTTTGAACATATCCCACACAATGTCGATCCTAAGGCCGCGGTCGTGTCATTTGGCGGAGTGGGCGGAGCTCCAGGTAAAGCCACCCCATATTCCATCCTATTTGATCTTCAAAATGCGCCGAAAGGAACAGCCTGGTTGCGACTGGCCCTATGCTCCGGAAATGTAAGCGCTTTGCGCGTATCCGTTAATGGCCAGGATGTCGGAGAAGTGGCGCCGCTCAATGCCACGGGCGATTCCTCAATCTTAAGACACAATATTCAAGGTGTCTGGTTTGAACGCGAACTGTCGTTCCATGCGACTTTGATGAAAAAAGGAACGAATGTAATTGCTCTGACAATACCCGCAGGCCCTCTAAACAACGGCGTGATCTATGATTGCGTGCGCTTGGAATTGGATGAAAATACCCCATAATTGCCTCATCAATTCAAGAATCCATAAATCCTCCAGTCGCATAGGTCGATAAATGGATGAGAGTTGTGCATGGGAATGTATGAAAGAAGAAATAGTGGAAAATAGCGCAGAAAATATTAAACCTGTTATTGAAGTGAATGATATTCTGCAGGTAAAAGTTACCGGTGAGAAAGAATCTCATTTCAGCAGGGTCAATAACATCCTGGAGGACCGGATTATAATTGCCTGGCCTACTAACCGGGGAATTCGCATGCCTTTGCGTCCTGAGCAGCCCATTGAATTGGCATTCATGCGCGACGCCGTTCCTTATGCATTCAATGCCGTAATTCTGGAAACGAATCCGGATCCTTTGCCTCAAGTCACCATACGGCAAACCATCTCTGCCCAAAAGGCGCAACGCCGGCAAAACTTCCGCGTCAAATGCATGATGCCCGTCCAGATTAACGGAAGCATTTGGGAGGGATCGGGAGATTCCAGAATCCAGAAGTTTCTATCGATCCAATGCGTTACTTACGATCTCAGCGCCGGAGGCCTTTCAATCCGCAATGCAACCAAGATCCCGGAAAATACGCTTATCGAAGTGAAACTTAAATTGCAGGATGGAAGCTCCGAAATCAAAATTCCCGCCCGTGTAGTCTATTCCGGAAGCCTGCCCAACAATGCAGCTCTATATCATATGGGGATTGATTTTACTGCAATCACCGAAAGTGAGCGGGCGCGCATCATCCGTTGTCTCCATCGCATCCAGCTACAGGGCCTCAATGCCTGATCTTCGCTAAATCCTGTCGGCTATTTTCAAGTGGGTGCGGATTTCAGCTCGCACAGGGCGCGACAAATCTACTCGCCGGGACCACTTGAATTACGGGAAAGCTACCTCCATGATCGCTCACGATCCACGAGACATGATTGGAAGTGTCGCTGCCATTTACACTGGCGTCGGATGGCTTTACACTTTTTGATCGAATACAGTGATACAAGAGAGATGTATAGATCCCCTAAACTATAGTAGAAATGTTAGATGAAGCTTTTTATCAAAGCCTCGCTTCGTGTGGCATAGTATTTGCTATTTGTTTAATAAAAGGAATACTTTTAGATGAACATTTTAAGACAACAAAGATTATTTTTTGGAGGTGAAATGAATAAACTTACGGTACTTATGATATGCATAATGGCAAGTATAGTGCTCTGTGGAGTTGCGATGGCAGCTCCGATTTCTGTAAGCGTCACCGCAGGCGACAAAGATTTTGCAGCCGATCGTGATGTTTACGACAATGTTGCAAACATGGATTATTACGTATTTGCAACAGGCGCTGGAGAATCTGGGGCCGCAACAAACAGTAATGGACTGGTTGCCTGGACCTACAACCTGCCGTATCAGATTGACACAGCCTTGGCAGGCAGTATGACGGTCAGGGTGTGGGATATCGATCCTGGTGATCAAATGGATGTTAATTTTGATTTCGGTAGTGGCGATGTTTTTGCCGGAGAGTTGACCGGCTCTAATGGCGGTAGCATCTACACATGGGAAGCTGCTGTCGCTGGTGGCACGACGGCTTCACTCGGTGGATGGTCAACTACTACGTTCAACCTTAATGCGGCCGCTTTAGCTGCATTGTCTGGAACCTCTGGATTCAACCTCCTTCTTCACGTTCAGAATAATGAATCAACCGGTAGTTGGGCCGCGGTTATCGATTATGCCGACTTCACTCTGCGATATGAACCGGGCGACCCAAATCCTACAGTACCTGAGCCCACATCTCTGATTCTCCTCGGCACCGGTCTTGGAGCAATCGGTTTGGCAGCCAGGCGCAGACGGAAATAACCATTCCCTCGAAGTTCATTAGTATTTTGTTCTACCACAGGCCGCTTTTATGAGCGGCCTTTTTTTATATATTAAAACCGCGTACTGGCAGGCTCCTTTTTCGCTAATCCTATTCTGTGTATGAATTGCGATATTTGATCAGTTTCTTAGTTTACAACACGAACGGATCCGTGACCGCAAATGGTTTCGATTTGTTGAATCAGTTCCTGGCTTGATTTCACTTTCACAAAATCAGCGGACTCAATGTTAACGCGGAAATCGCAGGGATTAAATAATTCCACTTCAACTCCGGTTTCGCCGCGGTTGTTCTCCAGCAATCGATGCAGCGCAATTGCTGATTCCGGATTCAGATCCGCAATCCTGGCGCTGATGCGCAGAGTTTTGGCATATCGTTGGTTGACTCCGGACAGTGGTTGAATATCCGAGGCGATCAGCTTGCAGCTTCTCTCATCCTCTTTTTCAAAACGTCCCGAAACAAGGACTGGGAAGTCCGCCGTCATAAAGGACTCGAATTTCTGATATGCGCTGGGAAATACAACCGTTTCAACAGCGCCGGAGAGATCCTCTAATGAAAAGATCGCCATCAATTCACCTTTTTTAGTTCGCCGCGAGCGCACTTCAGTGATGATCCCTGCAATTTTGCACTCAACGCTCTTTCCTTCGCTGACAAGCTCGGCGATATTTTTTTTGCTGAACCGAGCAATTTCGGCTGCAAACCTGTCCAGCGGATGACCGGAAACATAGAATCCTATGGTTTCTTTCTCAAAAGCCAGGAGCTGTTCCAAAGGCCATTCCGGCATTTCGGGAGGAGCCGGCTCTGAAAGAGAAGCCTGTCCCGCCGATGCCAAATCGGCGAACAAACCTTTCTGCCCGCTTTCACGATCACGCCGGGCCTTCTGCCCATACTCAATAGCTGTATCCACCATTGCCATGCATTGAGATCTCTTCCATCCAAGAGAATCCAAAGCGCCGCTTTTAACAAGGCCTTCCATGACGCGCTTGTTCAGCGATTTGGAATCCACTTCCTCGCAAAACTGAAAAAGACTCCGGAATTTTTTATTTTGATTGCGAAACTGAAGAATAGAGCGAATAGCGCCCTCTCCAACGTTTCGAATTGCCAATAACCCGAACCGGATGCCATTTTTCTGAGAAAGAAAATCCAGCGTGCTTTCATTTATATCCGGCGGGAGCACTGCAATTCCCATGTCTTTGCATTCGGCGATATACATGACGATCTTTTCGGTATCGCCGATTTCACTCGATAACAAAGCCGCCATGAATTGAACCGGGTAATGCACTTTAAGAAAAGCCGTTTGGTACGCCAATAAAGCATAAGCTGTGCTGTGCGATTTATTAAATCCATACTGAGCGAACTGTTCCATGAGATCGAATACCTGGACGGCGCTTTTTTCCGAAATATTATTTTTTTTCGCTCCCTCGATGAATTTATCGCGCATCGATATCATGACGGAAGCCATTTTCTTTCCCATGGCTTTTCTAAGAATGTCCGCCTGTCCCAGAGAAAATCCAGCCATTTTGCTGGCTATCTGCATCACCTGTTCTTGATAAACAATGACTCCGTAGGTTTCCTTTAAAATTTCCTCAAGTACCGGATGCGGATATACGACTTCAATCAAGCCCTGTTTGCGTTTGATAAAATCCGGAATCATGTCCATCGGCCCCGGACGATACAGAGCATTTAAAGCAATCAGATCCTCAAAATGCTCAGGTTTCAGACGCCGCAATTCGGCTTTCATCCCGCCGCTTTCAAACTGAAAAATGCCGTTGGTCCTGCCCTCGGAGAAGAGTGTGTAAACTTCCCGGTCCGTTAAGGGGATTGAGGATAAATCAAGGTTGATCTTTTTTTCTTCTCGGATTCTCCGAACGGCGCTGTCGATAACGGTAAGAGTCGCTAAAGCAAGGAAATCCATTTTGAGGAGCCCAATGGATTCTAAATCTTTCATGCTGTACTGAGTTGTTATTTCATCCTTGTTTGTCTTTTGTAGAGGCACAAGCTCAACCAGCGGCTTGGGAGCGATGACCACTCCGGCTGCGTGGGTGGAGGAATGGCGCGACAGCCCTTCCAAACGCTTGGCGATTTCGATCAAATTGGAAATTGCAGGATTATTCATTTCCTCGACCAGGCGGGGTTCCTGTTCGAGAGCTTTGTCTATTGTAGCGTTGAGTTCATCCGGGATCAGTTTTGCAATTCGATCGACTTCGGCGTAGGGAATGTCCAAACTTCTGCCTACATCTCGAATCACACCCTTGGCAGCCATCGTACCGAAGGTAATGATCTGACATACGCAATCGCGGCCGTATTTTTTACCGACATACTCGATCATTTCCGGTCTGCGGTTCGTGCAAAAATCCATGTCTATATCGGGAGGAGCGATGCGTTCCGGATTCAGAAAGCGTTCGAAAAAGAGCTCGTATTGAAGTGGATCGATATCGGTGATGCGCAAACTGTAAGCGACAAGACTGCCCACGACCGAACCGCGGCCTGGTCCAACCGGGATTTCATGATCGCGAGCATATTTGATCAAATCCCACACAATCAGGAAATAGCTGGGAAACTGCATCCGTTTGATCATCTCAATTTCGAATGCCAGCCTTTGTTCATAGTCGGAAAGTGGATATTTAAGCTCTTTTTTGCCATAAAGAACTTCAAGATGAGTGCGTCTCTCCGCGAAGCCTTCCCGAACTGTTTTCTCAAAATAATCATCCGCAGTAAATCCCGAAGGCACGTCAAACGGAGGAAGCGGCTGGGATGTCTCGATCTGCAGATCGCAGCGCTCGGCGATTCGAACAGTGTTAGTCAGGGATTCCGGAATGTCTCCCCAGAGCCGACTCATTTCTTCGGGTGATTTGAAATAAAACTGGTCGCTTTCATACCGCATGCGGTCGGGCTGAGACACGACTTTTCCGGTGCCGATGCAGAGAAGCACATCATGCGCCACGTTGTCCGATTGTTTCAAATAATGGGTGTCGTTCGTACAAATTAAAGGGATGCCGGTCTTTTTCGCTATTTCAATAATGTGGGGATTTACCTGGCGCTGCGCCGGGAGATTGTGATCCTGCAACTCAAGATAAAAATTGTCCGGACCGAAAATATCCCTCAAGACCATGGCTTCTTCCAAGGCAGCTTCCGGCTTTTCCATCAATATCTTTTGAGGAACCGCTCCTTTAAGGCAAGCGGAAGCCGCAATGAGACCGCGGCTGTATTTTGAAAGTAATTCTTTATCGATGCGGGGTTTATAGTAAAAGCCTTCAAGGAATCCATAAGAAGCCAGACGGCTGAGATTGTGATACCCTTCAAGATTGCGAGCGAGAAGAACAAGGTGATTCGATTGATCGCCGCCGCCCGTTTTTTTGTGCCGGCTTTCTTTGGCGACGTAGATTTCGCAGCCGATGATCGGTTTCAATCCCTTTTTACGCGCTATGTTGTAAAACTGGAGAGCGCCAAAAAGATTTCCGTGATCTGTCAGAGCCAGGGCGGGCATTCCCATCCTGAGAGCGGTGTCTACCAAGCCTTCAATCTTAGAGGCGCCGTCGAGTAAACTATAATCGGAGTGATTATGCAGATGAACGAATGCTGCAGGTCCGGACACAGGCTACTCCCATTCAATAGTTCCAGGAGGTTTCGAGGTAATATCGTACACCACCCGGTTGATTCCACGTACCTCATTGACAATCCGGGTCGAAATATTTTCCAGAACGCCATAGGGAAGCTTAGCCCAATCGGCCGTCATGCCGTCCATACTGGTTACTATTCGCAAGGCGGCGACGTTTTCATACGTTCGATCGTCTCCCATAACCCCCACGCTGCGTATGGGCAACAGAACCACAAACGCTTGCCATAACTCCCGTCTCAAACCGGCGCGATCGATTTCTTCTTGTACGATTGCATCGGCTTCCCGGAGAACAGCCAGACGGTCCCTGTCAACCGAGCCTAGTATCCTGACTGCCAAGCCGGGCCCGGGGAAGGGATGGCGGTACACAAAATTTGAGTCCATTCCCAACTGCTCTCCGACTTTTCTTACTTCATCTTTGAATAACTCGCGCAACGGTTCGATAAGCTCGAATTTCATATCATGCGGCAGACCGCCGACATTGTGGTGGGATTTGATGACAGCGGAGGGCCCACGCACGGAAGTAGATTCGATTACATCCGGATACAGCGTCCCTTGCACCAAAAAAGATGGATCGCCCAGTTTATTAGCTTCGCCTTCAAACACGCGAATGAATTCCTCTCCGATGATTTTACGTTTCTTTTCGGGCTCCTCAACGTCACGCAAACGATCCAGAAATCTTTCACTCGCATTCACGCCGATTACTTTCAAATGCAGCCGTTCGAGATAATTGGCCAGTACGGATGCAAATTCATTTTTCCTCAAAAGGCCATTGTCTACAAAAACACAGGTCAGCTTGTCTCCTATAGCCTTTTGCACCAGGAGAGCCGCCACTGTGGAATCTACGCCGCCGCTGAGTCCGCAAATGGCCGTTTTCTCACCGATTTGCGCCTTAATGGATTGGACTGTCGATTCAATAAAGGACGACATGGTCCATTCACGTTTGCATCCGCAGGCTCGAGTCAGGAAATTTTCGAGTATCTCGCTGCCGTGGTGTGTATGGATGACCTCAGGATGAAATTGCAGTCCCCAGATCTTACGCTTTTCATCGGCAGCTGCAGCAATGATGCCGCCGGATTGCGCCAATATCTTAAACCCGGAGGGAAGCTGTTCGACACGGTCGCCATGACTCATCCATACCTGAAATCGTTCCGGCAAACCGGCAAAAAGAGTGTCCGGTTCGGATATATCAACCATGGCCTTGCCGAACTCACGCCGGTCGCCTCCGGGAACGACCCTGCCGTCCATGGTCTGCGCGATAAGTTGCAGACCGTAGCAGATGCCAAGAACAGGCGCGCCGGTCTCAAACAATTCGGCGGGAACAGAAGGACTCCCTTCGCGACACACGGAATCGGGTCCTCCGGAAAGAATAAGTCCAGAAGGCCTAAGAGCTTGCACCTTCTCGAGCGCTGCGTAATAGGGAACTATTTCGCAGTAGACGGAAAGCTCTCTAACCCGGCGTCCTATGAGCTGGGTATAC
This sequence comes from uncultured Acidobacteriota bacterium, assembly GCA_964441405.1. Lineage (GTDB taxonomy): Bacteria > Acidobacteriota > UBA6911 > UBA6911 > UBA6911 > UBA6911. The sequence continues at coordinate 19,377 of CAYTYP010000052.1, forward strand.
TGAGAGCCAAAATCCAGAATAAGAATATTTTCTCGGTAAATGAGCTTGCTCCAGGTTAAATTAGATTGTAAGTTGCGGAACATATAAATTATCGCAGCATGGCGCTGAATTCAACGGAAACATGGAAAAAAGGCAAAGTTATAAAATCGCAATAAGTTCTTTTTTTTAAACAATCGCCTGCGTTTACAATTATGTCACGTCAACGTCCACGTAAACAAGACCATGACATAAAGGAGATTATTCAATGAAGAAAACTGTTTTGCTTATAATTGTTATTCTATTACTTGAAGTGTCCTCAACGACATTGTCTGCCCAAAAAACCGCTGCTGTTTCCTTAAAACCCAAACTTGTCGTTGCAATTATAGTCGACCAGTTTCGCTATGATTATCTGCTTCGTTTTGAAAAAGAATACAATGCCGGACTAAAACGCCTGCTCGCCAAAGGGGCAGTGTATGCAAATGCGCGCTACGATCATTTCCCGACGTTCACAAGCGTTGGCCACGCTGCATTTCTTACCGGAGCCTATCCCTCGTTGAATGGAATCATCGGCAACCAATGGTATGACCGTGAAAGCCGGAAAATCGTTGGATCCGCTTCCGATAATTCTGTCAAACCGGTGGGAAAGGAAGGGAAGACAGGTCCTTCCCCTCGCAATCTACTGGTTAGCACTTTAGGAGACGAGATTAAAATCGCCGACGAGCGGGCAAAAGTCTACGGCATCTCACTCAAAGACTATGCTGCAATTCTTTCCACCGGACACATGGCTGACGGAGTATTTTGGTATGACTCATCCACTGGAAATTTCGTAAGCAGCACCTATTACGCTGCACAATTGCCGGCATGGGTTCAAGAATTCAATGCTAAAAAACCGGCTGAGCGGTACAAAGAGGCAAATTGGCTTGGAAACAAGCTTCCTTCCAACGCCGACGCCAAACTCTTTAGTTCAATCCCAGGCAGCCCTTTCGGAAGTGAAATACTAGAAGAACTGGCCGAAAAAGCAATCGAGTCGGAACAACTCGGGCGCGATTCCATTTCAGACCTTCTGGTTTTGAGCTTTTCATCGAACGATTATGTGGGCCACCGATACGGTCCCGACTCTCCCCAGGTGCGCGACATGTGCCTCCGGACTGACAAGCTTCTCGATAAACTGTTTCGTTTCCTGGATAGTCGCATTGGCATGTCCAATGCAACCATTGTCTTAGCTGCAGATCATGGGATTGCTCCCCTTCCCGAGGTTAGCGTTGCGCGCAAGATGCCCGGAGGGCGATTGCCTTTTACCACAATTCGCGATGCTGCTCAGAAAGGGCTGACGGAGAAATTCGGAGAAGGGAAATGGATAGAAGCCACCTCGGAAGATAATGCCATTTATCTGAATTGGGATCTGATCAAATCCAATAAGCGGAGCCAGGAGGAAGTCGCCATGGAGGCGGCTAATATCATCCGCACAGTCCCACATGTATTCCGCGTCTACACACGAGAACAATTAATGAACGGCTTGTCGATACAGGATCAGGTCGGTCGCCGCATTACCCACAGCTATTTTCCACAACGCGGCCCGGATCTTTACGTTCTGCTTGATCCTTATTACATTCCCATAATGTCGCAAGCGACACACGGAGCTGCGTATGGCTATGACACTCATGTTCCACTGATATTCATGGGTCCGCGCATCAAAGCAGGGAAGTACTATTCAACGGTGGCAATCAACGATGTCGCGCCCACGTTGTCTGCCATTCTTGGAATTGAGACGCCCAGCGGAGCGGAAGGAAGAATTCTATCGGAAATGTTTGTCGCGCCCTAAAAATATAAAGACGCCGCAGATTACGCAGATTTAAATTATTTAAAATCTGCGTAATCCGCGGCGTCTTTTCGATTTCGCGGCCGCCCTATTCATGCAATTAGTTTGTTGAGAGGGTATTCAATGATGCCCTCGGCGCCGGCCCTTTTAAGCTCCGGAAGCATTTTCTTAACGATCTTTTCCTCAACGACAACTTCGAGAGCCATCCATCCCGAGAGAGTAAGCGGGCTGACGGTTGGGCGTTTCAGGGAAGGGAGAATACTCATAATTTTCGATAAATCTTTTTCTTTCAGATTCATCTTCAACCCTACCATGCCTTCTGCGGCAAGAGCCCCTTTCAGGAGAATCGCAATGTTCTCCATTTTTTCGCGTTTCCAGGGATTGTCCCAGGCTTTCTTGTTCGCGATAAAGCGCGTCGTTGATGTGAGGATTTCATCGATGATGCGAAGCTTATTTGCTTTTAACGATCTGCCCGTTTCTGTCAGCTCGACAATAGCATCCACGAGAATTCCCGCTTTGGCTTCTGTGGCGCCCCAGGAATATTCAATCCGAGCTTTCACCTTCTTCTTGGCGAAATATTTTTTGACATAGCTGACCAGTTCGGTTGCGACAGTTTTCCCCTGTAAATCTTTAATGGAGCGGATTCGGGAGTTTTCTGGAACGGCGACCACCCATCGGACCGGCTTGAATCCGGATTTGCTGTAAAGAAGCTCACAGATTTCTTTTACGCCGGCTCCGGATTCAAGGATCCAATCCTGTCCTGTAATCCCGGCGTCAAATAATCCGTCCTGGACGTATCTGGCCATTTCCTGCGAACGGATCAGCATTATTTCGATTTCTTCGTCATCGCAATACGGAAAGTAGGAGCGATCGCTGGAGTTTACACGAATGCCCGCCTTGCGAAACAAATCGATGGTTGAATCCTGAAGACTTCCCTTGGGCATTCCAAGTTTTAACACTCTGGTTGCGGTGGACATTCCAATCTCCTTTTAGAAGCTCGAAAGAATAATACCTGTATTCAGACAATTCAACCGCAGATTTTCACAGATTCACACAAATCGGCGGTTAGATCAGAGGAATGCTGTATACTGTGGCGCGCGAATTTGGGAGATGTCATGGATATTGTTGCCGCCGCGATAATGGGAATTATTCAGGGGTTGACGGAATTTCTGCCCATCAGCAGCTCCGCCCACCTGATCCTTGTGCCATGGTTTTTAAGATGGGCTCCAGAGGGAATTGCATTTGATGTGGCTTTGCATCTTGGCACAGCCATCTCGGTCCTGGTTTTCTTCTGGAACGATTGGGTTCAGCTTGCCCGTGAAGCAATTATCGGAATTTTCACAGGGGCGCCTTTGTCGAACCATTACCGGCGGCTGGCGTGGTATCTCGTTGTTGGCAGCATTCCAGCCGCAGTGGTGGGAATTGTTCTTGAAGAAACGGTCGAATCAAAACTGCGATCGCCTTTGATCACGGTCTTCACCCTCTCAATACTGGCCATCGTCCTTTTCTTTGCCGAAAGGAAAAGCAAACAAAATCGCACGCTTGAGAAATTCACATGGGGCGATTCCCTATGGATCGGGATGAGCCAGGCGATCGCATTGATTCCAGGAGTCTCCCGGAGCGGAATCACGATCACAACCGCAATGTTTCGCAATAGCGATCGCACCAGCGCCGCCCGGTTTTCATTTCTATTGTCAACGCCCGTTATCGTTGGAGCCGCCCTGCTGCAAGGATGGAAACTGTTCAAAACAGTCCGTCATCCTGTTGCAAACGGCGTCGAAATGCATTGGACCATTCTGATTGTTGGCGTGGTCGCCGCAGCGCTGACCGGATTTCTCTGTATTAAGTTTTTCCTGCGTTATCTTCAGACAAAGAGCTTCACGCCTTTTGTCGTCTACCGTATCCTGCTTGCAGCAGTCGTCCTGATTTATTATCTCAAAACTTAGCTTATTTAGCGTCGTTGGCTTTTTTCTTTTTCTCTTTTATTTCCGCAAGGATTTCGCGGATGCGACGCTCCGAACCTGAATCGGTGGGATGATAATATTGGCGGCCGCGCAACATGTCGGGAAGGCACTCCATGTCCGCAACCTTCTCCTTCAAATCATGCGCATATTGATAGCCTTTGCCGTAGCCCAACTCCTTCATCAGATTCGTCGGCGCATTGCGTATATGCAAAGGCGGAGGCTCATTGAATGTTTTTTGCACATCCGACACTACTGCGGAATAGCCGGTGTACAGCGCATTGGATTTAGGCGCAACCGAAAGATAAACCGCAGCCTGCGCCAGCGCGAGTTTGCATTCCGGCAATCCTACGAGTCGCACCGCTTCCACTGCATTGAGCGCGACTTGCAGCGCACGCACATCGGCCAGCCCGACGTCTTCCGATGCAGCCCGAACCATGCGCCGCGCCAGATAAACAGGATCCTCGCCGGCTTCCAGCATCCGGCCAAGCCAGTAAAGAGCGGCGTCCGGATCACTATTCCGGATGGATTTGTGAAGCGCGGAAATAATGTTGTAGTGTTCCTCGCCTCCCTTGTCGTAATGAAGCATTTTCTGCTGTAAAGCCGTTTCGAGATCGCGGATCGTAAGGACTGCGCCTTCTCCATGCGCTCGTTTGGAAATGAGCGACGCCGCAAGTTCCAAAATGTTGAGAGCAATGCGCGCATCGCCATTCGCATAAACAGCCAATTGGCGCAACACCTCATCCGGGACTTCAACGTGGATAGATCCCAATCCTCGTTCCTCATTTATCAAAGCCCGCCTTAAAATTTCTTCGACTTCGGCAGGCTGAAGAGGATTGAGCACGTATACCTTGCATCGGGAAAGCAGCGGGCTGATTACTTCAAAGGAAGGGTTTTCTGTGGTAGCGCCAATCAGAATGATGACGCCGGACTCTACATAGGGAAGGAATGCATCCTGTTGCGCTTTATTGAACCGATGAATTTCATCAACGAATACAAGCGTTCGCCCCTGAGCTTTTCGGAAACGCGACTCAGCTTCCGCCATAACGGTTTTAATTTCTTTGATTCCCGACAACACGGCGCTATACGAGACAAAAGAAGTGTGAGTCTGCTTCGCCATTATGCGGGCGAGTGTGGTTTTGCCGGTTCCCGGCGGCCCCCAAAGGATGATGGAGGCAAGCTGATCCTGTTCCACCATGATCCGCAAAACCTTGCCTTCTCCTATCAGATGTTGCTGGCCGACGATCTCATCGAGCGAATGCGGCCGAAGACGCTCAGCCAGAGGCGTTTCGGCTGTTATCCGAGGATCTTCAGATTCGGGGAAAAGCGATTTTGTCATTTTAAGCGCTGCCTTGCAGCTTCGAAAAGAATGATTGCGCCGGCGACCGCCACATTCAACGATTCAATTTTTGCATCCATCGGAATTCGAATAGACTGCGTTCCGGTCAACTTTTTGGCATTCATGCCGCTGCCTTCATTCCCAAGCAGAACTGCGCAGGAGGAACGCATATCCGCTTTTATATAGCTTATCCCCTCCTGCACATCCGTGCGATAGGGCTGAATGGAATGACTGCGGCAATATTCCAGAAAATCCCCAATATCTACATTTTCGACTGGGACAAGATGGAAAAACGCGCCGGCGCTGGCTCGAATTGACTTTGGATTCCGCGCCGAGACAGTCCCTTTTTCCGTGCAGACCATTGTGACGCCGGCGGCGACGGCGGTTCGAATCAGCGTTCCCAAATTTCCGGGATCCTGAATTCCGCAGGCAAAGAGAATCAATGGATTTTTATCTGGATTTTTATCAGCCATGCTCATTCGAGGCGCTCGCACAAGAGCCATGGCTCCTTGCGGCGTTTGTACGCTGGAGAGGGTCTTGAAAAGCTTTTCATTAATCTTAAATAAGCGAACATGCTTGACGCGCCAAACATCCAATAAGGCTCGCTCTCTTGGAACCGAGCCAAATTGCTCAACAAAAATCGCTGCTTCTACCGGAAGCGCTGCTCTCGAGACCTCTTCCAGAACGCGCACGCCTTCTGCCAGGACAAGATCTTCCGGAGCTCTCTTGGAACCAGAGGCAATGAACCTGATTGTCTTGAGAATGGGGTTGTCTCTGCTGGTCAACTGCGAGACGTTCATCCGTTTATTCGCCAATAGAATCGACTCTTCCTTGAAGAGCGCTGCCAAAGACCACTTTCTCAACAGGGAAGTTATCGTTGTGAATTATCCAATTAGCTAACTCCCTCGCGGCGAAATCCTGTTCGGGAGAATCCACCTTATTGATGAAGGGAATAATTTTAACGCCCGGGTTCCAGTCTTTGCACACGCCCTGTTTGTGCATGAGAATAGAAGCAGCTATTTCCGGCGTTATAAGTTCACCTGCTCGGAGAGAAAAGCTCTCAGCAAAAAGCTGAAAACGAAAAACGACACTCGGCCCCAAAGGCTTGTTCAGACAATCGATTCCGATTACGGGCGCAAGGTATTCGGCTCCCTCCATCAGAACCGGCTCATTCACCCTGGGCAACTTTATTGAAAAGCTTGCAGAGCCGTCCGCTTCATTAAAAATTATTGGGAAAAGACTGCGATCCAATGCATTGGTAAAATCCGTCGGCACGCCTCGTAAAAGGTTTGGACTCATGAATTGCCGGGCGATAACCAATTTATACGGACGTTTAGGCGATTCTTGACAGACTCGCGCTACCATCGTCTTAAGTAGAGGAAGATGATCGCTCGAAATAACCACAAGTCCTTCGGTTGGATCCGGAGGGTGAATTCGCGTTGTGGTGGTATAGAAAACAGGCCCTTGCGAACAATATTCTTCCATCAATTTATGAATGAGAATCGTTTTGCCGCCGCCGCCGACGAAGTTGACGAGCGCATGAGGTCGAAACGAAAAATGCTCTAAAAACACGAAAAACCTTCCTATGAAAATTCGGTTTCAAACTGCGCCAGTTGTTGTGCATCATTCCGGTTCTTAATAAAAAGGTATACGAAACCTCCGGGCAAAGAAGACAAAATGATTGCAATGGAGGTAAGAAGTCCCAAAGCGCTGCCGGAAGCAGGGAGAATTCCGATGGAACTGAAAAGACTCGTGAAGGCATATTCCCTCAATCCCATTCCGTTCAAACTGACAGGAATCATCGAAATCAGAGTAATGACCGGAACAAAGATCATAAAATAGGAAATAGACACATCAATCCGAAGTCCCAGCGCCAGGACCCATGTCATCGTTATCACCAACGCCTGGTTGATCAAAGAAATCAATAACGATAGCAACAGGATGACGGGATGCTTTCTCAATACCAAAAATGCATTGGAAATAAGGTCGACCTTATGCGCGATTTTCAACAGCCCCAGGCGGTTCAGAATGCGGGTTAAAATGCGATGGCAAAACGGGGTAAAAATAGCTATGTTGCCAATAATAAATGCGGCGAAAATCCCCCAAACAATAAGGCGTACCGGGATCCCCGGAACCAATACAGGATAGGCAGGAAGGACGCAGCACGCGATCATCATCATTGCGAACATGCCGGCGTCGCGGTCGAGAAATGTCGCCGCAAAGCTCTGCGGGTAGGCTTTGGAAGGTTTGCCGGCGTAGTACATTTTCACAACATCTCCGCCTATGACGGTAGGAAAGGCCAGATTAAAAAAAAGCCCAATCCAGTAAATGCCCAACAAGCTGTTAAATGAAGGAACTTGCATCAAAGGGCGCATTAACAGCCGCCAGCGAAAGATGCAAACATAATGTCCCAGTAAAAGGATGAAAAAGGAGAGGGCCAGCATATCCAGCTGCACATTGCGCATCGTATCTTTGAATTGCTGAAAATCAACTTTGCGAAAAACATAAAAAAGCAAAAGCGCGGTAACAGCTATTTTGGCAAATGCGAATAACTTGCTTTTCATAATGACGGTTGAGGAACGAACTTCAACTCCTTGAAAAAAACGCCTAGCCGGGCGATGAAAAATATTTATTATATAAGAGACCATGATACGGAGCCTAGTTAATTGCGGAACATGGAACGGAATGCCTGGGCTCCAGCCAGATTAAAAAAGGTTTTTCTGAATTTCATCCAGAACCTCGTCCGCCGTTCTGGAGCGCGTACGCCCGGTCAAATCGATTTCTTTTTTCTCCAATCGTTCCAGAATTTCATGGGCTCTATGCAAAACTTCGGGCGGCATTCCCGCCAAACGAGCTACTTCTATACCATAGCTCTTGTCCGCAGCTCCCGGCTCAACTTTTCGCAGAAAGATTATTTCCCCCCCTGCCTCCTGAATCGACATGCAGTAATTTTTGACTCCCTGGTGGACTTTATCCATTTTGGTCAATTCATGGTAATGGGTGGCGAACAGAGTTTTCGCCCTATGAGCAGCATTTTGAACGAGGTATTCGGCGATCGCCCACGCCAGCGAAAGGCCGTCGAATGTCGAGGTGCCACGACCTACTTCATCCAGCAGGATCAAACTGCGATCCGTTGAGGTATTCAGGATATTGGCGGTTTCGATCATTTCTACCATAAAGGTCGAGCGGCCTCTTGCCAGATTGTCCGAGGCCCCTACTCGTGTGTAAATGCGATCGACACAACCAATCCGAGCCTCTCGGGCAGGAACGAAAGAACCTATCTGGGCCAGGATGACGATAAGCGCCGTCTGGCGCAGATAAGTGGATTTCCCGCCCATATTCGGCCCTGTCAGAATAATCAGCCGATCCGTTGTTTCGTTCAGGTATAGGTCATTGGGAATGAATGGGCGGCTCTGTAATTCCACAATCGGGTGTCTTCCTTGACGAATGTAGAGTTCATCTCCATAGGTCAACTTGGGACGAGTGTAATTGTTTTTGAGGGCAACTTCCGCCAGAGATGAATAAACATCCAGTTCCCCCAGCAGACGGGCAGTCGTCTGTACGCGCGAGCCTTGGGCTCCCACAGACTTTCGAGTCTGGATAAAGATCTCTTTTTCGAGCGCAGCAATGCGTTCTTCCGCGCCCAAAACCTTTTCTTCATATTTTTGCAATTCTTCCGTTACAAACCGCTCGCAGTTTACAAGCGTCTGTTTACGTAAATAATCCGGAGGAACCAGCGCCAGGTTTGAATTCGTGACCTCGATAAAATAGCCAAATACCTGGTTGAATTTGACTTTGAGGGATTGTATTCCGGATCGCTTGCGTTCCCGCGCTTCCAGCGAAACAATGTATTCTTTCCCGCTGCACCGGATAGCGCGCAATTCATCCAGTTCCTGCGAATATCCAGTCCGGATAACTCCCAAATCATTCGCGGAGACCGGAGGATCGTCGGAAATGGCCGTTTCAATAAGAAGCGCCACATCTTCGAGCATGTCCAATCCATCTCGAATTTCGCTCAGGCGCGGAGCGGAATACTCCTGCAACAAATTCTTCAAGGATGGAAACATGCGAATAGAGTCGCGCAGTGCGACAAGCTCCCGGGGATTTGCAACTGCCGCCGTCACCCTGCTAATCAGCCGTTCCAAATCGTGAACTTCTCCCAGTTTGTTCATTAGCCGGCCATGCGTCTGAACGCTTTTGTTCATTTCCTGAACCGCATCCTGACGGCGTTCGATTTCCGTTAAATTTAAAAGAGGGAGAAGCAGCCAGGACTTTAACAATCGCGCACCCATGCCGGTCCTGGTCAGATCAATGAAAGAAAAAAGGGAACCTTTCTTGGAACCATCCAAGGTTTGAGTCAACTCCAGGTTCGTTATTGTGGATATATCCAGCTTCATGAATTCAGATGGTTCGAAAAAACGCAGCGTTGCAGCTTTTCCCAGTTGGGCAAGCTGTGAATCACGCAGATAGTGGATTAAAGCGCCGGCGGCTCCCAGCGACAAGGATTTTCCAGCGCCGCCTAATCCATCCAGACTTGCGAGATTAAAGTGTTCCAGAAGAAGGCGTTGGGCGTAATCAATGTTGAACGCCCATCCATCGATCGGACTTGAAACCCAATTATCCGACCAGTCACGAGCAAGTCTTTGTTTGATTTCTTCACCGCGATTTTCCGAAACGATAATTTCACGAGGCGAAAAACGGGTGAGCTCATCTATCGCTTTTTGCCAGGGATCATCGCCTAAAAATTCGGTTGCCAGGAAATCTGCGGTGGATAAATCCATGAAGGCCAGACCAATTCCATTATCCATCAAACAGAAGCATCCCAGATAATTATGATCTTTGGGCTCCAGGAGCATTTCTTCAACAACCGTGCCCGGAGTCAGAACTCTGGTAACTTCTCGATGCACCAGTTTCTTGGCGGTTTTGGGATCCTCAACCTGCTCACAAATCGCAACTTTGTAGCCTTTTCTCATCAGTCGTGCAATATACCCGTCGACCGAATGATAAGGGACGCCGCACATTGGAATCGGAGACCCGGCCTTATCTTTATTGCGCGCCGTCAGAGTGATTTCGAGCTCGCGGGAAGCAAGCACGGCGTCTTCATAAAACATTTCATAGAAGTCGCCCAGGCGAAAAAACACCAGCTTCCCCGGGAAGCGCCGTTTGACCTCATGATACTGCTTCATCATGGGGGTGAGGTCTTCCATCTTTTACTCCGAAAATATTTGCTGATGCAAAGCCTCTGAATGTTCCGTAAACTC
>CAYTYP010000053.1:0-28570 GCA_964441405.1 uncultured Acidobacteriota bacterium
GGAGTGAAACAGTTTCATCCTTTAAGTCGATATTTCGGCTTGCGGCCGGCAATCCTGAGAGTCTCCGCAAGTTCGCCAATCAAATCGGCGGCCATTGGCTCAAAGGTGTAAGAGCGGCTCGATCAGCTTTTGCGCTATCTTCGTAAAATATTTGAACCAACTTTTTTTGCCCTTTTTGCTGTGTTTTTTCTTTTCAGATAAAATCGCATTCTTCAGGATCCAGAAAATGGCTAGGGGTTCAGGTAAAAGGTGGGTGTCCACATTTTTAATCCACATTTTTACCATTCTACCGCGACACATTTTTCTCCATGGGCGGTGGCGAAGACATGTCAAATTTGTTTCCATTTACCAATTGTATAGATTATTTTACTATTCGCAGAAGGCGTTTAGATTAGTGAAAATTCAAAGGCCTGAATTCGTGAGAATTAGGGGTGAACTCGTAAAAAGCTTGTTCGACCTAACCACGAAAAAGGAGATTTGACATGAATATTGTATTGCCATTAGATCGCATGACTACTGTTGAAAAACTTCAGACGATGGAGGCGCTGTGGGAAGATTTGAGTAAAAAAAGCGATGCATTTATTTCGCCAGCCTGGCATGGCGAAATTCTATCTGAGCGAGATAAAAGCCTTTCTGTCGGCAAGGATGCGATTCATGATTGGAATGATGCAAAAGAGCGAATTCGCAGGACAAATAAATGAATATTAAAATCCTCGAATCTGCCATTCAGGATTTGCTCCAAGGCCATCTATTTTACGAGCAACAGGAAAAAGGACTTGGCGGATATTTTGTTGATTCGCTTTTTTCGGATATCGATTCCCTCCAGATTTATGCCGGCATCCACAGTATTCACTTCAATAATTCGTGACAGGCGCCAATTATTTTTATGCAGCCTGCAAAAGGAACTCAACCTTAATTGCTTCATACGGGAATTCTATGCTGCCATTATCCGTGCGATTCAACAGACCTGCATTGATCAGCGCAACAACATCTCCATGAACGCCCTTTACATCTCTCTTGACCCGCCGAGCAACTTCACGAATAGAAACAGGACCGGCGCCGCATAATGCTTTGAGGACTTCCCAGCGCTTGGCCGTAAGCACTTTCCAAAGAAGCTCCGGCGATGCAAAACTAATTCGGGAGACCTTTTGCCGCTTATTGGATTTCCAGGCTTGGGCAAATCCAGCCATTGCATCATTCGGAGACTTAACTTCAAGAATGACTGTTTTCATAATTCCACCTTTCAATATCATTCTGGAAATCCGCTAGAAGTTTTTCAGGATTCACAAACGTATAATCCGATTCGGCTTCATCCCAATGCCGGTGATCTCCTTTTCCACTCTCATTATCATACCGGATTACGCATATCCCGTTGACCACATATGCCAGGCGGTACTTGAAAAAATGCTTCGATCCGGGCAAGGGACGAGGAAGCCTCCAAAGGGCAAGCTCGGCGAACCGGTTCTCAGCGAACACAATCCGGTTGCGGAATATTTCAATGCCCTTCATGTTGGCGATTATGCCAACAAAGAGCTGGTGTTGTCAACAGCTACAACAGTGCGTACACTAATTAGTGGCAGGCTCCAATTATGGCAGAATCATTAGGGTTGTTCACGGCGAGTAGCTGAATTATGTTGCTGATCGAGCAGGTAATCCTGAAGTAATAGACTTTACTGAGTACGCAAATAAAATCCCCGTGAAAAGGCGTGCCTGCAGAATGTGCGACGAGGAATGCCTGCGTTTGAAGAACCATATCAAAAATCAGTGAAATCCGTGGAATTCGTGGCGTTTTTAAGTCCGCAGCAGCATTCTTTCGCAGGCTTCAAACACTCTCGAAACCGGAATATCTCGAATGCATTTGGGCTCATCAAAGGCGTGGCACCTATAGCCTGGGCAGGGCATACAGGGCAGGTCCGATCGAATTGCTTCATATTTATTACTCCACGGACGCCACGCCCGGAAATTGGATGATCCCCAGACGACGATTGCGGGTTTTTTTAATGCGGAAGCTGCGTGGGTCGGGCCGCTGTCATTGCCTATGAAGATATGGCATGCTTCAATAAGAGCAAAAAGATCGCTGAGCGGAAGATCCTGCCAGTAAAGATGCGTCTTTACAGCGCTTCGTTGAATTTCCCGTAAAACCGGAACTTCCTTGGCCCCGGCAGCATAGAGGACAGGGATGTTGTAGCGCTCCTGCAGCCGGTCTCCCAGAAGCGCAAAATTGGCGGCGCTCCATTGCTTGGTTGCTAATGTAGCTGTTGGTTGTATAAGAAAATACTTCGATATTCCCGCTTGTGCAATTCGGTTTCGAATCCGCTCTCTCGCAGCCGGATCTACATGCAGGCAGCCGCCAAGCTCCTCCGACAACGGAAGCTCAAGCCAGCGCATTAAGCTGAGTTGATGCTCTATCGTATGCAGGTCCGTTCGTCCCCAGATGCCGGAAGAAGGCGGGACCGGCGCGTTATAGATCCACGACGCCCGATGGTCCGCCTCTCCTATTCTCAACCGTGCGCCGCTGCATGCCAGAAATTCTTTTGAGGTGGCCCCGCCATGCAGGTTCATCACGGCCGGATAGCGACGTTTTCTTATTTCATAAACTGCTCGGATACGCGGCCAGCCGCCCCCTTCCGGGACGTTCCGCGATCGAACGACAAGCGTCTCATGAATATCCGGATGATTGACATATACCGCAGCAAAGGGCGCTTCGATCAGGACATCCAACTGAAGATCCGGCCGCCAGCTCTTGAGGGAATGAATTAATGGAAGGGCAAGGATGGAATCGCCCAGAGACCGCAGCCTTATCAGGAGAATGCGTTGAATGCATTCCAGTTCCTTGCGCAGCAAGTCCGCGCTAGCTTTCCTCAATCCTGGCCTCGTCGATCAGCATAATTGGAATGTCATCTCGAATGGGATATACACGATGGCATTTCACACATTTGAGCCCGGCGCCGTCAGGAGTGAGTGAGACTTTTTCCTTGCAGAGCGGGCAGGCGAGAATTTCAAGTAAGTCTTTGCTTATTGCCATGGGTTTTCCTTTAACGATGATTTGCGCAAGTCCTTTAGGATCGAGTCCCAATCATAAACTTGTTTTCGGTCCCTGAAATAATTCGGCGAATATTCTGGTGGTGCTTGGCGATGATGATCACCGCTCCAAGCGAAGCCCAATAGAGCATTGGCGTCGGAAAGCCATACAGGCGCGCAAACAAAGGGAAAAAAGCTGTGGCTCCAATGGAAGCGGCCGAAATATAGCGAGTCGTGATCAAGATTGCTGCAAACACTCCGAGAGTTGTCAGCACCGCCAGGGGAGAAAGCGCCAGAAAAGCGCCACATCCTGTCGCTACTCCCTTTCCCCCTTTGAACCTGAGCCAGATTGTAAAAACATGGCCCACGATAGCTGAAACCGCCGCAACTGCCGGCCATGCGTCCGTCCCGCCGAGCCATCCAGCCAGAACTACCGCCAGGTATCCTTTGCCGGCATCCAGCAAGAGAGTAAGAATCCCTGAAAGCCGGCTTCTGCGAAAAACATTCGTCGCTCCGATGTTGCCGCTTCCCATAGTGCGTATGTCTGCGCCTTCGGTGGTTCGGACCAGGAGATACCCAAAGGGTATGGATCCAAGCAGGTACGATAACAGTGGAATCAGATATTCAATTTGCATGATTTCCAATACACTCAGCGGACTAAGCTCAGCGGGATTGTTTCCAAAATTGTATAAACAGCCCCCTGCGGTTGAAGAGTGCTTTTATAAATATTGTAGCGGTCCGCTGAAAAATTGCACTCCAAATCCGAGCCCATCTTAATATAGTCGACAAGAGGCTGCAAATTCCTTTTGCCTTTAACTCTCCCCAGTGTGAGATGAGGACTGAAAGGACGATTTTCTGCAGGGAATCCGCAACCGGCACAGGCGTATTCCACTTCTCCCTGCAACCGCAAAAGCTTATCCGTATCCCCGTTGATGGCGCACCATACAATCCTGGGGTTTTTTGGATTTGGAAAGCACCCCAGCCCCTGGATCCGGAGATGAAGCTCCTGATGGGATTTCGATGCATTCCGAAGCGCTTGAGCTATCTTGGGAACGATGGCCGATTCTATCTCCCCTAAAAACTTCAGAGTGAGATGTATAGAGGGGATTGACGCCCAGCGCACATCCGCTCCAGTCGCGCGCAGGTTCTGCTGCAACTGCTCCAGCATTTCCCTGCATTTTTCAGGAAGAGGAATGGCTATGAAGGTTCTCATCCGGAGCCTCATTGGATTTACGATTTACGAATGACGAATGACTAATGACTAATTAAAACAAATCTACGATGTTTCAATCGTCAATCGTTATTCGTTTCTCAACAAGAAGCGGCGAAGCCAGGACAAGGCAAGGTAGGTGGAGCGCTCCCGAATCGTCTCCCTGTCTCCAGGCATAACACGGCTTCTGCTCTCAGTTGTTTCTCCATCGGAGATTCCAATGTAAACAAGGCCGACCGGCTTATCGGCTGTGCCGCCTCCCGGACCTGCAATTCCGGTAATAGACAGTCCTATCGAGCTGTGGAGGGCCGCCCGCGCTCCGCGCGCCAGAGATTCCGCTGCTTCGGCGCTTACCGCTCCGTGTCGTTCCAACAACTCCGCCGGAACTCCGCAAAGATCGATTTTGGCCTGATTGCTATAGCAAAGAATTCCGCCCATGAAATAGTCGGAACTTCCAGGGACGCGTGTGATATGCATTCCCAGCATTCCGGCGGTGCAGGATTCGGCTACGGCCAAGGTCCGGTTGGATTCTCTGAGGTGACGGCCGACAACTTCCTCCATCGATTCTCCGCGGGTGGCAAAAACAGCATCGCCCAATTCCACAACAATTCTTTTTGCCAGTTCCTCCAGATCCGATGGAATCTCTGCGGATGCGCTCCAGCGATATAACCTCACCGCAATATGTTTGGGACCCGCCAGGATGGTTGTTCTGATATGAGGATAACCTGTGTAGATCGGAGCGATTTTTGAGTCCAATTCCGATTCTGTCAATCCCGTAACATGGAAGGATCGATAGGCAAGTTTCACTTCTCCGCCAAGCTTGTTCAGGCGTGGGACGACCCTTTCCTCGAAAATGGATTTGAGCTCTCGGGGAGGGCCCGGGAGAAGAATGATGTATCGGCCTTTTTCTTCAATCCACAATCCCGGCGCAGTCCCGAGAGGGTTGTCCAAAACCTCTGCGCCCAAGATCACTTCCGCCTGGCGCTCGTTGTTTTTGGACATTCGGAATCCTCTGGCTGCGAATCTTTGCCGCATGGTCTCCAGAATGCCCGGATCCAGGGTCCTCGGGCGATTAAGCGTTTCCGCCACTGCTTTTCGGGTGAGGTCATCCTCGGTAGGACCCAATCCGCCGCTGAAAATGATGACATCGGATCGCTGCAATGCCGCTTGCAATACCCCGGCAATATCCGATTCATCGTCTCCGACGATGGATTTAAGGCGAACCTCGAATCCTGCTTCGTTCAATCCATGGGTGAGGAAGAGCGAATTGGTATCGATGTTGTCCGGCGTTAATAATTCAGAGCCGACTGCAATAATTTCAGCTTTCATCCCCGCTCCC
The DNA here is from genome assembly GCA_964441405.1 of uncultured Acidobacteriota bacterium. Classification (GTDB taxonomy): domain Bacteria; phylum Acidobacteriota; class UBA6911; order UBA6911; family UBA6911; genus UBA6911. The sequence continues at coordinate 5,571 of CAYTYP010000053.1, forward strand.
TATTTTGAGGTCAGGAAATAAACCAACTGTAAAACCAGATTGCCGTATACTCCCGCGAGCAAATCGTCCGCCATTATTCCAATCCCTCCCGGCAGCGACTCCAGTTTTCGGATCGGGAACGGCTTCCAAATATCGAACGTGCGAAATAAAACAACGCCTAATATCAGGTTGAGCGGAGTGACGGGCAAAAAAAGAAATGTGAGCAATTGTCCAGCCACTTCGTCGATGACGACATACTGGGGGTCTTCGACGCCGGCGCTGCGACTGACGTTTGCCGACGTCAGAACTCCGAGAAACGATATCAGCAATACTGCGACCAGGAGGAAACTGGGCGGAAACCCACCCGAAAAAAAGAAGATTAGGGAAAAAATAATGGAGGTTGCCACAGAGGCATAGGTTCCCGGAGCTCCCGGGATGAATCCAATATGAAAAAAACTTGCACACATTAAAGATAAACGATTTCTCATTTCTTATCCGGATCTTTCGTGTCTTATGATCTCTATTGAAGAATGGTTTTATTCTATAATCACGCCAACCAGATCATGCTCAAAAGCTCTTGTTATCCGGATAGTCCGGAACTCACCGATTTGTACATCGCCGATGTTCGAGTCATTAATCAGGCAGACCCCGTCAATTTCCGGAGCTTGGGATTCAAGGCGTCCTTGCAGCAAAAGATCGCTTTCTTTTGAGGGGCCTTCTACCAGGATAGTATATTCTTTCCCGACAAGGTCTTTGTTTATCCGCTTGGATATTTTTGCCTGTTGTTTCATTAAAATGCGCCTGCGTAGCTCGGCTGTTCGGATGGGGATTTTAGGCTGGAGTTTGAAAGCGGCGGTATCTTCTTCATCTGAATATGCGAAAACTCCCAATCGATCAAATTCCATTTCACGGCAAAAATCCATCAGCTCTGCAAAATCTTTCTCCGTCTCTCCCGGATATCCCACAATGATGGTAGTCCGGAATGTTACTCCGGGAATCTTCGCCCTGATTTGTTCTATCATACGGGTCAGGCTTTTCCGATTGCCGCCTCGCCTCATGGATTTCAAAACGCCGGCGCTTGAATGCTGCAGAGGCATATCGATATAGCTGCAAATTTTTTCACTGGATCCTACGACTTCGATTAATTTATCGCTTACCAGCTTCGGGTAACAGTACAGAAAGCGAATCCAGCGCAATCCTTCAACCTTGTCCAGCGCCTGGAGCAGATGCGCCAAGCCATCCTGGAGCCCAAGGTCCACGCCGAAGCTCGTTGTATCTTGCGAAATAAGGGTAAGCTCCTTCACACCTTTGGATGCGAGCTGGTTTGCCTCTTTGATCAGTGAGGGAATAGTGCGGCTCCTAAGCCGGCCACGGATTTTGGGAATAATGCAAAACGAGCAAGTGTGATCGCATCCTTCCGAAATTTTCATATACGCTGCGTAGGATGGGCCGATCAGGGTTCGGGGCGTACGATGATTGTAGAGATATAAATCCGTATCGCCGCGACCGAAGGAATTGGGAGCAGGTATTTGCTTTCCGGCTACCGCCCGGACAATTTCTTCGATCTGGTTTACGCCCAGGATTGCGTCTACTTCGACGAGATCTTGGCGTATCTCCCCCGGATACCGTTCGGCCAGGCAGCCGGCGACAATGATTTTTTTACATTTCCGTTTTTTCAGCTGCGTTGCGGCGAGAATTGTTTCTATGGATTCTCTTTTCGAGCCTTCGATGAAACTGCAGGTGTTGATCACCAGGACTTCGGCATCCTCTGGTTTTGAGGTCAAGACATGTCCCTGAGCTTGCAGCAAGCCAATCATGACCTCGCTATCCACAAGGTTCTTCGGACATCCGAGACTTATGAATCCTATTTTCGCCACTTGTTTTTTCCTCGGTTTCCAATTGTAGCAGAGAAGCATGCAGCGCAGTTAAAAACATAAATCCGTGGCGGATTTTGCGGTTATTTGCGCAGAGCAGAACGCAATAACCGAAGCTGAGCCGCGGCGTCAGAAGAGTTCAGAGCTATTCCGGGCGGTCCAAACCGTGCTTCATTGTACATTCGGGTCAGGATTAGAAAAGGCGCAGCTGCCGGATGGCCTTCCAACCTGAGAGCGAACTCCAGCGGCGTTTGCCCGCGACTTCGTTCCATCCCTTTCTCGTTCAGCAACCGGAGCGCATCCCGATAAAACCCATGTGCAGCCATGTTGGGATTACTCCTGTGCATCGTTCGCTGCAGCAGGTTAAAAATTCTTCTGCGACATTTTCCAACCCATAGGCAATAAACAATAGCAATGGCGCCAATCCCTGCAATCCATTGGAAGGGGCCAATAGGTTTCAAGCTCTTTTGTCCCCGGATATCGGTTCGGTTGCGGATCGCATCCCACATAAATTCCAAAATATTCGTTGTTTTGCGCTGGAGTTGATCCATGGCATTACTCACTCCGCCCAGTATCCGATACTGCTTCAGAAAATCGTAATTCAGGACGCTGTCCCACCACCAGAGGTCCATCGCGTCGATTAGGTTGGAGAACAAGCGCACGATTGCCGGTTTTTGCGGTGGAAATTCCGGTGGAGTGGGATCGAATTCTACCCACCCATAGGAGGGGAAATAGGCTTCCACCCAGCTATGGGCATTATATTGGCGCACGGTCCAATGGTCGCCGATTCTGTTGTATTCACCGGAACTGAATCCATTGATCAGCCGTGCGGGAATGCCGAGAGTTCGGAGCATGATTGTCATCGCGGAAGCGAAATATTCACAATGACCTTTTTTGATGTCAAACAGAAAGACAGATACCGGATCTTTGCCGCCCGGTATATTTTGAAGCTCCAGGCTGTATTTGTAATGAGTACGAAGGTAGCGTTCCAATGCCAGAGCCTGAAAGTACTTGCCGGCGGCGTCTTTTGTCGCTTGCCGGGCCAGGGTTGTTATCCGGAAATCGGAAGGAGGCAACTGCAGATAAACGGAAAGGACCTCCGGCGGAACGATTTCCGAATTTTGAATTTCATCAGGATTCGGCTGATTCAAGTCGGATATTGCTGAATATCTCAGTTTCGTTAGCGGGGCGCGCGTTGTATATAGACCTCCGGCTGAATCCTTTTGCAGCATTCCAACATCCCGGGAAACAGCCAAAGACTTATTTGCAGCGAAAATGACCTCCGTAGAAAGAGCTTCGATAAAAAATGTTTGAAATAGCAGATTGGTTCCTTGCGCAGAGCTTTCCAACTTAAAAAATTGACCTTGGGTTGAAACCGGATTCCTATGCAAATCGGTACGTTTCCAGGATCTGCCGTCATAGTATTGGAATGCCAGGCCCCGCCATTTCAGGCCGGCCGGAACTCCCGAGCCGGAATCCGATATTTTGATTCGCATGACAACGGCGTCGGAACGTGCGATCGAGCCGCTTTTGCCCAGGTCAACCCGTTCAGAGAAGCCGCTGATGAATTGGGTTTTCCCTGAGGGCTGGTTTTTCAGTCCGGATGCAATGCGCGGAAGAAGAAAAAATATCGGAATTGCGATCGCAAGGATAAGCAGGGAAATCCCGACAGTTATTGCACCCAACAAGCGAGCGGGAAAAGGAGAGAAAAGTTCCCAAGGCGTTCCTTTCAGGTTTTTAGGGACAACCAGCGGTTGCACAATAGCTTGATTTTGTAAATCAGCATTGCGGCGACTCATTTCGAAGAGAATCAGGGCGCTTACGCCGGAAATCAGGAACAGCAGAAAACAGACTCCAAAAGCGATGTTCATTGTCAGCGTTGATGCAACAATCAATTCCGCAAAACTGATCAGATACAGGATGAAATAATCGCTGTCTTTCGAAAGTGTTAAAAGTTTTATTGCAGCCGCAAAGAGGATCAGGTGAATCAGGGCCATCATAAGGGAACGGGACAAAAACCTGTAATCGAGGAAAAAGAAAGGCAAATATGCCAGAACGATGCAGTTCAAAGCCCAGCCGGGAATACGCTGTCGAATTCTTGCGGTGTCTAGGAACCAGCCGGCTGCCATGATGGATGCAAAGAGCGCTGAAGAAAACAGATCCAAACGGCCGGTAGCCGCCACTGCGATAAAACCGGCGGCGATCATGCAATAGGAGGATGCTTTGAAATATTGTGCGAAAGTCATAATTCGTCAAAATAAATTACATGAGAAGAACGCCAGATTGTAGCCGGGAACAGTCCTCTTGGTTGAGCCGTAATGATTATTTTATAAACCTTGTCCGAGAGAATCTGGAGAAGCGCCTGGACGTCTTTAATTCCCGGAAAACCGGTTTTTTCCCAAAGTTCGCCGGTGGATAACGGCGCTGCTTTCCGGCATTGAATCACTGCCAGCGAACGCAGAATGCGATAAAGCTGATTGCGCCCGGCTCCTCGCGCCAGATAATCGTCAGGAGTGAGGAATTCTATGCCCGCGCCTTCTTCCAGAAAGTGAGCGGCAATACTGGCGGCTAAAGTCACCGCTTTTTCAAACTTCTCTTCATAGTCTGCAAAAAGTCCATGAATACGTGAATCCAAAATAAGGCAGAATTTGCTTTCTTCATCCAGCGCAAATTCACGGGCTATCAATTCCCCTGTTTTAGATGTGGCCTTCCAGTCGATTATGCGGGAGGATTCGCCTTCCTGGTATTTGCGCATCGAGAAAAGATTTTCTCCGGGCCCAACATGACTCCCCTCTAAGAATCCCGGCAGAAAGGGAAGCATATAAAAATAAGGGGGGATCTCCTGTATGGAAGGATAGACAATCACCTCTCCCTTGGCTCCAATGCGCTCCCCGCGACGGAAAAAACCAAAAGGGAAACGAGTCGAAATCCAAAAGCCGTCGAGGCGGTAAACTCCTCTTTGGGGAAAGGATTGTACGATCAGTTCGGAACGTGTTTCCCCTGCCCGCAAAATCGGGAAGTAAGCCGATTGGCGAAGAATGGCTGCATTTCGGGATTTGGCGAAGTTTTTTTTATATCGGTTTAAAAAAGGGAGTTTAAAAAAAATAGACAAAAGTGAATAATTCCGGCTCAGCGCCGGATCTTCCGCCCGGATGGAAAAGGATGGGAAAATCCGCTTCGTGTTTTTCATTGAGATTTTGACGAAGACTTTTTCTCCCACAAATACATTTTCAGGCAGTTGCAGTGAAAGCGAGATCTGCTTCAGCGAATTTCTTGAAATGACGCCGGAGACGGCTATAGCGGAAAGCAAGGTTGAAAGAATTATGAATAAAAGATTATTTCCCGTTTGAATGGTCGTCAACCCAAGCGCAAATACAAAGAAGATGTAAAAGGCTCCTTGGCGTGTGATGCTGAAAGAAAAGGGGAGCATCCGGCGGGAAAAACACGCACGCCCTATTGGCGCCCAAAAGCTTTGGGACGAACTAAAGTGGGATTTCAACGCTCCGAAGTATTTCGGCAATAATCGTCTCCGCCTCTTCCGTATGTTTGTAGGGTGAAGAATATTTGGCGCTGACGATGACTCGATGCGCCAGGACAGGCAACGCCAAGCGTTTGATATCGTCCGGAATGCAATAATCGCGGCCTTCGTAATAGGCAAGCGCTTGCGCTGCGCGGCGAAGCGCAAGAGAGCCTCGAGGACTCGCCCCCATGAGCAGAAGTTCCGAACTTCGGGTAGCTTCAATAATGGCCATGATGTAATCAAGCAAGGATTCATCGACCCGAACTGCGTGAACGGCGCGCTGAGCTCCCAGAATGTCATCGGTGTGAATGGCCGGCTGTATGTTTTCCAATTCTGGAGCGCGATTCTGAAGTCGTAAAATTTCCTTTTCAGCGCCGTTTTCAGGATATCCCATTTTTATTCGAAGGAGGAAACGATCCAATTGGGATTCAGGAAGAGGATAGGTGCCGTGGTGCTCGATGGGATTCTGGGTGGCGACAACCATAAAAGGGAGGGGCAGCGGATGCGTGTGATTGTCCACGCTCACGCTCCCTTCACTCATCGCCTCGAGCAGAGCGCTTTGAGTTTTTGGAGTTGTACGGTTCAGTTCGTCGGCAAGCACTATATTGGCGAATAGTGGCCCCTTGCGAAAATCAAATTTCTGTTCCGCCTGGTTGAAAACCGAAACTCCGATAATATCGGAGGGGAGCAGGTCGCTGGTGAACTGGATCCGGCGAAAGGTGCAGTCGAAAACACGTGCGAGAGAACGCGCCAGAGTGGTTTTACCCACGCCGGGAACGTCTTCAATAAGGAGATGCCCTTCGGCAAGCAGACAGACCAAGGCGAGCTTCACAGCTTCCGATTTTCCGCGCACCACCGTTTCAATCGATTCCTGCAGCCTGCGGATCCTCGGTTCCATTGCGATCGTTTTCGTCATACATCAATACCCGGCAACAGTATACTACCTCCAACACAGTCTAAGACATGTGCTCCATTAAAATTTTTATGCCAATAGCCACAAGGATGCAGCCTCCAAAGGCCTCGACCCGCTTTCCCCATAGAGAGCCCATCCGGCGGCCCAGCAGCATGCCGGTTACGGTAAATGCCGCAGCCACCAGCCCGATGACCAGAGCCGGAACAAGGACTGCCGAACCAATCATTGCGAGAGAAAGGCCTACGGCCATGGCATCGATGCTGGTTGCTACGGATAGCAGGATGAGATTCATTCCGGAAGTCGGATCATCGACGGACTTCTTGTCTTCCTTTTTTTCAAGGAGGGCGCCCCAAAGCATCCGCCCCCCAATTAAAGCGAGCAGGCCGAATGCCACCCAGTGGTCGAATTCCGATATATACCGGTACACGGCCCTGCCGGCGCTCCAGCCGATCACAGGCATAAGCGCCTGAAACAGTCCGAAATGAAAAGCGAGGCGAAAGATCTGGCGCTTCATCAATGGATTCAGCGTCAGTCCGGCAACTATCGCAACGGCGAACGCATCCATAGCCAACGCACATGCAATTGCAAGCAGGCTCAGCCAATCCATTTGCAGTCCATTCCTCCGGAACGTATCATAATAGATAAAACAGAGGATGGATGCCAGATTCAAATCCGTTCCATTGAACGCTATTCTGCGCGTACAAGGCCGATATAAAATGCCTATTATGAAGGATGCGTCAAATTTAGGTGTTGCGTTGTTCCGCACCAGTTCTGCGGCGCTGCGCGCCGAGAAAATACTTATCGCAGGCGGATTGGCTGTAAAGCTTATCCCCACGCCGCGCGAACTGTCCGGCAATTGCGGCATCGCGTTACGCTTCGATTGGAGCGCAGCGGATCGGGTGCGCTCCTTGCTGGAAGCGGCGCGTTTAGAACCTGAGGCCATTCAAAGGCTGGGGGGATGAAATCGGTCCTTATGGACACGGCAGGTTTCCTCGATCATAGGAAGACGTCTCAGCCCGGAAATGGGAACCTGACAGGGATAGAACCGGGCATGGAAAAGGCTTGCATTGAGCGATGGATTGGTGACACACTAAAGCTACTAATATGAAGATGCAAGCTATCAATCTCTTTTCAGGATTCACCTGAGGGCTTCCGCACTAACGTCGGTTCGCCGTAATTTCAAAATTATCCAACATCTTTGATTGATTCGGGCGGTTTTATATTCCGTTATTGTCTTCCGAATGGCGTTTTGGATCGCCTGCAGATTTTATCGCTTTACAATTTTATAGGAGGCCTGTTATGGATGATGAAAATAAGGCAGTCGAAGGAAACGGACTCAACCGAAGGAATTTTCTAAAAAGCGCGGGAGTTGTCGTCACCGGGAGCACCCTCGGGGGCGCCGCCGGATTGACCCTAGCGTCCGCCGGTGCAGTCGCTGCGCCACAAGCATCGCCGGATGCGCTGCATATAAGTACGTCCGGACGCATTGCCGCTCCGACGACTGTAAAACTTAAGGTCAATGGAAAGGAAAGCCAGGTACAGATCGGTTCGAATTGGACGCTGCAACGCACGCTGCAATTCAAGCTCGGGCTGACCGGAGCCAAACAGATGTGCGACCGGGGCGTCTGCGGCTCCTGTACGGTAATCATGGACGGCAGAGCCATTTTGTCCTGCACTACTCTCGCGGTGGAATGCGAAGGCAAAGAGATCGAAACCGTTGAAGGGATCGCCGCCGACAAGAAGTGGGATCCCCTGATTCAGTCCTACTGCAAATGGGATGCGATGCAATGCGGTTACTGCACTCCGGGGTTTGTCGTTTCAGCAAAGGCCCTCCTGCATAAGAATCCCAATCCAACAGAAAACGACTGCAAGCAAGCGCTTGCCGGCAATATCTGCTGTTGCGGCACTTATCCACGGCATCCCACCGCCATCATGGAAGCGGCTCAGATCATAAAAGGAGAGACGAAATGAAAGCTTTCAAACATACGAATGCGAAAAACTTGGCGGATGCGAAGTCCGCTCTTGCCGGCGGGAAAGCAACTATAATAGCTGGCGGCACCGATTTGATCGGAATGCTCAAAGACAATATTCTCCATCCCAGCTATCCGGAGAGGCTGATCAACATCAAGACCGTTCCCGGTCTTGATTACATCAAAGAAGAAGGAGGCATGCTGAAAATCGGCGCGACCACACGTCTTGCCGATATCGCCACCCATCCTGTTGTCAAGGAAAAGTACACAGCCCTGGCTCAAGCGGCTCTGCGGGTGGCGACTCCTCATGTCCGGGATATGGGAACCATCGGCGGCAACATCGCCCAACTGCATCGCTGCTGGTATTTCCGCAAGCCGGAAAACCGCTTTCCTTGCGTCCGCAAGGGAGGGCAGCGCTGCTACGCGATGGCGGGCGATAATCGCTATCACTCGATTTTCGGGGCTGTCAACGGCTGTATCGCGGTGCATCCCAGCGACATCGCGCCTGCGCTCATTGCTCTGGACGCGAAGATCGTCACAAATTTGCAAACGGTTTCGGCGGAGAGTTTTTTTGACGTTCAAAAGCCGGGCAACACGGTTCTAGCCGCCGGTGAAATCATTGCCGGAATCCAGATCCCGGTGCCGCCGGCAGGCGCTAAAAGCGCGTTTATCAAATTTGCGATTCGCAAATCGATCGATTTCCCGATCGTGAACTGCGCCGTTCTGGTTGGCGGGTCGGCGAAGCCCCGCATTGCCTTGAATGCGGTCGCCCCAAAGCCTTATCGATCAGCCAAAGCGGAAGCGGCGATCGCCGGCAAACCCGTCAATGATGCGAATGCGGAAGCGGCAGGAGCAGCGGCCGTTGAGGACGCCAAGCCGATCGGATCGGCGATGAAGTTCAAGGTGCAGATTGCCAAAGTGATGGTTAAGCGCGCACTGCTGGCCGCAGCAAAATGACATAGGAGTCAAAGGCTTTCGAGCCCTCGACCGGATTCAGGGCTCACCCCGACTTATAGGAAATGGCCAACCGAAGCCAGGGGGATGCCGAAGCCGGATTTAAAGAAGCCGATCAATGATTGAGGAAAATTATGAACGATTTTGAACCGAAAATTGTGGGGTTTTGCTGTGAATTTTGCGGATATGCGGCGGCTGATCTGGCCGGATCGATGCGGCTCTCCTATCCGCCAAATTTAAAAATTATCAAGGTCCCTTGCACGGGAAGGTTGGACATATTGACTGTTTTAAAAGCATTCGAAAGCGGAGTGGATGGTGTATTTTTCTTTGGATGCCTGGAGGGGAGTTGTCATTTTATCGAGGGCAATTTGAGAGCCAAAAAACGAGTGGCTTATATCCAGCAGCTGTTGAAGGAATGCGGCATCGGCGCCGAACGAGTGGGTATGTTCAACACCTCTGCTTCGATGGCGGAGCAATTTGTCCAGGCCGTCATCGAGGTCACGGAGAGAATAAAAGCTCTGGGCCCGAATCCGGCTTGGCGGGAAAGAGTATTCCAGGGACATTCCAATTGATCATCGCCGCCTGAATGTTTCCGGACGAAGTGGCCACCGAGGTGAGATTAAAAAAATTATGCCGGAGATATTAATCTGATCTGTGCTAGAGTTGCTATCGAGGCAAATTTAATGAATCGCTATGTAAGAAAAACCTGAATCCGGCAGCTATTGCACGGTGTGCAAATGCTGATTTGCAATTTGGCTGTGTCTTTGAGCCATCGTCCGGGAAAGAATCTGCAGGAAATATAACCTGTCCGATAACCACCTCCCTGGCGGGAGCCGCAATGATACGGCTGCCGCATATAGTACAGGGAGCGTCCAATGTCTTTCGAATCAATCCATTTTATTGGCCGGACTCAGGGAGTCCATCGGTTGGTTTTTGCTATGGCGTTGCTGTTGGCTGCTTCTGTTCCAGCTGAGAGCGGCTCAAAGACCCAGGCAGTTCCCATCGCCGTTAAAGGAGAAGTCCTGACCGAATTATTCCTATCGCTTGCGGATATTCAGGCCTTGCCGCCTTTTTTTATCCGGGATGTGCCGGTAATTCCGGAGCGTGTACGCGACAGAAAAGATCAGGAAAAGGTCAGCCAGACCAGTTTTCGCGGCGTCCTGCTGCGGGATCTTCTCTACAAGGCCGGAATGAAATTCAAACGGAAATGGGAGCCCGGAGTATTGGTCAAAGTCCGCAATAAATCCGGCCGGGAAGTGGTGTTTTCCTTTGGAGAGCTGTTTTATTCCAGCATTGGCCGCAGCATCCTGATTGCCTACGAACGCGAAGGTATTCCCTGTCCTCCGACCCTGTTGGTCGCAACGGACATTCACGACGGACGCACCCTGACCGATCTCGTTGAAATCGCCGTCTCCCGCGTAGATATCGAACTCCTGGCGTATGATGACCAAGAGAAAAAGAAAGTGCGCCCCCCCAGCACAGAATTTTCCCTTATCGACTACGCAAGCAATAGGCAGCGTGTCCTTAAACCGGCCGATCTCAAAACGCTGCCCACAATTCATATTCCCGCCGCTGTCCTGATCGGCGATTGCGAGGGATTTCACGGCATCCATGACCTGGATGGCGTGCCTTTGTCCGCCCTGCTGAAGAAATATTTAAGCATTCCGAATCCCGCGCCCTACAACCGATATGTGCTGATCGCCAGCGACGACGGCTATTGTGCGGCCTTTTCTTTCGGCGAGCTTTTCAATTCACGCATGGGCGATCAGATTGTCATCGCCACGATGAAAGATGGAAAGCCTTTGTCCCCTGCGGATGGATTTGCAATGTCCATCACCGGTGAAGACAGCACCGGCGGCCGGTCCGTAAGACGAATCAAAAAAATCGAAGTTCATTAAAACATTCCATAGTACAGGTCGAGCCTCTCGTGGCGGCTTACGCTACGACATATATGTAGACCGTTTTTTAGTGTTTTTTGTCCAAGGGACGATTGTAAAAGCCATCCATGTTTTGCCGGTTAAAGAAGAATAGGAGTACTTCCATGAGTGAACAGTATCGAGCCATGTGGGAAAAATTAGGTATAGACATGCAAGCCCATGATAAGTTGCTGCAAGCCCTATCGGCCATCTATGGGAAGATTTACCTGAGTCAGAAAGCCCGCCCGGAGGCTATGGGCTTTTACGATTTTGTCGTATCAGAAATACACGGCCTCCGCGTCAAGGAACTGGTCGATCACCAGGAAAAGGGGGGCAAGGTCTTCGGCTCCTTCTGCGTCTATGTGCCGGAAGAGGTCATTGTGGCGGCAGGGGGCGTTTGCGTTGGACTGTGCGCCGGAGCGGATTTTTCTGTGCCGGCGGGCGAACAAATCGTGCCGCGCAATCTTTGCGCACTCATTAAGAGCGCCGTAGGATTCAAAGTCGGCAACGTTTGCCCTTATTTCCAGGTCGCCGACATGGTTGTGGGCGAAACAACCTGCGATGGCAAGAAAAAGACGTGGGAAATACTGGATGAATATATCCCCACCTATGTAATGGATTTGCCCAACAGCCGTTCGTCCGCTGATCGAGACTTATGGATCAGCGAACTGAAACGTTTTACCGACAGAGTGCAAAAGTTTACCGGCAATACAATTACACCGAAGAAACTGGCGGATGCGACAACTCTCATTAATCGCAAGCGCGCGGCGCTGCAGCGACTTTACGATCTGCGCAAAGCGCGTCCCGCCCCCATCAGCGGCCTGGATTCACTGCTTGTCACACAGATCAGCTTTTATGACGATCCGGCCCGCTTTACACAGAAGACCAACGAGCTGTGCGATGAGCTTGAAAAACGCGTCCAAGCCAAACAAGGCGTAGTTCCTTCCGGGACAAAGCGAATCCTTTACTCGGGAACGCCGATGCCTATTCCATTCTGGACGATTCCTTCATTGATCGAGGGCGCCGGCGCTATTGTCGTGGCGGAAGAAAGCTGTACCGGAACCCGCCTGTTGGCAGGAGGCCAGGCAGGGATTCCCGGCGATGGCCTCAATGCACAGCTGGCCGCTCTGGCGGACCGCCAGTTGGAGACCAATTGCGCCTGCTTTTCACCGAACGAAGGACGCATCGAGGACATCCTGCGGTTGGCAAAGGAATATCAGGCGGACGGAGTGATCCACTTCTCACTGTCGTTTTGCCAGCCGTATAATTTGGAAAGCGTACGCGTGCGGAAAGCGCTTAAAAAGGCCGGCATCCCCGTCTTATTGCTGGACGGGGATTTCTCCGAAGAACAGGCAGGGCAGCTCAAAACACGTATTGAAGCATTCGTGGAAACGCTATAGCAACCAGGGAATCAAGGAGAACACAGAGATAGGTTTTTTCTGTGTTTGCCTTGTCCTCTTTCGCAGCAATTGAGGCTTATGCAATGTTGACAGCAGGCTTGGACATCGGTTCCCGGACGATTGCTTTGGTAGAATGGAACGGTGAGCGCGCCGTTCGGGAAATAGTGGTAGATACCGGAATCGATCCGCTAGCAAACTCCAGAAGTATGATAAACGGCCGGGAATACGATCGGTTGGTCGCTACAGGATATGGCCGGCGTCTGGCCATAGAACGCGAATTGGCCGATGAGGTCATTACCGAGATTAAAGCCTATGGAATCGGCGCGTATCATCTCTATCCGGACGTCCAAACAGTGCTGGACATTGGCGGTCAGGACAGTAAAGTGATTATGGTCAAACCCGGCGGAGGCGTCGCGCATTTTGAGATGAATGACCGATGCGCAGCAGGAACAGGGCGATTCCTTGAAAATATAGCCCGGGCATTGGGCATGGAATTTGACCAGTTCAGTCTGTACGGGCTGGAAGCCAAAGGGCCCGCAGTAAGGCTTTCAAGCATATGTACGGTGTTTGCAGAATCCGAGGTTGTTTCGCTCATTGGCAGTGGCGAAGACAGCCGCCGGGTTGTTCTTGGAATTCACCAGGCTATTGTCAGCCGCATTGCTGCAATGGTCAGGCGAGTGGGATTGGGCGAACGTTTTGTCTTCGCCGGCGGCGCTGCGCGCAGTCTTTGCCTGCGTCGGCTTATCGCCAGGGATTTGGACGTTCCATTGAGCGTACCGGAAAATCCCCAAACAGTCGGCGCGTTGGGCGCGGCGATCTATGCCGCCGATGGAATAAGAAATCCGGAAGGAGAGAAATATGTCTAAAATGATTGACGCGCGCGGGTTGGCATGCCCGCAGCCGGTGCTTCTTACTCGCAAAGGGCTGTCTGAAAGCGGCCAGGTTACGACGGTTGTCGACAATGAAACTGCACAACAGAATGTCGCCCGCATGGCGGAAAAGGCCGGCTGTCAGGTGCAGATTGAAAAACACGAAGACGGGATTTATCTGAATATCACCAGAGGGGAATCGCCGCTTCCGGAAGCTTCTGCAACTGCCGCAACCGCGCCGGCTTCAGGCCCTCTGGTTCTCACTGTTCCGAGCGAGTTTATGGGGCGTGGAGATGAGGACTTGGGACATGTACTGATCCGCGCCTTCTTCCATACGTTGGGTGAAGTGCAGCCGTTGCCTGAAACGATTGTTTTTTTAAATAGCGGCGTCAAACTGACGGTTGAAGGATCTCCCGCCTTGGAAGATTTGCGCGGTTTGGAGAGCGGAGGAATACAAATACTGGTTTGCGGAACATGTCTGGGGCATTATGGAATAAAAGAGAAGGTTGTGGTCGGCGAGGTCTCCAATATGTATGCAATAGCCGAAACGCTGCTTCAGGCTGGAAGGGTAGTAAGCTTATGACGAAAGAACAAGTCCGTCTTACAACGCTCACCAGCGCGGCTGGCTGAGCGGCCAAAATGGGCCCGGAAGCCCTGGCGCAGGTGCTGCGCCCTCTGAAAAATCTGTTTCGAGCTCAAGACTATCCCGCTCTGCTTGTAGGTCTTGAGATCAGCGACGACGCAGCAGTCTATAAGATTAATGATGAGGTCGCCGTAATCCAGACGCTCGATTTTTTCACGCCGGTAGTGGACGATGCTTATGATTTCGGCGCCATCGCCGCTGCGAACGCGATGAGCGATGTTTACGCCATGGGCGGTCAGGTGACTCTTGCGCTGAACATTTGCGGCTTTCCTTCAAATCTGCCGGAGGAAATTATCAGCGAAATTTTGCGCGGCGGCGCCGAAAAAGTGCTGGAATCCGGCGGCGTCCTCGCAGGAGGCCACACGATCGACGACAAGGAGCCCAAGTATGGCCTGGCGGTCATGGGCCTGGTTCATCCGGATCGTATTTTAACGAAGGCCGGAGCGCAGCCCGGTGATGCCTTGGCGCTAACCAAATCTCTGGGCGTAGGAATTATCACAACCGCAGCCAAAGGCGACGCAGCGGATCCCGCGCACGTTGCGGCGGCGGTCGAAAGCATGAAAAAGCTCAACCGGCAGGCTGCCGGTCTTATCCAAAAGGCAGGGGTGCATGCATGCACGGACATTACCGGCTTTGCTCTGCTGGGGCATGCCTGCGAGATGGCGGAGAAAAGCAATGTGCGGATTCGTTTTAAAGTGAACCAAATTCCTTTCCTGGAGGGAGCGAGGCGCTACGCCGAAGAATGGTTGTTCCCCGGCGGGGCGCGCCGGAATCAGCAATGCTTTGAGCGTCAGGTCGAGTTCGCCCCGGAAGTCCCGGATGAGATGCGGCAATTGCTTTTCACGCCCGAAACCTCCGGCGGTTTGCTCGTGGCTATTCCCCAGAATAAAGTGGAACGAACGAAGCAGCTCTTTGCGGAATCAGGCCATCCTCTTTGGATTGTTGGCGATGTGACGGAAGGACAGGGTTTGCAAATAATTCCTGCATGATTGCTGCCAGGGCCGGATTGCAACCGGAAACTTTTTTTAAAACAGATTTTTCTGGTTGACGGGGAGTTCGATGCGGAAATGTTCAAAGGCTTTCCGGGTCGCCGTTCGTCCGCGCGGAGTGCGGTCGAGGAATCCGATCTGGATCAGGTAAGGTTCGTAAATATCTTCGATGGAATCCACATCTTCGCTGATGGCCGCCGCCAGGGAAGCGACTCCCACCGGGCCTCCATTATATTTTTCCAGAATAGTGAGCATCAGTTTGCGGTCGATTTCATCGAATCCGTAGGTGTCGACGTCCATCATTTCCAGCGCATCGATCGCGACAGGGCGGTTGACATGTCCATCCGCTTTTACTTCTGCGAAATCGCGGACGCGCCGAAGGAGCCGGTTCGCGATGCGCGGCGTCCCGCGGCTGCGCGAAGCTATTTCGAACGCGCCTTCCTCATCGATGTCCACGCCCAGCGTGCCGGCGGATTGCTGGACGATGATTTTCAAATCTTCGCTGGTATAAAACTCCAGGCGGTGAATAATCCCGAAGCGGCCGCGTAGAGGCGCGGTAAGAAGTCCGGCCCTTGTCGTGGCGCCTACCAGAGTGAATTTCGGCAACGGCATCTTGATGCTTCGAGCGCCCGGGCCCTCTCCGATGATAATGTCGATGTAAAAATCCTCCATCGCGGGATAGAGAATTTCCTCAATGGAAGGGTGCAACCGGTGGATTTCATCGATGAACAGAACGTCGTTCGGTTTGAGATTCGTGAGAATAGCGGCCAGATCTCCGCGTTTTTCAATAACCGGTCCACTGGTCGTACGAATGCCGACATTCATCTCATTGGCAAGGATGCTCGCCAGTGTTGTTTTCCCCAAACCCGGAGGGCCGTAGAGAAGAACGTGATCGAGGGCTTCCTGCCGTTTGAGCGCCGCTCGAATGCTGATATCGATATTATCTTTGACTTTTTGTTGCCCGATATACTGCCGAAGCGTTTGCGGACGCAGACTTTGTTCGAAAGATTTTTCTTCCGACAGGGGAACCGGATTCAAAAGATCGTGGTTGAATTGATTTTGGGTCATTCCTGTCAACCGGCTAATCGTCTCAATGTATTGCGCAGGACATCCTCAAAAGTTCTTTCGCACTCCGGCGAACGAAGCGCCGCAGCCAGAGCTTTCTCCGCTGAAATTCTAGGATAACCCAGATTGACTAGGGCGGAAAGGACATCCTCTTCAAGCGAGCTCAGCTGGGCAATGTCTCTGGGAGATTCCACTTGATCCGAGACAAGAAATGGCGCGACCTGGTTTTTCAATTCGAGCGTCAGCCTTTCGGCCGTTTTGCGACCTATCCCGGGAATGGAGGTGAGCCGGGATAAATTTTCATCGGCAATAGCCTGGGCCAATTCTTCAACTTGAGCTCCGGAGAGAATCGAAATTGCCAGCTTGGGTCCTACGCCGCTGATTGAAATCAATTTCAGGAAAAAATCCTTTTCGCGTTGAGAGCGGAACCCAAACAGAATCAGCGCATCTTCGCGCACGTGCGTATGAATTTTCAGCGCGACTTCTTCTCCCTCGTTGGGAAGCTCATAAAAGCTGGTCAGCGGAATATGAACCTCATACCCCACTCCCTGCACGTCGAGAATGACCGTATTGGGTTTCTTGCTTAGAAGTTTTCCTCTTAAGTGTCCGATCATAGTCTTCAGTCTTCAGTAGTCAGTGGTCAGTAGTCAGTGGTCAGTAGTCAGTGGTCAGTAGTCAGTAGTCAGTAGTCAGTCGTCAGTCGTCAGTAGTTAGTAGTTAGCTTTTTTAGTCTCTGATGGCTGACGACTAATCGCTGACCACTGACCACTGACCACTGACAACTGATTACCGCGGCGTAGCATCGGGCAATCCGCCGTCTACCGGGATTGTCGCTCCGGTTGTTGGCGTCTGGCGTGTTGCAAAAAAGAGAACGGCTTTAGCTACATGGCGCGCGGTAACTCTGGCCTTGAGTAAATTACGATTGCGATAATATTCTTCCAGCCCTTCGGGACTCAATCCCCTGGCGGCCATCCTATCGGGACCTATTTGAGCCCAAAGCCCGGATTTACGATCCCCATGCGAAAACACGGCGTCGGGCGCTACCATATTGACGCGAACATCGAATCCCGCCATTTCCTGGCTTGCGATGCGCGCCAACTGATGACCGGCGGCTTTAGTGGCGCTATAGCCTCCAAACCGAGCTCCCGGCGCGAATACGTTTTTCGTCGATATCATTACGATATCCCCTCCAGTGCCCTGTAATTTAAAATGCCGCGCGCAACAGGAGAGCATGATGAGGGTTCCTTCTATATTGATTTTCTCGAGTTTTTGAAAAGTCTTCAAATCTATATCCTCGAGAGATGAAACGTGCGCCACTCCGGCGTTAAGGACGACCAGGTCAATGCCGCCCCATGTCCGGATTACGGCTTTAAATCCATCGGCGGCTGATTCCTGATCCGTAATATCCAAAGGAACGCCGGTTGCGCGCGGACCGAAGCGGCTTTTCAGTTCCCGGATGAGTTCCTTCAGAGGGGCTCCTTCCAGATCGGATACGGCCACGTGACATCCTTGTTCCAGAAGTTCTTGAGCGATTCCCGAACCAATGGCTCCGGCGGCTCCTGTTACCAGGGCGGTACGGCCGGCCAGCGGAAGGGATTTGTCATTAGGCAATTTCCTATGCTGGAGGCTCCGGTATTCCATGTGAAAAAGATCACTCTCGATCAATCCGGAATAGGTTCCCATTGCGGCGATCTGAGCTTTAACCGAGAGCGTGTGCTCCGTGATGTCTTTGGCGATGCCGGCAGCTGCAGCATTGCAGCCCGAACAGATCGCGCCCAATCCGGGGATGAGGATCACCCGGGGCATAGGATCCATCCTCTCTATTCCCTTCGGCAAAAGATTCGCATGCCGGTCGACATAAGAATCATAAACAGCTGCATAATCCTTTATTGCTTTGGAAAACTGAAAGCGAAGCTTGTCGGGATTTTCAAATTCGGGTGATTCAATCCAGAGATAAAATGGCTTTGTACGGATTAAGTGATCGGAGGTCAACGGAGGAGTCAGCGCTGTTTCACGGCCTCTGTCGGAATCAATAAAATCGAGGACTTTTCTATTAATCAGCGGGGAAAGGATCGTCCTTGTCCATGGGTGATCGGGATCTCCGGTTTGTTGGGCGAGCAGACCGCGAAGGATCGGCGCTGCCAGGACAAGCCTTTGTTCCGCCGTTTCGAGGGGCGTGGAGATCCCGGCAATCAGAGGATTGCCGGCTCTCTCGGCTAGAAATGATTCCGCCTTGCCGACCAGTTCAATCGTTTTTTCGTAGGACTCTCGCGCTGTTTTGCCCCAGGTAATGAGCCCGTGCCGCATCAGAACGATAGCCTTTGCTCCCGGCGTTTTTTCAAATTCGTCCGCCACTTCCTTCGCCAATATAAAACCAGGGGGGAAATACTCCAATACGGCGACGGTTTCACCCAGGGCTTCGCGGACAAGCTTTGCCCCGTGGACCTGATTTGTAAGAGCGAGAATGGCGTCGGGATGCGTATGGTCGACGAACTTGGCTGGAATAAAAGCATGGACGAGAGTTTCGATCGATGGATTTGCGGCGCTTGCGTCCAGGAGATGAGTCCTGAATTCATTGACCATAGGAGAGTCATCAAGCTCTGAGAGGGAGCGCAACTTTTTTAAATATTCCAGATCCAGCCCGGAGTAGCCTCGCGGTTCCATATAAGCCATGTTAAATCCGGAAGCTTTGACATATAGAACGCGAAGGTTTTCACCGAAGAGATTGGATACATCGGTTTTAACGGAAGAATTGCCTCCGCCGTGAAGAACAAGACTTTCTTCAGTTCCGATCAGGGAAGAGGCGTAAGTGCAAACGGCCAGATCCTCGCCCCATTGCGCTCCGTATTTGCCGATAAATTCAGCCGCTTTATTATCCGCCCAGCGGTTTTCCAT
This sequence comes from uncultured Acidobacteriota bacterium, assembly GCA_964441405.1. Lineage (GTDB taxonomy): Bacteria > Acidobacteriota > UBA6911 > UBA6911 > UBA6911 > UBA6911. The sequence continues at coordinate 24,558 of CAYTYP010000053.1, forward strand.
GCTGCTCCGATCTTGAGAATGAGTCAGAAAATGAGTTCGAAGATGATGGAACGCACGAATGCGTCATTTCACGCGCGCCTTGTTTTCATTTTTCAGGGTTTGAAAATAATCCAAAGCATCTTCAGGTTTCATATTTTCATGAACAACCCTTCGCACCGCCTGGATCATTGCCTCCGGCGCGTCGGACTGGAAGATATTCCGGCCCATATCCACTCCGGCAGCTCCTTCAGAGACAGCCCTGTAGGCCATTTGCAATGCATCCAATTCAGGAAGCTTTTTCCCTCCGGCCATAACGATGGGAACAGGGCAAGAAGCGGTCACTGTTTCAAATCCTTCGGGAATGTAATAAGTTTTGACGAAATGAGCTCCCAGTTCGGCGCAAATCCTGCAGGCAAGCCGGAAATAGCGGGCGTCCCGTGTCATATTTTTCCCGACAGCGGTTACGCCTAGGATCGGAATGCCATATCGATTTCCGAGATCCACCAGGCGCGTCAGATTATTCACAGATTGGGTTTCAAATTCTCCACCTATAAATACCTGGACCGCCATAGCGGATACATTTAGCCGCACCGCATCCTCTATGTCGACGGCGATCTGTTCATTGGATAGCTCCTTCAGGATGCTGGGGCCGCCGCTGGCTCGCAGAACAATGCCTCCATTCGCAGATGAAGGAATTGTAGTCCGCAGCATGCCGCGGGTGAGCATAAGCGCATCGGCAAACGGCGCCAGTGGGACGATGTTGACGTCGACGCGTTCCAGTCCGGAAGTGGGGCCTTGGAAATAGCCATGATCAATAGCCAGCATTACAGTTCGGCCTGAATTCGAACTGAAAATCTTAGACAGGCGATTTTGCATGCCCCAATCCAGTGCATTGGAGCCCTTTACAAAAAAGGGAATATTTTTTGCGGGGATATTTAAACAGAAATCATTTTTTTCGGTGGAACCATCCATGTCCGGCATACTTTGGATTCCTTTCTTATCTTACAATGTACGGACCGGCGAGATTCCAACCTTGCTCTCGCATGCTGTCGGTCCATGGAGCAATCTTTATGGTATATCAATGCTTGCCGACAAAGAAATGAAAGATACAACAATTGCGATTTACGTTTGACGATTGATAATTTTAACCAATGATGAGGCGCGCCCTATTGTTCAGACTGCTGCGCCTCGCATCTAATTTATATGAATAATGCGGGTTAAAACAGTGTTGTGTATAATAAAAAAGGTTTTTTTATCAGAGAACTCAGCTGTTCTGACTGGAAGGTATTGCCTAATATTATTATTAAGGAATGAAAAATGTCGCCATGGGATAAACTTAAAGAAGAATGTGGTATTTTCGGAATAGTCTCCCACCCCGAAGCTGCCCGTATGGCATATTTGGGCCTCTATGCGCTCCAGCACCGCGGTCAGGAATCAGCGGGTATCGTAAGCTCCGATCGGAAAAAACTTCATCTGGAAAAAGGAATGGGTTATGTCGCGGATCTTTTCAATGAAACTCGGTTGGAGCGGCTACGGGGAGACTCCGCGCTGGGGCATGTACGTTACTCAACGGCCGGTGAATCAGCGGAATGGAATGCGCAGCCGATTTTAATCGATTGCTGGCGAGGGCCTATTGCGTTGGCTCATAACGGCAATTTGACCAATGCGCTGCACCTGAAACACGAATTAGAGCGGGATGGCGCAATATTTCATTCCACCAGCGACAGCGAAGTCATCCTGCACCTCATTTCGCGCTCCAGACGCCGGACGTTGCCGGAAGCTTTTGTCGAGGCTCTCCAGATAGTCCAAGGAGCCTTTTCACTGGTTTTAATGACTCCGGAATACTTGCTGGCTGCGAGGGATCCACGCGGATTCCGCCCGTTGTGCTTGGGCCGCCTCAATGGCTCCTATGTTGTAGCTTCCGAGACCTGCGCTTTTGATCTGATCAATGCCGAGTATATCCGGGATGTGGAACCTGGAGAGATTGTTAGGATTGAAGAAAACAGCCTGGAGTCCCAATCGCCGTTAAAAAAAGAAAAGCCCTCCTATTGCGTGTTCGAGCATATTTATTTCAGCCGGCCGGACAGTTTGGTCTTTGGACGAACCGTCAATGTCAGCCGAAGAGAAATGGGTAGATTCCTTGCGCGGGAACATCCGATCGATGCGGATGTTGTGGTTCCGGTCCCCGATTCAGGAGTGTCCGCCGCCATAGGCTACGCTCAGGACAGCGGCATTCCTTTCGAATTCGGGCTCATAAGAAATCATTATGTCGGGCGTACATTTATTGAGCCCAAACAATCGATCCGCAACTTCGGCGTGAAAGTTAAACTCAATCCGGTTCGTGAACTTCTGCAAGGCAAGCGCATAGTACTTGTCGATGATTCCATCGTTCGCGGCACCACCAGCAAGAAGATAGTGCAGATTATTCGCGCCGCCGGAGCCAAGGAGATTCATATCCGGATAACGTCTCCGCCGATCGTAGCTCCTTGTTTTTATGGAATTGACATTCCGACGCGACACGAGCTTATCGCCTCCACAAAAACGGTTGATGAGATCCGGCGCTTTATCGGGTGCGATTCTCTAGGATATTTGAGTCTTGAATCTGTACTGAAATCCGTAGATGACAAAAAGCGTTACTGCTCGGCTTGCTTTTCCGGTCATTATCCCATCGAACTTAATCAGGACAATAAACAACAAAACCTATTCGGCAAGGAAACAGATTTTTCTTCGGAAGCGACAACAATGAGGCCGGAATCCGCTTCATCACGGGAGGAAAATGAATAACCGAAAACTTGCGATCCTTTTATCGGGCCGCGGTTCCAATTTCATCGCCATATACGAAGCGATTAAAAGAGGGGCATTAAATGCGGAGATATGCTGCGTCATAAGCAATGTCGAAGACGCGGCGGGGCTTCAGCGCGCTCATAGCTTTGGTCTGACATCGTTATGTCTGCCATCGAGGGGGAAGGATCGTGAGGACTACGATCGATCGCTTGTCCGGACGCTGCAAATCTATGATCCCGCACTGGTTGTCCTGGCTGGATTTATGAGAGTGCTCAGTCCGGTTGTTTTTGAAAAATATCGTGGAAGAGTTATTAATATACATCCGGCGCTGCTTCCTTCCTTTCCGGGGCTCCACGCGCAAAAGCAAGCTCTTCAATATGGAGTGAAGGTGACCGGTTGCACTGTTCATATTGCGGATGAAGGAGTGGATACAGGGCCTATAGTGCTGCAGAGGGCTGTTGAAGTGTTGGAAGGGGATGACGAGGAATCTCTTTCGGCTCGAATCCTGGAGCAGGAACATCAGATCTATTGGCGCGCTATCGCACTGGTTCTCGACAGCCTCAATGCTTAATGGACCTGATTCCTTTGATGTTTTCAGGTTTAGAGTCGTTCGAGAACAAACTTAAACCTATGGATATTTGGGAAATCCGGTTGTTTTTACTTATTTATTCAATTTTTTAAATTTTGCGCTTTACAAGTCATTGGTTGGACTGTAAGATACATTTTCTCAGTCAATTGAGATTGAGGTGTTCTTTTTATTTTTAATTAGCTTGGTTTTAATTCGCTGCTAAAAAAAATAGAGAGAATTGAAAGACTGGCCTTGACAAGCTGATCGATCCCGCCTATGATTCCTGGGCTTCGAGAAAAGCGGTCGAGGGGAACGGATTGATCCTCAATACAATGATTGAGAGATTCCTTCCTGGGTCGTAGATTCAGTAGCTAGTTTCTATGATCTCCTTGATTTTCAATCCCTTGCTTGGTTAATCTCGGGGGATTTAAAGATCGTTAATTAACGATCTTTAAACGCAGGGATCTTTATCAGTTGGGTCGGTACTTGACAAGCTGATATAAAGATCCTAAGATTAATTATTGCCTAGATCTTTGAAAACTAGATAGTGCGTGTCCTAAGAAACACCCATTCAATATCCAAGAAGTAACCAGTAGCCTGAATCTGAAAAGATTTGGGACTCTTTGAATTTAATTGGAGAGTTTGATCCTGGCTCAGAATCAACGCTGGCGGCGTGCCTAAC